>NZ_PQIA01000152.1 GCF_003385235.1 Amycolatopsis circi | reverse complement strand
CCGCCACCCCAATCCCAGCCGCAGCCGCCACCGCAACCCCGCCCACCGCAACAACCCCAGCCGCCACATCCGACGGCGGCCGAACCTCCGCCGCAGCCGGAACCACCGCGGGCAACTCCGACCGCACCGCAGCCGCGCTCGGACCGGGCGCGTTAGCGGGCAACGTCGACGACACCGCGGCGTAAGCGTCGACCATTCCCCAGCCCCGGCGCGGATCGTGCGCCCCGGACCACGGACGGGAAGCGGTCAGCATCAACCGGTTCACCACCTCCGCGCCCTTAAGCTCCGGATGCGCCGAACGAACCAGCGCCGCCACCCCGGCGACATACGCCGCGGCCAGGCTCGGGTCGGTGATCGGCCACCGATGCGCGACCGCGCCCCCGCCGCCCGCCGACGTGCTCACCAGATTCGCGCCAGGAGCGGCGATTCCGAGGTAATCCCCGGCTTCGGTCTGCACCGGCGCGCCGGACTCGTCCGTCGAGCCGACCGCGAGGACGCCCTTCGAAGCGGTCGGATACGTGTGCGCCCCTTGCTGAGTGGCCGCCGCGGCCGAAATCACCACGGCCCCGCGCGACGTCGCGTGCTCAAGCGCCGCGCCGAGCGCCGGACTGTCCGAAACCGCCGGGACCGCCACGAGAATCACTCCCGCGCCGCGGTCGACCGCCGTGTCGATCGCTCCGGCCAGCGCACCCGGATCGCCGCCGCCGTCCGAGGACGAACCGTTGCTTTCGGTGTAGCGCAAGGGAAGCAGCTTCACGCCGGGTGCGACGCCGGTAAACGTGGTCTCGTTCGCCGGCTGCGCGCCGACGATGCCCGCGGCGATCGTGCCGCGGCCGTCGCAGTCGGAATCCGCGGTGCCCGCGCCGCCGAGCACCTGTCCGGGCCCGAATTGCGCGTTCTGCTTGTCGACGCCGGTGCCGATCACCGCGACGGTCTGGCCCTCGCCCCTGGTCAGCGCCCACAGCCGCGGCGGGTTCACCAGCCGCTGCCCCCAGGACACCGCCCCGGTGTACGGGCCGGACGGATTCGCGCACGAGGCCGCCCCGGCCGACGTCGCCGTAATGGGCAAGCCGAGCGCCACGAGCGCAGCCACCGCTCCGGCGGCAATTCCCCGCACCGCGGCCCCCTCCCCTTGCCGGACAAGGAGATTCTAGTGGAGAGCGGGCCGCGGCGACAGGGTTATCGCAGGTCCATCCCGAGGTCGAGAGCGGGCGAGGAATGCGTGAGCCCACCGACGGAGAGATAGTCCACTCCGGACTCAGCGTACGGCCGCGCACGGTCGAGCGTCAGCCCGCCGGACGATTCCAGCCGCGTTTTCGGTGACACCTCATCGCGCCGCGCGACCGCCTTCACGCACTCTTCCGGGGTGAAGTTGTCCAGCAACACCTCGTCCGCCTCGGCGGCCAGCGCCTCGTCCAATTGGGCCAGATCGTCGACCTCGACCTCACACGGCAGCTGCGGCGCGTGCTCCCGCGCCGCAGCCAGCGCCGCGGCGACCGAACCGGCGGCGACCACGTGGTTGTCCTTGATCAACACCGCGTCGCCGAGGCCCATCCGGTGGTTCACGCCGCCGCCGCACCGCACGGCGTACTTCTGCAGCAGCCGCAACCCCGGCGTCGTCTTGCGCGAATCCCTTACTGCCGCACCGGTTCCGTCGATCGCGGACACCCACGCCGCGGTCGCCGTCGCCACTCCGGACAGCAGGCACAACAGGTTCAACGCCGTGCGCTCCGCGGTCAGCAACCCGCGCACCGGACCGCGCAGCACGAGCACCGGCTCTCCCGCGACGGCAGGCGAACCGTCCTCGCGGATCGAGACCACCTCGTAGTCGTCGCCGAGCACCTCGTCGAAAACCGCCAGTGCCACCGGAATCCCGGCCACGACACCGGAGACGCGCGGCGTCAGCTCAGCCACCGCGCGAGCGTCCGCCGGAACCGTGGCCGCCGTCGTGGCATCCGGCCCGTACCGCAAATCCTCTTCCAGCGCAGTGGTCACGACGCGCCGCACGTCCGCGACGTCCAGCCCGTCCACCACCAGCGACCGCACGACCGCTTCGGAGAATTCCCCGCTCATGCCACCCCTTCCAACGACGTAGCCTCGACCAGCACCGGCTGTCCCGACGGGCTCAGCCGGATCAGCTGGCTCCGCCGCAGCCCTTCGTCCCGCTCCGGGAAGTCCGTCCGCACGTGACATCCCCGCGATTCCGTCCGCCGCTCCGCCGCCGCGAGCAACGCCTGCGCCGCCACGGTGAGCGCCGCGTCCTCAACCGAGCTGTGCGTCCACAACGGACTGTCCTTTGTCGACAAGTCGAGCGCCGATCCCGCCGCGGCGAGCCCGTCCGCGTCCCGGCCGATCGCCGCGTACCGGCTCATCACCCGTTGCAGCACATCACGTTCCGCCGCCGGCGCGACCGTCCGTTCCGGAATCCGGCCTCGCGACGGATCCGGCAGCAACCCAGCGGCCAGATCCGCAGCGACCGCCTCCGCGGTACGCCGCCCCACGACGAGCCCTTCGAGAAGGCTGTTGGACGCTAGCCGATTCGCCCCGTGCAGACCGGTCCGAGCCACCTCGCCCGCCGCGTACAACCCGCGCACGCTCGACCGTCCGTCCACAGTGGCCACCACGCCGCCGCACGCGAAGTGCGCCGCGGGTGTCACCGGAATCGCGTCCACCGCCGGGTCGATCCCGAGCACTGTGCACGCCGCGTGCACCGTCGGGAATCGCTTCGCGAACCCGGAAATGCCAGTGGCGTCGAGAAAAACGTGATCGTCGATGCCACCGGGAGCCAGCAACTGCCGCCGGGTGATCGCCGCCGCCACGACGTCGCGCGGAGCCAGATCACCTAGCGGATGCACCCCGGCCATCACCGACGCGCCCGCGCCATCCACGAGCGTCGCACCTTCGCCGCGCACAGCCTCGGTGACAAGCGGACACCGCCCGCGCGCACCCGGCGTGTACAGCACCGTTGGGTGGAACTGCACGAACTCGAGGTCGGCCACGGTCGCCCCGGCCCGCAGCGCGAGTGCCAGCCCGTCACCAGTCGCGATCTCCGGATTGGACGTCGCCTGATACAGCTGCCCGAACCCGCCGCTCGCCAGCACCACCGCAGACGCGCGCACGACACCCGGCACCCCGTTGCGATCGAGCACGGTCACCCCGGCCACCTCGCCCGCCGGCGTGCGCAACGCGTCGACCGCGATGTGGTGCTCCAGCACCGGAATCCGCCGTTCGCCAGCCTGCGCGACGAGAGCCCGCTCGACCTCCGCACCGGTCGCGTCGCCGCCCGCGTGGATCACCCGGAACGCGCTGTGCCCGCCTTCACGAGCCCGCGACAACCCGCTCGAACCGTGGTCGAACACCGCGCCGTTGTGCCGCAGCTCGGTGACGGCCGCCGGACCGCCGCCGACGATCGACCGCACCGCGGCCTCGTCGCAGATCCCGGCTCCGGCGGTGAGCGTGTCGGCCGTGTGCTGCTCGACCGTGTCGCCCTCGTCGCGCTCGCCGTCGAGCACCACGGCCACGCCGCCCTGCGCCCACCGCGTGTTGCCGTCGGCGACCGCCGCCTTCGTCACGACCAGCACGTGCAGCCCGAGTTCGCGGGCCCGCAATGCCGCCGACAGCCCCGCCACGCCGCTGCCGATCACCACCACATCGGCCCGGGCTTCCCAGCGCGGCTCCGGTGCGGTTTTCGCCTCATCGGCGTTAACTAGGCCGCTCATTCCCCACCGCCAGGCTGCCCGATCTCGATCATCCGCTGCACCGAGGCGCGGGCCCGCGAAGCCGTCTCCGGGTCGACGTGGACCTCGTCCGCGCCCTCGGTGAGGCTCCGCAGCAGCGCGGCCGGGGTGATCATCTTCATGTACCGGCACGAGGCCCGGTCGTTCACCGCGCGGAAGTCGATCTCCGGCGCGGCCTTGCGCAACTGGTGGATCATGCCGATCTCGGTCGCCACGAGCACCGAGGTCGCCTTGGTGTCGCGCGCCGCGTGCACCATGTCGCCGGTGGACAGGATCTTGACCCGCTCCGGGGCCACCGCGCCCTCGCCGGCCAGGTAAAGCGCCGAGGTCGCGCAGCCGCATTCGGGGTGGATGAACAGGTCGGCGTCCGGGTTCTCCTCGGCCCGCGCGGCCAGCTCGGCACCGTTGATCCCGGCGTGCACATGGCATTCCCCGGCCCAGATGTGCATGTTCTCGCGCCCGGTCACGCGCTTCACGTGCGCACCGAGGAACTGGTCCGGCAGGAAGAGAACTTCCTGGTCAGCGGGGATGGAAGCGACGACGTCGACCGCGTTCGACGACGTGCAGCAGATGTCCGTCTCGGCCTTGACCTCGGCTGTGGTGTTCACATACGAGACGACCACCGCGCCCGGGTGCTCGGCCTTCCACTCGCGCAGCTGAGCGCCGGTGATGGAGTCGGCGAGCGAGCAGCCGGCCCGCGCGTCCGGGATCAGCACCGTCTTCTCCGGAGCCAGGATCTTCGCCGTCTCGGCCATGAAGTGCACGCCGCAGAAGACGATCGTGGACGCGTCGCTGCTGGCCGCGATGCGGCTGAGCGCCAGGGAGTCGCCGGTGAAGTCCGCGATGTCCTGGATCTCCGGGACCTGGTAGTTGTGCGCGAGCAGCACCGCGTCGCGCTTGCGGGCCAACTCCCGCACGCGGGCGGCCCAGTCGGCGTCCGCTTCGACCCCGCCGTAAGGGGTCAGATCCTGGTCAAGCGTGGTGGTCATGTCTTCGGCCCTCTCGACTTTCGCCGGCCTGGCGAACCGGTTCGATCCCGGTTCTGCCTCATCCAGGTTTTCGCCTTACAATCGAAAACCGTGCGAAGTCATCTTAACACCCGAGCCCCCCTCGCCCACGAGGTTCTGGCGGCAGTCCTTCAAGTGCGCTCGGACACACTGCGCGTGCTGCTGTGGCGCCGGGCACTGGATCCGCACCTGGGCCGCTGGTCGCTCCCCGGGGGTCGCCTTCGCCCCGACGAAGACGTCGAAACCTCCATCCGCCGCCAGCTCGCGGAGAAAGTGGACGTCCGTCAGCTGAAGCACGTGGAGCAGCTAGCCGTCTTCAGCGCCCCGGACCGCGTCCCCGGCCCACGCGTCGTAGCGACCGCGTTCCTGGGCCTGGTCCCCTCCGACGTCGACCCGGCAGTCCCCGAAGACACCGAGTGGCACGACGTGAACGCCCTGCCGCGCACCGCGTTCGACCACGAGGCGATCGTCCTGCGCGCCCGCGACCGCCTGCGGTCGAAACTGAGCTACACCAACCTGGGTTTCGCACTGGCCCCAGAAGAATTCACCATCTCCGCACTGCGCGGTTTGTACTCCGCCGCACTCGGCTACAAAGTGTCCGCGACGAACCTGCAACGCGTGCTCCAACGGCGCGGCCTGCTGGTCCCCACCGGGCACACCGCAGCCCCCGGCCGCGCAGGCGGACGACCTGCGGCGCTGTTCTCCTTTGCCGCGAAAGACATGCACATCACCGACCCTTTCGCGGTCCTGAAGCCCCCTCCGCGGCGGTAAACACGAACTGCGGCAGTGCTCCGCAGCCCGTACCGTGGAGCGCGTGACCGAGCCAGAGCAGTGCCCCAGCGGGACGGCGACCCTGCCGTTGTTCCCGTTGCAGACAGTGCTGCTTCCCGGTACTCACCTGCCGCTGCACATCTTCGAACCGCGCTACCGGCAGCTCACCGCGGACCTCGTCACCGGCAATGTCCCAGAACACGAGTTCGGCGTCGTCGCCCTGCGCGCCCCGCTTGTCCGCGAGGTCAGTGGTTTGGACCACGTGTACCCCGTCGGCTGCAGCACGATCCTGCGCGAAGCAAAACGCCTCCCGGACGGCCGCTACGACGTAGTCACCCGAGCCGCCCGCCGCTTCCGCCTGCGCGAACTGCACCGAGCCTCCGCGCCGTACCTGATGGCAGTGGTGGATTGGCTCCCCGACGACCCAGTCCCCACCCCCGCGGAACCAACCGCCCGCCAACTGGCCAAGGTAGCCCGAGCCGCACACGAGCGATACTGCGAAGCCGCCTGGCACGCAGACGACTGGCACCCACCGCACGACGACGCCGACCTGGGCGAACTCGCCTACCAGTTGGCTGCGGACTGCCTGCTCCCGCTGGAAGACCGCCAGCTGCTGTTGGAGGAAACGCACCCGCTGCGCCGCCTGCGCATAGTGTGCCGCCTGCTGACCAGAGAAGCAGGCTTCCTGGAAACCCTAGGAGCGGTCCCCCTGCCCCCCACCGAACTGGCGACCTTCACCAAACCCGCAGACCTGAACTAGCCCCCCGGGGCCAGTTGTCCGTGAGGGCCACCTTCAAGGACTCAGAGTCCCCCAGGGTTCCCCTCACGACCCGCGACCGTCCGTGAGGGCCACCTTCAAGGACTCAGAGTCCCTCAGGGTTCCCCTCACGACCCGCGACCGTCCGTGAGGGCCACCTTCAAGGACTCAGAGTCCCTCAGGGTTCCCCTCACGACCCGCAGCAGTCCGTGAAGGGCTCCTTGAGGGAATCTAATTCCCTCAAGGAGCCCTTCACGGACCACCCGCCAACCGCACCAATGCACCCAACGTACGAGGCACCCACACCACCCCCGCACCCCGATACGAAGCCTTCCCTGCGGTCTGGGGGTGCTTGTCAAGGCATCTTTCCCGCCTTGACAAGCACCCCCAGACCGTCAGCACAATCAGCTTCGGGGTGCCCCGCCGCAACCCCCGTGCGCAATGTCGCCGCCAGGCGACGAGCCGAATAACCCCCCGACGAAGTCATCCGGCAGCACGGTTACCGAGGAGCAGACTGCTTCAAAACCACAGTCCTCTCCCCCAACGGAGCCCCCAAAGGCACAGAAATCACCGGATGCCGCAAATCCATCGTGCACATCTGCCCGGTCTGCGCCTTGGTCTCGCTCAAATCCACCACCACCTTCTGCGGAGTCTGCTCGACAGCCTCCCCAAGAGCATGCCCACACCCCCCTTCCTCAGCCCGCACCACGAGCACAGTCCCCCCGTTGTCCGAATAAACCTCCTTGGGAAACGTCTTAGGCAACGCAGCCCCATCCACTCGGCCGTCCGGCACCCGCACCGCCCCCTGCGGAGGGTTGAACTGCGGTTTGCCCTGCGGCGGCGCCGAGGTGCTGCCGCTCGGCGGCGCGGTCTCGGTCCCGGACGCTGGTGCGTTCGCCATGCCCGCCGGGCTGCCGCACGCGGCCGCCATAGTGAGCACCAGTGCCGCGCCTGCCAGTCGTGTCGTTCCGATCAGCTTCGTCGAGTACCTCATGCTCCCTGGACGGACCGACCGCCGCGGCGGGTTGCACCCGATCTTCACGGACCGGGCCGCAACACCAATTCACGGCCGCCCAGCGGCGCGGCAAGCCGAACCGGCAACGAAATCTCCCGCACATGCATCGGGCACATCTGCCCGTGCGGCGCCTTGGTAATCGTCACCAGCACAACGACCTGCGTAGCCGTCTGCTCCCCCGCCTTCGCACTGAGCTTGTCGCACCCGCCCTCTTCCGCCTGGATCACCACAACCGAGCCGCCCTCAGCGAGCGTGACGTCGTGCGGATACCCGGCCGGAAGCGCCGAAGCGTTGATCTGCCCAGCAGCAGGCGCAGTATCCCCAGGCGGCACGCCTTGCGTCGGACGGCTCTTCGGCGGCCCCGACGCCGGAGGCGGCGCAACCGACGGCGAAGAAGAAGAGGTCGGTGGCGGCGAGGAAACCGACACCGAACTAGACGCCGGGCCGGAGGAAACCGGCGCGGCGGTAGTCCCGTTGCTCCCGCACGCCGCGACCGTCAGCAGCAGCGCGCTCGCTCCCACGATTTTCCCTGTTGTCCGCATGCACCGCGGACGGAATCGCGGGCCGGGAGGTTGCATCCCCGCGCGAAAACTATTTCACCGAGCCGAAGCCTTCCCCCGCACCAGCCCCAGCAGCACCACCCCGGCCAGCGTCACCACCAGCAACAGCACCGTGCTCGCCGACGCGAGAAACACCTGTCCCCGGTCAGTCAGGGTGAAAATGGTCGCCGGGAGCGTCCGCCAGTCCGGCGGGTACAACATCATCGTCGCGCCCAATTCGCCCATCGACATCGCCAGCGCCAAACCGGCCGAAGCCGACATCGCGGGCAGCAGCACCGGCAACCGGACTCGCAGCAGCACCCGCGACGGTCGCGCCCCGAGACTCGCCGCGGCCTGCGCGAGCAGCGGATCAACACGTTGCAGCGCGGCGGAAACCGTGCTGTAGGCGAACGGCAGGAGGATCATCAGGTGTCCGGCGAGGACGATCCAGCGCGTGCCGTTGAACGCCACCGGCGGACGGCTGAACGCCACCAGCAACGCCAGCCCCAGCACCACCGACGGCACCGCGATCGGCAGGTGGAACAGCGAATCCGCGATCCGGCGCAGCCGCGGCGGCGCGTGGTCGACGGCCAGTGCCGCCCAGGTCCCGATCACCACCGAGACCAGCGACGTGATCACCCCGGTCTGGATGCTCACCGACAGGCTCGCGAACGTCTCGCCGGACAGCGCGTCGGCGTAATGCGCGCCGGTGAGCCCGCTGGGCAGCACGCCCGTCCAGCTCCCGGCGAACGACGCCAGCACGATCATCACCAGCGGCGCAGCCACCACGCCGAGGAAAACCACTCCGAACACCAGCCACACCAGCAACCGGCTACGCCGCGTCCACAGCAGCACGACCTCCTCCTCTCCCGACCACTCGCCGGTAAACCGTGTAGAGCACCAGCGACAGCACCACGTTCACCACCGCGACCACGGACGCGGTGGGGAAGTCGAACGTGACGATTCCCTTGCCGTACACCAGCATCGGCAACGTCGAGACGCCCTTGGCACCGAGGAACAGCACGATGCCGAACTCGTTCATCGTCAACAGCAGCACCAGACAGGCACCGGACGCGAGCGACGGCAACGCTTCCGGCAGCACGACCCGCCACAGCACCCGGCCGGGCCGCGCCCCGAGACTCGCCGCCACATCCAGCTGTGCCGAAGGAACTTGGCTGAACGCGGCGAGCGCAGGCCGCATCACGAACGGCGTGTAGAAGGTGATCTCGGCGAGCAGTACGCCCCACGGCGAGTACAGAAACCCAGCGGTGCCAAAGACTCCCGCACCACCGTAAAGGAAGGTGAAGGCCAGTGCGATCAGGAACGACGGGAACGCCAGCACTGTATCGACCAGCCGGGCCAACAGCGTCGCGCCAGGAAACGGGACGAACGCGACAACCAGCGCGAGAAACCCGCCGAGCAGCACGCAGCCGACCGTGGAACCCAAGGCCAGCAAGACCGTCTGCCACACCGCGCGGCCGAATTCCGGCGACGACAGCACTTGCGTCCACACCGAAAGCCCGAAACTGCCGTCCTGCGCGGTGAACGACTGCAGGATCACCAGCACGAGCGGGTAGCCGAAGAATCCGGCGACCACGATCGCGGGCGGAAGCAGCCAGCCGATCCGGTACCGGCGGGGCCGCGTGCCGCGACGGGACGGAGCGAGCGCGGCGGTGCCGAGTGCGAGGCCGGTCATCCGCCCACCCCCACCAGCGGGCAACCGTCCGGAATGGACACTCCGACGCGATCGCCGACCGCGGGCAGCACCGGGCTGTCCGGGACCTCGGCGCGGATGTCGCAGACCTCGTCGGTGAGCCGCAGGTCGAGCCGGTACCCGGAGCCGCGCCACTGCACGCCGCGCACGAGCGCCGGAAAGGTGTCCGGCCCGGGTTCGCCGACCGAAATCCGGTGCGGCCGCACGCCGAGCGCCACCGGCCGTTCCGGCTGGAGCGTGCCGGACGGTTCGGCGGACAGCTCACGGCCAGCCAGCCGGACTGTGGCGACCGAGCCGTCCGCGCGCACCAGTTCGACCGGGATCAGGTTCGCCGCACCGAGGAAGCTCGCGGTGAACTCGGTGGCCGGGCGGCGGTAGAGCTGTTCGCACGGACCGAGTTCGACCAGCCGAGAATCGCGCAGCACGGCGATCCGGTCGGCGAGCGCGAGGGCTTCGCTCTGGTCGTGCGTGACGTAGATCAGCGTGGTGTCCGGCAATTCGGCGCGCAGCCGCAGCAGCTCCGCGACCATGTCCTCGCGCAACGCAGCGTCCAATGCGGACAGTGGCTCGTCGAGCAGCAGCACGTTCGGCCGAATCGCCAGCGCACGCGCCAATGCGACCCGCTGCTGCTGCCCGCCGGACAGTTCACGGGGATAACGGCGCGCGTACTCGCTCATCCCGACCAGTTCCAGCACTTCGCCGACCCGCTGCGTCACGTCCGCACGGCGCATCTTCCGCGCCTTCAGTCCAAACGCGACATTGTCGGCGACGCGCTGGTGCGGGAAGAGCGCGTAGCTCTGCACCACTACGCCGAGACCACGCCGATGCGGCGGCAGGTCGGTGACGTCCTGGCCGTCGAGCAGCACTCGTCCGGCGCTCGGCCGGAGGAACCCGGCGAGCGCCTTGAGCGCGGTCGACTTGCCGGAGCCGGACGGTCCCAGCAACGCCAGCGTTTCGCCGCGCGCTACCGAGAGGTCCAGCGGGGCAAGCGCTTGCGTCGCTCCGAAGTGGACGGATACGCCGCGGAACTCTACTGCCGGAGTCACTGTCCGGTGGCCTTCCGGTACGCGGCGAGGTCGGCGTCGAGACGGCCCAAGACGGAGTTCCAGTCCGGGGTCCAAATGTCCACTCCGGACATCGCGGCGGTGATCTTCTCCGCCTTCGGGCCCTGCGGCTTGACGTCGGAGCGGGCCGGGATGCCGTACGCGTCGCTGGCTTTCGCCTGGATTTCCGGCGAGAACAGGAAGTCGAGCAGCTTGCGGGCGTTGTCCGCGTGCGGCGCGTTGTTGACCAGGCCGGCGAAGTACGGCAGCGCGAAGGTGGAACGCTTTCCCTGCGCATCGGCTGGGAAGAACACCGAGAACCCGCCGCTCTTGTCGATCTCGGCGAGGTTCATCTGCAGGTCCCCGTTGGCGACGAGCACCTCGCCCTTCGCGACCTTCGGCTGCAGCTTGCCGGTGGACGACGACGGCCCGACGTTGTTCGCCTGCAGCTTGCCGAGGTATTCGAGCGCGCCCTGGTCGCCGAAGACGTGCTGGGCCTGCAGCAGCACCGCGGTGCCGTCGCCCGCCTCGCCGGGCGTGGAGTACTGGAGCTTGCCCTTGTACTTCGCGTCGAGCAGGTCGTTCCAGCTCTTCGGAGCCGGGTTCGCCTGCTTCGGGTTGTAGATGAAGCTGAGGTAGTTGTTCATCAGTGCGTAGTAGCGGCCCTGCGGGTCCTTCTGCGCGGCCGGGACCTGGTCGACGCCCTTCGGCGCGGACGTCGCGAGCAGGCCTTCTTTCGCCGCCTGCTGCACGAACGGCGGGAGCGTCACGAGGACGTCGGCCTGGGTGTTGGCCTTTTCCTTGCCCACGCGCGAAACGACCTCGGCCGAACCGGCGGTGACCGCCTGAACGGTGATCCCGGTCTGCTGCTTGAACTCGGCGAACCGGGCGTTGTACCAGTCCTCGAGCCCGTCCGCGGTGTACACGGTGACGGTCTGGTCGCCGGACGCGCCGCCCGCCGTGCCGCCGCACGCGGACAGCAGGCCGGCGAGGGTCGCGACGAGAGCGACGACGGTCGCTTTCCGGATTCTCATGACTGGGTGGCTCCTTCAAGATCTAGCACGGCGGGGAGGGCGGAGACGGAGTCGAGAACATGCGTGGCGCGCGCGGCTTCCAACTCGCCGCGGTTGCTGGCGCCGGTGAGCACTCCGGCGACGATTCCGGCGCCGGCAGCAAGGCCGGTGCGGACATCAGCGGGAGTGTCGCCGACGACCGCGATATTGCGGACGTCGGCGACCTGCAGTTTCAGTGCGACAGCGAGGACAAGGTCGGGATACGGACGGCCGCGCACGCCGTCACCAGGAGCGAGCGCCAGATCGGCGAGGTCGTTCCAGCCGAGCGCGTCGAGCAGCGCGCGCTGAGTCGTGGGCGCGAAGCCGGTGGTGAACGCGACCCGGACGCCCTTCTCGCGCAGGCCGCGGATGGTTTCTTCGGCACCGGGGATCGGCTTGCACTCCCCGGCCGCGACCAGACGTCCGTACGAGCCTTCGAATTCGGCGTTCGCGCGCTGGGCGAGGTCTTCGTCGCCGAGCAGTGCGCGGAACACGGTGATCTTCGACTGGCCCATGGTTTCCCGGACGTAGTCCAGCATTCCGGCGTACCGTTCGTCCTCTTCGGACACTCCGGCAGCCGCGATCGCCGCGGTGAAAGCACGTTCGACCAGTCCGTCGTCCGCGACGGTGGTTCCGGCCATGTCGAGCACGACGAGTTCGGTGGTCACCAGCCCAGCTCCTTTGCGGTGTCTTCGGCGATTGCGGGCGAGCAGGTCATCCCCCGGCCACCGGGTCCGGTGACGAGGAAAGCGTTGTCGGCCAACCGTTCCCGGTGCACGACCGCAGCCTGGTCGGTGGCCTGCGCGTAGACGCCAGCCCAGCGACGTTGGATGCGCGGCAGCGGACGGCCGAGCAACGCGCTCGCCACTTCGGCGAGGTGTTCGTACGGGTCTTCGGTGACGTCGAAGGAGAACGGCTGCGCGTACTCGTGCGTGTCACCGATCGTGAGCGAGCCGTCGCGACGCTGCACCATCAGCAACTGCATCGCGTTCTGCGCGGCGATTTCGCCCTGCGGCTGGCCTTCGTTCATCGCGTCGAGCGCGGTGCCTCGGTAGGCCGGGTAGTACCGGAAGCTGTCGCCGTCCGCGACGCTCGTGGGCAACGGCTCGTCCAGCGGTTCGGTCTGCGCCATCTGCAGCCGGACCCGCCGCACCGGGATCTCGCCCGCGATCTCGCGGACCAGCCCGCCGAGCCACGCGCCGGTGCAGAACACCACGACGTCGCCTTCGTGGCGCTCGCCGTGGTCGTCGACGACGCCGTTTTCGGTCAGGTTCCGCGCCTCGCGGCCCGGCAGCCACTGGTAACGGCCGCTCGCTTTGAGTGCTTCGCGGAGCGCAGGCTGCGCGGTCCGCGGTTCGACCGCCGCGTCGCGCTCGCACCACAACGCGCCGGCGAAGTTGCCGCGCAGAGCCGGGTTCAGCGCCCGGGTCTCCTTCGGGTCGAGGAGTTTGAAGCCGCGCTCAGCCGCCTCCGGACCAGCGACGACCTCCTGCGCGACGGCCAACTCGGCGTCGGTCCGGACGACTGTCAGCGAGCCGTTCGGCCGGAAACCCAGCGCGGGGACGCGTTCGCCGATCCGTTCCCACAGTTCCCGGGCGCGCACCGCCGTCTCCAGCTCCGGACCGGCAGCGCGGCCGCCGACCCACACCAGCCCGAAGTTCCGGACGGACGCTCCGCGCGCCTCGGGCTCGCGTTCGAGCTGGAGGACTTCATGGCCGCGTTCCACGGCCTGCCAGGCGTGCTGGGTGCCGAGCACGCCGCCGCCAACGATGATGATTCGCACGGCCGCAACAGTCGCCGCTCGCGCTCAACGGAGCCTGTCGGCACGGGGAACGCCAGGTGAAGCAGCTTCGAATATTGGACCGGATGAGTTACCGTTCTGTTATCTTCACAGGCGGCCCGCGGCGACGAACACGCAAACCGCCAGGATCACGACATTGGCCGCGACGTTGCGGTACTCCGACGGCCGATGCTCGGTGACGGCCAGCCGGAAGTGCCCCGCCATCGCGCCGGCCATCACCACCGCCAGGCCGACCGCCGCCCACCCGGTGAGCGCCGGGGCGATCCCGGTCAGCCTCGGCAGGATCAGGCCGAGCACCGCGGCGAGTTCGCAGATCGCGGCGAAGCGCACGACCGGCATCGGATACGCGGCCACCCCGCTTTGCCCGGTCTCGAGCAGCCGCTCCCGCGACATCGTCGACTTCAGCACGCCGGACAGGGCGAAGAGCAGGGCCAGCGCCGCCTGGGCGGTCCACAGTGCGATTTCCATGGTTGTCCCTCCGTTCGATGCGGAGGGAACGAACCGGCGGGACCGGATGTGACAGCTACTCGACGCGGTTCAGTCGCGTGACGAAACTCAGCCGGTCGCCGCGGTAGAGCGACCGGACCCGCTCGAACGGCTCGTCGTCCGGACCCCACGACACGCGGTGCATCAGCAGCATCGGCAGCGCCGGATTCGTGCCGATGAGCAGTGCTTCGCGAGGTGTCGCGAGCACGGTCTCGACGCGTTCCTCGGCCCCTTCGAAGACCACGCCCAGTTCGTCGCGCAGGAATGCGTACAGCGACTGCTCCGGGTCGAAGTCCTCGGGCAGCGTGGGGAACTTGTCGGCGCGGAGGAAGGTCGATTCCAGGCCGACGCGCTCGTCGTCGGCGAGCAGGACGCGTTCCAGGTGGATCACCTCGGCGGCCGGTTCGATCTGCAGGTCGGCGGCCAATCCGGTGCCTGCCGCACGGCGTTCGAGCGTGATCAGCGTGCGGCCGGGCCGGATGCCTTGGCGGCGCAGGCCTTCGGTGTAGCTGACGAGCGCGAGCGGCTGGACGAGCTTCGGCGCGGCGACGTACGTGCCGCTCCCCTGCCGCCGCGACAGCCTGCCTTCGAGGACCAGTTCGCCCACCGCCTGCCGGACCGTCGCGCGGGATACCTCGAACCGCTCGCACAGTTCGCGTTCCGTGGGGAGCGCACTGCCTTCGCCCAATTCGGCGATGACGGCCAGCAGTTCGACCTTCACGGCGTAGTAGCGCGGCACTCGGCCGTGATCCGGGATGCCGTCGCGGACCGGTCCGTCGGCGGACAGGCGGGACAGCGGCGAAGACGTGGGCACGAGACCCGAGCCTATGCCAGACGCGGGGCGCGTGGTTCGCTGTCTCGCGAACTGACCCCACGGGAGGACCCCCGCAATGCCTTTGGCCCGCCGGTTAGGCCTCGCCGACGCCGTATTCATCGGACTTGGTTCGATGATCGGCGCCGGTGTTTTCGCCGCGTTCGCTCCCGCTGCGCGTGCCGCGGGTTCGGGATTGCTGCCCGCTCTTGCCGTCGCTGCCTTAGTCGCCTACTGCAACGCGACTTCTTCCGCCCGGCTTGCCGCGCTGTATCCGGAATCCGGTGGCACGTACGTGTACGGGCGCGCTCGGCTAGGTGAATTTTGGGGATACATCGCGGGTTGGGGTTTCGTCGCCGGGAAAACGGCGAGTTGCGCGGCGATGACGTTGACCGTTGTCGCTTATGCCGCCCCTGGTCTGGGCCAGCCTTGGCGGAGCTTGCTCGCGGTGGGCGTGATCGGCTTGGTCACCGGCGTGAATTACCTCGGCGTGCACCGATCTGCGTTGGCGACTCGGGTGATCGTTTGCCTCACCCTCGTGGTGCTCACTCTGGTCGCGGTTTTTGGTTTTTCCGGAACGCACGTTTCCCCCTGGGCTCCTTTTCACGGCGGTGGAGTGCTCGAAGCGGCCGGATTGCTGTTCTTCGCGTTCGCCGGTTACGCCCGGCTGGCCACTCTCGGCGAGGAAGTCCGGGATCCGGCTCGCACGATTCCGCGGGCGATTCCGCTCGCTTTAGGACTGACTCTCGTCGTGTACGCCGTGGTGGCGGTGGTGCTGCTGGTGACGTTGGGGCCAGACGGGATCGGCGCGAGTCCCGATCCGCTCGCTTCCGTCGTGCCGTGGCTGTCGCCAGTTGTTCGGGCCGGTGCCGTGGTGGCCGCGTTGGGATCTTTGCTGGCGCTCGTGTTGGGCGTTTCGCGGACGACGCTTGCGATGGCGCGGGACGGGCATCTGCCGCGGTTCTTGGCTGCGGTGCATCCTCGGTTTTCGGTGCCGCACCGGGCCGAGCTGACGGTTGGCGCGGTGGTCGCAGTGTTGGCCACGACGACGGATTTGCGTGGTGCGATCGGGTTTTCGTCCTTCGCGGTGCTCGCTTATTACGCGGTGGCGAACGCTTCCGCGTTGACGCTTCGCCGAGACGAAGGGGCCGCGCCGAAGGTGGTCGCGGCTGGCGGGTTGGCGGGGTGTGCGGTGCTGGCGTTCAGCTTGCCGATCGCTTCGGTGCTCAGCGGGTGTTTGGTGCTGGGGCTGGGCGTGGTGGCGTATTTCGTGCGTCGCCGAGCGGTCGCGCGCTGAGTTTTTGTTTTCCGGCAAGGGTTCCGGCCCGCGGTGCCGCATCCGGTGCGCGAAAGTCCCCCTCGCTCCGCTTCGGCGCGATTGCTCCGATAACGGCACATCCCCAGGTCAAGGGCGCTTTTAACTACTGCGCAACAGGGTGAAATCTTCCGGATCCGGTGAAGAATCCCAAAGATCCGAAGAAAGTTGGTTGTCCGCTTACCGCTGCTCTGGTGTAGTCGGTTCGTCACCGCACGACACCTCCCCGCCCCGGGAGCGGAAGCTCCACAGTGGACACCGGAAGGACAATCCCCTTGGCCGACAAGAGAAACTTCAGCATGCTCACCCGAATTCTGGCAGGCGCGGCAGCACTCGCCGCCGCGGCCGGGTTCGCGACGCCCGCCGTGGCGTCGACGCCGTCGCCGGGCGCGGAGCCTCAGGTCGTCGGAGGAACTCGCGCCAGTCAGGGGGAATTCCCGTGGATGGTCCGGCTTTCGATGGGCTGCGGCGGCGCGCTGTACACGAACCAGATCGTGCTGACCGCCGCGCACTGTGTTGACCGCACCGGCGCGGACTCGTCGATCACCGCGACGCTCGGCGTGGTCGACCTGCAAAGCTCGAGCGCCAAAAAGGTGCGCTCGACCTACGTCTACCGCTCCCCGACGTACGACTCCACCGGCGGCGACTGGGCGTTGATCAAGCTGGCGAGCCCGGTGAGCGGCGTCCCGACGCTGCCGATCGCGAAGAATGCCGACAACAACTCCGGCACGTTCACCATCGCCGGCTGGGGCGCGGCGAAGGAAGGCGGGGCTCAGCAGCGCTACCTGCTGAAGGCCGAGGTCCCGTTCGTGGACGACTCGACGTGCCAGTCCCAGGGCGGCGACTACGCAGACTTGAAGCCGGACGCGGAACTGTGCGCGGGCAAGCTCGACACCGGCGGAGTCGACACCTGCCAGGGCGACTCCGGCGGCCCGATGTTCCGCCGCGACGGAGCAGGCGAATGGATCCAGGTAGGCATCGTCAGCTGGGGCGACGGCTGCGCCCGGGCCCACGCGCCCGGCGTGTACACCGAGGTGAGTTCGTTCGCGTCGGACATCGCCGCGGCGGCCGGGAAGATCTGACCCCCGTTCGCCGAGCCGGGTGCGGAACTCCGCTGGGGTTCCGCACCCGGCTTGTGCGGCGTTTCCCCGGATCGGCGACTTCGCCCGCCAACCTCAGTGACACAGTCAGCTCGAAAGACTGCCCGCACCTCACCCCCGCGAGCATGACCACAGCCCGACGGCGCGCAAGCCATCGCCCGGCTAACCCGCCGGAAGCCCGACGTTCCGCTCCTCCAACGCCTCCCGCAGCACGGCCAGCACCGAAATCACCGTCTCGACCTGCTCCTCGCCCACCACCGAGCCGATCAACACCTCGAGCTGCGCCCGGAAAGTCTCCTCCGCCGCCCCCGCCAGCTCCCGTCCGCTCGACGTCAACTCGACCAGCGACGACCGCCGGTCCTCGGGATTCGGCACCCGGCGCACCCATCCGCGCGCCTCGAGCCGGTCGATGCCCTTGCTGGTCGCGCCGATCCCGATGGCGAAGTTCACCGCCATGTCCGCGACCCGCGACTGCGGATGCCGCCCCAGATACCGCAGGAACTCGAACTGCGACGCGACAATCCCGTGCTCGGCCTTGAGCCGCTCCCCCAGCGCGTTGTAGATCCGGGTCTCGCAGCGCACCAGATGGTCGAAGAGCTGCTCGTTTGCCGAAGTACCTTCCACGGCATATAGTCTAACATTACATGCCTCGGAATATACTTCCGCAGAATCTTCAGGAGAGCAGATGAGCAGGGAACAACGCCGCGCGTTAGACGAGAAGCTTCAGCAGGCGCCGGAGGGACCCGAAGCGCCGTCGATCGACCAGATGCGGGCCGGGTTCGCCGCGTTGATGAGCAAGTACCCCGTCCCCGCCGAGCATCGGGAAACTCCGGCCACGCTGGCCGGGCGACCAGCTGTCCTCGTCGAACCGCCAAGAGACCCGCGACCGGGCACGATCCTGTATTTCCACGGCGGATCGTTCTCGCTGGGCTCGCCGCACACCGCGATGGCGCTGACCGCGAACCTGGTCCTGCGCACCGGAATCCGCGCGCTCTCGCTGGACTACCGGCTCGCGCCCGAGCACCCGTTCCCAGCCGCGATCGAAGACTGCCTCGCCGCCTACCGAAGCCTCCTGGACGACAACGACCCGTCCTCGATCGTCTTCGCCGGCGACTCCGCAGGCGGCGGCCTCACCGTGACCACGACCCTGGCCGCCCGCGACGCAGGGCTGCCGATGCCCGCCGGACTCGTCGCGTTCTCGCCCGGGCTCGATCACACCCGCACCGGAGCGTCCATGGAGACGAAGGAAGGCGTCGATCCCTTCTTCACCAGGGAAAGCATGGGCCACACCGGCGAGCTGTACCTGGGCGGCGCGGATCCGGCCCAGCCGCTCCTTGCCCCGGCAGTCCACGCAGACCTGACCGGCTTCCCGCCGATCCTGCTGCAGGTCGGCACGAACGAAATCCTGCTGGACGATTCGGTCCGACTGGCAGAACGCGCGCGAGACGCGGACATCGACGTGATCCTCGACATCACCGCCGACGTCCCGCACGTCTTCCAAGCCTTCACCGACACGCTCGACGAAGCAGGGCAAGCCCTTGACCGGGCCGCTCTCTTCATCAGGCAGCGCCTCGCCTGAATCTCAGCGGATCTTGTCCAACCGGGAAACCGTCTCCTCGAACCCCTGCACCAGATCCGCCATCACCTCGGCCACCGGGCGGACCCGGTTCATCCTGCCGACGATCTGGCCCACCGGCATCGACACCACCGAAGGGTCCGCGGCGGCGTGGATTCGGTTGTGCGCGTGGGAAACCAGCAGGTTCTGCAACGGCATCGGCAGCGGTTCCGGCGCGCCCGGCGCTGCCCAGGCCTCCGTCCAGCGGGTTTTCAGCAGGCGTGCGGGCTTGCCCGTGTAGATCCGGGTCCGGACGGTGTCCGCGGAAGTCGCCTCCACCAAAGCGTTCTGCATCGCCTCCGATTCCGGCATCGTCTGGAGGTATTCCTCCGTCGCGAGCCAGTACGAGCCCATCCACGCGCCCGACGCGCCCAAGGCCAGCGCGGCGGCGACCTGGCGGCCGGAGCCGATTCCTCCGGCTGCCAGCACCGGGGCGCGGTCGCCGACTGCGTCCACGATTTCCGGGACCAGCACCATGGTCGCGATTTCGCCGGTGTGGCCGCCTGCCTCGTGTCCTTGCGCGACAACGAGATCCACGCCGTTGTCGACATGGCGAGCCGCGTGTGAGCCCTTTCCGGCGAGGGCCGCGACCGGGACGCCCGCGTCGTGGGCGCGGGTGATGACGTCGGTCGGAGGCGAGCCCAGTGCGTTGGCGATCAGGCTGATCCGGTGGTTCAGCGCGACGTCCACATGGGACCGGGCGACCGAATGCAGCCAGCCGAGGACACCGGCGCGTTCGTCGGTGTCGTCGGGCAGGGGCGGGACCGCGAGGTCCTTCAGCACTTTATCGACAAACGCCCGGTGGCCCGGCGGGATCAGCTCGTTCAGGTCCGTCTGAGTGCCTTCGGAAGGGATCTTCGCCGGCATCACGATGTCGACGCCGTAAGGCTTTCCGTCGGTGTTGTCGTCCATCCAGGACAGCACCGCGTCGAGTTCGGCGGCGTCGTTGAACCGGACGCAGCCCAGCACGCCCATGCCGCCCGCGCGGCTGATCGCGGCCGCGACGTGTTCCGACGGGGTGAATCCGAAGATCGGCACCTCGATGCCGAACCGGTCGCACAACGATGTGCGCATGCGCCCTCCTAGGCGGGTTCGTGTTCGGCGGCGTACCGCTGGGCCCACGGATAATCCGGCTTGCCGCTCGGCGAGCGGCCGATTTCCTCGGCCAGCCACACCGTTCGCGGCACCTTGTATCCGGCGACCTCGGTCCGCACGTGCGCTTCCAGCGCGGCCAGATCCGGCTGTACGCCGGGTCGAGGCTGGACGACGGCGGCGACGCGCTGGCCGAGCCGGTCGTCCGGGATGCCGATGACCAGTGCGTCGAAAACGTCCGGGTGCGATTTCAGCGCGCCCTCGACTTCTTCCGGATACACCTTTTCACCGCCGGTGTTCACACACTGCGATCCTCGGCCCAGCAACGTAACCGTGCCGTCTTCCTCGTAGCGCGCGTAATCGCCGGGCACGACGTAACGGACGCCGTCCACTTCGGTGAAAATAGTGCGGGTTTTCTCCGGATCGCCGTAATAGCCGATCGGGACGTGGCCGCGGCGGCCGATCAGCCCGATCGCGCCGGGCTTCGGTTCGACCAGCTTCCCGTCGTCGTCCAGCAGGATGGCGTCCTTGCCGAAGTTCACCCGAGGGCCCGCGGTGTGATCGGAATCCTTGCCTACCATGCCGATTCCGGTGAACCCGCTCTCCGACGAACCGATCGCGTCGGTGATCACGACGTTCGGCAGCAGCTCCAGCACTTCCTGCTTCACCGAATGCGAGAACAACGCCGCGTGGCTCGACACCGCGACCAGCGACGACGCGTCGTAATCGCCGGCGCGGTACGCATCCACGAGCGGCCGAGCCATCGCGTCGCCGACGATCGTCAGCACCTGCACCTTGTGTTCCTGCACCGCACGCCACACGTCGTGCGCGTCGAACTGCGGGACGAACACCACCGGGCTGCCGGTGAACAACGCGCCGAACGCGGCCCATTGCGCTGCTCCGTGGATCAGCGGCGCGGCGGGCAGGCGCACGAGCGAACCGGATTTGCCTTGTTCGCTGAGCGTCCACTCGTCGGGCACGTACTCGCCGGTGACGAAGTTGATTCCGCCGCCCAGCGCGCGCCAGATGTCCTCGTGCCGCCACAGCACGCCCTTGGGATAACCGGTGGTGCCGCCGGTGTAGAGGATGTACAGGTCGTCGGCGCTGCGCTCGCCGAAGTCGCGTTCGTCCGACTCGCCCTCGAGCGCCGCCTCGTACTCGACGCCCGTCTCGTACGGGGTGTCCGAACCGTCCTCGACGACTACAACGTGTTTCAGTTTTGGCGTTTCCGGAAGCACCGCAGCCACCCGGTCGGAGTAACGCCGCTCGTGCACCAGCGCCACCAGGTCGGCGTTGGTGAACAGATAGCGGAGTTCTCCGTGGACGTAGCGGTAGTTCACGTTCACCGCGATCGCGCGCAGCTTGTACGCGGCGAACATGACTTCCAGTGCCTCGATGGAGTTCCGGGAATAGACACCGATGTGGGAGCCGGGTCCCACGCCGTGCGCGGCCAGATGGTGCGCCAGCCGGTTCGCGCGCTTCTCCAGTTGCGCGAAGGTGACCTGGCGTCCGCCGCACACGACCGCGACGCGTTCCGGCACGGCGTCGACGGCGTGCTCGAGTAGATCCGCGATGTTGAGTGCCACGCACCCAAAGTAGAACATGTTATCGTTCTGGGCAATGACCCCGGCCCGTTATTAAGGAGGCCCCGGTGGCCGAACCCCACGCACTCGTCAGCCTCGAAGGCCACACGCTCGTGGTGACGATGAACCGCCCGGAAGCCCGCAACGCCCTCACCGGCGAGATGCTTTCGATCATGGTCGAGGCCTGGGATCGAGTAGATTCGGACGACCAGGTGCGCAGCTGCGTCCTGACCGGCGCCGGCGACGCGTTCTGCGCGGGCGCGGACCTGAAGTCCATGTCCCGCAACGCCCCCGACAAGTCGTTCTCGAACGGCTCCTTCGACCCGAGCCGCATCGAAGGCCTGCTGAAGGGCCGCCGCCTGACGAAACCGCTCATCGCCGCCGTCGAAGGCCCAGCCATCGCGGGCGGCACGGAAATCCTGCAGGGCACCGACATCCGAGTGGCCGCGGAAAGCGCGAAGTTCGGCGTCTCCGAACCCCGCTGGGGCCTGTTCCCGATGGGCGGTTCGGCCGTGCGGCTGCCCAGGCAAATCCCGTACACCGTCGCCGCCGACCTCCTCCTCACCGGCCGGCACATCACCGCCAAGGAGGCGCGCGACATCGGCCTGGTAGGCCACGTCGTCCCCGACGGTCAAGCGCTGGCTCGCGCGCTAGAACTCGCTAACCTGATCAACGACAACGGCCCCCTGGCGATACGCGCGATCCTCAAGACCATCCGCGACACCGAGGCCATGCACGAGGAAGAAGCCTTCAAACTGGACGCCAAGTACGGCATCGAAGTCTTCGCCTCCACGGATGCAAAAGAAGGCCCCAAAGCCTTCACCGAAAAACGAAAGCCCAACTTCCAAGGCCGCTGACCACCGTCCGCTGACGCACGTCCGCTGGCCACCGTCCGTGAGGGGAACCCTGAGGGACTCTGAGTCCCTCAGGGTTCCCCTCACGGACTTTCAGCACCCCACCCAGCCACCACACCCACCCAGCAGCCCAGCGGGGCACCCAC
>NZ_PQIA01000153.1 GCF_003385235.1 Amycolatopsis circi | reverse complement strand
CCCCCACCCGCTCCCCGACGCACTGGCGGCGCTGGCCTGGTACCACACCGAGCACGAGTGCCTGATCGCCGCGCAACACACCGCGACGACCCTCGAGCGGAACCCGGCTGGCTGGCAGCTGGCGTGGGCACTGGAAACCTTCCACGTCCGGCTGTCGCGACTCTACGACCGGCTGGCCCGTTGGAAGAGCCCGGCGGATCTCGCTACGGCTCCTCGCCGAGGTAGCGCGTCTGATCCTTCTGCCGGTTGACCTCCGCCGCGTAATACTCCTCCGCCAGCTGATGCGTGCGCCGCTCAATCAAGCCCAACTGCGTCGCCAGCTCCTGCCCAGCCTCCGCCCGGTGTGCAGCGAACCACCGCGGCAGGTTGAGGTACGTCTGAACCGACAACGGCAGATCCGTCCGAGCCAACAACAACACCCGATGCTGCAACTCCGGATTCGCCGCCAACCGACGAGGATCCGAAAGCAGATCCGACAACATCTCCGCCACCCGCCGCACCGCGTCCACAGTGGACTCAGGGAGCCGCCCCGAAGCCGTCTGCACCAGGGTGTCCAGCGAAGAACGAACCTCCGCAGCCTCCACCGACGGGTCGACCACCAGCCGCACCTTCTCCGGCGGGCCCAGCAGCGCACCCGCCGTGTAGAGCACGGCCAGGACCACGAACATCAGCCACAACGGACCGATCACGCCGGCCACGTACAGCAGCAGCCCGACGAGCGCGCCAACGCAGCCGAAGATGTTCTTGGTGGAGCCGAACCAGCGCCTCATTGGTACCCGCGAATCTCCTGGAACACGCTGGCCAGCTGCACGTTCCTGGCGTCGAAGACCTTGCCGCCGGTCAGCGCGGCGACCTGGCCGAGTTCGTCGCCGCTGCCCTCGCCGAACAGGACCGTGAACACCGGGATCTGCCGCATCGCGGGCGGCAGCGAGCCGAACGTCGCCTTGAACGCGGCGAGGTCGGAGCCGTTCTCGTTCTCGCCGTCGGTCATCAGCACGATCGAGTTGAACCGGTCCGGGTCCTTCGCCACCAGCGGCTCCAGCACCTGATAACCGTGCTGCAGGGTGTCGTAGATGGCCGTGCCGCCGTTCGCGGTCAGGCCGCCGACGTAGTCCTTGATTTTCGCCAGCTCCGGTTGCGGCGATTGCTCGGGCACGGTGAACGTCGTCGGCATCCCCGGCTGGGTGTTGAACGGCAGCATGGTGACTTCCTCGCGGCTGCGGAACTGCCGGTAGCGGCCGACCAGCGAACTGTCCGCGCCAGTGAGTCCGGACAGCGCCGAACGCAGCGCCTCGATCCGGCCGTCTCGCATCGACCCCGACGTGTCGAGCAGGTACAACGTCCGCGATGGGCGGCGGATCTTGCTGAAATACGCGGAAAGCAGCGCATCGACGGCCTGTTGCGTCGCCGGGAACGGCAACTCGACCAGGTCGTGCGACGCGAACTGCTGCCCGAGCTGCACTCCGGGGACGGCTGGACGACGCTGCGTGGTGGTCATGATCCGGCGCTGCGCATCGGGCGTGCGCAGGTAATCCGAGAGCTTCTGGTGTGCCGTGCGCGCGACGTCGCTCGCGCCGTTGAGCAGGGTGAGCGGATAGTCCGCGGTGACGACACCGTCCGTGGGATAGATCAGGGTCAGCGGCTGCGGCAGCTTGCCCGAGGCGTTCAACGACAGCAGCACGGACTCGTAGTTGACCAGTCCGTCGACCTTCTGCCCCGGATCCTGCCCGGTCGCACGCTTTTGGAAAGCATCGGACAGCCAGCCCGACGAACCCGCCGACATCTGTTGCGCGCTGAAGAACTGCGTGAGCTGCGGCGTGACGGCCTCGATCTGCTTCGCGTCGACCGCCGCTCCCGCACCGGAGAGCGCCGAAGCAATCCCGACGAGCGCGGAGAACCCGGAGTTCGACGCCGACGGGTCGGTCATCCCGTAGCTGAACTCCTTCTTCCCTGCCGCCACCGCGATGTCGCCCCAGGTCGGGGCCTTCTTGTCCCAGCCAAGCCGCTGCGCGACCGGTGCGGAGAGACCCAGCACCACCGGCGAACGCATGATCTTCGCTTGGTTGCCGAGCCGTTTGTTCGCGTCAGGAATGCCTGCCGGATAACGGTTCGAGGAGAACCACACCGCGTCGTACTTCCCGTCGACGCTGCCCTTCGCGAGCGCCTCCGCGCCCTCCAACGTGCCGGTGAAGGTGAACTTGACGTGCACCCCGGTCGCCTTCGCGGCTTCGTCCAGCACCGGTTGCAGGTCGGCCAGCTCGCTGCCCGCGAACACTCGCAACGTGCCTGGCTCAGGCTGTGCCGGATCGGTCGGCTGAGCCGACGAACAACCGGTCGCCAGCAGCGCGGCGGCCAGCGCCAGTACGCCGAGTTTTCTCACAGCTCCCCCTCGTGCGACCGGCGCAGCCGATCCTCCGCGCGACGCAACTCCCCGGACAGAGATTCCACAGTGGACGCCATGCGCGACACAGCTTCGGCCTTGAACCCGTCGATCGCGTCAAACGCCGAGTAGATCCGGTCGAACGACTCGCGCAGGGTGTCGACCGCGACTGCCGGGTCGCTCGAAGCCTTGCGGATTTCCTCGCTCTGCGACTGCAACAGCTCCGCATTCGCCCGCAGCAGACCGTTTGTGGTCGCCTGCAACGCGTTGACCTCGTCAAGGACGTCTCGCTGGTTCGCCAGCGCCGCGCTCACCAACATCGCGACGCGCAGCGCGGAAACCGTCGTGGTCGCCGCGCGCTCGACACCGCGGATCAGCTCATCGTTAGTGCGCCGCACCAAATCGAGCGCGAGATATCCCTGCGCGCTCACCGCCAGCTGCGTCAGCACATCCTGGTGCCGCTGACGAATCGGATACAGCAGATCGGCACGCAGAGCGTTGGCGTGCGCGGGATCCGTGAGATCGAAGACGCCTGCCTGCCGGTCGATCGCCCCGTCGACCGCTTCGGCGAACGCGGCGGCTTCGGCCAGTTTGCCGAGCGTCGCCCAGAGCCGCTCGCGTTCGCCCTTGATCGCCGCGTTGTCGCGCCGCAGCACGTCCTGTCGCATGCGCAACTCGCGGACCAGCGCGTTCACCGGTTCATTCGCTGTCCGATACCGATCGAGCGCCCGCTTCGCGCTGGCCGCGGCGGGAAAGATGCCGAGCAGCTTGCGTCCGGTGATCGGCAGCTTCGCCGGATCGAGTTCGGCGACCGTGCGACGCAACTCGGTCAGGCTTGTCGTCACTTCCTGCTGCGGCGAACGAGCAGCGTCGAGTGCCTTGGTCGACCGGTCCAGCATCGTGCCCGCGACCGTCGCCGCCGTGCGCATGTCCGCCTCGCCGACCGCGAGGACTTCGTCAAGCAACGCGGTGAACTCAGGCGACTTCACATCGAGCGCTTCGAGCCGCGCGGCGAATTCGTCGGCCCGCTGGGAAATCTCGGTCCGGGTGTCCTCGCCGAGCGTGATGAGCCCGGCCGCGCGTTCCATCGGGACCGCCGCGACTGGTTCCGGCGGGGTGAGCGTGAACTCGTCCATCAGTACTGCTTCTGGATCGAGTCGAGCATGCGTTCCAGCGTCTCGAAACTGGGCGGTTCGACGGCATCGACGAGATCACCCGGCACCTTGGCCTTCGCGGCGACCTCGCGGAACACCTGCGGATTCGTCGTGCGGAACCCGAAGGCGGCGGCCAGCTTGCCGAGTTCCGGATCCGTCGACAACGCCTGGCCGACCTTGTTTCCGTTGGCGGAAAACGGAACCAGCGTATGCTTGGAATACACCGTCGGCGCCGGGTAAAGCATTCGCATGTCCGGACGAATCGAGCCGTCGTTCCGCAACACCCGGTCGACGTACTGCGACTCGTAGATCAACGCGAGCGGCGTCTTGCCCATGCCCGCCGACAGGTAGTCCTCGAACGGCCCCTCGGTGCTGTTCTGCGTGTAACCCTGGTCAAGGAACAACTTCGCGACCTGCGGCAGAACCTTCGCCTCCTGATCCGGGCCGGAGACGACGTTGTTGCCGTTGGCCACGAACGAAACGAGCGACAGGTACATCGCCGCGGAATTGGACTCGCGCGGGTCGGTGGTGGTTACGAGGACGTTCTTGCGCACCGGATAGGCCGTGTTGTTCGGCAGCTGGTCCCAGCGGGTGCCCGCGAGCTGCAGGTACTTCGCGATGTCGAGCACCTGGTAGTCGCCCGCGCCCTTATGCACCACGCCGTTGGCGCTCAGCAACTGCACGATCGGCTCGAACGTCGCGACCGCCATCGGAGACTGGAACGGCGTGTAGACCGTCGTGACCTTCTTGTCGCGCTGGATCTTCTGCGCCGCCGGCGAGGAGGACGGGAACGCGAACTCGTACTTCCCGAGGTCGACGGTCGTCGCGATCTGCCGCGAGCCCGCAGTGTCGACCTCGACCTTCAACCCCTGCTTGGCGAACGCGTCCACCACGCGCTGATCAGTGAAGAAGGCCTGCTTCTCCGATCCGATCACCCCGCGCACGACGGTAATCCCACCGCCGGCCGCGTCGCCGCCGCCGGATCGCCCCCAGACGACGACCCCCACCACGGCGAGCACCAGAACCACAGCCAGCCCGATCGACAACCGGCGCTTCACGAACCCACCCTCTCGCACGTCCCCCGACGCGTCTTCTCGAATCCTTCATCTTTTGACGCGCGGCACGGGGTTTTCGGCGTGAACGGTCGATGAACAACCGGGGTTCCTGGTGGCGTGGTGGCGAAATCGCTGCGGTGACAGGGATTTTCTTACGAGGGAAGGTCTTCCAGATTGAGCCGGTACCAGTCGGCTTCGGTCACGAGGTGCAAGTCCGCACCCCGCCCGAAAACCCGGGCCCGCCGCGGCACTTCTTGCCCGTCCGGCAGGACGAGCCGGTACTCGCCGGTCACCCGGAGCCGGTCGTCGTCGAGGACCCCGGCCACCAGCCGATCGCGGTCCGGCTCGTAACCGCCGTAGAACGCGACCCGGGAACCGCGCACTGCCAACGCGGTGGCACTGCGGACGTCGTTGTGCCACCCGGTCACGCCGCCGTCGCGGATCCGGACGAGGGGCCACTCGGTGTAGAAGCACGTCCAGGCGGTGTCGCCGTCGACGTTGAGTGCGTAGCAGTCCGTAATGTGGCCCCACGCCACCCGAGCGGAACTTGGGTAATGCCATTCCTCGGTCAAGTCAGCCGAGAACCGGACCAGCCCGCTCCGGCCGACGGGAGGCGCGGCACCGGCGTCGCCCCAGCCGCGCGCGCCGAGGACGCCTTCATCGAAGTAGCCGACCCAGATCTTGCCGTTTCGCGTGGCCTGCACGTGGTCGATTCCGTCGCCGAAAGTCTGCTCGGCCACCGTCTCGCCGTCGGGGTCGTAGACGATCGCGTTGCGGTCCGGGCCTCCGGGACGCCAGGTGCACCGCGCGGCGACCACCAGCACGCGACCGTCTGGCAATGGCTGCACCGTCGGATGCTCCAGCCGAAGAGCGGGAATCCGCGCGGCGACCGCCATCTCCGGTACGTGCACGGTCACCCGCGCGGCCGGAAACCGCACCGCTTGGTCAGCAGGGGACGACCACAACGCCATCAGCTCGCCGAGCGGGCCGATCGACGCCGAGATCCGCACGTCCCCCTGCTGCGGCGGCAAGATCCGCGCATGATGCCAGGCGTGGACGGTCGGCAGAGCCAAGACCGTCTCCCGGCGTGCCGCGTACCGCCGCTCCCACTCTTTCACCTGGGCATCCGACCACACCGAAGTCCGCTCGCTCCACCGCATTTCGCCGAGCGGAAATCCCTCACCGGGCCCCGCGCACCTCGAAAACCGGCCGAGCCCAGCCGGTCCGAGATTCAGGCCCTGCGCGGTAACGAAACCCGGGCTGGCGGCTCAACTCGGATTGAGGTCAAGGCGATCCACCGCCGACCGCAGATACTCGCGGACGGAATCCGCTTCCGACGAGCCGATGCGGTCGAAGATCTCCAGCGCGGCACTCAGACAATCCCGCGCGCCGTCCTGGTCTCCTCGCGAAACCGCGGATCGGCCGAGCCCGGCCAAGGCCTGTGCCTCTTCCAGCGGGCTGTTCACCTCACGCGCCAGCGGCAACGCGCTTCGGTACCGCGCCCCTGCCTCCTCCACCTGTCCGGTCGCCAGCAGCAGCGCGCCCATGTGGTTGAGCGCCTCGGCCTTGCCCAGGTGGTTGCCCAGCTCGGTGAAGATGTCCAGTGCCTCGGCGTGACACTCCTCCGCGGCCTCCAGTTCCCCGACAAGACGCAGCGCCGCACCGAGTTCATTGAGCCCGAACCCTTCGCCGAGCCGGTCGCCCAGCGCACGGGAAATGGCCAGTGCCTCGTGGTGCGCGTCGACGGCTTTCCGCGGTTCGCCGATCATCCGCCAGGCCACCGCGAGGCTGTTGAGCGCGAACGATTCGTGGAAGCCGTCGCCGAGCCTGCGGAAGCCGCCGACCGCACGGGTGTTCGCGTCGACCGCGCCGGGGAAATCGCCGATCGCCCGCCGCGCGACGCCCAGTTCGTTCCAGGCGTCCGCCTGGCCAAGGAGGTCGTCCAGTTCCTCGTAAATGCTCAGTGCGTGCTCGTGCGAGCCGACCGCGGCCCGGTAGTCGCCGTTGACCAGGTAAAGGATGCCGAGTTCGTTGCGGGCGTGCGCTTCCCCGCTGCGATCGCCGAGTTTCATCACCATGGCGAGCGCGCGCTGGAACGCTTCGGCAGCACCGGAATAGTCGTCGAGACAGCGCCGCACCGCGCCGAGCTGGCCGAGCGCGGCAGCCTGCCCTGCCTCGTCCCGCAAAGCGGTATAGCTTTCCAGCGCGGCGGCGTGCGACGTGGCGGCCGACGCGTAGTCGCCGATGCGCCGTTGGACGCTCCCCAAGTGGTTCAAGGCATGTGCCCGCGCCGCCTCGTCACCGTGGTGTTCCGCGGCGCGCACCGCGGACTGATGCAACCGCAACGCCCGGTCCCACGGCCCAGCGATGTAAAGGAACTTGGCCAGGCACGCCGACAAATCGACGACCTGCTGATGCCACCCGTGCCGAATCGCGTGGTCAGCGCAGGCAAGCAGGTTGACGGTCTCGACGCGCATCCACCGCCACGCCTCGATGCTGCTCGCCACCCGGGCGTCGCGCCCGGCCCGGCGGCGGAGCGACCGGGTTCCGCGCAGGCCGTCAGTGGTCACGTCCTTGGCGATGTGCGCGGCCGCGTCGGCAGCCGTGTCGCAGTAGTAGTCGAAAAGCCTGCCGACGGCCCGTTCGGCTTCCTGCTGATCGTCGTCGTGGCTGAGGTTCCGGGAGTACTCGCGGATCAGGTCGTGCATCCGGTAACGGTCGAAAGCGGGCTCTTCGAGCATGTGGTCGTCGTAGAGGGCGCCGAGGTGCGCACCGGCTTCGGCCACCGGGAGGTCCGCCATCGCCGCGGTCGCGTGCGCGTCCAGTTCGGGGCCGGGGTGCAGGCCGATGCGGCGGAAGAACCGTTGCTGGCCGGGGCCGAGCTGACGGTAGGACAGATCGAAGGCGGCGGCCACCTCGATGTCCTCCGCGCGCAGCCGGCCGAGCCGGTCGTGTGTCGAATCCAGCTCGTCCGCCAGATCGGTCACCGTCCATTGTGGACGGCTACGCAGTCGTCCAGCCAGCAGGGTCACCGCCAGCGGCAGCCAGCCGCACAGGCGCACCACTCGGTCGACCGCCTCGCCCTCCTCCGGCCGGATCGGCCTGCCGGAGAGCCGCACGAACAACGCGGACGCCTCTTCGGCGGGCAGGACGTCCAGCGCCAGCGAGACCGCCCCGTCGAGAGCCGTGAGCCTGCGGCGGCTGGTGATGATCACCAGCGACCCGGCCGCCGCGGGCAGCAGCGGTTCGACCTGCTGGTGGCTCAGCGCGTCGTCCAGGATCAGCAGCGCTCGCTTGTCCGCCAGCCGGTCGCGCCACAGCGCCGCCCTGGCGTCGAGTCCGGCCGGCATCTGCTGTGCGGTCACCCCGATCAGGGTCAGCAGCGACGCGAGCGCGTCCGCCGGCCCCACCGGCGGCTCGCCCGGGGTGTGCCCGTGCAGCCGCAGGAACAGCTGCGCGTCCGGAAACCGTTGCGCGAGAAGGTGACCGGCGTGCACGGCGAGCGCGGTTTTCCCGACTCCGGCCATGCCGTCGATCGCGTGGATGGCGACCATGCGGCCGGTGTGCACCGCGTCGGTGATCTCCTTGAGCACGTTCTCCAGTTCCGCGGTCCGGCCGGTGAAGGCGGGAGCGTCGCGGGGAAGCGTCCGTTTCGCCAGCTGGCCGCTGCCTTCCCGGTCCGGACGCGGCGACGGGTCCGGGTCACGCGGGCCAAGAGCCGGACCGAGGCCGTCCGGAGCCTCGCCCGACCGGTCGGGCGGCCAGGGATCGCCGGGCAGGCTCGCCCAGCCGGTCGTCTGGCTTCCGCGCAGCGGCACCGGAAACGGCCGGCAGGTCTCCGCGCGGCTGCCCTCGCTGTGCCGCACGACCTCGTCGAAGAACCACGTCGAAACCATCATCGCGAGAACGCTCGAAGACCCGGCCAGCGCGGACTTCAACGCCGGCGAATCGACCAGCCGGAAAGCCAGGACGACCGCGTTCGAGGTCACGCCGTGCTGGTCGTAGTGGACCTCCCCGGCGTGCACGGCGAGCCGCAGCCGGATCTGTTCTTCCGCGTCGGCGACCCGGTTGTGCACCTCCAGAGTCTCGACGATCGCGCCGGGCAGCGACTCCGTGAAGGCCGCTTTCGGCACCTCCGGAGGAGCGAGCACGAGCACCCCGTCGCCGCGGTCCTCGTGGTAGCACGCCTCCCACGGGATACCGGCTTTCCGGAACGCCCGGCGCAGCGTCTGGTACATCGCGTCGCGCACGGACAGCTGGTTCCGGTTCGTCCGGCTCCGGTGGCTGAACCCTTCGACGTCGGCGACGAGAATCGTCCGATGCACCGCCGCCGAACGGGATTGGCCGTTCCCGTCGCCGGGCAGCAGGCCGAGGACGAACCGCTTGACCTGCCCGTAGACGAGCGAACTGCGGTCCTCCGGCTTGCAGATGCCGACGTGGTCCGCGTCCACCGGAATCGGCCGGACCCTCGGCAGTCCCGGATTCGCCGACGCCTCGTCCACCACCCGAACCCGGCGGGTCAGGCGTGTTTCGAAGAACACCAGGTTGGCGATCCCGGTGTCGTCCGCCCAATCCCGGTAGCGGTCGTTGAGCTGCCGCAAGTAGGCGCTGTTACGGCGCAGATCTTCGACCGCCGGGGTGCCCCGGTACAGCACGCCCAGCGCGTCCACCGCCCGAGCCAGCCCGGAACCGGTGTGCGGCGTGCCCAGGAAAACGACGCCTCGGGTCGCCCTCGCGAAACAGGCGAAATCGGTCCGGCTCTCGGCGGCGTGCAGCAGGATCTCCTTCACCAGCAGGCCGCCCATGCTGTGCGTGACGAAGCACAACGGACGCTCGCCGAGTCCGGCGTTCTGCAACTGAGCCATCAGGTTGACCGCACGGTCCGGCACCGGCATCGACTGGCCGCGCCACCCGCTCGACCAGGCCTCGTACCCCAGCGTCCAGACTCCGACGCCGGCGAGATCGGCGGCCAGCCACCGCGGCCAGAACGTGCCGTCGCCGCCGCAACGCCACGACGCGCGGGCATCGCCGTCCAGTCCGTGGACGAATACGACGTCCAGAACCGTCCGGCGCGGGACATGCACTGCCACGACCGCCGTCACTGCCGTTTCTCCCCCTGTGCGTCCGCCTTCACGCCCCCCAGCGCCGCCACCGGCCCGCCACCCGGAACGACCGGCGTGGTCCGGACGGATCGTTCCGTTCGCTCAACGGTCGCACGGTTTGTCACCGATGTACAAGAGTTTGAAGTCCGCCACCTGGGGGTATGGGAACCCGTCTACCTGCGAAAACAGCAGTACCGCCGGCGGATTCCTCGCGATCGCGCCGAAAAGGGCCGCCGCGAGTGCGCTTCTCCCTCTTCGCCGACCAGATATCGTCCGTGTATCGGAAACCGCATACGTGCTGGCAACATCGCGCGGCTTTGACTGGCAGGCATGACCTACCGCGAACCGGCATGCGCCGCGGTCCTCCGGGTCCGAACGCCGGTTGCGGCGACCGGGATCACGATCTACGGGTGCGGGCCGGACGAAGCCGCCTTGGTCCGGGAGGCGGTGTCTCGGCTGGGGGTGACACCGACTGTCACCTCGGCGGCGCTGTCGGAGGCCAACGTCGGACTCGCCGCCGGAAATCGGTGCGTCAGCGTCAGCCATAAAACCCGCATTGCCAACGGCGCCCTGCACGCGCTCAGCGAAGTCGGCGTCCAGTATCTCTCCACGCGGAGCATCGGGTGCAATCATCTCGACGTCGCGTACGCCGAAAAAGTCGGGATCACGGTGGAAAACGTCGCGTACTCGCCCGACAGCATCGCCGATTACACGCTCATGTTGATGCTGATGGCGACCCGCAACGCGAAATCACTCGTCCGCCGGACGGACGCACACGATTACCGGCTGAGCGATCTTCCCGGAAAAGAACTGCGCGACCTGACCGTGGGCGTCATCGGCACCGGACGGATCGGCGCGGCGGTCATCGACCGGCTGTGGGGTTTCGGCGGTCAGAAACTGGCTTACGACCTTCGGCCCCGGACGTCCGCCGACTACGTTCCCCTCGACGATTTGCTGCGGCAGAGCGACATCGTCACCCTCCACACCCCGCTCACCCCGGAAACCCGCCACCTGCTGAACCGGCAGCGGATCGAGCAGATGAAACCCGGCGCGATCGTCGTCAACACCGGCCGCGGCGGCCTGATCGACACCGACGCCCTCCGGTCCGCGTTGGAAAACGGCACGCTGGGCGGCGCGGCTTTGGACGTCCTCGAAGGGGAAGAAGGGCTGTTCTATGCCGACTGCCGCCGAAAACCGATCGAAAACACGAACCTGGCGCGGCTGCAGAAACTGCCGAACGTGCTGATCAGCCCGCACACCGCGTACTACACGGACCACGCCTTGCGCGACGCGGTGGAAAACAGTCTCCTCAACTGCCTGAATTTCGAAAGCTGGACAAATCATGGCTAAGCTCAAGGTCGGCGTCATCTTCGGCGGAATCTCCGAGGAACACCCCGTCTCGGTCAAATCCGCGCGAGAGGTCGCGAAGAACCTCGATCCGGAAAAGTACGAGCCGTACTGGATCGGGATCACCGAGGACGGCTCCTGGAAGCTGTGCGACGGCCCGAGCGAAGCGTGGGAGGACAGCGGCCGCCCGGCGATGCTGTCGCCGGACCGGAACGTGCACGGGCTGCTCGTCGAAGAGCAGGGCAAATACGAGCCGGTCCGGCTGGACGTGGTACTCCCGGTGCTGCACGGCAAGCTCGGCGAGGACGGCGCGATGCAGGGTCTCCTCGAGCTGTCCGGAATCCCGTACGCGGGCTGCGACGTGCAGAGTTCCGCGCTGTGCATGGACAAATCCCTCGCTTACCTGGTTGTCGACAGCGCGGGCATCGCCACGCCGAATTTCTGGGCCGGCACTGCGGACGAGGCCGTCGACGCGAGCAAGTTCGCCTACCCCGTCTTCGTGAAACCGGCCCGGTCCGGTTCGTCGTTCGGCGTCACCAAGGTTGCGCGCGAGGAGGACTTGCCCGGCGCGATCGCGGAAGCGGCGCGATTCGATTCCAAGGTGCTGATCGAAGAAGCGGTCGAGGGCAGCGAGGTGGGTTGCGCGGTCTTGGGCAACGGCACGGACCTGTTCGTCGGCGAACCGGACCAGATCCGGCTGTCGCACGGGTTCTTCAAGATCCACCAGGAGGACAACCCGGAAAGCGGTTCCGAGAACTCGACCATCATCGTCCCCGCGGATATTTCTCCGGAATCGCGCGCACGGGTCCAAGCGACCGCGCGGGCCATCTACCGCGCACTGGGTTGCAAGGGGCTCGCCCGGGTCGACCTGTTCCTGCTGGAAGACGGCACCGCCATGCTCAATGAGGTCAACACCTTCCCCGGCCTGACCTCCTACAGCCGGTACCCGCGGATGATGGCGGCGGCCGGAGTGCCGTTCTCCGAAATGCTCGACCGGATGGTGTCGCTCGCGCTGGCCGGGACGCCCCGATGAAGCACGGTTTCGCCTTCCTGGACGAGGCCGCGCCCGGGATCCGCTGGGACGCCAAGTACGCCACCTGGGACAACTTCACCGGCAAACCGGTCGACGGTTACCTGGCGAACCGAATCGTCGGCACCCACGCGCTGTGCACCGCCTTGCAAAGCGCGCAAGACAAAGCCGCGACGCTGGGCTTCGGCCTGCTGATCTGGGACGGCTACCGGCCACAGCGCGCCGTGGACTGCTTCCTGCACTGGGCAAAACAGCCGGAAGACGGTCGCAAGAAGCACCAGCACTACCCGAACCTTAACCGGGCGGAAATGTTCGAAAACGGTTACGTGGCAACCAAATCCGGCCACACCCGAGGCAGCACGGCGGATCTGACGCTGTATCGCCTGGACACCGGCGAACTCGTCCCCATGGGCGGCGGCTTCGACCTGATGGACGTCGTCTCCCACCACGACGCACCCGGCATCACCGCGGACGAGGCGGCGAACCGGCAGCACCTCCGTTCCATCATGGAGGACTGCGGTTTCGCCGCCTACGAAGCCGAATGGTGGCACTACACGCTGAAAGACGAGCCTTACCCAGACACGTACTTCGATTTCCTCGTCGCCTGAATGAACCCCACCGCACCACGCGTGGTCGTCGCCGGAGGCCATTCGGCCGGGCACATCGAACCCGCGATGAACTTCGCCGACGCACTCCGCCGGCTGGCCCCGTCCGCCGAGGTCACCGCGCTCGGCACCATCCGCGGCCTGGACACGACGCTGATCCCGGCCCGCGGCTACCCGCTGGAACTCATCCCGCCGGTTCCGTTGCCGCGCAAGGTAACCCGGGCTCTGCTGCACACGCCGACCCAGCTGCGCGCTTCGATCCGCGCTGCCGGAACGGTCCTCGACCAGGTCCAGGCAGACGTCGTGGTGGGCTTCGGCGGTTACGTCGCCGCCCCGGCCTACCTCGCCGCTCGCCAGCGACGGCTGCCGATCGTGATCCACGAGGCGAACGTCCGCCCGGGAGCAGCCAATCGTCTGGCCGCCCTTCTGACGCCGCACGTCTACACCGCTTCCCCCGACGTCCGGCTGAAAAACGGCACCGCGATCGGAATCCCGCTGCGTCCGGCGATCACCGGACTCGACCGTGCCGCGGTCCGCGAAGCAGCGCGCCAACGGTTCGGCCTGAACACCGACGACCCAGTGCTACTGGTCACCGGCGGTTCGCAAGGCGCCACAGCGATCAACGTCGCCGCCTCCGGTGCCGCTCCCGCGTTACGGGCGGCCGGAGTGCAAGTCCTGCACATCACCGGCCCGCAGCACATCGTCGAAGCGGGCGACCCGTCGTATGTCGTCCTGCCGTATGTCGACGAAATGCAGTACGCCTACGCCGCGGCCGACTTCGCGATCTGCCGCTCAGGCGCGATGACCTGCGCCGAGCTGGCCGCAGTCGGGCTTCCAGCCGCGTTCGTCCCGCTCCCGGACCGCGGAGGCGAGCAACGCCTGAACGCCGGACCAGTCGTCGCAGCGGGTGGCGCACTGCTCGTCAACGACGCCGATCTCACTCCGGCCTGGATCGAGTCCGCGCTGATCCCGATCCTCACCGACCCAACCCGAATCACGGCGATGTCCGCCCGCGCCTCCGCGACCGGAACACCCAACGCCGACACCGCCCTAGCTCGGCAAGTCCTGACGATCGCCGAGCGACATCGACCCGCCAGGTAGCCGCACCGTCACCCGAAGCCCGCCAGCAACACCCGGTGCCAGCGAAAGAGACCCGTCGTGTGCCTGCGCGATGCTCTTCACGATCGCCAGTCCCAGACCGACCCCAGCGTGATCCCGCCGAATCCGCTCGGTACCGCGCTGGAACGGCTCGGTGAACGTCCAGATCCGCTCCGGATTGACTTCCTCCCCCGTGTTCTCCACGGTGAGCGTGCCCGTCCTCGCGGAGGACACGGCGCGAAGCTGCACAGTCCCGCCCTCCGGCAAGTTGTGGACGATGGCGTTGTGCAGCAGATTCGTCGTCAGCTGCAACAGAAGCGCCCGCGACCCGCGCACGGCCGTGATATCGCCCGAAGTCTCGATGACGACACCGTGCTTCTCGGCAAGCGGGAGAAGCGTCTCGGCGGCTTCCTCCGCCAGAAGCGACAGATCGACCGGCTCCCGGGTGAACGACCGCTGGTCCGCGCGGCTGAGCAGCAGCAAAGCTTCGGTGAGTTCGATCGCGCGGCCGTTCACGACACGGAGTCGCTCGTGAAGTTCGCCGACATCGCGGTCCGGGTCGTTGCGCGCGACTTCGAGAAGGCTCTGCGTGATCGCCAGCGGAGTGCGCAGCTCGTGGGAGGCGTTGGCGGCGAATCTCCGCTGCTCGGCGACGTGCGCGTCGAGGCGCGCGAGCATGGCGTCGAAGCTGTCGGCGAGTTCGCGGAACTCGTCGTCGCGGCCTTCCAGCTCGATCCGGTGCGCGAGCGAGCCGGTGGAGGCGCGCCGGGTCGCGGCGGTGATCCGGGTCAGCGGGGCGAGCATGCGCCCGGCCAGCACCCAGCCGCCCAGCAGGCCGAACACCAGCAGGAGCAGCATCACGACGGCCGCGTCGGGCGCGAAGTCCTTGATCAGGTCGCGGCCGGACGGGGCCATCACCACCGGCATGACCTCCAGCGCCCGGTCCTGGTAGTTCAGCAGGAACAAGCCCACCGCGCCGAGCAGCAGCGTCCCGGCCAGCATGAGGAAGCCGGCGTAGCTGAGGGTCAGTTTGAGCCGGACGCTCATCCCCGGCTCGCGGATCATCCGCGCTCCGATCCGTCGTCGATCCGGTAGCCGACGCCGGGCACGGTCGCGACCAGCCACGGTTCGCCGAGCCGTTTGCGCAGCGCCGAGACCGTGATGCGGACGGCGTTGGTGAACGGGTCCGCGTTCTCGTCCCAGGCCCGCTCGAGGAGTTCTTCGGCGCTGACCACTCCGCCCTCGGCCGCGACCAGCACCTCGAGGACGGCGAACTGTTTCCGGGTCAGCGCGACGTACCGGCCGTCCCGGTAGACCTCGCGGCGGAACGGATCCAGTTTGAGTCCCGCGATCTCCCGAACCGGCGGCCGGTTGTGCGCGCGCCTGCGGTCGAGTGCGCGCAGCCGGAGCACGAGTTCCCGCAGCTCGAACGGTTTGGTGAGGTAGTCGTCGGCGCCGAGTTCGAAGCCGGAAACCTTGTCGTCGAGCCGGTCGGCGGCGGTGAGCATCAGGATCGGCATGCCGCTGCCGGACGCGACGACGCGTTTGGCGATCTCGTCGCCGGACGGCCCAGGAATGTCCCGGTCGAGCACCGCCATGTCGTACGCGTTGACGCTCAGCATTTCCAGCGCGGTGTCCCCGTTCCCGGCGAGGTCGGCCGCGATCGCTTCGAGGCGCAGCCCGTCCCGGATCGCCTCAGCCAGGTAGGGCTCGTCCTCGACGATCAGCACACGCATGCCGTCGATGCTACGAGCAGCTGCGTATCGCTGGCATATCCGAAACCGCGTACGCGCTGGCAACACCGGTTCGCCTTGGCTGAACGCCATGACCCGCAGCGAATCAGCACGACGCCCGGCTCTCGCCGTCTTCCGGCGAACCGCCCGCCGCGTGCTTCGCCGTCGTGGCGCACTCAGCGAGGCTGACGGAGCCGTCCCGCCGGGCACAACGGTGTTCGCGGAGATTCCGGCCGTGGCCAATCTCGACCCGGTGTTCCTGGATGCGCTTCGCCGAGCGGCCAAGGACGCCGCCAACGACGGCGTCGAATTCCGCGTCAACAGCGGCTGGCGTTCCCCGGCGTATCAGAATCGGCTCCGGCACCAAGCGATTGCCAAGTACGGCTCGGAACAGGAAGCCGCGCGTTGGGTAGCTACCGCCGACCGGTCCGCGCACGTCTTGGGGAACGCGATCGACCTCGGGCCGTTCGAGGCCACGGCTTGGTTGTCGAAACATGGTGCCGCGTATGGGTTGTGTCAGATCTACCGCAACGAGCCGTGGCACTACGAACTCCGTCCCGAAGCCGTCCTCCAGGGCTGCCCGCCGATGTACGCGGACCCTTCGCAGGACCCGAGGTTGCAGCGCTAGCCCTCAGGTACGTGAGGGGAACCCTGAGGGAATCAGAGTCCCTCAGGGTTCCCCTCACGGACAGCCAACCCTGCACCTGCAGCGCCCCCTAAATCCCAGGCATGGGGGCGGCAGTGGGGGGGCGCCCGCAGCCTTGCCCGGCCGGGAACTCGGCCGTCCCGGCAAACCGTCGACCGCGTCACCGGAAGCCTGGGCCGACGCCGGAGCCGCCGCCCGGAAACTGCACGAGGCGCCGATGCCGCCGGCGCCCGGCTGGAACCCCGACGAACTCGCCGCGGACCTCGACCGCGAATGCTCGTGGCTGATCGCGAACGACGTCCTCCCCGCCGACCTGGTCACCCGCAACCACCGGATCGCCGAGGCCGCGCTCCGGCCGTGGACCCCTGTCTTCACACACGGCGACCTGCAGATCGCCGTGCGTGAAGACAGGGGTAACCGGCGTCCTCGACTGGTCCGAAGCCGCCCAAGGCGACGCCCTGTTCGACCTCGCCGCGCTGACCCTCGCCCACCAGGAACACCTCGCCGACGTCGTGGCCGGTTACGGCACCGACATCGACCTCGACGTACTCCGCGGTTGGTGGTCGCTGCGCAGCCTCCGGGTAGTCCACTGGCTGGTCGGACACGGTTTCGACCCGGCGCCGGAGGTCGCGGTCTTGGCGGCACAGCTATTCTAGTACTAGAATAGCCGAGTGCCCGCCCTCACCGACGCCGAACTGACCGTTCTCGGCTTGCTCGTCGAGCAACCCCGGCACGGCTACGACCTGGAGCGGGTGATCGAGAAACGCGGCATCCGCGCCTGGACCGCGCTCGGCTTCTCCTCGATCTATTACGTCCTCGACAAACTGGCCAAGCGCGGCCTGATCGAAACCACCGGCGGTCCCCGCTCCGGGAAATCCCGCGCGACCTTCCAAACCACGCCATCCGGGGTCGAGCTGTGCGCGGACGCCACCCGCGAAGCGCTCACCACCCTCACCCCGGTCCACGCGCGCGTCCTCATCGCCATGGCCAACAGCCCCGGCCTGTCCGACGCGGAAGTGCTTGCCGGACTGACCGCACGGCTCGCCGCGGTACGCGAACAACTCGCCGAAGTCCGGGCGACGCGCGCCCGCCAAGAACCGCTACCGGACGCCGCGGCAGCGATCTTCGACTACAGCGAAGCGATGCTCACGGCCGACCTCACCTGGACCGAAAGTGTCCTCACCAAGGAGACCGCGATGGAGAAGTACGACGTCAAGAAAGCCCGCCGCGCGCTGTATTCGCCGCCGTCGAAAGACTTCACCGTCGTGGACGTCCCCGCGCTCCAGTACCTCGCCGCCGACGGCCACGGCGACCCCAACACCGCGCCGGAGTACTCGAACGCCGTCGAAGCGCTGTACGGAATCGCTTACGCGGTGAAGTTCGCCAGCAAGAAAACCCTCGGCCGAGACTTCGTCGTCGGACCGCTTGAAGGCCTGTGGCGCGCGGACGACCCCAGCGTGTTTCTGACGCGGGACAAGGAAAAGTGGGACTGGACGATGCTGATCAGCCAGCCGGACTGGATCACCGAAGAGATGGTCCGGGAGACCGCCGAAAGCGTCGCGAAGAAGAAGGACAACCCCGCACTCGCCGGAGTTCAGCTACGCACGCTGGCCGAGGGCACGAGCGTCCAGATCCTGCACCTCGGCTCGTACGACGACGAAACGCCCACGCTGAACCGGCTCCACCACGAATACCTGCCCGAGCACGACCTGACGTTCAACGGCGACCACCACGAGATCTACCTGAGCGACCCGCGCCGCACCGCGCCCGAGAAGCTGAAAACGGTCCTGCGGCAGCCGGTCAAGCCTCTTTGACCGCGAGAACGACGGTAACTGCCGGACCGGCCGGCAGTTACCGTGCTTGCGGTGTTACTGGCAGGCTTCGCAGTCCGGGTCGTCGATACGGCAGGCAGCGCCGTCGACGAGCGGAAAGTCGAAGTCGTCCAGAACGGGAACGACCGAGGCGGTCTCTTCGGACACGGCGGGCGGCGTGGTGGGAGCAGACATATCCGTTGTAGCGCTCAAAATCGCCGAACATTCCGTGACGCCCGCCACAGCTCAGGCCACCCAGTTCGGAAGAATCTTGTCCCCGTCAGCGGTCGCGCAGGCAGGCACCACGCCCATCCGATACACCCGCGTACTGCCCGGCGCACACACGATCGCCACCATGCCGCGCTGCGCGTCAGCCCGCACCTGCCGCTCCGCGTCGGCAGGCAGCACCACCGTCTCCCCCTCTTTCACGACCTCGACGACACCGTCCAGCGTGATCTCCGCCCCGCCGCCGAGAATCGCCCACACCAGCTCCGTGTCGAACGCATGCACCGGCCCGACCGCGCCGGGCGCCATCTCGACTCTCCATACCGCCTGCTGGCTGCCGCCCTGAGTCGGCGAAGCCAGCGTCGTCATCACCGCGTTGGGCGTCTCCGTCCGGCGACTGTCCCGAATAACCGTCACTTGCCACTTCCCTTACACTCGACAACGTGGTTGTCCATATAGTCAACGAGGTTGTCTACTATGTCAAGCGATCCGCCGGGATACGAGCTGCCGCTGCGCCTGCTGTTCGGCTTCCGCAGCCTGATCGACGACCTCCACGCCGAGCTGGCGAAGCAGGGCCACCCCGACGTCCGGCCGATGCACGGCTTCGTCTTCCAGGCAATTGGCCCGGCGGGCACGACCGCCGTCGACCTGGGCCGCACGCTCAGCGTGACCAAACAGGCCGCGGGCAAGACGATCGACACTCTGGAACGGCTCGGCTACGTCCACCGCGAACGCGACCCCGCCGACGGTCGCCGGATGCTGGTGCGGCTGACTGATCATGGCCTGGACTGCCTGGCCAAGTCCGCGCGGATCTTCGACCAACTGCGCTCGGAGTGGTCTGAAACCTTAGGTGCCGGGCGGTTGCGGGCGATGGAGGAGGACCTGCGGAAGGTCTCCTCGCCGGAGTCCGCGAGACTGGATCTGCCGGGCTGGTTCTCCGGCCACTGACCTGCCGCTTGACACCGATCAGGGGCGGCAGTTGGATCCGCTCATGCATCGAAGACGGGGAATCCTGCTGGCCTCCGCGGTAGCGGCCGGTGCGGCGATCGCGGTGACCGTGGGGTTGACGTCGAGCGACGGCCAGCCACAAGCCAATCCGGTTGCCCCGCAGGTCGTTTCTTCCCCCACGGCACCCTGCTTCCCCCGCTCCGGCTCCCGCTCCCATTCTCGCTTCGCCCAGCCCAGCCGTCGCTTCGCCAGCCCCGCCGGTTCTCCCGCTACCCGCCGCGAAACCCGCCAGCGCGCACCACAGCAACCCCGCGCCGAAAACCCGCGCATTCGACGTCGAGCGGACGCGCTCCCAGCGACGCAATCCGCGACCGCGTCTACCAACCGCCGCTCAACCCGCGGCCGCAGGGCCAGGTACCCGGAGCGGGCTGGGAACCCGGAACGAAGTCCGGCAACACCGGCCCGTCCGACGAGCCCGTCACAACCCCGACTCCGCTGCCGAACCCAGGGACGCACCAGTCCGGTTGACCAACACGGCTTCGCGCCAGGAGGAGACCCTTCCACGCGGCCGCATTTGCCGAACTGGTTCTCCGGCCGATCAGGCGTCGTGCGTGTCGAGAACCAGCTTCTCCAAAGCCGAGACAGCTGCCCCGCTCCGCAAGAACAGCCTGGTCCGGCACGCGATCCGGTCGCGCTCTTCGTCCAGTTCAGCCAGGAGCCGGTCATCACCAGCCGTGAACTGCTGCCCGATCCGCCGCCGAAGCCCCCGCCCGGTGACCACAACGAAACCGTTGCGCTGCAACAACTCCACAATGGACTCGAACGCCTAACTGACCACTCCGTCCGGAGTGATCAACGCGAACGTCCACAAATCCGTCACCGACGAAGGCTGACCGGCGGAACCGTAGCCCCACGCAACGCCAAAGCGTCAATAGTCTCCGGCCGATACCGCAGCGTCTCCAACCGCTCCACCATCGTCTCCACCGGCGCTTCCACCTCCGCGCCGAAGAAAAACGCCCACTCATGCTCCGCCGAACCAAAGTAGACCGGCGTAGCGAAGACCTCCTCGAACCGACGCCAGCACTTGACCAACGTCGAGTTCCGCCACAACGTCGGGCACCCGCCCTGATACGCCACCACCCCGCCCGGCGTCAGCAACGACCGGCACTGCGCCAAGAATTCCGCGCTGTACAACCGATTGTGCTGAGCCTCGGTGTCATCCTGCTCATCCGGCAGATCCACCAGAACCACGTCGTACTTCTCCGCGCAGGCGTGGACGTACTCCCACCCATCGGCGTAATGCACCCGAACCGGCCCCTCGCCACGCTCCGCGCGAGCCAGCTCCGCCGACGAGTAACCGTACGGAAGATGCTCCGCACAAAGCCGAACCGCCTCGGCGTCAATATCCACGTGATCGACCGACGCCCCGGCCTCAGCCGCAATCTGGCACACCACACCTTCGCTGGAACCGACCACCAACACTCGGTCCACAGTGGACGCAAGCAGCAACGCCGGAACCAGCAACGCCTCGTGATACACCAGCTGGCTGAACTCGGTGCTCTGCCGCTCATCATCACAGAAGAGCGAAATACCCTGCGCCGTCTTGCCGATCACCAGGTGCTGGTAGGCAGTCTGCGTGTCGACCAGCACGTCCGAGACATGCCACTGCCGGATCAGCCCAGCGCCGACTGGTTCCTCGATGTTCAACTGTCTTCCTGTCCTCTGTGGATAGTGGTGACCCGCGAAACGCTCGCGCCGAGCAAGTCTCGCAACAACTGAACCGCCAGTTCCGGATCCGCCTTGCGCCCGCACGTGAACACATCCACGAACGCCGACCCGCGCTCCGGATACGTGTGAATCGAGGCGTGCGACTCCGACAGCAACGCCATCGCCGTCACCCCGTGCGGCTCGAACTGCTTGTACGTCACTTCGCACACCGTCGCCCCGGCCTTGTCCAGCGCACGTTCCAAGCTCTCGCACAAAACCGCCGGATCGTCGAGCAACTCGGCCGACACCCTGGAGAACTCAGCCAGCACATGCCGTCCGGCGAACTCCCCCACCCCACCGGCTTCCCCGCCGACGAAGTACGACCGCAACGGCGGAAACCCGTTGAACGACACCGAAGAGTAACTTTGCGTGTACGCTCCGGCATCCGGAATGTCGACGTAGTCCCCAGCCCGCAACGTCAACGGCAGCCGATACGGCGTGCGCTGATAGAGCACGTCGTCCCCGTCGCAAGTCGGTCCCGCGACCACGACCGGACCGTCCGGACCACCGTCATGCGCAGTGACCAACCGGTACGCGATGGCCTCGTTCTCGGTCTCGGCGAGTCCGCCGTACCGCCCGATGTCGAGGTACACCCAACGCCGCTCTTCGGCAGAAGACTTGCGCGACACCAGCACAACCTCGCTGCGAATCACTCCGGCCGACGCCACCACCGCCCGCCCCGGCTCGAACGACAACGCAGGCGCGACCGCGAAATGCCGCCCCACCGACTCGCGAATTACCGCCGCGTACTCCTCCAACGGCGGCGGCTCAGTCAGATAGCCAACCGGAAACCCACCGCCGATGTTCAGCCCCCGCAACGAAACCCCACGCTCCGCAACCGCGCGGGTCACCGAAGCCGCAGCAGCGATCCCGACTTCCCATGCCTGCGGATTAATGTGCTGAGACCCGACGTGGAACGCGACCCCTTCCGGATCAAGTCCCAACTCAGCCGCCCGGACGAGCAGGTCGACCGCCATCTCCGGCGCACATCCGAACTTGCGCCCGAACGGCGTCTGCGAACCACGACTGTCCACGAGAATCCGGCACGAGACAGTCGCCCCCGGCGCGAACTCGGCGAGCTTCTCCAGATCCTCGAGACTGTCAAAGGTAAACCGCCGCACTCCCACGCGGTGCGCGAACTCGATGTCCCGCGCCTTCTTCACCGTGTTGCCATAGGAAAGCAACTCAGGCCGCGCCCCTTGCGCGAGGCACAACTCGATCTCCTCGCGCCCGGCGACGTCAAACCCCGCACCGGCTTGCCGAAGGATCCGCACTACCTCCGGCGCCGGATTAGCCTTGACCGCGTAGTACATCCGAGCTTCCGGCAGCACCTGCTGGAGCCGCTCGCAGTTCCCCCGCACCACGTCAAGGTCCACCACGAGACACGGCGTCGGCGGCCGTCGTTCCTCCAGGAACGCCCGGCAACGCTCCGACACCCGCGAGAACCCTTCAGTCACAACGCCCGAGTATAGGTGCCAGCTTCACCGCAGCAGCTCTCCCAGCCTTCGCTGAGCAAACCCTACGAACGGTACACAGTCCATCACCTGACAGCCGGCGTCCCCGATCTTCCCCCGCCGCACGCCGCCCGTCTCCGAGAATTCGGCCCCGACCTGAGGAAAGAAGCGCCCGTTGTCGTCTCCGACGTCATCGGTCCGCACCCACACCCGCTCCCCGTCCACAAGGTACGGAAACCGCCGCACCTTCCGCCGATGATGCGGCACCAGAGATTCCGCGTAGTGCAGGAACGAGTTCCGGTTGTGCCCGACCCCCAGCAACAGGATCTGCGCCCCCTCGCGATACAACCAGTCAAAGGGCGACCCCAGACCCACCGCATAGGCAAGCGGCTGCCGACTCGTCACCTCCGCCGCCCGCGCCCCCACCGCCGCTACAGACG
>NZ_PQIA01000184.1 GCF_003385235.1 Amycolatopsis circi | reverse complement strand
GGGCGAGGACGACCACCGGGGGACCGCGCGATGCGCACGAACACCCTGCCCACCCACCCGAGCATCGTCGACCCGCGGACGGGCGATCCGCTGCGTGCTGTCGGCATCGTCGGGGGCCGCCCTGTGTGGCCGATCATGGGCGCGTCCGGCCCGATCCCCGGCGGCGGTCAACCGGCCGCCCCGCCGGCGGCGCCACCCGCGACGGGGACGCCCACGCCGCCCGCTTCCAACCCGCCCGCTGCCAGTACGCCGGCAGCCCCTGCGGCTCCGCCCGCTCCCGCTCCGCCGGCCGCTGGCGCGACGCCTACGCCGAACGACCAGGGAGACCAGCCTCTCGGCCCGGCAGGGCTGCGAGCGCTGGAGGCGGAACGAGAGCGCGCCGAGGAACTCACCCGGCAGTTGGCGGCGGTGAACCAGAAGGTCACCGAGTTCGAGCAGGCCGGAATGAACGACCTGCAGAAGGCTCAGGCCAAGGTCGCCGAACTCGAGCAGAAGCTCGCGACCGAGAGCACGGAGCGACTCCGGCTCAAGGCCGCGACCGACCACGGGGTCCCGGCGACGCACCTGCACCTGCTGACCGCGACCGACGAGGCCTCGCTGAAGGCTCAGGCGGCGTCCGTGCAGGAGCTGCTCACTAAGGCCGGTGTCGCCGCGACGGCACCTGCGCCGCTGCCCGGGCAGGGCACGCCTCAGACGCCCGCCGCGCCGACTCTCACGGCCGGTGCGGCGCTCTACCAGTCGCCCTACCAGAACAACACGAACACCTGATCCCGGAAGGGGAATCATGGACCTCAGCATCAAGACTGAGGCGTTCCAGCAGGACGACCAGTCCTGGCTGGGGTCGGCGCACGGCACGCAGTCCGCGCGCACCGTCACCCTCGACGCCTCGGCCTTCACCGCCGGAACCCACTACCCGAACGGCTACATCCCGTCGGGCACAGTGCTCGCCTACCTCGCGGGCAGCACCACGAAACTCGGCCCGTACGACCCGTCGAACACCACCACCGAGCCGGGTGTCGCCGTCGGGTTCCTCTTCACCGCGGTGAAGGTCCCGGCCGACACCAGCAAGCCCGTCGGCGCGGCGCTGCTGACCCACTGCAGGGTCCGCACCGCCAAGCTTCCGTTCCAGTCCGGCAAGGGATCGATCGACGCCAACGGCAAGGCCGATCTCAAGCTCGCCGAGTTCGTCTGAGAGGGGTGACGTAAATGCTGATCAACACCGATTACATCACCCCGGTCGAGCTGACGGGGTTCGTCCGCGCCGCGTTCGCGGACCTGCAGGTCAACCAGTTCACGCTGAGCCAGTACCTGCCGAACCAGTTGGTCGATGACCTCGACTTCCGGCTCGCCCGCGGCGGTGCCGGGCTCGTCGAGGCCGGCGAGTTCCGGACCTACGACGCCGAGTCGCCGATCGGTTCGCGGCCGGGCATCGCGCGGATCTCCGGCGAACTGCCGCCGCTGTCCCGCAAGATCCGGCAGGGCGAGTACGACCGGCTCCGGCAGCGGAAGCTGGACGGTGCGATCCGGCAGGCGATCCTCAACGATGCGCTCACCATGACGCGTGCGCTGTCGGCCCGGATGGAACTCGCCCGCGGCGACGCGTTGGTCAATGGGTCCGTCACGATCAACGAGAACGGCCTGAACGGGTTCGTCGTCGACTTCGGTCGCAAGGCCGGGCACTCCGTCACGGCCGCGACCCCGTGGAGCAACACCGCTTCCGCGGTCCCGGTCACGGACATGATGTCCTGGCGTGACACCTACGTCGCGACCAACGGCACCGAGCCGGGCGTCGCGGTGACCTCGCGTCGCGTTATCGCGTACCTGATGCAGAACGCCCAGTTCCGCAACCTCGTGTTCCCTGGCGCGAACCAGCCGTCGCTGGTCACTCAGCAGATGCTGCAGGACGCGCTCGCCGCGTTCGGTCTTCCACCGATCCGCGTCTACGACGCGCAGGTGTCGGTGAACAAGTCCGCGCAGCGGGTCATCCCCGACGACAAGTTCCTGTTCCTCCCGCCGGACTCCGGCGACAGCCAGCTCGGCCGCACGATGTGGGGCACGACCGCGGAGTCGCTCGAAGCCGAGTACGGGCTGTCCGGGAACGAGCCGGGCATGGTCGCGGGGGTCTACACGGAGAAGGACCCCGTCGCGCTGTGGACGAAGGCGGCCGCGATCGGCATCCCGGTGATGGCGAACCCGGACCTGTCGTTCGTCGCCGACGTGGCGTAGGGGGTGCGCGAGATGGGAAACCAGTTGCGCACCTTCGTGCACGTCGCTGACGAGCACGGCGAGATGCACGCGTTCGGGCCCGACGACAAGCTGCCGAGCTGGGTCCGTTCGGCTGTCACCAACCCGAAGGCGTGGGCCGAGCCCTCGGACTCGCCGGAGGAGACCGATCCGGGCACCAGCGGTGAAAGCGGCGGTGAGGGCGACCTCGTTGAGCCGCCGCGGTCCGGCAAGGGTTCCGGTGTCGAGGCGTGGCGCGAGTACGCCGTGGCGCTCGGCTGGTTCGAGGAGATCCCGGAGGACGCGAGCCGGGACGACATCGTGCAGTCGATCGACGACGAGCGGAAGCGCCGCGCTGAGCAGGGCAAGGAGTGATGCACGGTGGCCACGTACGCCACGGCCGCTGACGTGGCCACCCTGCTCCTCGTCGACTTCAACGCTGCCGAGACGGCGAAGGCGGAAGCGCTCATCCGCTACGTGTCGGCGATCATGCGCAAGCGCCTCCGCGGCGTCGGCGCGGACCTCGACGCGGGTATCGCTGACGGCTCGATCGAGTCCGATCTCGCCGAAGGGGTGTGTGTCGATGTCGTCGCGCAAGCCGTCGAGGTGAAGCGGGGCGTGAAGAGCGAGGCGCATCCCGAGTACACGATCGTTTTCCAGGACGGCACCGCCGCGAACCTTGACCTGACCGCTGGCCAGATCGAGCTGCTCACCCCGACCGAGCAGGACGCGAATCACGTGCGCGGCAAAGCGTTCTCCGTCCACCCCGGATAGAAGGACCACGCGAATGTCCGACGACAGCAACACCGGCGACATCGTGATCGAGCCGACCACGGTCGAGCTGTACGACACCGACGGCCGCCAGTACTTCACTGCGGCCGGTTCGGTGTTCGCCGAGAACGGTTTGAAGGACGGCACGCTCACCGCGGAGCCGCCCGCGCAGGGCGAGGAGGCGAACCCGAGTGGCCCCGAAGTACCCCCAGCAGGTGACCCTTCGAAATCCGGGAAGCGGTCCAGGAACAGTGGATCCGGTGACGGGGACAACCCGCCCGCCTGACCCGGTCGACACCCGGTCTCCGGCGAGGCTGTCGCAGAAATCCGTCGTTGACTTGGGTTCGCAGACCGAGATCGCCGGCCAGCAGACCACAGTGGTGTCCGCGTGGACGGTCCTCGTTCCTCCGGACAAGCCGCTCACCTCAGCCACGGTCGTCATCGACGAGACCGGCACGCAGTACGCGATCGAAGGCGACGTCGCGCGCCGCCCCAACCATCGCCCCGAATTCCTCGCCGCGTCCACGCGGCTCATATCCGACATGCAGCAGTAGGAGGGGTGTGGCGATGGCCGCAACCGCGAAAACCGTGTCCAAGGTCGGCTACCAGTCCGTGCTCACGGACCCGACGCCGACCGCGATGGACAACGTCAACGGCAACAGCTTCGTCAACGGCGGAAAGCTGTGGCTCCGCATTACCGCGCCCGCGGGCGGCGGCACGGTCCAGGTGGCGTTCAAGGACAAGGTCGACGGCCAAACCGTCACGCCGAAGACGTACACGCTCAGCGCGAACCAGGTCGGTGTGATCGGCGGTTGGCCGATCAACCTCTACGGCGCGACCCTGATCGCGACCCCGTCGGCGACCGGGTTCACGGTCGCGGCGTTCAGCCTGTAGCCGTGGCCAGCTTCCGCGTCACGGTCTACCCGGACCAGGCGGTTGCCGAGGCTCGGCGTCTGTCCACTCCGGACCGGGTTGAGATCGCGCACCAGATCGCTGGAGACGCACAAGCCGCGGCACCGGTCCTCACCGGTGCCTACCGGGACGGCATCGGCGTCGAGGCTGCCGGAGACCAGGTGTCCGTTGTGGACAACGACCCGGATGCTTTCTACAAGGAGTACGGCACGTCGGACACTCCGGCGCACGCGGTGCTCACCAACGCGGCGAAGGCGTACGGCAAGTACACCGGCTACCAGCCGCGGAGGTGACCGTGACCGCTCCCGTGCTGCCGCACCTGGCCGGGCTGGCTCGTCAGCTTCTGCTCGCCGATCCGACGTTCACCGCACTCACGCCGGGTGGTCTCGCGTCGGCCGCGCCCGCAACAATCACGAAGCCGTTCGCGGTGATCCTGACGTCGGTGACGCCGATCGACGCGGCTGCCGGCGCGTACCGCGGAGATCTCGCGATAAACGGGTGCGCGTCGATCCCTTTCGGCGACAAGGAGCCGCTCACCGCGGCGTGGGACATCGCGGCCCGCGCGGCGGCGCTGCTGGCCACTGTCCGGAACGCCAGCTACGAACAGGTGCGGTACTCGGCGCGGGTCACAGACGGCCCGATGGAGATGCCGCTCGACAAGACCCGCGGCCCCGCGACGCCAGTGTTCGGCGTGCAGGTCCGCGCGGAGCTTCTGATCCACGCCCACTGACCCCCGGCCCGCCGTTGGGGTGGGGCGCCCTGCGCGGCGGGTCGGGCCTTTCTTCGCGAACCGCGCGCGGAATCTCTTGCAGGGTGCCCCTTTTCCTTACCCAGACCCCGCGACGTGCGGGACTACAGCAGGAGGACGAATGTCCGACTACGCGAGCCCGAGCGATTCGCGCTTGTGGCTGGACGGCGACGCTTTCCGCGCGTCCGCCGGTACCGCGCTTCCGGCCGACATTTTCGCGACCGCGCTGCCCGGTTGGGATGCGTTCGGTGGCATCAAGGCCGGTTTCAGCCGGGAGCCGTCGCAGGACAACACGAACCTGACCGTGTGGAACAAGAAGGGCACGTACCGACAGAAGAAGGGCGAGAAGACCGAGTCGATCAAGTTCCGGCCGGTCGACGTCTCGAAGGCCACCGCGCTGACCTTGCTGCAGGGCGGGTCCATCGCCGAAACCTCGACCGGGTCCGGTATTTGGGAGTGGATCGAGGGCAACGACGAGCCCTTCGCGCTAATCATCCGCGTTCAGGACGGAAGCGAGTGGAAGGGCTTCTACCTCAAGAAGGCCGAACTCGCGACCAAGCCGCCGGAGACGATGGACGGCGACGACCTCGAAGGCTGGGACCTGGAGGTCATCGACCTCGTCCCGGACGACGGCAGCCTGTCCATCCGCAAGTTCACCTCGTCCAACCCGCTCGCCTGAACAGGAGCTGAAGCATGACGCAGGGCGCCCCCCGCACCACCCGCAAGACCGCTCCGAAGCCGAAGGCCCGGCCTAACCCACTCGTCCGCGAGTCCGCTTCGGACCAGGAACTCGACCTCGACCAGTGGCTCGGCACGCGTGGCCTCGTCGGCAAGCGCGTGATGAAGGTCGCCGGCGAACCGTTCGAGTTCGTCCGGGCGGCCACCGGCGCTCAGTTGACCGCGCACAACGAAGCCCGCGGCAAGGGCGACGTCATCACAGCGATGGCCGCTCTGCTCGTCGATCCCGATCGGGCAGACGCCCTCACCGAGGCATTCGACCGGCAGCGCCAGCCGATCACACCGGATGGCATCAGCGACTATCTGGCTGCGATGCTGAACTTCGTGGTGTTCGGCACGACGGATCCGCTCGGCTCGGAGGAGGAGAAGGCGGGGGAATCTGGGGCGTCCTGACCGCGGTCATCGGACCGTGGTGGGACGCCGTGCTCACCGACTTTCTCCAGTACTTCCGCCAAGATCTCCGCGAGGTGTGGCGCACGATGCCCGCTGCGGACCTGGCCGCGTTCGTGCGCCGCCTTGTCCGGATCCCCACCTCAGCGCTCGCCGATCTGCTCAGCGACGGCGAAGCCGCGTGGGGCCCGCACGAGGAGAACACGGCGCGGCTGCTCGAAGCGCAAGATTATGCGCTGCAGCTGACGTGGAACGACCGCACCATCGACCCAGACGACCCGGAACTCCGTAAGGAACGCGCGATCGCGAAACGGAACGGGTTCAAGCCGCCGCCGTTCCCGATGATTCCGCCGAGCGCGCTGCGGCCGCCGAAGCTCGCGCAGGCACGAGTCGACGCGTATCTCGCCGAGGTGCATCGCTACCAGAACCCACCGAAACCAGAGGCTGACGTGATCCCTCTCGACGAGTGGGAACGCGCCAAGGGGATCGTCACCGAACACCAGTAGACACGGGGGTGATCACGTGTCCGGTGGAAAGATCGACATCCTCGTTGAGCCGGACACTCGTGGTTTCCCCGAAAAACTCGGCGGCAAGCTCCGCAGTGCCGGTGGTGCGCTCGGAACTGTCGCGAAAGGACTGGGGCTCGCGGTCGCCGCGGGCACCGCCGTTGCTGCTGTCGGGCTGAAGAAGGCCATCGACATCGGCATCGAGTACCAGTCGAGCCTGAACGAACTGCAAGCCGTCAGCCACGCGACCGGCGAGCAGATGGCGCTCGTCGGCGACACTGCGAAGCGTCTCGGCGCCGACATGGACCTCCCGGCCACGTCGGCGGCTGACGCGGCGGCGGCGATGACCGAACTCGCCAAGGGCGGGTTGTCGGTCGATCAGGCGATGACCGCGGCGAAGGGAACGCTTCAGCTCGCCGCAGCGGCGCAGGTCGACGCGGCGAGCGCTGCGGAGATCCAGTCGCAGGCGCTCAACGCTTTCGGGCTGTCCGCGGACCAGGCCGGGCACGTCGCCGACGTGCTCGCCAACTCCGCGAACGCGGCGTCCGGCGAGATCACCGACTTCGCGCAGGCCATGTCGCAAGTCGGAGCGGTGGCGCATCAGTTCGGGCTGTCGATCGACGAAACCTCGACCGCGCTCAGCCTGTTCGCGAACGCGGGCATCAAGGGCAGCGACGCGGGCACGCTGCTGAAGAGCGCGCTGCTCGCGTTGGCGAACCCGTCGAAGCCCGCGCAGAAAGCCATCGAACAGCTCGGCCTGAAGGTCTACGACGCGCAAGGCAAGTTCGTCGGCCTCAAGTCGCTGTTCGAGCAGCTGCACACGGCGTCCGAGAAAATGACGGACGCCCAGTACCAGCAGGCGACCGCCACCGTGTTCGGGTCGGACGCTGTGCGGCTCGCCGGCGTCGCAGCGGGCGTGACCTCGGACCAGTGGGACCAGATGGCCACTGCGGTCAGCCGGTCCGGCGGCGCCGCGGACGTTGCTGCTGCGAAGACAAAGGGTCTCGGCGGCGCCATCGAGGGCTTCAAGTCGCAGCTTGAGACGACGGCGATCGACATTTTCGAGTCGATCGGGCCGCCGCTTGAGTCCGCGGTGCGCATGGGCGCGGACGCGGTCGAGAAGTACGGCCCGGTCGTGTCCGACGGCCTCGCCAGCTTGGTGAAGCAGGCGGCGGACGCGGGCAAGGAGTTCGGTCCGGGGATCGCGAAGGGCGTCGGTGCTGGCGCGGGTGAGGTCGCGTCGGCGGCGGAGCGGCTGCTGAAGCCGTTCGTCGATCCGGCGAAGGCTCTCGGCGCGCGCGGCCTCGAGGTCGGCAAGACGATCGTCGGCGGATTCGTGGACGTGGCGCGGCAAGCGGTCGATGTCGCGGAGCCGCTCGCGAAGGGCGCGGCGAAGATCGGCGAGGGGTTCGCGTCCGCGGGCGGCCCGATCGGCGCGGCGCGGGAAGCGCTCGTGCTCGGGTACGGCGCGGCGAAGCTGGTGCTGCAGATCGTGCAGCCGCTCGCCGAGGGCGTCGGTGCTCTCGCGCAGTTCTTCGGCAGCCTGCCGGGCCCGATCCAGACCGCGGCGTTCGCGCTGCTGGCTATGAAGGTCGGTCCGCCGATCATCAACAGCATCCGTGACCGGATGTCGAGCCTTGGCACCGAATCGGACGGGGCGTCGCGGAAGGTCGGGCTCGTCGGCTCGGCGATCGGCACGCTGACTGCGCCTGTGCGCGCGGTCGCTTCCGGGATCGGCGGCGCGGTCGGCACGCTGCGCCAGTTCGGCAACGAGGCTGCCGCGCAGCGTTCCATTGCGCAGTCGACGTCCGGGTACCTGAGCTTGCAGGCGAACGGTTTCCGGTCGTTGGCGAGCGAGGCGGCGGCATCTGGCCAGTCCGTCGGCAGGGCTGGCTCGTACATGGCTGCGTTCAACACGAGCACGATCCCAGCTGTCGCCGCGGCACGCGGGTTTGTGGAGCAGACCCGGTCGATCCGTGATGGTGCGGCTGCTGCGGGGACGCCGATCAGCGCGATGGGCGCAGCGATGGGCACGATCGTCGAGCGGTCGTCGGCCCTGTCGGCGGCGCGCGCTGCGTTCGACAATGCCTCGGGCGGCGCGGAGCGGTTCGGGAAGCTGGCCGGGACTGCTGCTGCGGGCGGCAGCCTGCTGAAGTCGGCGGCATCCGGTCTGATCGGCGTGTTCGGTGGCCCGTGGGGTCTCGCGCTCGCCGGTGCGAGCGTGGTGTTGTCGCTGTTCTCCAAGAAGCAGGAGGAGGCGGCAGCCAAAGCCTCTGCGTACAAACAGAAGGTCGACGAGCTGACCAACGCGTACAAGCAGTCGGGCGGTGTCATCGACAAGAACATCATCGACACCAATAACAAAGCGTTGGCAGACAAGAACGTCGCGCAGAACGCGACACTCGCTGGTAGTTCGTTCACCCTGTACGCGGCCGCAGCTAACGGTAACTCAACGGCGCTCGAGGAAGTCACGAAGTCTTCTGACAAGGCGATCGACTCTATCGGCAGGCAAGCGCGGTTGACCGACACGCAGATCAAGGGTCTGCAAGATGTGAACCACCAGCTGCTGCAGAACGGCGGCACGTACGCGGACGTCCAAGAGCAAGTTGAGAAGCTGTACACGACGATGGGGGACACTGGTCACGGCAAGGCCTCGATCGACACTCTCAGCGAGGCGCAAAAGGGTCTTCTTACGCACATCCTCGACGGAACTGGTGCGCTCGGCGAGCAGATCAAAGCCAATCGTCAAGCACAAGAAGGTTATGAACTCCTAGCGTCCGCCGCAGCCGGTGTTTCGACTCAGACTATTCGCCTCTGGGAAGCGCAGGAAAGGCAGGCGCAGTCGGCACTTAACGCTGCCGATGCGAGTCTGACTTATCGTGATTCTCTTGCTGAGCTGAAGACGGCCCAAAAGGCATCCTCTGACGCTCTGAAGGATCACGGGAAAACCAGCGAGGAATACGCAGCGGCAGCACGCGCCGAAGAGCATGCTCTCCTCAACGTGATCGCAGCCAAAAAGGCCGAGGCGACCGCCAACAGCAAAGCGGCCACGGACGACGGAAAACTGGCAGAAGGTCGCGCGGCGGCGAACGCCGAGGCTGTCCGGCTGGCTGAGACCTACAAGGACAAGATCCCGGACGCGCTCCGCACGATGATCGCGGGCATGGACGCGACATCCGCGTCCGCTGCAGGACTGCATGTCAGCTTCAACGATCTCGGCGAGGCGGTGTACAAGCTCCCGGACGGCAAGGAAATCAAGGTCAACGCCGATGTCGTCGCGGCGCAGTCGGCGATCGACAAGCTGCCGGAGTACGCCGCGGGGGTCACTGGCGTCATGCCGGTCGACGCGAATGTCGATCCGGCTACTGGCAAGGTCAACGCGACCGTCCAGTACGCGGACGGATCTATCGGCGTGATGACGGTGGACGCGAACAAAGACCCGGCCACCGGCAAGACGATGATCGCTGTTCAGTACGCGAACGGTGCGCGCGGCTACATGACGGTCGACGCGTTCAACCAGGGCGCAAAAGACAAGACTCTCCAGGTAGTCCGTTTCGCAGACGGCAGCGTTGGTGTGATCACCGTCGATGCCAAGACTGGGGCAGCGAACGCGGCGATCGATTACGCCGCGCGTCCCCGCGAATCGATCATTCGGGTGAAGACGGTCGGTGGCGGCGTCCAGAACATGCCGGTCGGGTACCGACCCGCGGGCGGCATGGCGATGGAGGCGGCCGGCGGGATCCTGAAGACGTATGCCGCTGGCGGTTTCGAGCGGCTGCGTCCGATGCGCGCGGGTCTCGCGGACATCGTCCCGCCGAACACGTGGCGGGTCATCGGCGACCGGGTGCGGGACGACGAAGCGTACATCCCGATCAACCGGTCCAACCGCAGCCTCGCTCTCCTCGAGGAAACGGCGCGGCGCATGGGATTCGCGGTGATGCGCCGGTACGCCACTGGCGGGATCGCGGCACAAACCATGGGCGGCAAGGCATCCGCGGCCGGGTTGTCCGGTCCGCTTCAGATTTCCGGATCGCTCAACATCGGCGGCGTGCTGGTGCCGCTTATCGACGCGCGGATCGAGGCGGCAGACCACGCGTCCGGGTCTGACTTCGCTCGCGGTCGCAGAACTTAGGAGGACCAAGTGGCTTTCGAGCAGCGCGCCACGCGCGACTACTTTTCGACGGCGCTGCTGAGCGCGGCGACCGTGTCGAGTTCGACGCTCCAGTCGGTCGACTTCGTCGGCCTGGACACGGATTACGGCACCAACGGCAAGTATCTGCCACTGGTGTTGCATGACGACACGCTCGGCGCGTACGAGGTCGTGTGGGTCACCGCCCACAGTTCGGCCTCGAACACGGTCACCGTCGCGCGCGGCATGGAAGGCACGACCGCGCAGGCGTGGGGTGCGGGCACTCGTATCGAGGCCGCGCCGACGTCGTACGACACGGTGTTGGCCCGGACGTCGTCGTCGATGCCGTCGGATTCTCCGATCGGCGGGCGGGTGATGCGCGGCGACAAGAAAGACGTGGCCGAGCGCGCGAGCGGCTTGTGGGCGCCGTCGGTCGGTGTCGCGTTCGCGGCGGACGCGGGGCCGCGGCGAAGCGGGACGATCCCGGATGGGTCGGCGGTCCTGCTGCGCGGCGGCCACAAGGTCGGCACGACTGGTACGAACGGCCTGATCACTGTGGCGCACCAGTCGCCGTTCCCGAACGGGACGATCGCCACGGCGCTCGGCGTGGTGAGCACTGGCGTCCCGGCGGTGGCGGTGGTGTCGTCGGAGACCGCAACCGGGGTGACGATCGGGTTCTACGCGATCTCGACCGGCGCGAACGTGGGCTCGGGCGTGGCGGTCGCGTTCCAGTACATCTCGATGGGGTTCTGACCCATGGCGTGGGCGCGCGGCGCGCGGGCGCGCGAAGCGTGGGCCGCGCGGGGCAGCGGCTCGTCGGTGCCGCCGGGCCAGCAGAGCGCCCCGCCTCCCATCCCCGGCGGCACGCCAACCTGGATCTACACCCCGAACCGCACGCTGGCGTTCGGGTTGCGCGGGTGGGCCGGTCGCCTGTCCCCGGTCTCCTACCCGGGCGGCGGCATCAGCATCCGGCCGGTGCCGGACCGCGGCGTCATGGAGGTCACCGCGTGGTGGCCGGACGCACCTTTCCTGAGCCTGGTGCGTCTGCGGATCGACGGCACGCTCGAAGCCGTGCGCGGCGGCAGCCCGATCACCGTCACTGGCGTGACGCGCCGGAACTACTGCCAGAACCCGAGTTTCGAGGCCGGTCTCAACGGCACGCTGGCTGACCTCGGGGCGCCGACGCTGACACAGGTCACCGACGGAACCGCGACGCAAGGGAAGTCGTACCTGCGGGCGACGATCGCGTCGGCCGGTTCGTGCGGTGTCGTCGTGCCGAACAACCTGCCGCCCGGGATCGACCTCACGATCGGGTTCGACCTGAAGCTGTCCGCGGCCACGTCCGGTTTCACCGTTCAGGCTCAGTGGGTCGACTCGGGCGGCCTGCCGCTCACGACCTCGACGACGTCGCTCAACAGCAACGACATCAACCGCAGCGTCGGCCAGTTCGCGCGGCAGGTGGTGCGGTTGACGACACCGCCCGCGGGCGTGTCGGCGACGATCAAACTGGTCGCTGCCGGGCTTCCGGCGGGCGGGTCGGTGAGTCTCGACGGCGTCACCATCGAACGCCGGGTCACTGACGGCTCGTACTTCGACGGCGCGACCTACGGCGCGACGTGGCTCGGCGTGCCGGACCTGTCCGCATCCGCATTGGCACCGTTGTGCGTCATCCAGGACGGCGAATGCCCGGTCGACGAACCGGTCCGGTACGTGCTGGTGAACCCGTCCCGCAAGGGCGGGTCGATGACGTCGGGCGGCGCGACCTTGTCGTCGCTGGGACGGGTGTGGCTGACGCACCCGAAGAGCCCGTCCGCGCCGCTGGAGATCTTCTGCTCGAAGCGGCCGCTCCGCGGGAAAAAGGCCGGGCAAACGGTGTTCCAGGCGATCGACGACCCGCTCGCGATCACCGTGGCCCAGCGACGGCGCTCCGGGTGGGTGTCCACCGAGGACATTCAGATGTGGACGTTCGACGAGGAGTCGACCGCAGCCCTGTGGGCGTTCCTCGACGACAACCTGCCCTTGTTCCTCCGGTCGCCGGCGGATCACAACTGGGGCCCGGGGATCTGGCTGTCGCTGGACGACGCGAACGAAGACCCGGACGGCGCGGCCGACTGGCAGAAGTGGATCAAGATCAGCTCTCCGTGGGTGCAGGTCGCCGCGCCCGCGGTGTGAAAGGCGGACGCGGTGTGGCAGTTGAGTGACCGGGCCAGGGACATCCTTGGCGCGAGCCACACCATGGACGTCAAGGCCGTGGTGCAAAGCCCGTACTTCGGGACGCGCACGGTGTCGGTGCTCGACGGCGAGGTGAACGTCGACTCGGGGAGCCAGGTGCGCCGCTCCGCGACGCTCGTCACCGACCCGGCCTTGTGGCCGGTCTCGCCGAGGGACTTGCTTACCCCATTCGGCTCGACCTGCGCACTGTGGCGCGGCATCGTCATCCCCGAACTCCCGGAACCGGAATGGATCCCGCTGGGGGTCTTCTTCCTCGACAAGTCGAAACGCGGCCGGGCCGCGGACAGCCGCACCGCGGTGTCGATCGACCTCGTCGACCCGTCGGCCCACATCGCGGAGGACAAGTTCGACGCGCCGATGCAAACCGCTGAGGGCGCAACCTACATCGGCGGGATCAAACAGCTGATCTGGGGAACGCTCGGCCAGGACTATCCCGTGATCGACTACACCGGCAGTACGCGCGTCGCACCGGTGATGGAGATCGAGAAGGAGCGCTGGGGCGACGGCATCGAGAAGCTCGCCGATGCTATCGGTGCGGAAGTGTTCTTCGACCAGATCGGGCAAGTCATCGTCCGGCCGGTGCCGACGCTCGCTGACGCCCCGGTCTGGTACGCGCGCACCGGTTCCGGTGGCAACGTCCTCACCACCGACGAGCAATGGACCCGTGACGACGTCTGGAACCGGTGGGTCATCAACGGCGAACGGTCCGACGGAAGCGAATCGGTGCACGTGGTCATCGAGGACACCGACCCGAACAGCCCGACCTGGGTCGGCGGACCGTTCGGGAAGAGGACCCGCTTCTACAGCTCGCCGGTGATCACCTCGCCTGGGCAGGGCACCGCCGTCGGGAGCGCGTTCCTGTCCAAAACCAAGGGCCTCGCTTGCACGGTGGACTTCAGCCTCGTGGTGAACCCCGCGCTCACCGCCGGGGACGTGATCGAACTCGACGACACCGAACTCGGCCGCGCGAACCACATCATCGACAAACTCACGATCCCGCTCACTGCCTCGGGTTCGCTGACCTGCTCGACCCGGTCAGACGTCGTGCTGCCCGCCGAATCGTAGGAGGGTCCATTGCGGATGGTCGATGCGTTGTGGCAGCGGATCGAGGATCTCGTTGCCTCGCAAAAGAAACAGGGCGTCGTGATCGGGATCGTCGGCAACAAGGTGCAGGTGAATGTCGACAACACGCTCCTGACGTTGCCGCGGTACAAGCACTACACCCCGGCGCTCGCCGACATTGTCGACATCGACGCCAGCAGACGCGGTGCCTGGATCGTGATCGGCACGCCTGCATGAACCGGCAGCCAGATCGAGGTGATGCCAAGTACGAGGGGGTCACGTGCTGTTCGCTGCCGATGAGGTCGACCCGAGCGCCGGGCCGCCTTGGCTCGCAATCCTGCTCGGCGTCCTCACTCTGATCGGTGTCCTGGTGACTGCGTATTCGCCGGTCGTGGTCGAACGCATCAAGCAGCGGCGTGCCAAGGAGCCGGTCAAGGCCGATGAGTCAGCTGCGCTTCCGGCCGCGCCTGCTGCGGTGCGCCGGACCGACCAGGCGCTCGACCTCGTCAGCGATGCGATGGCCGATGCGCGGCGCGAGCGCGACGAGGCGCAGGACGACAACCGTCGCCTGCTGAAGACGAACGCGAAGCTCGTGCAGGAAAACGCGGCCCTGAAAGGGCTGGTGTACCGGCTCGATCCGATGTGGAACGGGGAGATCCGTGGACGATCACCGCACTGACGATGCGCTCGGCCAGGTCCGCGAGGGCGTGCACGAACTCGCCGAGGCCGCGCCGACCGAGGCTCGTCGGGTCGTGCGCGTCGAGCTGAAACGCTGGTGGCCCAAGCTGATCATCTCTGTCGCGGTCGTGGTGCTGCTGATCGTTGTCGGCGGCGGCTACGCCATCGTCGACCTTTACTTCAAATCGGCTGCGACATCGGCGACGTTGTCGTCGTTGCAGCAGGCGCAGGCAGCGAAGGCGGCTGGGGAGAAGGCGAACAGCGAACTGCAGGCCCGCGGTCAGCCGACTGTGCCGATCCCGGACCCGGGTTCGGCACCGGACCCGACAGTGATCGCGCAGGCCGCGACCGCGCAGGTGCTGGCGTCGCTGTCCGGCCGATACGTCCCGTTCACCGATCTCGGTCCGGCGATCGCCCGATACTTCGCGGCGAACCCGGTGACGCCCGCGGGTCCGTCGCCGCAGCAGCTGTTCGATTCGATCTCTGCCTATTACCAGGCGAATCCGCCGACACCGGCCAAGGACGGCAAGCCCGGTGCGGATGGCGCGAACGGCCAAGACGGCGCGAACGGCAAGGACGGTAAAGACGGCCACACTCCGACAGCCGAGGAGATTCAGGCGATCTTCGCGGACTACCTGCGCCAGCATCCCGAGGCGTTGTGCCCCAACGGCGGCCAGTTCGCGCAGATCCGGGTGCAGCTCGCGGACGGCGGCGCGGCCGACACCTGGCAGTGCGTCGTCGCCACCTATCCCGCGCCCAGCAAGACACCGTCCACCACCCCGACTTCTCCCGGAGGCTGATCATGTACTTGACCTCGCTCGCCACGATCGCCCGCTCCGCCGGGCTCAAGGTGGTCGAGCAACCCGGATGGGAAAAGCGCGGCCACGGCCAGATGTCCGGCGTCAAAGCCGTTGTCTGCCACCACACCGCCGGGTCTCCGGCAGGCAACGCTCCCTCGCTCGGCGTGGTCCAGAACGGGCGGTCGGACCTCGCGGGCCCGCTCGCTCACTATGTGCTCGGCCGTGACGGCACCGTGTACGTCGTCGCTGCCGGACTTTGTTGGCACGCCGGTGCTGTGCTCAACAACGACTGGTCGAACAACTGGTCCGTCGGGATCGAGGCCGAGGCGACCGGCACCGCGGCGTGGCCGGAGGAGCAACTCGACGCCTACGCCCGGCTCTGCCGTGCGCTGTGCGCGGCGTACGGGCTGCCGATCTCTGCCGTGCTCGGACACAAAGAGGTCTGCGCGCCGAAGGGCCGCAAGTCCGACCCGAACTTCGACATGAGCACATTCCGCGCCCGTGTCGCTTCCGCAAACACCACCACGACCACTACCGGAGGTTTCCTCATGGCACTGTCCGATGCCGACCAGAAGTTCATCTACGACAAGGTCAAGGACATCGACTCGACCCTCGGCGCGGTCTACGCAGCAACCGGAGGCAAACAGACGTTCGGCTCGGCGTTCGTCGAGATGATGAAGCGCGTCGACTTCCTGTGGTCGGTGGCGGCGAACACCCCGGACCTCAACCACGACGGCAAGCAGGGCGACGTGTCGCTGGTGAACTGGCGGCAGTGGCAGGCCGACCAGGAAGCCAAGCAGACCGCGGCACTCGACGAGATCCGCGGGCAGCTCGCGGCTCTGACCGCGAAGCTCGGCGCGTGACCGGCCAGCACGCCGACCCGATCGGCGCCACCGAGCCCGTCGCGATCGCCGAGGCCGTGCGGGCACTGCTCGTCGCGATCGTCACCACCGGCTGGATCGTCATCCCCGACACCACCATCAACGTCGTGGTCTCCGTCGTCGGATTCACAGGCTCCGTCGTCTCGACGGTCCTCGCCCGCCGCAAAGTCTTGCCGCTCGCGAAACTCGGCCCCGACGGCGTCCCCGTCATCACCGTCGTCCCGCCAGCGGCCGACACGCCGAAGGAGGGCTGACCATGGTCGACCGCACCTGCCCCGGCTGCGCCATCAACGACGACCACCCGCGCCACCAGGCCGTCACCGAAGCCGGCGACATCGCCGCGTGGCACACCGACTGCCACGCCCTCAAAGGCTGCCCCGTCTGCGTGATCGCACGCCAGGGCGCGGAGAACCTGACCGGCGACGAGTACCGCGACCACCTCGTCGCCAACGGCGAGGCGATCAACGCTGCCGTGCAGGATCTGCCGCCGGGGACTCTCAACGAGGTGTTCGGGAAGGTGAACTGAGATGCCCAGCGGACTCAAGACGGCCGAGGCCGCCCGCTTGATCAACGCGTCCATGCGCGGCACCGGCTACGTGGCGCCGACCGGCGCGTCCAAAGTGGAGCTGACCACCACGGCGCCTAGCGCCACGGCGAATGGCACGCCCGTCTCCGGCGGCTCCTACGCCGACCAGGCCTACCCGACGTCCGGCGACACCGCGACCGCGTCGATCGCGAACTCGTCCGCGATCAGCTTCGGCCCGATGCCCGCCGTTACCGTCGTCGGCGCGAACACCAAGGACTCGAACGCCTCTCCGCGGTACAGCTGGTGGGGAACTCTCGGCACCAGCATCACCACCCTGTCGGGCGATTTGATCACGTTCGCGGCCGGGGCACTCACCTTCTCGCTGAACAACACGCCGTAGGCGGGCGACCGTGGCGGCACGTTCGGACGCGGCGACCGACCGCGTCAGCCTCGGTTCGGCGCCGTCGCCGACCGCGTGGACGATCGGCGGATGGGCGCGGATCGCTGTCGCGGCGGCGTCGAGCTTCAACCCGTGCATCAGGCTGCACTCGGGCAGCGGCGGCAACACCAGCTGGATCGTCGGGTTCAAAGGCAGCAACGGCCGGAATGTCGCTGTCTACTCGGCCTCGAACCCGAGCGGTCTCGTCGGTGCCGAGGTCAGCCTCGGCACGTGGGTGTACGTCGCCGCGACCCTCGGGTCCGCAGGGGCGTGCAGCTTCTACTACGGCACGACACCCGGTTCGCTGACGAAGCTGACCGGCACCGTGGCCAGCGGGACCACGCCCGACGGGCTGACGTTCTTCGGTCGGTCGCCGTCGGACGGATCCGAGTGGCTGAACGGCAGCTTGGCGTACTGGAGGATCTGGACGGCGGTGCTCACCGACGTCGAGATCGCGGCCGAGAGCCAGAGCGCCACCCCAGTCCGCTCGGGTGCGTGGGCCTCGTGGGACTTCGCCGCCGCGGCGCTCACCGACGGATCCGGCAACGGGCGGACCCTGACCGCGGGCACCACGCCGTTGGCCGCGGACACAGACCCGCCGCTCGGCGGCACCCAGAACACCACCCTCACGGCTGCGGCGACCGCGCAGGTGTCGGTCGGAGCCTTCGCTGCGCGCACCGCAGCACTGACCGCTGTCGCGACCGCGCAAACCGGCGTGACCCCGGCCGGGCAACGCCAAGCCAGCATGGGCATTGCTGCCGCGGCGCGGGGCGACCTCAGCCCATTCGCCAACCGGGCGCCCGCGCTCGACGTCGGAGCGATGGCGCACGCCGGCGTATCGGCGTTCAGAACCACCGCCGCCGTGCTCGACGCCGCCGCGGTCGCACAGGTCGACGCGAATGCGGCTGCCGAGCGGACCACCCTGCTTGACGTGGCAGCAGTCGCAGCTGCGGACCTGGCACCGCGGGCCGCGCGGTCTTCCGCCCTCGACGTCACGTCGACCGCCGAGTTCGCCGCGGCACCAGTGCGTGAAGCGCAGCCGGTGCTCAACGCGGCCGCCATCGCGGGGATGACCGCGCAGACACAGTCCGGCCAAGATCGGGACATCACCGTCGCCGCCGCACTCGCAGGCGGTCGCGTCACCGTCGAACTGCTTAAGGCAGGCCGATTCACTGTTGCTGAGCCGTCGTCGGCGTGGCACGTCCAGGAGGTCGGATGAAGACGCAGGACCGGCTCAGCCGTGAGTTCGTCCGCGCTCGGGTCACCGCGACGCTCGAGGACGGCACGCCCGTCGACCCGACGACCCTGCAGATCGAACTCGCGGTCGTGCCCGAAGGCACACGACCGGCGCCCGCGGACTGGCGGACCGCCGCCTCGCTCGGCAGCGGGATCTTCGGCGTCCTCGTCGGCCCCGGCGCCGTCGAGCTTGCGCCGGCCGACTACGAGACCTGGCATCGCATCACCGACACCACCGAGCAGTCCGTCGCGCCGTTCGGCCGGCTGCGCATCACCTGACCACGGGAGGCACCGTGTCCGACCTCGGCGACCACGCCATCTACGAACTCGACTACCAGGGGATCGTCGATCCTGACCGGGCTCGCATCATCGCGATCATCGGGAACTTCGCGGACTACACCGACCCGGTTGCTCGCGCCGAGGCGTTTGCGCGTGTGCAGACGCTGCTGCAGTTCAAGGCCTTGAGCCCTCTCACGAGCGAGCCGGCGCAGTGGGTAGACCGGTCGTCGCTGTCGGGCGGCCGCGAGCTGTGGCAGTCCAAGCGGGATCCGGATGCGTGGTCGCGTGACGGCGGATCCACCTACTACATGCAGTCTCAGACGGACGCGCCCTACCAGTCGCAAATCGTGCCGTAACCCGGCCGATCGCACACCAGCCTGGTCTTGAGACCGGGCGAAACAGAAGGCCCCCGCGCTCCCGCTTCGCAGCGGTTGAGCGCGGGGGCTTTCTGCGTGCGTTCACTTCCGGGAGCAGACGTTGCGCTCCATCGAATCGACGATCCGATCGGCCTTCGTCCGGTCTCCGACGTTCACGGTGGTGTATGAGACCACTTCGTCACGGCTCATGTGCTTGAGATTGTCGCAAGCTGTGTCGGTGGCGCGCCTCGTCGACGGCAGCAGATCCTGGATGTCATCCTTCGACGCGCTCGATCCGGGGAAGACGATCGCTGCGGAATCGCGTGCCACTGCCTCGTAGTCCGGGGCAGCGTGCTGGGGCGCTGCCCCGGAGCTGCTGGACAACGTCAGCGCGAGAGTGATCGCCACTGCAGCGGCGCCGAGCACGCCCACCACTGTAAGGATGAAGACTCGTCGTGAGATGACCATCGAAATCCCCTCAGCCCCACTTGCTATATGCGTTGAGTACTCGCGTTGATCACCGCTGGTGTTACAGGCAGCGGGACCGGCAGTTGTCGCGCACCCTTGCCCACGTTGTGGATAGGTACCTGCCGGTCCCGCCCCACCCGCTGAGCGGGTGGCTTAGTGGGCCGGTGACCGGGGAGTTCCGGTCGGTCACCGGCCCTTACCCCGCGGATTTCCGGACGCGGGGTAAACGCTGGCTACGTGCGCGCCTGAGGATCGCTCGTCGCAGCAGCCAGGCTCACCGGGTCGCCGCACACGCCTGCTTGCCAGAAGCGGCGCAGCATCCGGGAGTTTGGATGGCGGTGGCCTCCGGAGGGATTGCGCCGGGAGGAGGCCACCGCCGCGCGCCCCGTCCGTGGGGCGCAGCCGGTGCCGCGAAAGGGGTTGGGGGCACCCGCCGCGGCGACCGTCATAGCCGACCCATGTGCGACCCGGGAGCGGTGACCCCGCGGCGCGGGTACTTCTGGTTGACGTAGCGCACCCACTCGTCCGGGCTCGCATCCGGACCGGGTTCGACGAGCACGGGCCTGTCCTCCTTCGTCTCGGGTGCGTCGTCGTCCGTGCCGAGACCCTGGTTCATTTCGAGCCGCCCAGCTTGGCGAAGCTGCGGTACACCAGTCCGCACCCGCCGCATTCCCAGGTACGGGGCGACACCGTGCCGCCGCACGTGCGGCAGGTGAACTTGATCGGTCTGGGACGCGGAGGCGGAGCCGCCGCGGGGCGGGCGAACACTGAAGGGTTGTTCGTCCAGCGGTGCTTGAGTGATCCCGGGGCGGCGGGGCCGGGTTCCGTGAGCCGGCCGATCAGTTTCCGCACGTGCTTGGGGGTGACGCCGTAGCGCTGCCCGATCTCCTCGTCTGACAAGCCTGCCTGGTGGTCGCGCAGCAGCGCGGCATTGCGCTCTGCGTGCGACGACGTCATTGCGTGACCAGCCCGGTGCAGCCGGGACACCAGTCGGCATCAGCGAACCCAGCCGACCCAATTTCGCCGCGCTCGTGGCGTTCCGGGTACGGGTTGCTGCCGGAGCACCAGGGGATGAGCCACTGCGAGGAGTCATTCAGCTCCCGTTTCCAGTAGCGATGCACCGTCCGCCGGCGCGCAGAAGTCGGGTCGGAGTGCACCCGCAACATGAGGTCCGATGTGCGCATCGGATGCACAGCACCGGTCACCGCGGCAACCTCCTCAGCGGGCAGTTCGCCGCACAGCATGCCCATCACACGCCTCCCTGCTTGCGAAGGTCATCGAATGTCAGGTGAAGGTTCTTGACCACTCGACCGCCGGCAGATGCCGGGATCGTTGCGCTGGGACTGGCGACAGAGGGGTTGTCGACCGCGAGTACGACCGTGCTCTCGCCTGCGACGTTGGTTGTGATGCCTGTCGTGATCTTGACGGGCCGTCCGGTGGTGTCGACCGTGCTGACCCACCGTTCGTTCCGCCATCCCCGTTGCCGTTCCACGAGAGGTGAGCATGGTCCGACTTCTCATGAGTTTCAATAGAATCCATAGAATTATTGCGCAAGTGCATACTTTCGGAGTAGGAGACTGCTACTCACGGTCACGATTGCGAGCGGTTAGAGCCGCTAGTGGCGCTGTGACGTCGGTGATCATCTGTGCGATTCTGTGGATTCCACGAACGACGCACGGAGGACCGTGATGGAACTGACACACCTCTTCACCACCTCGAAGAACGGCGGCTGTCCTGAGCTGTACGCCACCGACCGCGGGACCTATGTGGTCCAGGGATCGCGAGTGACCGACCCGCAGGCCCTCGCGGCTCTTCGCAAGCGCGGTTTCCCCGAACACGAGACTGCTGTCGAGGTCCCCGCGGCGCTGCTCGATCATCTCAAGGGCGGCGCGTGACACGGCGGAACCTGAACCCCGACGACGAGTTCGCTGCGCTGCTGCGTTCGGTGCGGCGCTCGTCGTGGCGGTGGGAATGCCAAGGCGAGTACGCCGTCGACCGGCCAGAGGTCGAGCGGTGGCTCGCTGGCGAACCTGCCATCGAAACCGACGACGACCGGGCATGGCTCGCGCACCTCGCGCGGCTGCGCGCCGACGGCATTCCGTTCCAGCGTGTCCGCGTCTATCCCGACCCGATCAACGACTACCTCGCATGGATGCGCCAGGCCGTCGGCCCGAACGTCGCCGCGGGCGAGGATGTGCGCTGGCTTCCCGAAGCGACTGCGCACGAGCACGGCTTGCCGGGCTACGACTTCTATCTGCTCGACGACGAGCGGGTGGCAGTCCTGCAATTCGAGGACAAGGAGCTGGCCGGAGTGGTGGTCGACGATGACCCAGCCGTCCTCGCCGAGCACCGGGCGTGGCGCGACACGGCATGGCCGATAGCGACTCCGCACGCGGAGTACGTCACGATGGCGCGGTGACTGAGCGGGACCATCAGATCTTCGCGAGCGAGCTGCGCCGGCTGCGGGTCAATGCCGGGTTCGAGACCGGCAAGGAATTCGCCAGCGCCATCGGCTGGGTCGCGTCGAAGGTGTCGCGGATCGAGAAAGCGCGCATCATTCCGGCGGACTCGGATCTAGATGACTGGCTGCCCGCAGTCGGCGCGGACGACGAGACCGAGGCTCGTCTGCGCAGCGCGCTGGTCGATCTTCGGCTCGCTCGCGATCGCTGGAAGCAGCAGCTTCGGCGCGGCCACTCCGAACGGCAGCACGTCGAGGCGGTCGCGGAACGCGACGCGAGCTTCATCGCCTCCGTCGAGCTGTTCCTCGTCCCTGGTCTAGTCCAGACGCCTGGCTACGCGCGGCACGTCTTCGAGATGGCTGCGGAGATGCACGAGACGCCGACCGACAGCGACGACGCGGTTCGCGAACGGATCCAGCGTCAGGACGTGCTCTACGACCCGAGCAAGCGGATCGAGATCCTGATCGGGGAGTCCGCGCTGCGCTACCCGATCTGCGACGTGCCGATGCTGCGAGTGCAAATCGACAGGCTGCTCAACCTCGTCGGCCTGGCGCACGTCCGATTCGGCGTCATCCCGCTCGGCACGACGCTGCCGACGATCACGATGCACGGTTACACGATCCATGACGACACGGTGCTCGTGGAGGTCAACCACACCGAGATCACCGTCACCGAGACGGCCGACGTCGCGCTGTACCGGGACATCACAGAGAGGCTGTGGACGATCGCAGCCGCGGGTGACGACGCGCGAGATCTGCTGCAGCGCATCCTCCGCGCGCTCTAGCGCCCGGCGTCGAACGCTCGAACTGGGTCCGCGCGGAAAGTGGACGGTTTTTGGACGGTTCGGCCCCCAGTGTTTGAGCCGGTGCCTGGCCATGCGTGCGCTGACCAGGCACCGGAGTGCCCCCGGCAGGACTCGAACCTGCGACCTAGAGAGTCGCAGGAACATGATGGCGTTGTCCGCGTTAGTCGCTGACCTGCGATTTCTCTACCAGAAATGGCGGTGTTGCCCGCGTTGGTACGGGTT
>NZ_PQIA01000150.1 GCF_003385235.1 Amycolatopsis circi | reverse complement strand
GTTTGCGTTGCTTGAGGCTTCCGGTCGCGGGCTGCGGGCCGCTGCGCTTGAGGCTCCCTGTGGGCGGGGCTGCGAGTCCGCTGCTTGGGGCTCCTGGTGGTCGGGGCTGCAGCCGCGTTGCTTGAGGCTTCCGGTCGCGGGCTGCGGGCCGCTGCGCTTGAGGCTCCCTGTGGGCGGGGCTGCGAGTCCGCTGCTTGGGGCTCCTGGTGGTCGGGGCTGCAGCCGCGTTGCTTGAGGTTCCCGGCCGTGGGGCTGCGGGCCGCTGCGCTTGGGGCTCCTGGTGGTCGGGGCTGCAGGCCCGCCGCTTGAGGCTTCCGGTCGTGGGGCCGCAGGCCGCTGCGCGTGAGGCTCCCGGTCGCCGAACCCGCAAGCCCCTGGCGCGAAGGCCCCCTCGTACCGGGACCGGGAAACTCCGGTGGGCGAAAGCTCCCGGTCACCGGGATCGCGGAACTGGGAGGGGCGAAGCCCGGTCGCCTCGGTCCGGAAACGGCCGGAGGCGGCAAGCGCGTGCGCTTGCCGCCTCCGGGGCGAATCTGTCGGTGAGCGAACTTACTTCTGGATCTCCGCGGCCAGTTCCTTGAGCTTGGCCTCGTGCTCGCGGGCGTGGTGCCCGCAGAAGAGCAGCTCGCCTCCGGAGCTGAGGACAGCGCGTACCTGAGCTGCTGCTCCGCACCGGTCGCATCGGTCGGCTGCGGTCAATTCGGGGCGGGTGAGCGTCGGCGTTGTCATGGGGGTCTCCCTCCGTCCCGGCACCGGTCGCCCGGTGCCTCGATCCAGCTACGCCCACTTCGGTCTCGATGCCTTCGGCGGGGATCGCTTCCGGCTCCGCGGTGTTCGTGCTTCCACTCTTGCAGACGTTTGGCGGCCCGCAAGTGTTCCCGCGCCGGTGGGAGGTGCGTCACGCCGAATTAGCCCGGTTGCCGCAGCGTCGTCCCATCCCGTAGGACCAGACCACCCGGCGCGGCGCGTTTTCCGTGGTCAGGCACCATGCCGGAGTGGGCATTGCACTCTCCTCGAAACGCGGGAAAGCGATTCCGGCGCCGGTCTTGTTCGTTCTCAGCGGAATTTCGATGTATGCCGGTGCGGCCATCGCGGTCGACCTCTTCGGGCACGCCACGCCCTCTGGGGTTGCGTGGCTGCGCTGCCTCGGTGCGGCCGTCGTCCTGCTGCTGTGGCGGCGGCCGCCGAAGGCCGCCTGGCGTGGCAAGCGGCTGCTGCTCGCGGGTGCTTTCGGCGTGGTGACAGCCGGGATGAATGTGGTCTTCTACGAGGCCATCGCGCGGCTCCCGCTGGGCACGGCGGTCGCGCTGGAGTTCGCCGGTCCGGTCGTCGTGGCAGCGGTCGGGTCGAGGACGCGGCGGGACCTGATCGCGCTGGTCCTGGTGGCCCTCGGGGTGGTCGCGATCGCGGACGTGCGCATCGCGGGCAGTCCGCTCGGCGTCGTGTTCGCGCTGGCCGCGGCGGCTGCCTGGGCGGGGTACATCCTGCTCGGCAAGCGGGTCGCGATCGGCGGGGACGGTCTGGATTCGCTGGCGGTCGGGTTCGTGGTGGCGACCGTCATGCTGTCGCCGCTCGCGTGGGGCACCGGGGAAATGTGGGGTTCGCCACGCATGTTGCTGCTCGGTATCGGCGTCGGCGTGCTGTCGACCGTTGTGCCGTACGCGCTCGACCAAGTGGTCCTGCGCCGCCTCGGCCAGGCTCGGTTCGCGGTGCTGCTGGCGTTGCTGCCGGTGACGGCGGGCGTCGTCGGGTTCCTGGTGCTCTCGCAGGTGCCGAGCGTCGTCGAAGCGGCCGGGACGCTCGCGGTCGTCGCCGGGGTGGCGTTGCGCAGCCGGGACGACAACGGACCGGTCACTGAGCCGCCCGGGTGAACATTCGCGGATGGCCCGGACGGCGCGGGCCCGCGATACTGATGCCGAGGAGGTTGCCATGACCAAGGCGGCGTCGGCGGCGGCGAAGGACCTGGCCGCGGCGGGGGTCGGCGGCGTCCACCTGGCCTGGGCCGACAACAACGGCATCCCGCGTTCGCGCGTGGTCCCGGTCGGCGGACTGGCCGACGCGGCGGTCCGCGGCGTGGGCGCGACCTCGCTGTTCGCGGTCTTCGACAGCCACGACGCCATCACCTACGCCCATTCCGGCCTCGGCACGCCGTCCGGCGACATCCGGCTCGTGCCGGTCGTGGAACGTCTCCGCCGGCTTGCCGGACAGCCTGCGCTCGCCTGGGCACCGGTGCGGCAGCTCGCCGCCGACGGTTCGCCTTGGCCGTACTGCCAACGTTCCGTGCTGGAGCGGCAGGTCGCCGAGGCGGCGCAGCGTGGTCTCGAATTTCGTGCTGGGTACGAGTTGGAGTTCTCGGTCGCCCCGGCGGGCAGCGAGGACATTGTGTCCACGCCGGGGCATCGCGGGCCCGCGTACAGCCCGCACGCGCTGATCGGCCTGGACGAGTTCATTGTCGCGCTGCTGCACGATTTCGCCGCGAACGGCCTGCAGATCGGCCAGCTGCACGCGGAATACGGCGTGGCGCAGCTGGAATTGTCGCTCGCGGCAACCGATCCGGTGTCCGCGGCGGACGATCAGCTGTTGGCGCGCCAGACCATCCACGCCGCCGCGCACGCACACGGGCTCGCGGCGAGTTTCGCGCCGATGATCGGTCTTGGCGCAGCCGGGAACGGCTGGCATCTGCACACTTCCGTCCGACGCAAGGGGCGCAACCTCCTGGCTGGCGACGGCGTGCCGGAAGGCGAAGGCGCGGCCTACCTCGGCGGGCTGCTGCGGGATTTGCCTGCGCTGACGGCGATCACGGCACCGAGCGTGCCGTCGACGATGCGATTGCGGCCGGGGTTTTTCGCTGGTGCCTATGCGTTTTGGGGCGTGGAGAACCGCGAAGCGCCGCTGCGATACATCCCGAGCACGCCGTTGCTCGGGACGGAGCACGCGAATGTCGAACTGAAGACGTCGGACGCCTCGGCCAATCCGTATCTCGCGCTGGCGGTCGTGCTCGCCGCCGGGATGGCCGGGATCGAGGATTCGGCGGTCCTGCCCGAGCCGATCGCGGAGGACCCGGGCGGCTGGAGCGAAGGGGCACGGAACACCGCGGGCGTGCTGCCGCTGCCGGCGAGTCCGTCCGAACAGGACACTGCGCTGCTGGCGAATCCGCGCGTCTCCGGGGCGCTGGGGGACGAGCTGCTCGGCGCGTTCCGCGCGGTGCGCGCCTCGGACGCGGCGTGGGCCGCCGACCGGGCGCCCGAGGAGATCGTGGCGGCGCATCTGTGGCGGTACTGAACACGGGCCTTTCCGACGTCCACTGGCTTCCCGGCGGTGCGCGTCTGGTCGCCGAAGCCCGGGCGGAGCTGCCGCAGAAGGACGGGCTGGCGGCGGCCTTCACCGCACTCGTGGCGTTGCGCGCGGCGGACATCGCGGTGGCGGACCAGGACGAGGTCGCGATCGCGGCCGGGACGGTGCGCGCATCGGCCAGTTGTCCGGTGGGTGCGTTGTCCCGCAACGACTTCCGGCTTCCGATTCCCTTCGACGAGACGACAGCGGGCACTGCGCTGGGCGGGTTGGCCGCAGCTGTCCGGACGTTGTCCGGGGAGCAGCTGGCGGTGGTTCCGGCAGTGGGGGAGTGGACCGCTTCGGCGGTCTCGGACTTGTTGCTGGGCCTGTGGGAGTTGCCGCGCGTGGCGGTGCTGGCCCGGGTCGACCCGGCGGAACTGGGCTCGCCGGACACGCCGGAACGCGCGCTGCTGGACTATCTCGACACCGGCATCCCTCCACTGTGGACGAACCGGTGGCGTCCGCCCGTGCCGCATCACGTGCTGATCGCCGGAGTGCGGCTCGGTGCGGAGGGAACTCTGCTGTCCGTTGTGGACACTTACCGCGAGCTGGGCGACGACGGCGTCCACGACCAGCCGGTGGAATGGGTCGCGGCGGGGCTGGAATCGGTGTTGCTGGTCGCGGACGCCCGGCACGCGGCCGTGTTGGCGCAGGCGGTTTCCTACGCCGGGCTGCGCACGGAGTAGGCGTCCGCCCCGACGGCGGAGACGAGCACGATCCTCCGGATGCCGTTCTCGCCCGTCGCCGTCGGGGCGTCGCGGACCTTGTCAGTCATGAAGTTCGGCCGGACTTCCGCCCTGGACCAGCCGGTTTGGTGCTCATGCGGCGGCGCCGCGGGTGATGGTCGCGGCGAGGTCGCGGACGCGGCGGTGGGCGTCGGCCATGGATGCTTCGTGCATCGGCAGCAGCGCCGCGAGCGCGGGGGCGTGCGGTGCCATGGTCAGCTCGGGAATCACGGTGGTGACGTCGAGGCCGAGCATGTCTTCACGGCCCAGCAGCGCCTCGAGCGTGGGGACGACGTAGTCCAGCCCGTGCTTGGGAGCACCGGGGCCGTAACCGCCGCCGCGTGCCGAGATCACCACGGTGGGACGGCCGGAAACAGGGGAGGGGCCGTCGTAATTGGTGGTGCGGCCGAAGACCATGATCTGGTCGAGCCACGCCTTGAAGACCGACGGCATCGTCAGGTTGTACATCGGCACGGTGAAGAGATACGCGCTCGCGCCGAGGAATTCCTCGATCAGCGCGTCCTGCGTGGCCGCGGCAGCGGCCTGAGCATCGGTGCGGTGCGCCGGGTCGGTGACGCGAGCTGTGATGCCGGCCTCGGTCAGATGCGGCACGGGTGCGGCCGCCAGATCGCGGTGGACGACCTCGCCGTCCCAAGCATCGAGGAAAGACTGGGCGATCTGCCGCGAAACGGAGGCCTCGCCGAGCGAAGAGGAGTCGATGCGAAGCAGGTAAGACATGGATGGTTCCTTCCAGCGCAGGTCGCAGGCGCGCTCCGCGAGCGGGCTTTGCAACCGTGGGATTGATGCGGACGAGAGGGTGCTACATACTGGTAGTGCGGTTGCACACCGATTGAGAGGCGACAGGCATGGCATCAGAGCGGCAGGTCGGCGGTCCTTGCCAGTCCTGGCCGAAGGACAGCGCTTTCATCCGCGAGGTGCTCGACCGCATCGGCGACAAATGGACCGTGCTGATCACCAGCACGCTGAGCATCGGACGGATGCGCTACTCGGACCTGCACGCCAGCATCCCGGGGATCTCGCAGCGGATGCTCACCCAGACGCTCAAGCACCTCGAGCGCGACGGGCTGATCACCCGGACCGCCTACCCTGAAGTGCCGCCGCGGGTGGAGTACGAACTGACAGACCTCGGCCTGTCCTTGATGGACGCTGTGATGGCCATGGCCGGCTGGGCAGCAGCCCATCACAGCGAGGTCGCCAGCAATCGCGCCGCCAGCGAGCTGAGCGGCGTCGGCCGACGCAAATCCTCGGAGAGCGCCTCGGCTCGCTGACGCACGGCAGCTGTTCGTCGTCGCGCAGCGCCGCACCGTCGTCCGCATCGCTCCGCCTGCCAGCCGTGCTCCGAGGCGGACTGGGGAAAACGGGATCCCCTTGGCCCGGGCGGTCTTCTGGCGCTGCGTGATCGCAGCCTCCAGGCGACGCTTGCCAACCTGGCGCCACGGGCGGCCCAGAGCAGACCGCACCTTGACACCGACTCTCACCCTCTGCGAGTCCATCTTCCTCACCTCACTGCTAGTGCGTAACACCATCATGAGTGAGTAAGAGAGGGCTTACAAAAGGCACTTTGAAGTGCGTCGCCTCGACCCGGTCCGCGCTGGCGCCGCGCGAGTCCGGCCGCCTTTGCCGCGATGGCGCACGGTTTCACTCCATTGTGGACACCGGAGGACGGCCTTCAGGCCAAGCGCCGCGGTTCGTAGGCCTCATGGGCTTCCAGCAGTTCTTCCCAATGCTCGGCAGCCCAGTCGCACAGGGCCCACATGGGTTTCAGCAAGCTGCGGCCAAGCGGCGTCAACGCATACTCGACACCCAACGCCGGGTCGGCGTGCGCCGTACGGGACACCAGCCCCGAGCGTTCGAGGCCGCGCAGCGTCTGGGTCAGCATCTTCGGCGTGACCCGGTGCAGCGGCACCCGCAGCTCGGAGAACCGGCGCGGCCCGTCTTCCAGGCAGCGGATCACCAGCGCGGACCACTTGTCCCCGAAGCGGAACGGCACCATCGAGGACGGGCACAGCTCCTCGAACAGATCGGAAGGCAATGGCTGCCGAACGGTCATCGCGGTCTCCTCTCAGTACCCCGGAGGGAACCGGCCCCCTGGCTACCTTCCAGAGCATCGACTCTCCAGGAGGTATTCCCACGATGAGCAAGATCGTCATTTTCGGGGCGGGCGGCCGGGCCGGACGGCAGGCGGTCGCGGAGGCACGGCGGCGTGGGCACGAAGTCACCGCGGTGGTCCGCGATCCCTCGCGCTACCCCGGCCTGGCCGAGGTAGTCGCTGGCGATGTCACCAACGCAGCAGACGTCGTCGCTCTCTCCGCCGGGCACGACGCGGCCATCAACGCGGCCGCGGTCTACGGCGAGGGCACCGATCCGGACGCGTTCTTCACCGGTGCCGCGCGTGCTCTCGTCACCGGGTTGCCGCAGGCTGGGGTGGGACGGCTGGTCGCGGTCGGGCTGTCCGCGCTGCTGCCCACCGCGGACGGAACCCGGGCGCTGGACTCGGGTCCGGCCGAGTTCCGGCCGTTCTGTCTGGCGCACGCGGCGGGGCTCGAGGTGTTGCGCGCGGAAGGCGCCGGGCTGGACTGGGTGTACGTCAGCCCGGTCGGGGACTTCGACCACGAAGGCGACCGCAGCGGCCGGTACGAAATCGGCGAGCGCTTCGACTTCTCCGCCAAAATCTCGTACGCCGATTTCGCCGTGGCCTTGCTCGACGAGATCGAGAACCCGCGGCACCTTCGCGTGCACCTCGCGGTGGCCTGAACCTACTTCGCGAAGCGGGAGTGCTTGCGGCCGTAGAAGAAGTAGATCAGCAGGCCGATCACGAGCCACGCGGCGAACCGGAGCCAGGTCATCACGTCGAGGTTCAGCATCAGGTAGAAGCACGCCACCGCGGCGATGATCGGCACCACCGGCGAGAACGGCACGGTGAACGGGCGCTTCAGGTCCGGGCGGCGTTTGCGCAGCACCGGAACCGCGACCGCGACGATGATCATCGCCGACAGCGCGCCGATGCTGACCATGTCGGCGAGCGCCGAGATCGGCACCAGCGCGGCCAGCACGGCGATCAGCCCGGCTCCGGCGATGGTCATCCGGTGCGGCGTGCCCCAGCGCGGGTGCGCCGTGCCGATGGCCTTGGGCAGCAGGCCGTCGCGGCCCATCGCGAAGCCGATCCGGCCGATCGTGACCAGTTCGACCATCATCACCGACGTCAGGCCGGTGACCGCGCCGAGCGAGATCAGCGCGCCGACCCAGTGCTGGCCGACCCGGTCGAACGCGTCCGCGAGCGGCGCGCCGGAGTCGATGTCGGTGTAGTGGACCATTCCGGTGAGCACGATCGACACGCCGATGTAGAGCACCGCGCACACGGCCAGCGCGCCGAGGATGCCGACGCGGAGGTCCTTGCGCGGGTTGATGGTCTCCTCGCCGAGGTTGGCGAGCGCTTCGAAACCGGTGTAGGCGAAGAACACGACGGCCGCCGCGGTGACCATGCCGGCGATGCCGTACACCGACTGCTCGAGCCCGAGCGCGGCCTGGACCACTGGCTGGTGCAACGCGTTCGCGCTGCTCGACGGCGGCTGCGCGGGCGGCACGAACGGGGTGAGGTTCGAGCCCTTCACGAAGAACACGCCGACGGCGAGGATCAGCACGCACACCGCGACCTTGACGAGCACCAGCACGTTCGTGAGCCACGAGGACTCCTTGATGCCGACCACGGCCACGATCGTCAGCACCGCGATGATCAGCACCGCGCCGACGTTGACCTTCGCGTCCTCGCCGAACCAGTCCGGCGACAGCCCGAGCAGGTTCGCGAGATAGCCGGACCAGCTGCGCGACACGACGGCCGCGCCGAGCGAGAACTCCAGCAGCAGGTCCCAGCCGATGATCCAGGCGAAGACCTCGCCGAGGGTGGCGAAGGCGTAGGTGTAGGCGCTGCCCGCGGTCGGCACGCTGGAGGCCAGTTCGGCGTAGCAGAGCGCGGCGAGGCCGGCGACCACCGCGCCGATCACGAACGACAGCGTCACCGACGGCCCGGCGTGCGTTTTGGCCTCGACCCCGGCGAGGGTGAAGATCCCGGTGCCGATGATGATGCCGACGCCGAACCCGATCAGGTCGCGTCCCCTGAGCCGCCGCTTCAGCTCGCCGGATTCCTGCCGCTTGAGGACTTCGTCGACGTCGAGAGTTCTCCGCTCACCCATGGGGGAACGTTAGAAGGTGACGGCCGGATGCGCAGATCGGCTATCCGGGTGGAGCGAGGCCGCGGTCCTGGGCCAGGATCGCGGCCTGCACCCGGGAACGCAGCCCGAGCTTAGCCAGCACCCGGGAAACGTGCGTTTTCACCGTCGCCTCGCCGATGTACAGCCTGGCGCCGATTTCGGCGTTCGAGAGACCGGCGCCAAGGCAGCCCAGCACCTCGCGCTCGCGTTCGGTGAGGTCCGCCAGCCCGGTCGGGGCGGGCGACGGCTCGGCCGGGGTGCTGGCGAAGGCGGCGATCAGCCGTTTCGTGACCTGCGGGGCAAGCACGCCCTCGCCCGCCGCGACAAGCCGGACGGCCTCGATCAGCCGCGGTGCCTCCACGGACTTCAGCAGGAACCCGGCGGCCCCGGCGCGCAACGCGGCGTGCACGTACTCGTCGAGGTCGAAGGTGGTGAGGACGAGGACTTCGGCGAGCCCCTCGGCGATCAGCTGCCGGGTGGCGGTGATCCCGTCGGTGCCGGGCATCCGGACGTCCATCAGGACGACGTCCGGGCGCAGCGCGCGGGCCTGGCGCAGCGCGACCTCGCCGTCGGAGGCTTCGCCGACCACCTCGATGCCTTCGGCGTTGCCGAGGATGAGCGCGAGCCCGGCGCGGATGGCTCCGTGGTCGTCGGCGACGAGGACTCGGATCGTCATGGTGCCTCTCCGGCGAGGGGAAGTTCAGCGTGGACGAGCCAGCGCGGTCCGGACGGACCTGCTCGCAGGGTGCCGCCGACGGCGTGTGCGCGTTCGCGCATGCTCAGCAAGCCGTGCCCGCCGCTGTCGGCCTGAGTCGGCGCACCGAGCAGTTCGTTGCCGATCCCGACGGTCAGCGTGCCGTCGGCCACTCGCAGCCGGACTGTCGCTTGGCCGCCCGGCGCGTGTTTGACCGCGTTGGTGAGCGCTTCTTGTGCGATCCGGTACGCGGTGAGGTCGACCGCCGTCGGCAGCGCGAGTTCTTCGTCCACAGTGGAATCCACGGTAACCGTCATGCCCGCCGCCCTTGCGGATTCCACCAGCCTGGTCAGCTCGGCCAGCCGGGCCGGGGCGGTCACCTCGTCCTCAGTGGACTCCGATCGCAGCAGGCCGATCATCGCGCGCATCTCTTCCAGCGCGCGCACGCTGTTCTCCCGCACCGCGACGAGCACGGTCTGCGCGGTCTTCGGATCGTCGGCCATGGACAGCGCCGCCTCCGACTGGATGGCGATGGCCGACAGATGCCCGGCGACGACGTCGTGCAGATCCCGGGCCATTCGCGCGCGTTCGGCCGCCACGGCCGCCTTTCGGTCCAGCGCGGCGATCGTCGAGAGCTGCTCGGCGTTGGCGCGTTCGGTCGCCGCGATATCGCTCTGCTGGCGCACATTCGCGCCCCACCACACCGGGACCAGCAGGAACGACAGCATGCCGAACACGCCGAACGCCGCCGCTCGCCAGCCAGCCACCGCCACGAAGACGAACAGCACCGTCAGCGTGGCGGCGGCGGTCACTCCGACCAGCACCCGGGCGGTGCGGCGGGAGCCGTGCAGCACCGCGGTGTAGAGGAAGTCCGTGTACGCGACGGCGATCGGCAACGACATGCCCAGCGCGACGTCGACCCCGACGATGCCGGTGGCGATCAGCAGTCCCCACGGCACTTTCCGGCGCAGGAACAGGGCGAGGCACATCGCGCCGAGTTCGGCGAAACGGACCCAGAGCGGATACGGGTCGCTGTCGCCCTGCAGCCGGTGGACGCCGATGAGGTACAGCATCGTGCCGCCGGCGAACACCGCGAGCGCGACGAGGCCGTTCTGCTGCCACGGCGGCAGTTCGCGCGGCCGGGGGAGGGCCGAGCGCAGGTCTCGCAAGCGCACCCGACCATGACAGCACACCGCGGCGGCCCGGTCGTCCTACGAAATGATGACCCCCCGATCGTGCCGTCCGCTGACGCGCCCGCGGCCGCTTGCCCGCGAAAGTGGACCCATGGACGAGCTTCTGAACAGCCCGATGACCGCCGCCATCGTGGCGTGCGAGATCGGGTTCTGGGTCTTCATCGCGGCCGGGCTGCTGACCCGGTACGCCCTGCGCAAGCAGAAGGCCAGCACCGTGCTGCTGGCGCTGGTGCCCGTGGTCGACCTGGTGCTGCTGGTGATCACGGTGATCGACCTGACGAACGGCGCGGTGCCGAACCTGACGCACGGGCTGGCCGCGGTGTACCTGGGCTTCTCGGTGGTGTTCGGGCCGTCGATGGTCGAGTGGGCCGACGTCCGGTTCGCGCACCGGTTCGCCGGCGGGCCGCGTCCGGAGAAGCTGTCCGGTCGTGCGAAAGCCCGCAAGGAATGGCGCGAATGGGGCAAATGCGTGCTGGCGTCCGCGATCAGCGCCGGGCTGTTGCTGCTCGCGATCGTGGTGGTCGGCAGCTCCGGCCACGTCGAACCGCTGTGGGGCTGGCTGCCGCGGCTGGGCACGGTCACCGGGCTGTGGTTCGTCTTCGGACCGCTGTGGCAGGAGATTTTCGGCTCCTCCGCGCCGAAGAAGGAGTCGTCGCGATGATCGAGCTGGTGGGAATCCTGTTGGTGGTCCAAGGCGCGGGCGGGCTGATCAACCGGCTCGCCGGGGCGGAGCACCCGAGCTGGTTCGTCCAGTTGCACGTACTGCCGCCGCAGCTGCACGTGATCGCCAGCATCGTCCTGTTCGGGGCGGGCGTGGCGGTGCTGTTCGGGAACCGCGCGCGCAAACGCCGCCGCGGCTAAACTCGGGAGCGTGGCGGCCGGTCCGGTTCTGCTGTTCGCCGTGGTCAGCGTGGCACCCTCGGCGTTGTTCTGGGCTGCCCTCCGCCTTCCGGCTGTTTGCCGATGGCTGCGTCGGCGACGGGCCGCTCCAGTGCCGTCCGAACCGCCGGTAGAACAGGTGGCCGCCGACCTGCGCCGAGTACGCCGGACGCTCGCGCAGCTTCCCGCGGGAACTCCCGCTGCACGCCGGATCGGCGCCCGGCAGGCGTACGACGAGCTGCTCGTCACCGCCTGCCGCGAGATCGGCGTCGAGCACCTGCTCGACGGCTTGCGCGAGGGCGCCGACCGGGATCTCGAACGACTGCGGATCGAGGATTCGCTGAGCCGTAAAGGATTCGTGCTGTCCTGAGCGCAGTGGCAGGATGCCCCGGTGGACTTCCAACCGAAAGACCGGCCCTCTGACGCGTTCCAGCAAGCCCTCACCGCCGACCAGATCGAACTGCTCTGCCGCCGCGCGCTCGGCAGCAGCGTGCGGTCCGCGGTCGAGATCGGATGGGGCGGATACAACAACACCTACCGGGTGGAGCTGGCGGATGGTCCGGCGATCCTGCGCGTCGCCCCGGAACCGGCGCGGCAGAACCGGATCGAGCACCAGTTCATGCGCAACGAATACCTTGCCGCGCCGTACTTCGCGCCGATCGCGCCGCTGATGCCGTGCACGCTCGCGGCCGACTTCACGCACCAGGTCATCGGCCGGGACTATGTGCTGCAGGCAGTCCTGCCCGGAGAACCCGGCCCGGAAGTCCTTTCCGCTCACCCGCCGGAGGAGCGGGCGCCGTACTTCCGCCAACTCGGCGAAATCACCCGCGCCGTCCACGACGTGCGCGGACCCGGTTTCGGCGTCGTGGCCGGACCGCATTTCGCGACCTGGAGCGAAGCGCTGATCTCTTACTTCGAGGACAACGCCGCAGATGTCGAAGACCTCGGCCTCGACGGGACAGACCTGCGAGCGATGGCCGATTGGGCGAAGCGCGACGCCGCGCTGCTCGACGAGATCACCGAACCGCGCCTGATGCACGGGGATCTGTGGCACGTGAACGTCATGCTGACGCCGGAGCTGGAGATCGTCGGAGTGTTCGACCACGACCGCAGCTGGTGGGGCGACCCGGCGGCGGACTGGACGATCCGCATGGCCTCGGTGAAAACGGGCTCGAGGCGGGATTGGTTCTGGGACACCTACGGGCGGCCCGAGGAGTCTCCGTCGGCGCGGCGGCGGGCGCTGTACTACGAGGCCCGTCATCTCGGCGCGGTGCGATTGGAACGGCAGCGGCTCAAGGAACAGCAGGTGGAGGAGACGTACGTCGAACTGGCCTCGGTCCTCGCCGAGCTGGACTCCTGAGCCTGGCCCGGCCGTCACGCGCCCAATGCGGCATTGGGGAACGCCACATTGAGATTTTCTCCGTAGTGCGGGGTGCGGGTTTGTGACGGTGCAGGTCAAGGGGATGCGGTGCACCGTCTGGCGGGTCGGGCTGTGTGGCTCTGTTGCTGCGACCTCGGCATCGCGCGCCGGGCCCGTCAACGGGGGGCGAGAACCCCCGCGCGCTACTGAAAAAGGTCCGGTCAGAGTGAGGGGTCTGAGCCGCGGAGTGCGGCCCACCAGAAGCCGAAGGCGGCGATCAGGACGCTGACGGTCAGCCAGCCCGCGAATCCGCTGCCGTCGACGAGCGCCCAGAACGCACCGACGACCGGGGCGACGGCGAGGACCGGCAGGTCGGCACGGAACTGCCGCCGAAGCCGCACTGGAGTGGCCGCGGCGAGCGAGCGTTCCCCGTCCGGCGCGGAAGGGTTGTCCAGCCGACGGCCGCGAGGCTCGCCAGTACGCACCGAACCCGCCGGGTACAGCACCTCGCCGTCGATGCGGACGGCGACATGGCGGTCCGTGCGCAGATCGCCCAGCACCTCGACTCGCGACGGCGACGGCAGGCCGATCAACGTCGGGGAGAAGTAAACCGGGATCCACCGCGGCGTCGCGGTGTCGGTCTCCAGCCAGGATCGCGTCAGCAAGCCGCGCTGCACCTTCACCCGGCGCATCGGCACGGAAGCGCTCGCCTTGCGTCGTGACGGCTGCACGAAGCGCGTGAAGAGCAAGAACCCGTTCACGACCAGCATCGCGAGCACCGCCACGACAGTGACCGTCGCGTACGTCGACGCACGGTCGGCGGTCACCAAGGCCGAAGCCCCGGTCGTGACCGCACGGGACGGAGCCGACGGGTCGTAACGCACCGGAACCTTCGCTCCCAGCCTCGGGGGAGTGGTGTCCAGTTCGACCGCCGCGCTCGCTTCCGGCTGGTTCGGCACCGGGAACCGCACGGTGACGGTGGCGTCGTCGACCCGCGCCACTACGCCGGTCGCGTTCGCGGTGAGTCCTTCCAGCCGCGGCCGGGTGCTGTTGAACTCCAGCAGCTGCACCACGAACACCACCGCGCACGCGACGAACACGACCGCGCTCGTCGCGAGAATGTGCCGAACTGGGCGCAACTGCAGGTATTTCCGCACGGAGATCACCTTAACTGTCCAAAAAGGAAGGAGCGGCGCGGGGAGTCCGCGCCGCTCCTTCCTTTCCCGCTAGGGGAGGATTACTTCACGAACCCGATCTTCGTGTAGTCGTACGGGGTGTTCGCGTAGCCCGGCGAACCGAAGTTGCCCAGCGTCTTGCGAACGGCGAAGGCACCGGTCGACTGGAAGATCGGAAGCTGGTGGCCCAGCGCCCAGATCTCCTTGTCCGCGGCGTTCAGGTCCGCGGCCCGCTTGGTGTCGTCCAGTTCCTGCGCGGCGGCGTCGATCAGCTGGTTCACCTTGTCGCTGCCGATGTGCCCGTAGTTCTGGTTGACGTTCTTCGGGTCCAGGTAGTAGATGCCCTTGCTGCCGCCGATCGGGAACGAGTTCGAGATCCAGCGGAACAGCGTGAGGTCGAAGTTGCCGACGTTCACGTAGTTCTTGAAGAACTCGGCCGTCGGGACCGCGACGATGTCGATGCCCACGCCGATCGCCTTCAGCTGCGACTGCAGGATCTGGCCGGTCTGCTGGCTGATCGGGGTGCCGGTCGGGATGACCAGGCGCAGCTTCAGCTGTTTGCCGTCCTTGGCGCGCAGGTCGCCGGACTGCTTCCAGCCCAGCTTGTCCAGCTCGGCCTTGGCCGCGTTCTGGTCGAACTTGTACGGGCCGCTGTTGTCCTCGTAGGTCTTCGAGCCCTTGAGGTACCAGTGGTTGCCCAGCGGCGTGGTGTCCTTCTGCATCTGGCCGAGGATCGACTTCGAGATGCTGACGGTGTCGACGCCGCGCAGCACGGCCACCCGCAGGTCCTTGTCCGCGAGGATCGAGGACGAGGCGCCGTTGAGCGTCATGTGCGTGTAGTCGGGGTAGGTCGACTGGCGCACGACCGCGTTCGGGTCGGACTGGGCCCGCTTGAACGCGTTGATGTCGTTGTTCAGGTTGTAGAAGTCGATCTGCCCGTTGGCGAACGCGTCGGCCAGCGCGGGACGGTCCACGACCTTGTAGGTCACGGTGTCCAGCTTCGGCTTGTCGCCCCACCAGTTCGGGTCGCGCTCGAACACGGCGGTCTTGGCGGTGTTGTCCACGTTCTTGATCTTGAACGGACCCGCGGTGATCAGCGCCTTCTGCGCCCACGCCTTGTTGAAGGTGTTCGGGTCGGAGTTCAGTTCCTTCGGGTAGAAGGGCGAGAACAGCGCCTTCCACTCGGCGAACTTCTTGCCGAAAGTCACCTTGACGTCGAGGTCGTCAGTGCCCTTTTCGACCTTGGCGATGTCCTCGTAGCCGGTGGTGCCGGAGACCTGGTAGGCCGGGTCCTTGCCGTTGAGCACCTTGGCCTGGGCGGCGAAGTCCTCCCACGAGAACTGCCGTCCGTTGCTCCACTTGGCCTTCGGGTTGATCTTGTACTCGACGACCTGCGGGTCCTGGCTGACCAGTTCGGCCGAGGTGACGTAGTTCTTGTTCACCGAGACCGACGCGTCGGCGTTCTGCGTGAAGATGTACGGCATGATCGCGCCGTCCATGTTGGCGCCGTCCAGGACGGTGCCGTCGACCTGGTTGTAGTTCCAGTTGTCCGGCATCGAGTCGATCGGCCACTTGAAGTCGCCGCCGTCCTTCAGCTTGTCCATCGGCTGCTCGTTGATGTCTGCGGTCTTGACGCCCGACGTGCCGGCGTCCTGCAGACCGTTGCTGCCGCCGCCGCTGCCGCCGCCGCAAGCGGCGAGCAGAAGCCCCAGAGCGGCAACGGGGGCCACGAGTGCGGCCATTCTCCGTCGCATGTGTTTACCTTCCTTCTTTCGGTGCGCCAACGGATTGTGGCTACACAACTTCGCGGGTTTTGGCGTAGTGGCACGCCACGTCGTGGTCCGCCGCGCGGGATTCGCGCGGGGGTTCGACGTCGACGCACTTCTTCTTGTCCTCTTCGGACAGTTGGGAGAAGACGAAACACCGGGTGCGGAACCGGCAGCCCGACGGCGGGTTCGCCGGGCTGGGCAGGTCGCCGGTGAGGATGATCCGGCCGCGCTCGCGCTCCTTGGCCGGGTCGGGGATCGGGATCGCGGACAGCAGCGCCTGCGTGTACGGGTGCTGCGGCGCCTCGAAAACCGTGCGGACGTCGCCGATCTCCACGATCTTGCCGAGGTACATCACCGCCACGCGGTCGGCGATGTGCCGGACCACCGACAGGTCGTGCGCCACGAACAGGTACGACAGGCCCAGCTTGGCCTTCAGCTCGTCCAGCAGGTTGATCACGCCGGCCTGGATCGACACGTCGAGTGCGGACACCGGCTCGTCGAGCACGATCAGCTTCGGCTCCAGCGCGAGCGCCCGGGCGATGCCGATGCGCTGGCGCTGCCCGCCGGAGAACTCCGCCGGGTACCGGTCGGCGTGCTCGGGGCGCAGGCCGACCAGCCCGAGCAGTTCCGGCACGCGCTTCGCGATGCGCTCCTTCGAGAACCCGTGCGTGACCATCGGCTCGGCGATGATGTCGCCGATCGGCAGTCGCGGGTCGAGCGCGGCCATCGGGTCCTGGAAGACCACCTGCAGGTCGCGGCGGATCGACTTGCGGTCCTTGCCCGAGAGCTTCCCGACGTCCTTGCCGAGCACCGCGACCGAACCGTGCGCCGGGGCGGCCAGTTCGAGGATCTCCATCAGCGTGGTCGACTTGCCGCAGCCGGATTCCCCGACCAGGCCCAGGGTTTCGCCCTCGACGATGTCGAAGGTGATCCCGTCGACCGCGCGCACCGTGCCGACCTTGCGCTTGAAGACGGTGCCCTTGCTGACCCCGTAGTGCTTCTGCAGGTCCCGCACGTCGAGCACGGTCGAGCGCTGGGCGCGCGGCACGGCCGCGACCGGAGCCTCCTCGATCACCTCGGCCCCGTAGACCTCGGCGGCGTCCGCGTCGGGACGGGCGAGTTCCTCGGTGCGGATGCAGGCGGCCCGGTGCGTCGTGTCGACCGGCGCGTTCGGGTTGCCTGGCGTGATCGTGAACAGCTCCGGCTCGGCCGTGCGGCAGGCGTCGATCGCCAGCGGGCAGCGCGGCGCGAACGGGCAGCCCTGCGGCAGGTTCACCAGCGACGGCGGCTGGCCCTCGATCGGCACCAGCGGCTGCTTCTCCCGCGCGTCGACGCGGGGGATGGAACCGAGCAGGCCCAGCGTGTACGGCATCCGCGGCTGGGCATAGATCGTGTCGACCGGACCCTGCTCGACCGCGCGTCCGGCGTACATCACCATCAGCCGGTCGGCGAACCCGGCGACCACGCCGAGGTCGTGCGTGATGATCACGATGCCGGCGCCGGTGACCTCCTGTGCGGTCTTCAGCACCTCCAACACCTGAGCCTGGACCGTCACGTCGAGCGCGGTGGTCGGCTCGTCGGCGATGATCAGGTCCGGGTCGTTGGCGATCGCGATGGCGATCACCGCGCGCTGGCGCATGCCGCCGGAGAACTCGTGCGGGAACGCCTTCGCGCGCGCCGCCGCGTTCGGGATGCCGACCAGGTCGAGCAGTTCGACCGCGCGGTTGTTCGCCTGCTGCTTGGTGACCGTGCCCTTGCCGTGCACCAGCAGCGCTTCGGCGATCTGCGCCCCGACGGTGTACACCGGGGTCAGCGCGGACAGCGGGTCCTGGAAGACCATCGAGATCTTCTTGCCGCGGATCTTCGACAGGTCGGTGTCGGACTTGCCGATCAATTCGCTGTCCTGGAACCGGATCGAGCCCGACACGCGTGCCTGCGGCGGCAGCAGTCCCATCACCGCCAGCGACGACACCGACTTGCCCGAACCGGACTCGCCGACGATGCCGAGCACTTCACCGGCCGCGACCTGGTAGTTCAGCCCGCGCACCGCGTGCACGCGGCCGGACTCGGACGGGAAGGACACTTCGAGGTCGGAAACCTCGAGCACGGTGCCGGTCGGCTTGCCCGTTTCCGCGCTCAGTTCGAGTGCGGCGCTCATGCTTCTGCTCCCACGGTCTGCGTCGAGGCGGTCGACTTGGTCTTCTCTTCGATCCGCTTGCGTTCCTTGCGCCGCGAACGGCTGGACGACGGGTCGAGCGCGTCGCGCAGGCCGTCGCCGACGAAGTTCACCGCGAGCACGGTGAACACCAGGAAGCCGGCCGGGATGTAGAACAGCCACGGGAACGTGCGGACCGCGTCGGAGCCCGCCGAGATCAGCGTGCCCAGCGAAACGTCCGGCGCCTGCACGCCGAAGCCGAAGAACGACAGCGACGTCTCCATGATGATCGCGACGCCGACGTTGATCGTCGCGTCGATGATCAGCAGCGACGCCATGTTCGGCACGATGTGCTTGAAGATGATCCGCCACGGGGACTGGCCCATGAACTTGGCGGCCTTCACGAACTCGCGCTCGCGCAGCGTCAGCGTCATGCCGCGGACGATGCGGGCGGTGATCATCCACTGGAACAACGCGATCAGGCCGACCAGGATCAGCCAGGTCTTGCCGCGGAAGGCCGGCGACAGGATCGAGATGATCAGGAACGGCGGCAGGATCAGCAGCAGGTCGACGACCCACATCGACACCCGGTCGGTCCAGCCGCCGAAGTACCCGGCCGCGGAGCCGACGATCGAGGCCACGCCGGTGGAGAACAGCGCGGCCAGCAGACCGATGGTGAGCGACTTCTGCAGCCCGCGCATGGTCTGCGCGAACATGTCGCCGCCGATCTGGTTGGTGCCGAACCAGTGCGTGCCGTCCGGCGGCATCAGCGTCGAGGCAGGGTCGAGTTCGTCGTAGCCCCACGGCGAATACCAGCTGTAGGTGAACGCCAGGACGTAGAACAGGAGGATCACGACCAGCCCGGCGAGGGCCAGTTTGTTGCGGAAGAACCGGCGGCCGACGAGCTTGCCGCGGCTGGAGGACTTCCCGCTCTGCTGCCCGGTCTCCGTTTCGGTGGCGGCGACGGCCGAATCGGCGAGGTCGGCCTCGTTCAATGGGGCGGCCATCAGATCCTCACCCTCGGGTCGAGCGCGGCGTAGAGCACGTCCGCGAGCCAGCCGGCGAGCAGCACGCAGATCGCGATGAACAGGGTCACGGTGGTGACGATGTTGGTGTCCTGCTTCTGAATGCCGGTCACCAGCCAGTCGCCCATGCCGTACCAGCCGAAGATCTTCTCGGTGAAGACGCCGCCGGTGATGAGCAGGCCGAAGCCGAACGCGAACAGCGTCGCCATCGGGATCAGCGCGGTGCGCAGGCCGTGCTTGAACAGCGCGCGCCGCCGCGTGAGGCCCTTGGCCTGCGCGGTGCGCAGGAAGTCCGAGCCGAGCACGTCGAGCATCGCCGAACGCTGATAGCGGCTGTAGTAAGCGACCTGGGTCAGCACGATCGCCAGGGTCGGCACGATGATGTGCTGCAGCCGGTCGAGCAGGACGTCGCCGAAACCGCCGTCGATCGCGCCGCCTTCGCCCTGCACGATGAAGAACTGGTACCCGTCGAGCAGGTTGTCGTTGACCGACTGCGCGCCCGCCTTGAGGATCGTGGCGATCACGAACACCGGCGTCGACAGCACCACGAAGGAGAACGTGGTGGCGAGGTAGTCGCTGATCTTGTACTGCCGGATCGCGCTGACCACGCCGACCAGCACGCCGATGATGATGCCGATCGTGATGCCCAGCAGGAACAGCCGCAGGCTCACGCCCGCGCGGCGGAACAGTTCGTCGGTGATCGCCTGATCCGCGACGGTGCGGCCGAAGTCGCCCTGGATGACGCCGCCCAGCCAGGTGAAGAACCGATGCGGGATCGCCTGGTCGAGATGCAGTTCGGCGGCCTTCGCGTCGATGGTCGCCTGCGGGGCCGGCGGATTGCGCAGCTTGAGCGCGTCCAGCGGGCTGAAGGACAGTGACGCCAAGGAGAACGCCGCGAAAGTCGCGACGAGGCACAGGGCGATGTAGTTGACGAGTCTGCGGAGGAGGAACCCGATCACAGTTGCCTCGCTTCACCGGGGCCGGAGGATCCGCTCCGCGCCGCCGGACTTCCCTGGCTCGCTCGCGATTGAGTTTTCGTCGAAAACACTGGGCGGTGCTGCCTTCCAATACTGACGCTCGTTGTGGGCGCAGCTTAATGGCGATCAGCCGTTGCGATCTTCGTTCTCAGGCAACCAAACAATCACGATTTCCGCGTTCGGGCAGAGAACAACCGACTTTAGCCTCTTGCCCGGGTCCCAGTGTCGCGGTGGGTGCGCGACCGTGCACCGGCGATGAGTATTCCGGAACGGTTCCGGGGGTTCCGGGTGAACGGTTGTGAACGGGAAACGGACAGGCGCGGAACCTCCGCTGTTCGGAAGTGTCGCCGAGTCGCACGTTCGGCTGCACGTTCCCCGGCCGGAAACCGGCCCGCGGATTCCGGTTGTGCGGCAGCGTAATTCGCATCGGGATCCCGCGCCCCCGAGTTTTCGGGACTTGTCGCGTCCACTGTGGCCGGGCGAAGGAAGGATTTCGCGGAAATGCCGGGCCGGCGCCGCGGGTGTTGTTGTCGGTAAACGCAGAAACCCCGCCGCCGCGTAGTGCGGGGCGGGGTTTCTCGCGAGAACCGAAGCTGGTTCAGTCCAGGTAGTCGCGCAGGACCTGCGAGCGCGACGGGTGGCGCAGCTTCGACATCGTCTTCGACTCGATCTGCCGGATCCGCTCGCGCGTGACTCCGTAGACCTGGCCGATCTCGTCGAGGGTGCGCGGCTGGCCGTCGGTGAGGCCGAAGCGCAGCCGGACCACGCCCGCCTCGCGCTCGGACAGCGTCTGCAGCACCGACTGGAGCTGGTCCTGCAGCAGCGTGAACGACACCGCGTCGACCGCGACGACCGCTTCGGAGTCTTCGATGAAGTCGCCGAGCTGCGAATCGCCCTCGTCGCCGATGGTCTGGTCCAGCGAGATCGGCTCGCGCGCGTACTGCTGGATCTCCAGGACCTTCTCCGGCGAGATGTCCATCTCCTTGGCGAGCTCCTCGGGCGTCGGCTCGCGGCCGAGGTCCTGCAGGAGTTCGCGCTGTATGCGGCCGAGCTTGTTGATGACCTCCACCATGTGCACCGGGATGCGGATGGTGCGCGCCTGGTCGGCCATCGCGCGGGTGATCGCCTGGCGGATCCACCACGTGGCGTACGTGGAGAACTTGTAGCCCTTGGTGTAGTCGAACTTCTCCACCGCGCGGATCAGGCCGAGGTTGCCCTCCTGGATCAGGTCCAGGAACGCCATGCCGCGGCCGGTGTAGCGCTTGGCCAGCGACACCACGAGCCGGAGGTTCGCCTCCAGCAGGTGGTTCTTGGCCCGCTCGCCGTCGCGCACGATCCACTTGAGGTCGCGGCGCATCTGGGTGACGAGCTTCTCGCCCTCCTCCTCGGCGGTGCGCACGCGCTCGGCGGCGTAGAGCCCGGCCTCGATCCGCTTGGCGAGCTCCACCTCCTCCTCGGCGTTCAGCAGCGCGACCTTGCCGATCTGCTTGAGGTAGGCGCGGACCGAGTCGGCCGACGCGGTGAGCTCGGCGTCCTTGCGCGCCTGGCGCAGGGCCTCGGACTCTTCCTCGTCCCACACGAAGTCCGGGTTGTCCGAGGACTTGCCGCCCTTCTCGGCGGCGGCCGCGCGGCGGCGAGCGGCGGTGGACGTCGCGGCGCCCGCGGTCGCCTCGGTCGCTTCGGCCTCGTCCTCGGAGTCGTCGTCATCGTCGGTCTCGTCGTTGACCGTTTCGTCGACGACGTCGACCTCGACCTCTTCGAGATCGGACAGGTCCGGGCTGTCGAGTTCGGCCTCGTCGAGGTCGACCGGGCCGTCGGGATCGCCGTCTTCGGTCTTCGCGCCCTTCGCGGCGGCCTTCTTCGCCGGAGCCTTCTTGGCCGGAGTCTTCTTCGCGCCTGCCGACTTCGCGGCGGTCTTGCGCGCCGGGGACTTCTCCGCTCCGGTGGCCGCCTCGTCGGCCGGCTCGCCGGCTTCGGTCGCTGTCTTCGTCCCGCCTCGGGTTGCGGTTCTTGCGGCTGCCACTTACGCCCTTTCGCAGCGGTCGATCATGACGAGCCGAGATGTCGCCACCTCGGCTGCCTCACATTCGGGGAACACGCCTCGGCCTGCGGTTTTACCTCCGCAGCTCCTGCGCCGTGTTCCATTGTAACGACGTCGGCCCACTGCGTCGCGAAGCGATCGCCCTCCGGCCCCCTTCCCGGCGCCTCGCGGTGACCGGTCCGAGACCCGGCACTCAGTGCCCGGCGGTCACCGCGGCGGCCGCGGCGGCCCCCACGATGCCCGCGTTGTTCTGCAGCGACGCGACGACCACCGGCGTCCGGATGTCCAGCAGCGGCACCCACTTCTCGGCCTTCTTGCTGACCCCGCCGCCGACGATGAACAGGTCCGGCCAGATCAGGTTCTCCAGCACCGAGAGGTACCGGTGCACCCGCTTGGCCCACTGCGGATACGACAGGCCCTCGTTGTCCTTCACCGAGGCGGCGGCGCGCTTCTCCGCGTCGTGGCCGTCGACCTCCAGATGGCCGAATTCGGTGTTGGGCACGAGCTTGCCGTCGTGGAACAGCGCGCTGCCGATGCCGGTGCCGAAGGTGAGCAGCGCGGTCACGCCGGCGCGCGCGGCCGCGTCGCCGAAGCGGATCTCGGCGAGGCCCGCGGCGTCGGCGTCGTTGAGCATCGTGACTTCCTCGACGCCCTTGCCGAGCCGCTTCGCGAAGAGCGCTTCGGCGTCCGTGCCGATCCACTTGCGGTCGATGTTGGCCGCGGTGTGCGCGGTGCCCTTCTTCACGACCGCGGGGAGCGTGACGCCGACCGGGCCGTCCCACTCCGCCGCACGGACGATCTCGGCGACGACGTCGGCCACCGCGTCGGGCGTCGACGGCTGCGGCGTTTCGATCCGGTGCCGGTCCCCGATGAGCTGTCCCTGTTCCAAATCGACCAGCGCGCCTTTGATCCCGCTGCCGCCGATGTCGATTCCGAAACCTCGGGTCGCCGTCACTGACGTGGTCCCTTCTCGCACGATTCAGAAGTCTGCTGCGGAGACTTTAACCGGATGTGGTGACATGGCGGGCGTGGGAGTTGACGAGGCGATGCTGAACGAGCTGAAGAACACCGCCGAGCAGGTCGCGGTCGAGGCCGCGCACCTGGTCCGGACGGCGTGGGTGCGGATGCAGTCCGGCGGCGAGGTCGCGGTGGACACGAAGTCGGCGGAGACCGACGTGGTGACCGCGGTGGACCGGGAGTCGGAGGAACTGGTCCGCGCGCGGCTGGCGCGGATCCGGCCCGGGGAACCGGTGCTGGGGGAGGAGGGCGGCGGTTCGGTCGGCGGCGGGGTCACCTGGGTGGTCGATCCGATCGACGGGAC
>NZ_PQIA01000149.1 GCF_003385235.1 Amycolatopsis circi | reverse complement strand
TGGGGCACCCCGAAGCTGATTGTGCTGACGGTCTGAGGGTGGTTGTCAAGGCGGGAAAGATGCCTTGACAACCACCCTCAGACCGCAGAGAAGGCTTCGTATCGGGGTGCGGGGGTGGTGTGGGTGCACTGGTGGGTTGGGTGCATCGGCTGCGGTTGGGTGGCGGGCGGGTGGTCCGTGAAGGGCTCCTTGAGGGAATTAGATTCCCTCAAGGAGCCCTTCACGGACTTTCGAAGGGACGTGAGGGGAACCCTCAGGGAATCAGAGTCCGTGAGGGTTCCCCTCACGGCTTTCAGCTGCGGTAGACCGAGACTACGAAACCGCCGCAGGTCACCGGTTCTCCGTACCAGCCGCCCCAGCGGCTGTCTAAGGCTAGGCCTGCCAGTTCTGCCATCAGGTCCAGTTCCGCGGGCCATACGTATCGCAACGGCAGTGCGGAGTCGGCTAGGTGCACGATCTGCCTCACGTCGTCTACTGCTCGTACGCGGGCGTCTGCGGTCCAGCAGGCCGGGTCCGGGTGGCGGCCCTGCACCACTAGGGCGCCGCCGGGGCGCAGCAGGCGGCTGTAGCGGCCTATCGCGCGCAGCTGGTCTCGTTGGTCTGGCAGGCGGGAGAGCACGTCCGCGCCCAGGTAGCCGGCGTCGAAGCGCGGGCCGGGTTCCAGGTGGACTTCGTAGCCCTCTCCGGCCAGTGCGTCCGCTACTGGGCCGCCGCCGGGGACCAGGACTCGGCCGGAGCCGTGGGTCCTGGATACGCGGTCGGTTACTTCCGAGAGGAACGCGACGGCGCCCGCTGGGTCGTCCGCCAGCGGGGCCAGCCACGCGGCCACGGGATCGACCGGCTTTTCCATCACCCGGGTCGGCATTGCGCCACCTCACTTCACGCAGTGGTCCTCTCTACTCCACAGAGAGTGCCGGAACGATCTAAAGCGGATCTAGCGGAATCGGGGTCCCCTAGGCACGGCGAAAGGGCGACCCGCGGCGGTGCGGGTCGCCCTTCGTCCGAAAGAGAACTCAGCCCTTGGTGCGCCGGTTGAACTTGCGCACCGCGAGGAACGAGGCCGCGGCGGTGATCACGCCCCACCAGGCGAGGGCGAGCCACGCCGTGCCACCAGCGGGGGTGCCGTTCATCAGGGCGCGCACGGCGTCCATCAGGACCGTGAACGGCTGGTTGTCCACGATGACCCGCAGCACGCCGGGCATTGCCTGGGTCGGCACGAGAGCGCTGGACGCGTACGGCACGAACACGAGGATCATGCCGAGCCCACCGGCGCCTTCGACGGTCTTCGCGATCGAGCCGAGCAGTACCGCCAGCCAGAAGACGCCTGCTGCGAACAAAACAAGCAGGCCGATCGCGGCGAGCCAGCCGAGGGCGCTGCCGCCGGGGCGGAAGCCGATCGCGAAGCCGATCGCCACCATGATCACGAATGACACGAGGCTGCGCAGCATCCCGGCGGCAACGTGGCCGACCAGCACGGCCGGGCCGAACATCGGCATCGAACGGAAGCGTTCCACGAGGCCCTGGGTGAGGTCCGCGGCGACGCCGACGACCGTGGAGGTCGAGTTGAAGCCGATGCTGATCGCCAGCAGGCCGGGCACGAGGTAGTCGACGTAGGCCATGCCGGGCACGTTGATCGCGGGCCCGAACATGAAGCGGAACAGCAGCAGCAGCACGATCGGCAGCGACACCGCCTGCAGCAGCATCTCCGGGTTCCGCGTGATGTGCTTGACGTTGCGCCCGATCAGCACGCGGAAGTCGGACAGCACTGACGCCAGCCCGGCGCTGTCGGGCGCCGCGGGGATCTGCGCCCCCTCGGTTTCCCTGGACAAGGTCTGGGTCATCACTTCGCTCCCGCGGTTGAGGTGAGGGTGTGGAACACGTCGTCGAGCGTCGGCTCGGACAGGTCGATCCCGGCGGGCTCGAGGCCGGCGTCGGCGACCCGGTTGAGCGTCGCCCGCACCTGGCCGGGGTGGTCGATCGGGACGCTGACCGTCTCGTCCAGCAGCACGCCGCCGGTGACCTGCTGCGCGTGGCCCGCTTCGGCGACCGACGCGAAGGTCAGCTTGAGCCGTTCGGTGCCGACCCGGCGCTTCAGCTCGGTGGCGGTGCCCTCGGCGACGACGCGGCCCTTGTCGATGACCGCGATCCGGTCGGCGAGCTGGTCGGCCTCGTCGAGGTACTGCGTGGTGAGCAGGACCGTGGTGCCGCCGTCGAGCAGCTTGCGGATCGCGTCCCACATCGCCGAGCGGCTGCGCGGGTCGAGACCCGTGGTGGGCTCGTCGAGGAACAGCACCGGCGGCGACGTGATCAGGCTGATCGCGAGGTCGAGGCGGCGCCGCATGCCGCCGGAGTAGGTCTTCACCGGGCGGCTCGCGGCTTCTTCGAGGTCGAACTGGGCGAGCAGTTCGGTGGCCCGCTGTTTCGCCCGCGCGATCGGCAGGTGGAACAGCCGACCCATCATTTCCAGGTTTTCGCGTCCGGTGAGCAGTTCGTCGACCGCGGTGTTCTGTCCGGTGAGGCCGATCTGCTCGCGGACCTTGCGGGTGCGCTTGGAGACATCGTGACCGTTCACGGTCGCCGTCCCGCCGTCGGCCTCCAGGAGGGTGCTGAGGATCCGCACCGTCGTGGTCTTGCCGGCGCCGTTGGGGCCCAGCAGCGCGAACATCGTGCCCCGCTCGACGCTGAGGTCGACGCTTTCCAGGACGTCGACATCGCCGTAGGACTTGCGCAGCCCCCGTGCTTCGATTGCGTAGCCGGTGACCATCGGGTTACCTCTCCTCGGTTCGGTCAAGCGGGGAAACTGTCGGGATCAAGTGGGCCACAGCGGCCGCGAGAGCGGCAATACCGGCCGGGCCCGATAGGGGTGGGCTAATCGTCGTCCCCGCCCCCGATCGCCATGCTGATCAACGCGTCTGCGTCCAGCTCGTCGATCGTGTCCTCGTCCACTGCGGACGGTTCGTCTTCGAGGCGCTCCGCCTGCTCCGGAACCTGGATGCCCGCCAGTTCGAGCAGACCGTCCAGCAGACCGGCCGAACGCAGCCGCTCCAGCGGGATCACCGACAGAGCGTCGCGGATTCCCTGTTCCGACAACGGTTCCGGCGCAGTTTCGGCCGGAGCCAGCTCGGACACCAGGTGCTCGGCGAGGATCCGGGGCGTCGGGTAGTCGAAGATCAGGCTCACCGGCAGCTTCAAGCCGGTGACGAGGCTGAGCTTGTTGCGGAATCCGGTGGCGGACAAGGAATCGAAGCCGACCTCGTTGAATGAGCGGTCCGCTTCCACCGCCTCCGGACCGGCGTGCCCGAGCAGCGTCGCCGCGTGCGTGCGCACCAGGGTGAGCACGGTCGGCACCCGCTTGCCCGGCGGCAGCGCGCCGAGTTTCTGCGCCAGCGATTCGGTGTCCTCTGCGGCGTCCTGAGCCGCGCGACGGCCGCGAGTGCCGGCGAGTTCGCGTAAGACGGCTGGGAGATCGTCGTCGCCCGAGGACGCCAGGACACGGGTGTCCAGCGCGATCGGCACGAGCAGCGGTTCGGGTGAACCCGCTGCAGCGTCCAGCAGTCGCAGACCGTCCTCAGTGGACAGAGCGGTGATGCCGGTTTCGCCGATGCGGTGGGCGTCCGCGTCCTCCAGTGCCGCGCCCATGCCGCCGCCCCACAGGCCCCAGGCGAGCGAGGAGCCCGCGAGACCTTCGCGGCGGCGGCGGACCGCCAGTGCGTCGAGGTAGGCGTTGGCCGCGGCGTAGCTGCCCTGGCCCGGTGCGCCGAGCACGCCGGCGGCCGAGGAGAACAGGACGAACGCGGTCAGGTTGCGGTCACGGGTCAGCTCGTCGAGCGTTGCCGCTGCGTCGACCTTCGGGCGCAGGACCTTGTCGAGACGTTCTGGGGTAAGGGAAGTCAGGACACCGTCGTCCAGGACACCGGCTGCGTGCACGACTCCGCGCAGGTCAACTCCGTCCAGTAGCGCGGAAACCGCGGCGCGGTCGGCCACATCGCAGGCGGCGAGCGTGACTTCGGCGCCGAGACCGGTCAGTTCGTCCCGCAGCTCGGTCGCGCCCGGCGCATCTGCACCGCGACGGCTGACGAGCAGGAGGTTCTGCACGCCGTGTTCGGTCACCAGGTGCCTCGCAACGGAACCGCCGAGCGCGCCGGTCGCGCCGGTGATCAGCACCGTGCCGTCCGGGTCCCAGACGGGTGCCGCAGCCGCGTCCGCCGCCCGCTGCAGCCTTGGCACCAGGACCGCTCCGGCGCGGAGAGCGACCTGCGGTTCGTCCGACGCCGACACCGCGGCAAGGGTGCGGCCGCTAGGGGTTCCGGTGCCGAGGTCGACCAGGGTGATCCGGTCCGGGTGCTCGGCTTGCGCCGAACGGACCAGTCCGGCCACCGCGGCTCCGACCGGGTCGGGGCTTTCCTCGGCGTCAGCCGCGACCGCGCCTCGGGTGACCACCAGCAGCGAGCCTTCCGGACGGCCGAGGAACGTCTGCAGTTCGCCGAGGACTCGGTGCAGTTCCGCGTGCACGTCGTCACCGGCGGCAGGCAGCACAACCAGGCCTGAGGCGTCGTCGATGCTGGTCGCGGCGGTGGCGCTGAGGGCGTCGGCGAGGCCGAACGGGTCGTCACCGACCACAGTCCAGTCGGTGACCTCGGCGACCGCGTCGAGGTCGGTCTGCTCCCACGCGAGGCGGAACAGCGACTCCATGCCACCGGTTTCGGCGGCCTGCGGCTGTGCGGACATCGGGCGCAGCAGGAGCGACTCCACTGAAGCTACCGGCGCACCGGTGGCGTCGGCGATCTTCAGTGCGGCCGCACCGGAGCCGATCTGCTTGACGTGCACCCGCAGCGTCGTCGCGCCGACTGCGTGCAGCCGGACGCCTTCCCAGGCGAACGGCAGCGCCGGTTCGTCGCCGACCGCGCCGGAGACGCCGATGGTGTGCAAGGCGGCGTCGAGGACTGCCGGGTGGATGCCGTAACGGTCCACATCGGACACCGTGGCGGGCAGCTGGATCTCCGCGAACGCTTCGCCATCGCCCTTCCAAGCAGCGACGAGACCGCGGAACGACGGACCGTATGCGAGGCCGTCGGCGGCCAATTCCTCATAGGTGCCTTCGAGTTGCACCTGCTCGGCGGCGGGCGGCCACGCGGACAGGTCGAACTTCTCCGACTTGCCCGCCTTGGCCAGACATCCGGTGGCGTGCCGGGTCCATGGGACGCCGTCCGCCGCGCCTTCCGGTCGTGAGTGGACAGTGAACGTCCGAATGCCGTTTTCTGCGGCGTCGAGCGCGAACTGCACGCGCACGCCGGTTCGCTCCGGCACCACCAGCGGGTACTCCAGCGTCAGCTCGTCCAGCCGCGGGCACCCGGCCTCGTCGCCAGCCCGGATCGCCATCTCGACGAAACCCGTTCCGGGGAACAGGATCGAGCCGCCGACAATGTGGTCGGCCAGCCACGGGTGCGTGCCGACGGACAGCCGTCCGGCGAACAGGAGGCCCTCCGCGCCAGCCAGCTCCGTCGCGGTACCGAGCAGCGGGTGGTCTTCCTGGCCCGGTCCGGCGGCTGTGCTCTCCAGCCAGTAACGCTGGCGCTGGAACGGATATGTCGGCACCGGCACCGGGTGCGCGCCGGTCGGTGCGTAGATCGCCGACCAGTCGACGTCGACGCCGCTGACGTGCAGTTGCGCGACACTGGTCAGCGCGGCGACCGCCTCATCCTGCTCCTTGTGCAGCAGCGAGGCGAGCACGAGACCGTCCGGACGATCGTCGAGGCAGGCGTCGGTCATCGCGGTGAGCGTGGTGTCCGGGCCCAGTTCGAGGAAGCGGGTCACGCCGTCCGCAGCGGCCCGGATGACCGCGTCGCGGAACTGCACGCCTTCGCGGACCTGGTTTACCCAGTACTCCGGCGAGGTCAGGTTGTCTGCGGGTTCGCCGGTGACCGTGGAGATGATCGGGATTCGCGGGTCCGCATAGGACAGTCCTTCCGCGACAGTGCGGAATTCGGCGAGCATCGGGTCCATCAGTCGCGAGTGGAACGCGTGCGAGACGCGGAGTTGCTTGGTGCGCTCGAACTTCGCCGCGACTTCGGCGACCGCTTCCGCGGTACCGGAGATCACGACTGCGGTCGGGCCGTTCACGGCGGCAATGTCCACAGAGTCCCCGGCTGCTTCGCGAACCGCCTCGGGAGTTCCGTCGATCGCGACCATCGCGCCGCCGGTCGGCAGCGCCTGCATCAGCTTGCCGCGGGCAACCACGAGCTTCGCGGCATCGGCCAGCGAGAACACACCAGCGCAGTGCGCGGCGGCGAGTTCGCCGATCGAGTGTCCAGCCAGCAGATCCGGCTTCACGCCCCAGGACCGGACCGTACGGAACAGCGCGACTTCCAGCGCGAACAGTGCCGGTTGCGTCCAGTGGGTCTCGTCCAGGCCGTCGCCGCTTTCGATCACTTCGCGCAGCGGCCGGTCGAGGTGCTTGTCGAGTTCGGCGCACACCTCGTCGTAAGCCTTGGCGAACGCCGGGTACCGCGCGGCCAGCTGCGTGCCCATCTGCGCCCGCTGAGAACCCTGGCCCGCGAACAGGAACGCGGTCCGGCCACTACCGGTGGCGATGCCACGGACGACGCCGCGTGCGTCCTCCTCGTCCACCAAGGCCGCCAGGCCGCGCACGAACTGCGGCGAACGGCTGCCGATCAGCACTGCGCGACGGTCGAACGCACTGCGGCCGGTCGCCAGCGAGAGGCCGATGTCGGCGAGGCTGCCTTCCGGATCCTCGTCTACATAGGACATCAGCTGCTCAGCCTTGGCCTGCAACGCTGCTGCACCACGACCCGAGACGGGCCAGGCGACCGGGCCGTCGTACTCCGGGCCCGTCGAGGCGGTGACCTCGCGACGGTCGCCTTCCTCCAGAATGACGTGCGCGTTCGTGCCGCTCACGCCGAAGGACGAGACGCCGACGCGTCGGGTGTGGCCGTTCGGCAGCCACTTCACCGGCTCGGCGAGCACTCGCACCGCACCCGTGGACCAGTCGATCTCGTTCGACGGTTTGCTCACGTGCAGCGTCGCGGGAAGTTCGCCGTGCCGCATCGCTTCGATCATCTTGATCACGCCTGCTGCGCCCGCGGCGGCTTGCGTGTGTCCAATGTTGGACTTCACCGAACCAATCCACAACGGACGGTCCGCCGACGTCTGCGTGCCGTAAGTGGCCAGCAGCGCCTGGACTTCGATCGGGTCGCCGAGCTTCGTCCCGGTGCCGTGCGCTTCGACGGCGTCCACATCGGACGGTTCTAGTCCGGCATCGGCCAGCGCGGCGCGGATCACTCGCTGCTGCGCGGGACCGTTCGGCGCGGTCAGGCCGTTCGACGTGCCGTCCTGGTTCACCGCGCTGCCCTTGAGGACAGCGAGTACCGGGTGGCCGTTGGCGCGGGCGTCGGAAAGTCGCTCCAGCACCAGCACGCCGACGCCTTCGGACCAGGTGGTGCCGTCGGCGTCGTCGGAGAACACCTTGCACCGGCCGTCGGCGGCGAGGCCTTGTTGACGGCTGAACTCCACAAAGGTCTCCGGCGTGGCCATCACGGTGACGCCGCCGGCCAGCGCGAGCGAGCAGTCGCCGCCGCGCAGCGCCTGGGCCGCCATGTGCATCGCGACCAGCGAGGACGAGCACGCGGTGTCGACGGAGACGGCCGGACCTTCGAGGCCGAGGGTGTAGGAAACGCGGCCGGTGACGATCGAGCCAGCGCTGTTCGCGCCGACGTAGTCGTGGTACTGGACGCCCGCATACACGCCGGTCGGGCTGCCCTTAAGCGAAACCGGGTCGATCCCGGACCGCTCCAGTGCTTCCCAGGACGCTTCGAGCAGCAACCGCTGCTGCGGGTCGATCATCGGCGCTTCCTTCGGCGAGACACCGAAGAACGTCGGGTCGAAATCGCCCGCGTCGTAGACAAATCCGCCGCGGGCGACGTAGGTCGTGCCGGGACGGCGGCCGGTCGGGTCGAGCAGGCCGTCGATGTCCCAGCCGCGGTCGGCCGGGAAGTCCCCGATCGCGTCGCGGCCCTCGGCGACCAGTTCCCACAGCTGTTCCGGCGAGGTGACGCCGCCGGGCAGACGGCAGGCCATGCCGACGATCGCGATCGGCTCGTCGGTTTTGTCCTTAGTAGACACTGTGCAGATCTCGACGGAAGTGCCCGCCAGTTCGTCGAGCAGGTGTGCGGCGAGCGCGGTCGGCGTCGGGTGGTCGAAGATCAGCGTCGCGGGCAGTCGCTGGCCGGTCGCCGTGGTGAGGCCGTTGCGGAGTTCGATCGCGGTCAGCGAGTCGAAACCGAGTGACTGGAACTGTGCCGACGGCTCGATCTCGTGCGCGGCACGGTAACCGAGCACGGTGGCGGCGTGGCTGCGCACCAGTTCCAGCACTGCGTCGCGACGGTCTTCTTCCGGCAGCCCCAACAGCCGCGCGGCGAATGAGTCCACAGAGGACTCCGCGGCGGCGGCGACCCGGCGCGTAGTGCGGCCGACGAGCTGCTCCAGGGTGCGCGGGAGCCGGTCGAGTTTGCGCAGCACCGGCAGGTCGAGCTTGGCAGGGACGGCGGTCGGCTTGCGGACGGCGATGGCGCGGTCGAACATCGCCAGACCCTCCGCAGTGGACAGTGGCACGATGCCGCTGGCCGCGAGCCGCTGCACCTCCTCTTCGGTGAGCGTGCCGCCCATGCCGCCGACCTCGCCCCACAGGCCCCAGTCCAGCGACAGACCCGGCAGACCGTGCGCGACGCGGTGCGACGCGAGGGCGTCCAGGTACGCGTTGGCTGCGGCGTAGCTGCCCTGTCCGGGCGCGCCGAGCACGCCGGAGACCGACGAGAACAGCACGAACGCGGACAGCGCGATCTCGCGGGTGAGTTCGTGCAGGTTCAGCGCGCCGTCGACCTTCGGGGCGAGCACAGCGTCGACTCGCTCGGGGGTCAAAGCGGTCACCACACCGTCGTCGAGAACGCCCGCGGCGTGCACGACCGCGGTGAGCGGGTTTTCCTCCGGCAGTGACGCAAGCACGCCGGCCAGTGCCTCGCGGTCGGCGACGTCGCAGCGCTCCAGCCGGACGTCGACCTCGCTTTCGCGCAGCTCAGCAGCCAACTGGTCGAGGGCGGGCGTGATCCGGCGGCTGAGCAGCAGCAACCGGCGGACGCCGTGCTCGGCGACCAGGTGCCGGGCGAGTTTTCCGCCCAGCGCGCCGGACGCGCCGGTGACCAGCACGGTGCCGTGCGGGCAGAAGTACGGCCGCTCCAGCTCGGGCGTCGTACGGACCAGCCGGGGCACCAGGACGGTGCCGAGCCGGACCGCCGCTTGAGCCTCGCCCGAGGCCAGGACCTGCGGCAACACTGCTTCCGGCGTGGTTTCGGCGTCGAGGTCGAGCAGGACGAAGGCGTCCGGGTTCTCCTCCTGCGCGGAGCGGACCAGGCCCCAGACCGCGGAGGCGGCGAGGTCGGTGACGTCTCCGGCGGCCGGGACCGCGCCGCGCGTGACCACTACGAGCCGGGCTTGCGCGGGGTGTTCCTCGGACAGCCACGCCTGAAGAGCAGCCAGTACGCGGTGGGTGAGTTCGTGTGTCTCCGCCGCGGTGCCGGATTCGCCAATGCACTCGAGAAGCTGAACATCGGCAGTGTCCACAGTGGCTTCAACGTCCGCGGACCGCTGCCATTCGATCCGGTACAGCGGCGCGGCCTGTTCGGCGACCGGCGCGGCAAAGGCGCGGAACACCGTCTCGGCGACCGTCGCGACTGGCGCGCCGGTCGGGTCGGCGAGGGCGATCGTGAAACCGTCCACTGTGGTCGGGGTGAAGCGCACGCGCAGCGCGGACGCACCGGTGGCGTGCAGCTCGACTCCGGTCCAACAGAACGGAACCCGACCGACACCGCCGTCGCCGCCACCGGCGACGCGCAGCGCGTGGGTGCACGCGTCGAGCGCGGCCGGGTGGAGGCCGAAGCGGTCGGCGTCGCTGTCCTCCGGCAACGCGACTTCGGCGAAGATCTCGCCGTCGCGCTGCCAGACTGCTTGCAGGGAACGGAAAAGCGGGCCATATGTCAGGCCGGTGTCGGCGAAGTCGTCGTACAGACCGTCGATGGCGACCGACTCCGCGCCAGCGGGTGGCCATTCGGTCAGCTCAGTACCGCCGCTAGCCGACTGCGGGGCGACGCTGCCGCTTGCGTGCAGGGTCCAATCGGCATCGTCGTCCTCGGGTCGCGAGTGGACAGTCACCGAGCGGACGTCGCGCTCCCCCGCCGCACCGACGGTGACCTGCACCTGGATGCCGCCGCGCGCGGGCAGCACGAGCGGGCTGCCCAGGGTCAGTTCCTCGATCCGGCCGGAGCCGACCTGGTCTCCGGCGCGAACGACCAGTTCCAGGAACGCAGTGCCGGGCACGGTGACCGCGTCGCCGAGTTGGTGTTCGGCCAGCCACGGGTGCGTTTCGACGGACAGCCGGCCAGTGAGTACGACGCCGTCGGTGTCGGCGAGCGCGACGGCGGCACCGAGCAGCGGGTGCCCGGCGGACGTCAGCCCGGCGGCGGTGACCTCGTCGCGGTTCGCGCGGGCGTCGAGCCAGTAACGCTTGCGCTGGAAGGCATACGGCGGCAGGTCGACGCGCTGGGCACCTCGGTCGGTGAAGACCGCTGCCCAGTCCGGGGTCAACCCGCTGACGAACAGCTCGGCCAGCGCGGTGAGCGCAGCGGCCGGTTCTTCGCGGTCCTTGCGGAGCACCGGGACCACGAGGGCGTCGGACGTCTGGCGAACCAGTGCGGACAGCACACCGTCCGGACCGACCTCGACGAAGCGTCCGACGCCTTGTGCGGCAAGGGTTCCGATGCCGTCGTGGAATCGGACCGCGGCGCGCACCTGGCGGACCCAGTAGTCCGGAGTGGACATGTCGACGTCCGGGCCGACCGTGGAGACCAGCGGGATTTCCGGCTGGTGATAGGTCAGGCCGCGGGCTACGGCAGCGAACTCCGCGAGCATCGGCTCCATCAACGGCGAGTGGAACGCGTGCGACACCTTGAGCTTCGAAGACTTCCTTGCGGAAAACTCCGCCACCACCGCGGCGACGGCGTCCTCAGTGCCGGAAAGCACCACGGAGTCCGGGCCGTTGATCGCGGCGATGCTGACCTCGTCAGTCAGGTGCGGCGTGACCTCGTCCTCGGTCGCCTGCAGAGCCACCATCGAACCGCCGGACGGGAGCGCCTGCATCAGGCTCGCCCGCGCGGCGACCAAGGTAGCGGCGTCGGCCAGCGAGAAGACTCCGGCAACGTGTGCGGCGGCGAGTTCGCCGATCGAGTGGCCGAGCAGGAAGTCCGGTTTGATCCCCCACGACGCGAGCAGCCGGAACAACGCGACCTCGATCGCGAAGAGCGCGGGCTGGGTGTAACCGGTCTGGTTGATCAGCCGCGGTTTCTCGAACAGGACCGTCTTGAGTGGACGGTCGAGGTGCTGGTCCAGTTCGGCGCAGACCTCGTCCAGTGCCTCGCGGAAGACCGGGAACGCAGCGGCCAGCACGGCCCCCATCCCGGCTCGCTGCGCGCCTTGACCAGAGAAGAGGAACGCGGTCAGTCCTTCCACCTGCGTGCCGGTCACGACGTCCGGAGTGGCGACGCCGTCCGCGAGCGCGGCGATGGCCTGCTTCGGGTCTTCGGCCAGCACGACTGCGCGATGCGACAGCGGCGACCGCGAGGTGGCGAGCGAAAAGCCCAGGTCAAGCGGGGTCGCAGCAGACGAGACCAGCTGACCGGCCTGTGCTCGCAGCGCCGCGCTCCCGTGGCCAGCCAGCGGCAGCGGGACCGCGACGCCCTCCGGCCAGCTCGGCGTAACCGGCGCAGCGGCCTCCACCTCAGGGGCTTCCTCCAGGATGATGTGCGCGTTGGTGCCGCTTACGCCGAACGACGAAACGCCCGCGCGACGCGGCCGTTCCCCAGCCGCCCACGGACGCTCGGTACGCAGCAACTCGACCGCGCCAGACGTCCAATCGACCTCTGTGGACGGTTCGGTGACGTGCAGCGTGCGTGGCAGCAGACCGTGTCGCATCGCCTGCACCATCTTGATCACGCCGCTGACGCCCGCCGCTGCCTGCGCGTGGCCGATGTTCGACTTGATCGAGCCGAGCCACAGCGGTTCGACGCGGTCCTGGCCGTAGGTGGCCAGCAATGCTTGCGCCTCAATGGGATCGCCGAGCGTGGTGCCAGTGCCGTGGCCCTCGACAGCGTCCACATCGGACGCCGACAGCCGGGCGTTGGCCAGCGCCTGCCGGATCACCCGCTGCTGCGAAGGACCGTTCGGCGCGGTGAGGCCGTTGGACGCGCCATCGGAGTTCACCGCGGAGCCGCGCACGACCGCGAGCACCGGGTGTCCGTTGCGCTGCGCGTCGGAAAGTCGTTCCAGCAGCAGGGTTCCCGCGCCCTCGGCCCAACCGGTGCCGTCCGCGCTGTCGGAGAACGCCTTGCACCGACCGTCGGCAGCAAGACCGCGCTGACGGCTGAACGCGAGGAACGGACCCGGGCGCGACATGATCATGACACCGCCCGCCAACGCGAGCGAGCAGTCCCGCTGGCGCAGCGACTGGACCGCCAAGTGCAGCGCGACCAGCGAAGACGAGCACGCGGAGTCGATCGTGACGGCCGGGCCTTCCAGTCCGAGCGCGTAGGCGATCCGGCCGGAGATGACCGAGCCCGCGTTGCCCGTGCTGAGGTAGTCCTCGACCTCGCCCGCGAGCACGGACGGCGGCAGCTCGTCGTAGTAGTCCTGGCCGCCGCTGCCGACGAACACGCCGACCTGCTGTTTCGCCAGCGAGTGCGGCGCGATGCCAGCCCGTTCGAAGGTCTCCCACGCCAGCTCCAGCACGATCCGCTGCTGCGGGTCCATCGCCAGCGCCTCGCGCGGCGAGATGCCGAAGAACGGCGCGTCGAACTCGCCCGCTTCGTGCACGAACCCGCCTTCGGAGACGTAGCTCGTGCCGGGGCTGTCCGGATCGGCGTCGAACAGCCGGTCCAGCGCCCAGCCGCGGTCGGACGGGAACTCCCCGATCGCGTCGCGGCCCTGCGCGACCAGCTCCCACAGATCGTCGGCGGACCGGACGCCGCCGGGATAGCGGCAGCCCATCGCCACGATCGCGATCGGCTCGGATTCGGCGGCCTCGACCGCGCGCAGCCGCGCCCGCGTCTCCTGCAGGTTGGCGGTGACCCGCTTCAGGTAGTCGACCAGCTTGGTTTCGTCGGTCCTGGCTTCGTCAGACATCTGGAGAACCTCTTGTCGCGGTTTCGGGCTGTCCGTGAAGGGCTCCTTGAGGGAATCTGATTCCCGGAAGGAGCCCTTCACGGACAACAGGGGTCAGGCGCCGAGTTCGTCGTCGATGAGGGCGAACAGTTCGTCGGTGGTGGCCGCTTCGAGCGCTTCGGAGCCGGACTGGCCGCCCGACAGCGTCTGGTGCAGCGCGGCGACGACCGCCTGCAGCCGGGGCAGGATGCGGGACCGGTCGATCTCCGCGGCGTCGAGCGCGGCGGCCGCCGCTTCGAGCCGGTCGAGCCCGGCCTCGATCGGGACCTCCGTCTCGCCCGCGCACAGCTGGCTCCACAGGTGCTCGGCCAGCGCCTGCGGGTTGACGTGGTCGAACGCGACCGTCGCGGGCAGCTTCAGGCCGGTGCCGGAGCCGAGCCGGTTGCGCAGGTCGACGGCGGTCACCGAGTCGAAGCCGAGTTCCTTGAAGGCCCGCGCGGGTTCGACCGCGCCGCCGTCGTCGTATCCGGCGACCGCGGCGACCTCGCCGCGCACCAAATCCAGGACGGTCCGGCGCTGTTCGGCCGGGCTCAGCGAGGCCAGCCGGGTGGCGAGGTCGCCCGCGCCCGCCGGTTCGGCGTCGGTCTGGTCGGCCGCCGCCTCGGGGATGCCGCGCAGCAGCGGACGAGGCCGGGCGAGCTGGTAGACCGGCGCGAACGCGGCCCAGTCGATGTCCGCGACGACCAGCTGGGACTCGTCGCGGTCGAGTGCCTGGCCGAGGGCTTCGACGGCCAGCCTCGGGTCCATCTCGGCCAAACCCATGCGGCGCAACAGATCGCTCGCGTCCGCGTCGACCATGCCGCCCCCGCCCCAGGAGCCCCAGGCCACCGCGGTCGCGGTACGCCCGGCCGCGCGACGGCGGCGGGCCAGCGCGTCGAGGTAGGCGTTGCTGGCGCCGTAGGCGGGCTGGCCGGAGGTGCCCCACACCGCGGCACCGGAGGACATCAGGACGAACGCGTCGAGTTCGGTGTCGCCGAGCAGCCGGTCGAGCAGCGCGGCACCGGTGACCTTCGCGCGGATCGCCGCGGTGAACTCCTCCGGAGTGACGTCGGCCAGCGCGGGTTCGCGGGTCAGCACCCCGGCGGCGTGCACCACGGCGGTCGGCGGATGCTCGGCGAGCAGCTTGGACAACGCCGTCTCGTCGGCAACGTCGCAGGCCACGACGGTGACGCGAGTACCGGACAGCTCCTCCACCAGCTCGCGCGCGCCTTCGGCTTCCAGGCCGCGACGGCTGGTCAGCACCAGATGTTCTGCTCCGCGAGAGGCGAGCCAGCGCGCGACGTGTCCGCCGACCGCGCCGGTGCCGCCGGTGATGAGCACGGTGCCGCGCGGCTGCCACGGTTCGGCCGCGTCCGGGCCGAGCGGCGCGCGGACCATCCGCTTGGCGAACACTCCGGACGGCCGGATCGCGACCTGGTCCTCGTCGTTGATGCCGGACACGACGGCGGCAAGCTTTGCGGCGTCTGATGCGTCGGTGACGTCCACCAGACCGCCCCAGCTGCCGGGCTGGTCCAAGGCGACCACGGTGCCGAGGCCCCATACCGACGCGGCTTCGGGGTCGGCGTCGGAGAAGGCGTCGACTGCGACGGCACCTCGGGTGACTACCCAGGCCGGAGCGTCGATCTCGTTGTCCCGTAGGGCTTGCAGAAGCGCGATGGTGGTGAGCGTCGGATTCTCGTCCAGGGCGAGCAGCGACAGGACGCCGTCGAACGGGCGGACTGCGGTTGCCTCGCTGAGCAGGTTGGCCAATGCGGTTCGGTCGTAGTCAGCGGCGACCAGGCGGACTACGTCGCCCTGTTCCGCCAGTGCATCCGCCAGTTCCGTTGCTTGGGTGACCCCGGACGGGACGACGACCAGCCAGCTGCCGGTGAGTCCGCTCGCCACGCCGGACAGCGGGGCCCAGGACACGCGGTACCGCCACGAGTCTACTGTGGACAGTTCGGTGCGGCGGCTGTGCCAAGCGGCCAGTGCCGGGACGACCTCGGCGAGCGGGCCGGTCCCTACGCCGAGCCGGGTGGCGAGCGCGTCGACGTCGCCGCCGGTCACGTCCTGCCAGAACTCCTGGTCGGCCACCGGGGTCGCCGTTTCAGCTGCGGCGGCTTCCTCTTCGTGCCAGAAACGCTTGTGCTGGAACGGATAGGTTGGCAGGTCGACGATCTGGCCGCCGTGAACCAGCGAGAGCCAGTCGACCGAACCGCCGCGGACCGAGTACTCCGCCATCGAGGTCGCGAACCGGGCCAGGTCACCCTCGTCGCGCCGCAACGTGCCGACGACGGAGCCAAGGTGACCGGTTTCGTCCAGCGTCTCCTGAATGCTCATCGCCAGCACCGGGTGCGGGCTGATCTCGATGAAGCGCGTGTAGCCAGCCTCGGCGAGCTGTGCGACGACCGGGGCGAACCGGACCGTGCGGCGCAGGTTGGCGAACCAATACGCGGCATCCACAGTGGACTCTTCGACCGCGTCGAGGGTGACCGTGGAGGTCATCGCGACGTCACCGCGCCTCGGGTCGATCGGGTCGAGGTCGGCAAGCAGGCGGTCCGAGAGATGCTCGACGTGCGCCGAGTGCGACGCGTAGTCCACCGGGACCAGCTTCGCGCGGAAGCCTCCGGCCACCAACTGGTCGCGCAGCTCCTCAAGGGCTTCGGTGTCGCCGGACAGCACCGCGGACGTCGCGCCGTTGTCGGCCGCGACCGAGATCCGGCCGTCCCACGCGCCGAGCCGCTCTTCCAGTTCGGTCGCCGGGAGGCCCGCCGCGAGCATGCCGCCACCGCGTCCGCCGAGGACATCGCCGATCGCCTTGCTCCGCAGCGCAACCACCAGCGCACCGTCCTCAAGCGACAGTGCACCCGAGACAGTCGCGGCGGCGATCTCGCCCTGCGAGTGGCCAATCACCATGTCCGGCTCGACGCCGTGCGCGCGCCACAATGCGGCCAGCGAAACCATGACCGCCCACAGCATCGGCTGCACGACGTCGACTCGATCAGCAGGCGGAGTGCCCGGCTCGCCGCGAAGAACGGAGATGACCGACCAGTCGGTGAACTTACGCAGCGCGGTGTCGCATTCGGACATCCGGGCAGCGAAGGCCGGGGACTGCTCGATGAGGTCGAGCGCCATGCCAGTCCACTGTGAACCTTGGCCGGGGAAAACGAAGACGGTGCGTCCACGCACGTCCGCGGTGCCGGTGATCACGTCTGGACGGGAAGTACCGGAAGCCAAGGCGCGCAGTGCTTCCTCGGCCTGCTTGCGGTCCTGCGCGACGACGACCGCGCGGTGGTCCAGCGGCGCGCGACCGGCGACGAGCGTGTGCACGACGTCGGCGAGGTTACTGTCCACTTGAGCCAGTTGCCCGGCTGCCTCAGCCAGTGCGGCAGGCGTCTTCGCCGACAGGGCCAGCGGGTAGACGGGAGCCGAAGCAGCTGTGGTTTCCTCAGTGGCGGGAGCCTGTTCCAGGATCACGTGTGCGTTCGTTCCGCTCACGCCGAATGACGACACCGCCGCCCGCCGCGGCCGGTTCACCTCGGGCCACGCCTGCGGTTCGGTGAGCAGCTCGACCGCGCCGGACGTCCAGTCGACGTGCTTCGACGGCGTCCCGACGTGCAGCGTCTTCGGCAGTCGCGCGTGCTGCAGCGCCTGCACCATCTTGATCACGCCCGCGACGCCGGCGGCGGCCTGCGGGTGGCCCATGTTCGACTTGATCGAGCCGAGCAGCAACGGCGCACCGCTGCTGCGCTGGCCGTAGGTTTCCAGCAGCGACTGGGCTTCGATCGGATCGCCCAGCGCGGTTCCAGTGCCGTGCGCCTCGACCGCGTCCACATCGGACACTGACAGTCCAGCGTCGGCGAGCGCGGCCTCGATCACGCGGACCTGCGAAGGCCCATTGGGCGCGGAGAAACCGTTGCTGGCCCCGTCCTGGTTGACCGCCGAACCACGGAGCAGCGCGAGCACGCGGTGCCCGTTGCGCTGCGCGTCGGAAAGCCGCTCCAAGACCAGCACGCCGACGCCTTCCGCCCACGACGTGCCATCGGCGTCATCGGAGAACGACTTGCTCCGGCCGTCCGCCGCGAGGCCGCGACGGCTGCAGAAGTCCACGAACATCTCCGGCGTGCCCATCACCGCGACGCCGCTCGCCAGCGCGAGCGAGCAGTCGCCGCGACGCAGCCCCTGCGCGGCCATGTGCAGGGCGACCAGCGAAGAAGAGCAGGCGGTGTCCACCGACACCGACGGTCCTTCGAGGCCGAGCGTGTAGGAAACCTGGCCGGACACCAGGCTGCCGTCCGGGCTTCCGCCGCTGTAGTCGTGGTACATCACGCCGGCGTAGACACCGGTCGAGCTGCCCTTGAGCCCGTGCGGGTCGAGCCCGGCGCGCTCGAACGCCTCCCACGACGCTTCGAGCAGAATCCGCTGCTGCGGGTCGGCACGGCGGGCGTCGCGCGGGCTGATGCCGAAGAACTCGGCGTCGAAATCCGCTGCGTTGTACAGGAAACCGCCGTGCCGGGTGTAGGTCTTGCCGGGCCGCTCGGGCGTCGGGTCGTAGACGCCCTCGATGTCCCAGCCGCGGTCGGCCGGGAACTCCCCGATCGCGTCGCGGCCCTCGTCGACGAGGTCCCACAGGTCGTCCGGCGTCCGCACGCCCCCGGGATAGCGGCAGCTCATGCCGATGATCGCGATCGGCTCGGTGTCGCGCGCCTCCAGCTCGTGCAGCCGGCGGCGGGCCTGCTTGAGATCGGCCGTCGCACGCTTCAGGTAGTCGCGGAGCTTGTCCTCGTTGCTCATGGTCTGCCCGTTCATGAGATGCCCAATTCGTCGTCCAGGACGGCAAACAGCTCGTCGTCGGTGGCCTCGTCCAGATCGGCTTCGGTTCCGGCTCCGGCGTGCGCGTCGGCCCACTTGCGCACCAGCGCGTCCAGCCGGGCGGCGACCTTCGCGGTCGACCCGTTCAGCGTTCCGGCCGCGCCGCCGAGGAGGGTTTCCAGCCGGTCGATCTCGCTCAGCAGCGGTTCGGCCGGACCGCGGCCCACGCCGAGCAGCTCGTGCAGCCGCTTGGCCAGCGCGGCCGGGGTCGGGTGGTCGAACACGATGGTCGCGGTCAGCTTGAGGCCGGTCCGCGCGCCGAGCTGATTGCGCAGTTCGACGGAGGTGAGCGAGTCGAACCCCATCTCCTGGAACGCGCGCTCCGGCTCGACTGCCGCCGCGTTCGCGAAGCCGAGGATCGCGGCGACCTGCTCCGACACCACGCCGAGCAGGTACTCCTCGCGTTCGGCCTCGGGGACGGTTGCCAACCGGGTCGCGGCCGCCGGAGCCTTTTTGGCTGGTCGGCGCACCATGTTCCTCAGGACTGGCGGCAGGTCGTCGGTCCGGGCGCGCAATGCGGCCTGGTCCAGGCGGACCGGGGCAAGCACCGGTTCGGTCGACGCGAGGCTGGCGTCGAGGAGGGCGAGTGCTTCGGCGGTCGCCATCGGCGGCGTGCCCAGGCGGCGGAGACGGCGGAAGTCCGCTTCGGACAGTTCGCCAGCCATGCCGCCGTCTTCGGACCACGCGCCCCAGCACAGCGACGTCGCCGGAAGTCCTTGTGCGCGACGGTGTTCGGCCAGTTCGTCGAGGAAGGCATTGGCCGCGGCGTATCCGGCCTGTCCGGCTGCGAGGACCGTGCTGGCAGCGGACGAGAACAGGACGAAGGCGTCGAGGTCGCTCGTCAGCTCGTGCAGGTGCCAGGCACCGTCGACCTTCGGGGCGAAGACGCGGGCGGTTTCTTCCTCGGTGAGGGTCTCGACGCGCCCGGCTGACGGCACGCCTGCCGCGTGGATGACCGCGGAGAGCTGGCCGGTCTTGGCGAGCAGCGTCCGCACCGACTCCGCGTCGGTGACATCGCAGCTTTCGACCGCGACCGTCGCGCCGAGTGCGGTCAGCTCGTCGCGCAGCTCGGCCGCACCGGGTGCGTTCGCTCCACGACGGCTGGTCAGGACGAGGTCTCGCACGCCGTGCTTGGTCACGAGGTGGCGGGCGACGACCGCGCCGAGCCCGCCGGTACCACCGGTGACCAGCACCTTGTCCCAGTTCACTTCGGCCGGTTCCGCGGAGACGGTGGCGAACCTCGGGGCGAAGACCTGGCCGTCGCGGACTGCTGTCTCCGGCTCGCCGGTGGCCAACGCTGTCTCCGGGGCACCGTCGACCAGTGCGAATCGGCCGGGATTCTCCGCCGCAGCGGCCCGGACGAGACCCCAGGCAGTAGCCAATGCCGGATCGACGTCCTCGCCGTTTACGGACACCGCGCCGCGCGTGACGACCGCGAGCCGACCGTCACCGTCGAGCGTTTCCTGGATTGCGGCGAGCACCTTCGCGGCGACCGCGCGCGCGGCTTCCGGCACTCGACACTCCGAAGTGGACACTTCGAGGATCCGGAAGTCGTGCTGTTCGCCGATGTTCTCGACGGACTCCCAATTGACCCGGTACAGCGTGTCTTTCGCCGGAGCCAGCTTCAGCGCCCGTGCGGCGAGCGCTTCGACGGTCAGGACCGGGCCGCCGGTGGCGTCGGCGATCTGCAGGGTGATCGTGTCGGTGCCCGCCGGGGCGACTCGGACTCGCAGCGTCGACGCGCCCGGCGAATGCACCGTGGTGCCGCTGAACGAGAACGGCAGCATCGGCTCGGCACCGCCTTCGGGAGCCGGGCCGAGGAGTTGCGCGTGCATGGCGGCGTCTAGCAGGGCGGGGTGGACGCCGTACTCTCGGGCTTCGGCGCCGTCGGGAAGCGTGACCTCCGCGTAGATGACGTCGCCGTCCTGCCACATCGCCTGCAGGCATTGGAAAGCCGGACCGTAGTCGTAGCCGAGGGCGGCGAGGGTTGTATACGGGTCGTCCAGCTCGACCTTCGTGGCACCGGCGGGCGGCCATTCGGTGAGGTCGAACGACGGAAGTTCTGCCGTCGGGGCAACGAAACCGCTCGCGTGCCGGGTCCAGGCTTCGGCGCTGTCGAGTCGCGAGTGGACAGTGACGGTGCGGCGGCCGTTCTCTTCCGGTGCCTCGACGGAGACCTGGATCGCCGCGCTTTCGGTGAGGGTGAGCGGTGCTTCGAGGGTGAGTTCCTCGATGTGCGCGCAGCCGACCTCGGCGGCGGCGCGGTGCACCAGCTCGACAAACGCCGTCCCGGGCACCAGAACCGTGCCGAGAACGACGTGGTCGGCGACCCAGCCGACGGTGCTGGTGGACAGGCGGCCGGTAAGCACCGCCGAGTCGGTTTCCGGCAGGTGGACGACGGAACTCAGCATCGGGTGTTCCGCGGGCCGTTGGCCGTGCTCGGTCGCGTCGCCGCTGGTCGTGTCGGCGGGGAGCCAGTAGTGGGTCCGGCGGAAGGCGTAGGTCGGCAGCTCGACGCGACGTGCGCCCGGGTAGAACGCGGTCCAGTCGACCGGGACGCCGCGTGCGTGCAGCGTCGCGAACGCGGTGACGGCCGTGATCGCTTCGCCCCGGTCCTTGCGCTGGGCCGGTAGGAACGCGAGGGTGTCGTCGTCAAACCCGTTCTGGGCAGCGGCGGTGAGTACTGCGGACGGTCCGATCTCGACAAACGTCCGAACGCCTTCGTCCACCAACTTCTCGACCCCGGCGTGGAACCGGACGGCTGCGCGGACCTGACGCACCCAGTAGTCCGAAGTGGACAGATCCTCGCCACAGCCGACGGTGGAGACGATCGGGATTTGCGGCTTCGCGTAGGTGAGTTTCTCCGCCACCACGGCGAATTCGGCGAGCATCGGCTCCATCAGCGGCGAGTGGAACGCGTGCGACACCTTGAGCTTCGAAGATCTCCTTCCGTCGAATTCCGCCACCACCTTGGAGACAGCGTCTTCGGCACCCGACAGCACTACTGAGTCCGGGCCGTTGATCGCGGCGATGCTGACCTCGTCGGTCAGGTGTGGCATGACCTCGTCCTCGGTCGCCTGCAGAGCCACCATCGACCCACCGGACGGCAGCGCCTGCATCAGCCGCGCCCGCGCGCCGACCAACGCCGCCGCGTCCGGGAGCGAGAGAACCCCGGCGACGTGCGCAGCGGCGAGTTCGCCGATCGAGTGGCCTAGCAGGAAGTCCGGCTTGATCCCCCACGACGCCAGCAGCCGGAACAACGCCACCTCGACGGCGAACAACGCGGGCTGAGTGAACCCGGTGCGCTCCAACTCGGCGGCATCGTCGAGGACTGTCTTCAGTGGACGGTCCAGGTGCGGGTCGAGTTCATTGCAGACGGCGTCGAACGCCTCAGCGAACACCGGATACTTCGCGGCGAGTTCTGTGCCCATCCCGGCGCGCTGCGCACCCTGGCCGGTGAAGAGAAACGCGGTACGCCCGTTGGTGCGGCGCTCCCGAACTTCGCGCAGCTCGTCGCGCGTGGCACCGACGAGCACGGCGCGGTGGTCAAGCATGGACCTGGTTGTGGCCAAGGAGAAACCGACATCGGTCGGCGAGCCTTCGACGGCCGCAAGCTGGCTCACCTGGGCATCGAGCGTGTCCGCGGTATCCGCGGACACCGGCCACGCAAGCACCGGCACCTCGACCGGCCCAGCGGCGTCCTCAACCGGCTCGGCCTCTTCGACAATCACGTGCGCGTTCGTGCCGCTGATCCCGAACGACGACACCGCGGCACGACGGGCGCGTCCGGTCTCCGGCCACGCACGGGCCTCGGTGAGCAGCTCGACCTCGCCAGCAGACCAGTCCACGTGCGGTGACGGCGCGTCGACGTGCAGCGTCTTCGGCAGCACGCCGTGCCGGATCGCCTCCACGACCTTGATCACGCCGCCGACCCCGGCCGCGGCCTGGGTGTGTCCGATGTTCGACTTGAGCGAGCCCAGCCACAGCGGCTCAGTGCGGTCCTGACCGTAGGTCGCGAGCAACGCCTGCGCCTCGATCGGGTCACCGAGCTTCGTGCCGGTGCCGTGGCCCTCGACGAGGTCGACGTCCGCCGTGGTCAGCCCGGCCGATTCCAGCGCCTGGCGGATCACTCGCTGCTGCGCGGGTCCATTAGGGACAGTCAGACCGCTGGACGCGCCATCGGAGTTCACCGCGGAGCCGCGGATCACGGCGAGCACCGGGTGGCCGTTGCGGCGGGCTTCGGAAAGCCGCTCGACCACGAGAACGCCCGCGCCCTCGCCCCAGCCGGTTCCGTCGGCCGCGGCGGCGAACGCCTTGCACCGGCCGTCGTCGGAAAGCCCGCGCTGCTCGGAGAAATACACGAAAGTTTCGGGAGTGGCCATCACCGTGACGCCACCGACCAGCGCCAGCGAACAGTCGCCGCGACGGAGTGCCTGCGCGGCCCAGTGAAGCGCGACCAGCGAGGACGAGCACGCGGTGTCGACGCTCACCGCCGGTCCTTCGAGCCCGAGCGCGTAAGCGACCCGGCCGGAGACGACGCTGCCGGCGGCCGCGTGTCCGGCGTAGTCGTGATACATGACTCCGGTGAAAACGCCGGTTTCGCTGCCGCGCAACGTCTCCGGCACGATCCCGGCCCGCTCCAGCGCGGTCCACGAGGTTTCCAGCAGGATCCGCTGCTGCGCGTCCATCGCGAGCGCTTCGCGCGGCGAAATGCCGAAGAACTCCGGGTCGAATTCCGCTGCGTCGTATAGGAATCCGGCCTCGCGGGTGTTCGTCGTGCCGGGCCGCTCGCCGGTGGGGTCGTACAGCGTGTCCAGCGGCCAGCCGCGGTCCTCGGGGAAGCCGCCGATCGCGTCGGTTCCGGTGGCAACGAGGTTCCACAGGTCCTCGGGCGACGTGACGCCGCCCGGGTACCGGCAGGCCATGCCGACGATCGCGATCGGCTCGCCGTCGCGCTCGCGCGTTTCCTGCAGCGCCCGCTTCGCTTCGCGAAGATCGGTCGTTGCGCGTTTGAGGTAGGCGAGCAGTTTGCGCTCGTTCTCGCCGCCGGACTGGAAGTCGCTACTCACGCCAATCGCCCCGCCTAACCGCGAAAAGGGTGGAAAGTGCCACGTCGGGAACGCTACCGACGGCCCCCCGCGAGCCCCCACCCCTAG
>NZ_PQIA01000005.1 GCF_003385235.1 Amycolatopsis circi | reverse complement strand
GTCCGCAGCCCAGCGTTAGGCGTGTCGATCGACGCCCCCACGCCCTTCTGCACCCCCACCGCATACCGCGACGCCAGCTCGGCGAAGGCAGCGAAGTCGCCAAGCCCGCCCCCAGCCCGGCCAGCCATCTCAGCTTCCTGATCCACCGGCTCAGCCAGCTTCTCCAACGCCCGCTGATCGAAGTTCACCGTGTTGTCATTCGGGCAATAAGAAGCGGGCGGAGTGCTGGGCCCGCCGGAGCAGCTGCCCGACCCAGCCGTGAACCGAGGCCCCTGAACCCCAGCACCCTTGAACGCCTCGTCAAGGCTGGCCTTCAAATCCACCACCGTCTGCTCACCGAACCGAGTGTCTCCCTTGCCTCGGTCCTGAGAATCGAACGGCCGCTCAGTCAGCCGCTTCTGCACGTTCTGCGCGTTCATCCCCGCGCATTCCTTCGGCCCCTTCTCGAACCCGGCCTGGAACGCGTACGTCCGGTCGAACGCCGTGCCGTGCGCCTGCCGATCCGTCGCACTGGTCCCGGCCTGGTCCCGGATGAAGAACATCGCCGCCAGGATCTGGTCCAGCCCCTCGGCCGTCGACACTCGGTAGAACTTGCTCTTGTCCTCGGCGACCCAGCGGAAGTACCCGCCCGCGAAACAGTCCGCCTGCTGTTCCTTCACGACCGTCGGCGTCGACTTCGAAATCCCCGCCGAGGCCCCGAGCCGGTACTGGATCGCGTGGCCGAACTCGTGCGCCAGCACGGTCACCACCGACATCGGCCCGAACCGCTTGCGCAGCATCGGCAGCAGCACGCCGCGGTCCCACGCCACCGAATCGTCGCCCGCGCAGTAGAAGGCGTTCACCAGCTGCTTGACGCTGCCGCACGCGGTGTTCTGGGTGTCGCGCTTCGAGTCGTACGACAGCAGCGACTTGACGGGCTCGAACCGCTTGCCGCCGAACTCGGCGGGCAGCGCCTCGCTCCAGTAGGCCTGCACGTCCGCGATCGCGGCGGTGGCGAGCTGGTCGTCCTCCCCGCCGCTGGCGTTCTTCACCGGCAGGTCCGGCCGCGGCGCGTCCGCACGCAGCCCGCTCTCGAAATGCGTGACCGGCAGCCCGGCGACGTTCCCGGCGCCCGGCGTCGCCGGAGGAGTCTTGCCCCCGCACGCGGCTGTCCCCAGCACGGTCGCCGCGACCAGTGCGACCAGCGCGTACCGGCGTCCCCCTCGGCTCATGTTCCCTCGTTCCACATCCGCGTCGACAACGAACCCGGACATTACTGACCCGGATGGCGGAACGTGCGGACAATCCCCGAAGTGGGGTGCGAGCGCGCGCGAGGCGGGCCGGATATCGTCGCTGACCATGCGTGCAGTCCGCCGGTTCACCGTCCGCGCCAGCCTGCCCGAGCCGCTCGCCGGGCTCGGGGCCCTCGCGACCAACCTTCGCTGGACCTGGCATCCGCCGACGCGCGACCTGTTCGCCTCGATGGACGCCGAGCTGTTCGACAAGATCCGCGACCCGCTGCGCATGCTCACCGCGCTGCCGCCGGAGCGGCTCGAGGAGCTGGCGAAGGACGAGGACTTCCTGAACCGCACCCGCGAGGCCGCGGCCGGGCTGGAGCGCTACCTCACCGAACCGCGCTGGTACCAGCGCCGCACCGACGACGGCCTGCCGCAGGCGGTCGCGTACTTCTCGATGGAATTCGGGGTCACCGAAGCGCTGCCGAACTACTCCGGCGGCCTCGGCGTGCTCGCCGGCGACCACCTCAAGGCGGCCTCGGACCTCGGCGTGCCGATGGTCGGCGTCGGCCTGCTGTACCGGTCCGGCTACTTCCGCCAGGGCCTGTCGCTGGACGGCTGGCAGGTCGAGCACTACCCGGTGATCGACCCGAACGCCTTCCCTCTGGAACTGGTCACCGAGGACGGCCGTCCGGTGCTGGTCGAGGTCGCCATGCCGGGCGGGCGCGACCTGCGCGCGCAGATGTGGCGGGCGCGCGTCGGCCGGATCCCGCTGCTGCTGCTCGACACCGACATCGAGGCCAACGACGAGGACCTGCGCCCGGTCACCGACCGGCTGTACGGCGGCGACGCCGACCACCGGATCCGGCAGGAGATCCTGGCCGGCATCGGCGGGTTCCGCGCGGTGCGGAAGTTCTGCGAGCTGACCGGACATCCGCAGCCGAAGGTGTTCCACACCAACGAAGGCCACGCCGGATTCCTCGGGCTGGAGCGCGCCCGCGAGATCATCCAGTCCGACAGGCTCGCCTTCGACGAGGCGCTGCCCGCGGTCCGCGCCGGGACGGTGTTCACCACGCACACGCCGGTCAGCGCGGGCATCGACCGCTTCCCGGTCGACCTGGTGCAGCGCTATTTCTCCGACGGAAGGCTCGTCCCGGACGTCGACGTGCGCCGCGTGCTGCAACTCGGCGCGGAGGACAACCCGGGCCTGTTCAACATGGCGCACATGGGATTGCGGCTGGCGCAGCGCGCGAACGGCGTCTCCGAGCTGCACGGCCGCGTCACGCGCCGGATGTTTTCCCGGCTGTGGCCCGGTTTCGACGACGCCGAGGTGCCGATCGCGTCCATCACCAACGGCGTGCACGGGCCGACCTGGGTGGCGCGCGAGCTGAGCGCGCTGCTCGGCGGCAACCACGAGGAGTTCGGCCACGAAGGACGCACGCCGGACAGTTCGCTGCGCGACGGCGTCAGCGACCAGCAGCTGTGGGAATTGCGCCGGGAACTGCGGGAAAAGCTCGTCGGCGAGGTTCGGCGGCGGGTGCGGAGGGCCTGGATGCAGCGCGGGGCGTCAGCGCTGGAACTGGGCTGGACCGACCGCGTCTTCGACCCGGACGTGCTGACCGTCGGCTTCGCCCGCCGCGTCCCGACGTACAAGCGGCTCACGCTGATGCTGCGCGACCCGGACCGGCTGCGCGCGCTGCTGCTGGACGAGAAGCGGCCGATCCAGATCGTGATCGGCGGCAAATCGCATCCCGCCGACGAGAACGGCAAGCAGTTGATCCAGCAGATCGTGCGCTTCGTCGACGATCCCGCGGTGCGCCACCGCATCGTCTTCCTGCCGGACTACGACATGTCGATGGCCCGCTACCTCTACCGCGGCTGCGACGTGTGGCTGAACAATCCCGTGCGGACGCTGGAAGCGTGCGGCACGTCGGGGATGAAATCGGCGCTCAACGGCGGCCTGAACCTGTCCATCAAGGACGGTTGGTGGGACGAGTGCTACGACGGATCGAACGGCTGGGCCATCCCCACCGCGGACGGCGTCACCGACCCGCTCCGCCGCGACGACCTCGAAGCCGCCGCGCTGTACGACCTGCTGGGCCAGCAGATCGCGCCGCTCTACTACGACACCGGCGCGGACGGCGTCCCGACCGGCTGGCTCGCGATGGTGTGGCACACGCTCGAAACGCTGGGCCCACGCGTGCAGGCGTCGCGAATGGTGCGCGAGTACGTGGATTCCGGCTACCTGCCCGCGTCGCGCATGGTCGCCGCCGCCACCGACGACGGCCACCAGGGCGCGCTTTCGCTGGCCGACTACCGGACCAAACTGGAAGTCGCGTGGCCGCGCGTGCGGATCTTCGATGCCGACCTCCAGTACGACCACACCGAACGGCTAGTGGTGGGCACCGAGGTCACCATCCGCGCCCGGATCGACCTCGCCGGACTCGAACCGTCCGAAGTGGACATCCAGGCCGTGGTGGGCCAGGTCGGCGACGGGGACGAACTCGCGGACGCGGTGCAGGTCCCGATGACGCCGGACGGAATCGGCGCGTTCGCGGCGACCCTGCGCCTGCCGCGAGCGGGCTCGGTCGGCTACACGGTGCGGGTGCTGCCGAAGCACCCGCTGCTGGCCAGCCCGGCGGAGCTGGCGCGCGTCGTACTCGCCTGAGGCCGAGGTCCGTGAGGGGAACCCTGAGGGACTCAGAGTCCCTCAGGGTTCCCCTCACGGACTCCCGCAGGAACCGAGCCGCGCAGCCCGTCTCGCCAGGCGGTGCACCGCATCCCCCTGACCAGCACCGCTGCGATAAACCCGCGGCACTACTGAGAAAACCCCTTGTGGCGCGTGCCCCGGCTCACGGAACCGCGGGAGAACCGCCTTTTTGTACCGGCAACCCAGCCGCCGCCCAAGCCCGGAACCCGCCCGCCAAGTCCGTCGCCTTCACCAACCCCAGCCGCTGCAAATCCGCCGCCGCCAGGCTCGACGCGTACCCCTCGTTGCACACCACCACCGCGACGGTCTCCGCCGAAACCCCCGGCAGCCGCCATTCGCTCTCCGGGGCCAGCCGCCACTCCAGATGGATCCGCTCGATCACGACGGACCCGGGAATCTCGCCCTCTGCGACCCGGTTGGCGTACGGCCGGATGTCGACGATCAGCGCGCCGTCGGCCTGCAGGTCCGCGGCGCGCGCCGGATCCGCCCGGTCCAGCGAGGTCCGGGCGTCGGCGAGAAAACCATCGAGAGCAGTCATGACCGCACAATGGCAGGCAGCGGCGGGATCTCGTTCGGCACGTCCGCGAGGCTCGTGTACTCGCGCGTCGGCACCAGCGGCGGCGAGTAGGCGTGCACGCTGGCCGCCGGTTCGCTGCCGACGCCGAGCACCTGGTGCGAGCGTCCGGCGCCGAAGCCGATGCCCTGCCCGGCGGTGTGCGTGCGGCGGCGCACCGGGCCGCCGGGGTAGCGGTACTCCTCGCCGAGTTCGCCCTGCAGCACGGTGAACGAACCCGACGCGCCGCCGTGGTCGTGCGGCTTCGTGTGCTGGCCGGGCAGCCACGACAGCAGCCACAGTTCGACGCCGTCGGTCAGCGCGAGCCGGGCCCACCAGCGCTGGTCCTCGTCGAAGCGCAGGACGTCGCGCAGGCTGGTGGTCAGTTCGGTGGCGACCGTGCGGGTCAGGTCGGCCAGTTCGCGCGGCGTCCACAGCAGCCGCGACGGGTGCAGCAGCTCCGGCAGCAGCGGATCGGCCAGCTGGGGGTGGATTTCGACTTCCGGACGGACGATGGACGTGGTCAACGGAGGCTCCTGGAAATAGCTCGGATAGTGCCGGACGCGAGGCGACGCGGCACGCCGACGAGGATCAGCGTGCGTGCCGCGCCGGGCTACACCCGCTGGAAGCCACCAGGAGAAGGTCGATCGCGCGACGGCGCCACAACACGGGGCGCGCGGACCTGAACATGCGGTGGATGCTGCCACAGCGCCGAGATCACGGCCGGTCGTCCCATCCGCTGGACACCCCGCGCGCCGTTACCCCCGGGCGGGTGCGCGCCCGCGCCCGGGCGACCGCCACAATGGGCTCGTGAGCGAGCCGATCCTGCCCAGCGATCCTGACGACCTCGTCGTGCGGATGTCCGGTGTCGGCGTCCGCCGTACCGGAAACGACCTCCTCGCGGCCCTCGACTGGGCGGTGGAGCTGGACGAGCGATGGGTGGTGCTCGGGCCCAACGGGGCGGGCAAAACCACCCTGCTGCGCCTGGCCGCCGCCGAACTGCACCCCACCTCAGGCACGGTCGACCTGCTCGGCGACCGCATCGGCAAGGTGAACATCTTCGACCTCCGCCCGCGCATCGGGTTCACCTCCGCCGCGATCGCCCAGCGCGTGCCCGGCGACGAGCGCGTCGCCGACGTCGTGGTCAGCGCCGGGTACGCGGTGATGGGCCGCTGGCGCGAGCAGTACGACCGGATGGACCTCGACCGCGCGACCGAACTGCTCGGCACGCTCGGCATCGCGCACCTGGCCGAGCGCACGTTCGGCACGCTGAGCGAGGGCGAGCGCAAACGCGTGCTGATCGCCCGCTCGCTGATGACCGACCCGGAGCTGCTGCTGCTCGACGAGCCCGCCGCGGGCCTCGACCTCGGCGGCCGCGAGGACCTCGTGGCCCGCCTGTCGGCGCTCGCGATGGACCCGGACGCGCCGGCGATGGTGCTGGTCACCCACCACGTCGAGGAGATCCCGCCCGGCTTCACCCACGCGCTGCTGCTGCGCGAGGGCCGCGCGGTGGTGTCCGGCCTGGTGGACGACGTGATCACCAGCGAGAACCTGTCCAAGACGTTCGACCAGGACCTGGTGCTGCAGCGTTCGGGCGAGCGGTTCTTCGCCCGCCGCAGGTAGGTCGGCTAGGTTGGCCTTACCGGCCGGTAGCCTGCAAGCGCCGCGTAAACGCCGTTAACGAGGAGGAATCCCGTGGGAGAGTTCGTAACCCTGGAGGTCGAGGGCGGGGTCGGCACGATCCGGCTGGACCGGCCGCCGGTCAACGCGCTGAACAACCAGGTGCAGGCCGAACTTGCCGAGGCCGCGCGCGAGGCGTCCGACCGCGACGACGTGCGCGCGGTGATCCTCTACGGCGGCGAGAAGACCTTCGCCGGCGGCGCGGACATCAAGGAGATGGCCTCCCGCACGTACCCGGAGATCGCGAAGTTCGGCGCCGAGCTGACCGCGTCGCTCGCCCGGGTCGCGAACATCCCGAAGCCGGTCGTCTGCGCGATCACCGGCTACGCGCTCGGCGGCGGCCTCGAACTGGCGCTCACCGCGGACTGGCGCGTCGCGGGCGACAACGTGAAGGTCGGCCAGCCGGAGATCCAGCTCGGCATCATCCCCGGCGCGGGCGGCACGCAGCGGCTGACCCGGCTGATCGGCCCGAGCAAGGCCAAGGACCTGATCTTCACCGGCCGCTTCGTGAAGGCCGAAGAGGCGCTCAAGCTGGGCATCGTCGACGAGGTGGTGGCCCCGGACGACGTGTACGCGGCGGCGCACAAGTGGGCGTCGCAGTTCGCGAACGGCCCGGCGATGGCGCTGCGCGCGGCCAAGACCGCGATCGACTCCGGCCTCGACGTCGACCTGGCCACCGGCCTCAAGATCGAGACGCAGCTGTTCACCGCGCTGTGGGCGACCGAGGACCAGCGCAACGGCATGCAGTCGTTCATCGACAACGGCCCCGGCAAAGCCAGTTTCGAGGGGAAGTGACTTCCGTGTCCGACCCGGCTCCGAATCCGCACGCCACCGAAGACGAGGTCAAGGCGGCCTACGCCGACCCGAAGCTCGCGAACGTCCTCTACCACGACTGGGAAGCCGGGACGTACGACGAGAAGTGGTCCATTTCCTACGACGAGCGCTGCATCTCCTACGCCACTGACGTGTTCAACGCGGTCGCGGGCGAGGACGGCCAGCCGTACCAGCACGCGATGGAACTGGGCAGCGGCACCGGGTTCTTCCTGCTGAACCTGATGCAGGGCGGCGTCGCGAAGAAGGGCTCGGTCACCGACCTGTCGCCGGGCATGGTGCAGGTCGCGCTGCGCAACGCCGAGGGCCTCGGCCTCGACGTCGACGGCCGGGTCGCCGACGCGGAGCGGATTCCCTACGACGACAACACGTTCGACCTCGTGGTCGGGCACGCGGTGCTGCACCACATCCCGGACGTGCGCCAGGCGTTCGGCGAGGTGCTGCGCGTGCTCAAGCCGGGCGGGCGGTTCGTGTTCGCGGGCGAGCCGACGAAAATCGGCGACCGCTACGCGCGCCGGCTCGGCCAGTTCACCTGGTACCTCACCACGAACCTCACCAAGCTGCCCGCGCTGAGCGGCTGGCGGCGTCCGCAGGAAGAGCTGGACGAATCGTCCCGCGCGGCGGCGCTCGAAGCGGTGGTGGACATCCACACCTTCGACCCGTCCGAGTTGGAAGCGATGGCGCGCGGGGCGGGTGCGCAGGACGTCCGCGCGGTCACCGAGGAGTTCTCGGCGGCGCTGGCCGGATGGCCGATCCGCACCTTCGAAGCCGCGGTGCCGCAGGAGAAGCTCACCGTCCGCTGGCGGCTCTTCGCCTACCACCTGTGGCTGCGACTGTCCGCTTTGGACAAGAAGCTGCTGTCGAAGGTGCTGCCGCGCGAGCTGTTCTACAACGTGATGATCACCGGGACCAAGCGGCCGTCCTGAATTGCCCTACAGTTTCACGCTCGACGACGTCGCCTTCCTGCGCTCCGCCGCGGGACGGGCGGCGCTCGCCGAGTGCTCCACTTTGGACGGTTCGCGGATCGCGGACGTCACCGCGGCTCGGCGGCTGACCGGGGAGCATGCTGCCCCGGTGCTGGAAACTGTTGCGCTGCGCCGTAAATCGGCTTTGAAGCTGGCCTCTTCGGCCGATTGGTTGTTCACTGCCGACGCCTTGCAGCAGGCGAGTGCAACTCCGGTAGCTCGGCATCGGGCTTCGCGGCTGACTGGTCTCGCCGTGCATGACGTCACGTGCTCAGTCGGTGCCGACCTGGTCGAACTGTCTCGGGTCGCTTCGGCGGCGATCGGGTCCGATGTGGACCCGGTACGGCTGGAAATGGCTCGGCACAATGCTTCCGCCGCCGGAGTGTCGCCGCTCGTCGCACGAGCCGACGCCTTGCAGCCGGTTTCCCGGGACACCGCCGTGGTCGCCGATCCCGCCCGCCGCGACTCCGCCGGTCGGCGGGTATGGCGTCCGGCCGACTTCCTGCCGCCGCTCGACGAACTCGTAGCCGCCTATCCCGGCCGGGCCCTGTCGGTGAAATGCGCTCCCGGCATGGATTTCTCCATCGCGCCCTGGGCGGACGAGGTAGAACTCGTGTCCCTCGACGGCCAAGTCCGCGAGGCCTGCCTGTGGCGAGGCATCTCGTCTGGTATCACCCGCCGAGCGACAGTGTTGCGTTCCGACGGTACACAGTGGACTCTCACGGATGCGGAACCGGACGACATTCCCGTGCAGGCAGCGGGGGAGTGGCTGGTAGACCCGGACGGCGCGGTCGTCCGCGCCGGGCTCGTCCGGCACTACGCGGCTCGACATGGTTTGTGGCAACTGGACGAACGCATCGCCTACCTCACCGGCGACACACCACCACCGGGAGTGCGCGCCTTCCGAGTGCTGGAACAGTTGCCGTACCGCGAAAAAGCGCTCGGACAGGCGTTGAAAAAACTCGAGGTCGGACGGTTGGAAATCCTCGTCCGCGGCCTCGACGTGGACCCGGACGCTTTGCGTCGCAAGCTGAAACCGCGCGGGCACGAAGAGTCCACTGTGGTGCTGACAAGGATCGGCCGGTCGCCGGTGGCGTTCGTGTGCCGGGCCGAACGCATCCCAACGGAGGGTTTTCAAGCCGGGTAACGCGGCGTAAGTTCTGCGGGTTGGCGAATAATCACTGGAGGGTCGCTGTGTCTCGTTTTCCCGCTCTCGTCAAACTGGCCGCCGCCGCGGCCGTCGGCGCCACCGTCGCAGGCGGCGCGACCGCACTCGCCGGCTCGGACGCCGTCACCGCCGCGCACGGCCGGGAGCCGGCCAACATCGGCCAGGTGAAGAACGACGTCAAGACGTACTACGGCGACTGGCTCGACGCGTCCGGCAAGCACCACTACTCCGAGACCAGCCGGTTCGTCACCGACACCAAGCGCGTGGTCGCCGACGCGAAGCGGTACCTGCAGCAGAAGCTGGGCAAGGTGAAGAACCCGGCGATCGTGCTCGACGTGGACGACACGTCCGAGATCACCTACGGCTGGGAAGCCGACAACGACTTCGGCTTCGACCCGGTGAAGCAGCAGAAGGCCATCGACGACGGCACTTTCGAGGCGAACAAGCCGGTGCTGGAACTGACGAAGTGGGCCGCCGAACGCGGCGTGCGGGTCTACTTCCTGACCGGCCGCAACGACAAACAGGGCCCGCAGTCGCTCAAGAACCTCGCGAACGAGGGCTACCCGACGCCGGCCGGCGCGTACTTCAAGCCGAAGACCACCGCGCCGGATTACCTGCCGTGCGGGCTGAACTGCAACACCGTGCAGTACAAGTCGGGCACCCGCGCGCACATCCAGTCGACCGGCGCGCACATCGTGCTCAACCTCGGCGACCAGTTCAGCGACCTCGAAGGCGGTTACGCCGACCACCCGGTGAAGCTGCCGAACCCGATGTACTACCTGCCCTGAGCGCCGGAGGCAGCCCGGGTCCCGCGCCGGGCCCGGGCTGCTCCGGATTTCCTCAGCCGGAGTATCCGGCGAAGATCTTGGAGAATTCGTAGGGCTGCTGGGAAATGTTGGTGCACCGGTACAGCGCGCCAGTGCACGCGTTCGCGTCACGGCCGAGTTCCCAGAACGACAGCATTCCCAGGTGGACACTCTGCGCGAAGCTCACGACCGCGCTGGCGTCCTTCTGATAGAAGATCTCGTTCTGCGAATCGTTGACGCCCAGCATCGGCGTCAGCCCGACCTTCTGCCAAGCGTCCGCATCGGACAGTCCGAGCGCCGATTTCAGTTGCGCCTGCGTGGATTGCGCCGCCTGGATCGCCTTGGCTCCCTGATCGCCGGACCCCTGGTAGTAGTCCATCGCCATCACGTTCACCAGGTCGAGATTGACGCCCGCGTCCCGCGCCGAGGTCACGACGTTCAGCCCGTCCGACGTGAGCCCGGTGGGAAGCACCGGCAGTGTCAGGGAAATCTTGAGACCCGGATTGTGGTCCTGCACCTTTTTCAAGGCCTGTGAACGAAGGCTGATCGACCCGGGGTCGGCGACCGCCGCGCCCTCGATGTCGACGTCGATGTACTTGAGGTTGTAGGCTTTGATCACCGCCTCGTACTCGCCCACAAGCGAATTGACGTCACCGCACGCCTGCGCGAGTTCGACGCCGGACGCACCGCCGAAGGAGACCTTGACGTCTCCGCCGCCCGCGCGGATCTTCGCGATTTCGTCGGACTGCCACCCCTGCCGGGGATCGTAGGCAGCGAACCAGCTGGCCTTGCACGCAGCGCCGGTGACAAAGCCGAGAGTGAAACTCTTGATGCCGCTTTGCTCGGACATCGACGACAGCACGGGCGACGGCCACGCGCCCATGTCCACATAGGGCGCGAGCGCGATCGACGAGTCGCTCGCCGCAGCCGCGGTGCTCTGCGGCGCCGCGAGTCCGGCTACGGCCAGCAACCCGCCGAGCGCGGCCGCCAGTTTCCGGGGGGAGGACAGACGCATGGGTGGAACCTCCACGGTGAGGACCGAGGGGTGGAAAACCCCTGTCCAAATGGTATAGACCAATAACTCCGGGGGGGCCATACGCCATTAGTATGCCGATCCGTCCCGCTGAGCGGGATTCAGTGTTCCGCGGCCGGCCGAAACCGCAGGTCGATCGCCAGCGCGGGATCCCCGTCATGCACTCGATCCCACCGAACCGGCTTCCCGCCCGGGTTGTCGAACAGCCGGATGCCGGACCCGAGCATCACCGGCATGAGATGCACGATGAACTCGTCGACAATCCCCAGCTCGACGCATTGCCGCGCGATATCCTGACTGTGCAGCTCAAGATCCTTCCCGTCCGCCGCCCCGAGCCCGATCTCGACCGCCTCCCGCACGTCGCAGTCGAGAAACGTGACCCCGTCCTCGGCCTGCGCGTCCTCCGGATGATGGGTGAGCACGAAAACCGGCCCGCTCCACGCTCCGCCGTACGGCTGCTTGGCGACCTTCCCCGGCGCTGTTGCCGCCAGCGCGTCAAACCCGCGCCGCCCACCCAAAATCGCCCCGACCCGCGCGATGGATTCCTCGTGCACCCCCGGCGTGACGTGCACCCCCGACATCCAGTCCATCGCATGCCCCTCCGCGGCGACGAACCCGTCCAGCGACATCGCGACGTGCCACAACACCTTGCCCATTGAGCCCTCCTCGTTCTTTCCGATACGAGGTAGACCGGCGGCGCGGCGAAAACTCATCGGTCCTCAGGCACCGCCCCGGCTACCTGTGCGAACACCGACGGCACGCGCGTCGTGAACGACGCCCAGCGGGCCAGCGCTGAGGCTCTCCAGCGATGTTCGCCGACCTGGAATGCCAAGAGCACATGTCCGCCGCCCTGGCCTTGGCGGAATGCGAACCACGCCTGTACACCGTGGAATCTGCGCACCACGCCTGATGGTCTGGCCTGCCACCCCCGGGCCGCGCGCCGCGGGCGGGTTCTCTCGCAAAGCCCGCTTACTTAGCTGGCCCAGCCCAGCCGGATCGGAGCTGCCTCGGCCCTTCTTCCGGTGCGCCCCTGCGCTGAGTTCTTTCGGGCGGCCCCGCTGGCTTGACGGGGCATCATCTCTCCTCGCCGCTCGTCTCGGAGATCCCCGGTCCGGCCGGGCCCGAGCGGGCCGGAGCGCCCCGCCCCCTCTGCCGAAATCCGTCGGATGCCCGGCTTCCGACTCAGTCAGCCCCGGCCTCGCACCGCCCCCCGTCCTGGCGGCTCCGGTCTGTCCTGCCAGACCGGAGCCGCAGCGTCATCACCGCTTCCGAGCCACCAGCACGGTGTCCCGAACCACCATCTCCGTCCCCACCACAGCCCTCTCCCGGGCATCCGCGGCCACCGAAGCCCACGACTGATCCAACGTCTCCGCCACTTCCTCAGCCGTGAACATCATGTCCGGCATGTGCGGCCGCCCAGCGTGCGTATCCGCCGGGTCATGCCCCACCACCAGCAACGTCCCGCCCGGTGCCACCGCGTCCGCGAGCCGCGCGAACGCCACCGTCCGGGCCGCCGACGGCACGTGCAGGAAATGCGACGTCACCAGGTCGAACTTCGACTCCGGCACCCACTCGCCCAAGTCCGCGGCGACCCACGCGATCCGCTCGGCCACCCCGAGTTTCGCCGCCTGCGCGCGCCCGCGTTCGATGGCCGTCGTGGAGAAGTCGACCGCCGTCACGCGCCAGCCCTGCTGCGCGAGCCAGATCGCGTCGCCGCCCTCGCCGCAGCCCGCGTCCAGCGCGTGGCCCGGTTCCAGGCCGGAAGCCTCGGTCACGAGCTGATCGTTCGGCCGTCCGCTCCACATTTCGTCCTGCGAGCGATACCGCTCCTCCCAGGAACCGCGGTCGAACGGCGGATGCTCGTTGGCCCGCGCGACCTCCCGCTCCACCTCGTGCGAGAACGGCATTTCCCGCCGCCGCACCGCCTCCGCGGCCTCCTCTTCGACCAGTTCCCCGTTGATCGCCGCCCCGGCCATCAGCCCCGCCGCGGCCGAAACCACTACCTGCGCGCGCATGTCCGTGACGTTGCCCGCCACCCACAAACCAGGCACGGACGTCCGGCCGGCCGCGTCCGCGGGAACCCTGGTGCCGATCACGAAACCGTTGAACTCCACCGGTTCCGGCTCGATCCCGAGCGGCGCGAGAAAGTCCGCCCGCGTCTTGGCCGGCGCCGCGACAGCCAGCGCCTCCCGCGCCACGACCGTTCCCGACTCGAGCCGCACCCCGGTCAGCTGGTCGTCCTCGGCCTCGATCGCGGCGACCACTCCGTCCACGATCCGGATCCCGCGGGCCAGCAGCGGTGCTTCGTCGAAATCGCCGTGCGTGTGCCGGAAAACGACCACGTCGTCGGTCAGCTGCCGCCACATCAACGCCTGGTGCACGGTCATCGGACCGGTCGACAGCACGCCGATCGCCCGGTCGCGCACCTCCCAGCCGTGGCAGTACGGGCAGTGCAGCACGTCGCGCCCCCACCGCGCCGCCAGCCCGGCGACCTCGGGCAGCTCGTCCACGAGACCGGTCGCGACCAGCACTCGCCGTGCGTGCGTACGCCGTCCGTCGGCGAGGGAGATCTCGAACCCGTTGTCCCCCTTGGCAATCGACGTCACCGTCTGCGCGACCACCTCGCCGCCGTACCCAGCCAGTTCCGCGCGGCCGAGCGAGAGCAACTCGGCAGGCGGCGTGCTTTCGCGGGCAAGATAGTTGTGCACGTGCCCGGCCGGCGCGTTGCGCGGCTCGCCGGAATCCACGACCAGCACCGACCGCCGGGACCGCGCGAGCGCCACCGCTCCGCTGAGCCCGGCCGCGCCGCCGCCGACCACCACCACGTCGTACTTCTCGTCCACTGGATCCTCCTGTAGTCCCCTTGCCTCGGACTATCCGGAGAACGCGCCGACTTGACAAAGTTCTTTGCCGAAGTGGCAAATTGAACGGCATGAGCGAAGACGACCAGGACCTGGGCGAGGTCCTGCACGCGGTCGGCCCGAGGCTGCGCGCCCTGCGCAAGCAGCGCAACGAGACGCTGACCGGCCTCTCGGAAACGACCGGGATCTCGGTGAGCACGCTGTCGCGGCTGGAGGCCGGCCAGCGCAAACCGACCCTGGAACTGCTGCTCGCCCTGGCCCGCGCCTACCAGGTGCCGCTCGACGAACTGGTCGGCGCGCCCCCGACCGGCGATCCGCGCCTGCACCCGAAGCCGTTCGTCCGGAGCGGCCGGACCTACCTGCCGCTCACCCGGCGTCCGGGCGGCCTGCGCGCGTACAAGATGATCCTCCCGCCAGAGCGCTCCGCCGAACCCCCTGACCAGCGGGTTCACGAGGGATACGAGTGGATGTACGTCCTGTCCGGACAGTTGCGCCTGATGCTCGGCGAACACGACGTGATCCTCCGACCGGGCGAGGTCGCCGAGTTCGACACGCACGTTCCGCACTGGTTCGGCAACGCCGGCGCCGAGGTCTGCGAGGTCCTGGCCCTGTTCGGCCCGCAAGGGGAGCGCTTCCACGTCCGCGCCCGTCCTGCCTCTTGACGCATACCCATATCGGCATATGATTGCCGCATGGCACGGGCAGCGACCACTGCGGACGTCTTCAACGCCGTCGCCGAACCGCGGCGCCGGGAAATCCTGGACGTCCTTGCCGAGGGCGAACGTCCAGTGAACGACCTGGTCCGCATGTTGGGCCTAGGGCAACCACAGGTGTCGAAGCATCTGCGGGTGCTGCGCGAGGTAGGCGCGGTCGAGGCGCGGGACGAGGGCAGACAACGCCTCTACCGGCTGAACGGCCACGCCCTCAAACCGATCCACGACTGGGTGCGCCGCTACGAACGTTCCTGGGAGAACCGGTTCGAATCGCTGGACGCCGTGCTGGAAGAAATGGGCTCGACGGAGGAGGACGACTATGACGGACACGACGAGCGGCACGGCGAAGGTGACGCTGCCCGCTGACGACCAGATCCAGATCACCCGCGATTTCGCCGCCCCGCGGCACCGCGTCTACCGGGCCTGGACGACACCGGACTTGGTGAAGCGCTGGTGGGCAGGCAAACGGGGCACCGTGACGTCCGTGGAAATCGACCTGCGCGTCGGCGGCCAATGGCGCTACGTGATGCTCGCGAACGGCGACTTCGAGGTCGCCTTCCATGGCGAGTACCGAGAGATCACGCCCAACGAACGCCTGGTCCACACCGAGGTCTACGAAACCCCGGGAGCCGCGGACGTGGACGCCCCCGTAGTCACCGTGACGTTCACCGAATCAGGCGACCGCACCACGGTGACCATGCTGACCCGGACGCACACCAAGGAACTCCGCGACGCCATCCTGGGGTCCGGCATGGAGAGTGGCATGCAGGAGTCGATGGACGCGCTGGAGGAAGTCGCGGTTTCGCTGGATTGAGCCGCTTCTTCGGGCTGTTTCGGAGATCTCGGGAGCTTTCAGGTGCTGCAGGCGCGGCTTATGCCGGTGCCCGGTTCGCGGCGGGCCGCAGGCCGACGTCGCGCTGCCGTGCCTCAGCCGTACGAGTAGAACCCTTCACCAGTCTTGATCCCGAGCTTGCCCGCCTCGACATAAGTGCGCAGCAGGTCCCGCGGCCCGGTCGGCAGGTGCGGATTCTCGTCCGCGTAATGGTTTTCGATGTCCAGCACCACGTCCAGGCCGACCTGATCCATCATCTGGAACGGCCCGTACGGCAGATGCCAGTTGATCTTGAACATCCCGTCCACGTCCTCGGGCCGCGCGACGCCCTCCGCTACCACGGCCAGCGATTCCCTTTTGATCGCCGCCCACACGCGGTTGAAAATGAACCCGACGCTTTCCTTTCGCGCCTCGAACGGATGAATGCCGAACTCCGGCAACACCCCGAGCATCGTGTCGAGCACGGTTCGGCCGGTTTCGCCGTCGGACATGAGGTCGACCGCGTTCGCGGTCGGCGGCATGTAGAAGTGGATGTTGCACAGCCGCGACTTGTCGCGCACTTTCTCGGCCATCATCCGCGACGGGTACGACGACGAGTTCGTGGCGAAGATGGTGTCGGCGGGCGCGGCCTCGTCGATTTGGCCCCACAGCGGGATTTTGAGGTCCAACCGCTCCGGCACCGCCTCCACGACGAGCCACGCGTCGCGCAGCGCGTCCTCGATCGACGCCGCGTCTTCGACCCGCCCGACCTCGCCGCTGCCGCGTTTCTCGAGCAGTACGGGCAAGGTCTCGGCCACGTATTCCGCTGCCGCCGCGACCTGTTCGGCGCTCGGGTCGCTGATCCGCACGGTCCCGCCGCGCGAGGCGAACATCAGCGCGATGCGCCTGCCCAGCGTCCCGGCACCGAACACGGTGACCGGCCGGTCGCGGATCTGGTCGAATGTGTACGCGTAAGGCATGGCGGGCTCACCTTTCGATCTTGAGCCAAGAAGACCACCCGTCCTCGCCCGCCGCAATTCCGCGTCCACGGCCGGGGGACCGGCTGCGTAGAATGCGGCGGTGGTCGATGTTCGCGAGGTTCGCCGTCTCTGTTACGGCTTCGTCCGGCGCACCGGCGGAACCCTCGTCGACTTCCGCGTCCCGGACGGCACGCCGAACTTCTGGCAAGCCGTCGTCGAGTATCCCGACCGCACGATCTCGGTCGTCGCCGCCAACGACGCCCCGGTGCTCGCGATCGCCCGGCCCCGCTCGCTCGACTTCGCGCCGGCCCGGGAATCGGGGCCGTTGGAGTTCCTCGATGAGCCGGAACTGGTCGCCGTGCTGGCGGAAACGGAGCAATTCCGGGTACTCACGCCAGCCGACCTCGAACGCTCCTTCAAGGCCGAAGACTGGCCGCACCTCACCCGGTCCGACATCGCGTACTGGAAACCGGCGACGGTCGGCGAAGCCCTGTTCAATTATTGGGACTGACCTCCCTGACTCCGGACAGCGGAAAGGTGCCACCGCCGGAAACCGTGACAGAGCCGGTAAACGCGTCTCCGTCGACCGTGCCGGTCACGCTCACCTCGAAGCGCGCCGGGTCGGTCACCAACGCGGTGAAGGAGACCTCCCGGCCGTCGACCGTTCCCGACACGATGGGGACCGTGATCTTCAGCTGAGTGTCGAAAATGGAACCGGACACCGCGGTGCCGTTGGTCGCGAGGTCGAGAAGCAGGTCTTTGCTCCCCGCCGGGTGGACGAACGTGATCTTCCAATGACCGTCCGGACTGGTTTTCCCGCTGGCAGGCCGAGAAGGCCGCTCCGGGCGAGCCACCGGAACCGGAGGTTCCCCGAGCGCCGGTTGACCAGCCTTCACCGGGACGCCCGCGGAATTCAGGAACCCCGCCATCATCCGGTAATAGCCGACGAGGAACAGAATCTCGATGATCTCGGCATGGTCGCGGGTCGCGGCGAGATCGGCCCAGGTCTCGTCGGACACAAAGACATTCGCGCACAGTTCATCGACCGCGCGCAGCACCGCGTCGTCCCCAGGCGGCCAACTGGCATCTGGATCGGAGACGGCCACGATCTCCGCTTCGGTCGCGCCGCCACCCAGCGCGGCGGGCGCGTGGTTGGCCCATTCGTACGGCGCGTCGCACCGGAGCGCGACGCGGAGGATCGCCAGCTCGCGGATCCGCGGATGCAGTTTCCCTTGGCTCAACAGGTAAGTGCCCAGTGCGCCGGACGCCTGCAGCACTTCCGGCGCGCGGGCGAGCACCTGGATCACAGTGTCCGCGCCGAGTTTCGCCAGCTTTTGCTGTTCTGGATCCATCTCGTCGAATCCGAGCGGCGGGATGCGGGGGATCGTGGCGTGCGGCATGTCAGTTTCCTTCCGCGGGCAGGCGGTCGAGCGCCGCCTGCGCTTCGTCAAGGCTGAGCTGCGGATGCGAGTGGATGTCGATCAGCGCGCGGGCGAGGAGGTTGTCGCCTGCCGGGGTGAGGATGTCGACGCCGACCGAACGGGAAATGTGCTGGTGCAGCACGGTGATCGACAACGCCATCGCGGCGCCGATCGCGGCGCGGACCTTCGGCTCGACCGTCGGCGGGTCCGGCCGTTGCCGATCAGCGGCGACGAGCCGCGTCGTGCCGAGTTCGACCATCTCGTCGAACAGCGGCGCGACCCCGCCCTCGACCAATGCCCGGACGAGGTAGTCCCGGTACGGCCCGACCGCGATTCGCCCTGCCGCGACCGGATTCGCGGCGACACCGGCAGCCGCGGCCTCGGGGTTGGCGAGGTCGGCCAGGTCGACCGGGACCTGGTCGTTGAGCTGGCGGAGGAGCTTCGTCAGGTGCGCGTCGCACGCCTCGCGGAGCGCCTGTTTGGACCCGAAGTGGTGCCGCACCAGCCCCAAGGACACCCCGGCTTCCACGGCGATGCCCCGGATCGTGGCGCGCTCGAAGCCATGCTCCCCGAAGTGCCGCATCGCCGCGTCCCGGATCCGGGCGCGTGCGGTCAGGTCGTCGGGGTCGGTCATGACATCGTCGCTATACGCATGAACAGTAGACTATACCCACGTATAGCCCGTGCGCCAGGCTAATTTGCGCGAGAACGCCGTTGTCCCCGCGTTGCTGCTGGTCAGAACTGGTTTTCGCCGCCGTCGACGTAGATGTTCGCGCCGAGGATGAAGCTGCTTTGCTCCGACGCGAGGAACAACACGGCATCGGCGACCTCGCGCGGCGTTCCCATCCGGCCGAGCGGAACGCGCGCCGTGAAACTCGACCGGGCCTCGTCGACCTTGTCCGCGCCGACCGCCTTCTCGAGCACCGGCGTATCGATGGTGCCGGGCGAAACCACGTTGACCCGGATGTCGCGGCCCTTCAGTTCGTTGGCCCAAGTCCGAGCGTAGGAGCGAAGTGCGGCCTTGGACGCCGAATACGTCCCGAACGACACAAGGCCGTCATCCGCCCGGACCGACGAATTCAGGATCACTGACGCGCCTTTATTGAGCAGCGGCAACGCCTTCTGGACTGTGAAGAGTGTTCCGCGCACGTTGGTGTCGAAGACCTGGTCGAAGTGTTCCGCGGTGGTTTCCTCCAGCGTCACAAAGGATCCCGCTGCCGCGTTGGCGAAAACGATGTCGAGCCCCTTGCCGCGGGCGCGAACCGCGTCGTAGAGCCGGTCCAGATCGGCCAGGTCGGCGATGTCGCCCGGCACCGCGGTCGCCGAACCGATCGACTTCGCAGCCATCTCCAGGGCGTCCCGATTCCGGCCGGTGATGAACACGTGCGCGCCCTCGGCGGCAAGCCGTTCGGCGGCGGCCAGCCCGATCCCGCTGCTGCCTCCGGTGACGACCGCCGTCTTGCCCTCGAGCTGTCCCATTCTCTGACCTCCGAATAGTTCAGTACCGATCGGTACTTAAGAAGTACCGTAGCACTTCTGAACCGATCGGTACTGAAGGAGTACGCTGGTGCGGTGACTGGTCAGGACAAGGCGCACATCGGCCGTCCGCGCGGCTTCGACGCCGACGAGGCGCTGCGGCGCGCCATGCTGGTGTTCTGGGAGCAGGGCTACGAAGGCGCGAGCCTGGCCGATCTGACCGGAGCCATGGGCATCACGAAAACCAGCATGTACGCGGCTTTCGGCAACAAAGAGCAGTTGTTCCGCAAAGCTTTGGCGCTCTACGACGAGGGCCCCGCCTCCTACGGTCCGCGAGCCTGGGCGGAGCCGACCGCCGCCAAAGTGGCCGCCGCGATCCTCAACGGCGCCGTCCAAGCGACGACCGATCCTGATTGTCCGCCGGGATGCCTGGGCGTCCAAGGCTCCTTGGCAGCTGGCGAACTCGGCCATCCCGCGCGCGAATTGCTGATCGAGTGGCGCAATGCCGCGCGCCGAGCCCTCGAGAAGCGCTTCCAACGCGCCGTTGATGAGCACGATTTGCCACCAACCGCCGATGCGGCACGGTTGGCGCGCTACGTCATGACGGTCGCGTTCGGTATCGCCGTCGAAGCGGCCGGCGGCGCGAGTCGTGAAGAGCTGCAGGAAGTCGCCGACGCGGCCCTGTGCAACTGGCCGCCGGCCTGAGTTTCAGCGGCCGCAGTAGAGATCGACCGCGACGGTCATCCGGGCGCGGAACTCGTCACGGGTTTCCGCGTCGTACTTGATGCCGATCGAGGTGCTGATCAGCGTCCCGGCCACGTCGGCAGGGGAGCGGCCGCCGATCGCCTCGACGACCAGGGCGCGAAACCGTTTCGGGTAGTCGGCCGGCATGGTGCCGAGCAGATCGGGATTCGAGTCGATCAGAACGCCGATCTCCGCAGCCATCGGCCCGACGTAGCGACCGGCCCAGTGATCGAACGCCTCGATCAGCCTCTCGCGCAGCGGTTGCCTGGAATCGGCGAGAGCGAGCCGAGCCGCCTCGATGCTGCTGTCGAGCGAATGCTGCACGGTGGCGCGGAACAGCTCCGGCTTGGACGAGAAGTAGAAGTACAGGCCGGGGCGCGAGATGTCCGCGGCCTTCGCGACGTCGTCCATGGACGCCTTGCGATAGCCGTAGCGCGCGAAAATCTCCAGTGCCGAGTCCAGTACCTGCGTACGCCGATCACTGCCCATGAACACACTATACAAACTTCGTCCAGTCCGTATAGTTCGAAGGGTGCCCCAAACCTCCCTGATCCGCACGGCCTTCGATGCCGCCAGCACCGCCGATGACGTCGTCGCAGGCCTGAACCTCACTGGCGTACGCGCCGTCGTCACCGGTGCCACGTCAGGTCTAGGCCGAGAAACAGCCCGCGCCCTAGCCTCGGTCGGTGCCGACGTCACCCTGGCCGTACGCAACACCGATCACGGCGCAAGCGTCGCCGACCACATCTCCGCCGCCACCGGAAACCGCGCCGTCCGCGTCGCACACCTAGAACTGGCGGACCTAGCCACCGTCGCCCACTTCACCGAAAGCTGGGACGGCCCGCTGCACCTGCTGATCAACAACGCCGGCGTGATGCGTCCGACGCTGGGCCGCACTCCGCAGGGCTGGGAACTGCAGTTCGCGACCAACCACCTCGGTCACTTCGCGCTGGCACTGGGCCTGCACGACGCCCTAGCCGCCGGCGCGAACCATCGAGGAACGGCCCGGATAGTCGCCGTGACCTCCGGCGCACACATGTACTCACCTGTTGTCTTTGATGACATCCATTTTACCCAGCGCGCCTACGATCCCCAACTGGCTTACGGGCAGTCGAAATCGGCCAACTCGCTGTTCGCAGTGGAGGCGACCCGCCGCTGGGCCGCAGACGGAATTGTCGCCAACGCCGTCAACCCAGGCGGAGTTTCCACTGGCCTGCAACGAGATTTCACCCAAGACATGAAGGACCACCTGACCCGGCTCGAGGCGGCCGGGGTCTTCAGTTACAAGACCGTCGAACAAGGCGCGGCCACCGCTCTCGTCGCCGCGACCGCCCCAGAATTCGCCCATAACGGTGGCCATTACCTGGACGACGGCAACGAAGCCGCAACCGTGCCCGACGACGTCGACTTGGCAGACAACAGCCACGCCGTCAAACGCTGGGCACGCGACGGCGCGGCCGCGCGCCGACTATGGGAGGTCTCCCTGGCCCTGACGTCTGCCGCCATCTAAACGACCACTGCACGACCTCCGCGAACCCCACCGCCTAACCGACGATGACGGCTACCTCGCAGCCCAGCCGCACAACTTCGCCAGAACACCAGCCCATCACCGACTGGCCGACCAAACACCTTCTGGAAACTGGCTGTGCCCAACTTCCGCCGAGCCATGCCTCGACACGCGGATTATGCGGCAGTCCTAGGACGACTTAGCCGCAAGAGCTTGCCCATTGCCTAACGACGCGCTCTCGGCCGGACTCCACGCTCGGGCGGCGGCAGCGTTTTACCGCCGCCACCCCGACCCGCCCGGCGGCAACCTCGCTCAGGATGGATCTCGCCACTGAACGGCGAAAGCACCGCCCAAGGCGAGACCCATTCGACAAACACCCTCAATCGCGAGACGTCCCAGCTCTGCTCCCGAGATATCCCAACACAGGTCAAGCGGTAGGCCGTCCCGCCCCCGCGTAGTCGTCACCAGGCTTCCGATACGGATGAACCTGCACCGCCTGCCCAGTCTGCGGTGCGTCGATCATCTGCTGGTTCCCGATGTAAAGCCCGACATGATGGATCTTCGTGGTCGGCGCACCGTAGAAGATCAAATCGCCCAATTGGGGTTCGCCCACGTGGGCAACGCTGCGGAATTGCGTATCCGCCGTCCGCATCAACTTGACGTCAGCGCTCGCGTAAGCCGCGGTCGTCAGCCCAGAACAGTCGAAACCCGGATCGGCGTCGCGAGTGCCGTTGCCGCCCCAGACGTACGGCAGCCCAATCTGGTCAATCGCGAAGTCGACCGCAGTAAGCACCGCCGGATTCGGCGGCTGCTCGCTCTGCCCCACCGTGCCGTAGACATTGGTCGTCGCAAGCGTCCGATGCAGAACAACGGGTGCCGGCTCCAGTGTGGCGACCCCGTTCCACCAGTCCGTCGCCAGATCGCGGCCATTCGCGCAAAGCGCGCGCCCAGCCGTGAGCGCCGCGTCGTCGATGTTCTGAATATCGGGTTTACCGCCGGACGCACTGCGCTGCCACTTGCTCCACACCGCGGGGGAGAGCTGCAACGGTCCCGCCGCCCCCGGCGTCGAGACGGTCCGGTGATAGAAGTCGAGAACCTCCACCGTGCCAAGCGGTTTCGCGAGAGTCCCGTTCTCCTTGACTTGATTACCCTGCGCCCGCCCGTGATCGCTGGTGATCTTCCCGATCGCAGCGAGAGTGATCCAGGACAGGTGACAGTCGGGCTGTTCCTTGCTGAGCGTGACGGTCGCCTGCGCGTACCCGTTCATCGCCCGCAACGGAATGTCGAGCCACTGACTGGTCCGCGACGCCCACGCTCCGAACTCCCCAGCCCGCGGCACCCCAGGCTGATCGGGCGCCACCGACGTCGGCGCCGCAGAGGCCGGGGCACTCTTCGAGGTGGCTGGCGCCAGCGACGACGTCGCCGCGACGTTCCCGGAATTCGCATCACTGGCACCGCCGCCCGGCAGAACCTGCACCGCGACAACCAACGCCGCAACGACCGCCACAGCCGCCGCCATCGCCACCACGACCCGCCGATTCCGCCGAAGAAAACCCGGGCTCGCAGCCGCGCCCCCTCCGCCACTCGACAGCTGCGACCCGTCGCCATCAAACGGTGACGCGCTGGCCACCTCTGGTGCCTCGCCACTCAACGACGACTCGTCAGCCAGCGCGGAAGTTTCGCCACTCAGCGGCGACACCCTGGTCGACGCAGGATTTTCGCCACTCGCCGACGACGAATCACCGCCGGAAGAAGCACTCGAGCCGACTGATTCGCCGCCCACCGGCGACGCCCCGCCTACGGACGAATCACCCGATCCAGCCGATTCGCCACTGAGCGGCGACGAACTCGCACCCCCAGGCGCGCCACCGCCCGCATCCATCGCCGCGTTAGGCGTGACCTGCGATTCGCCGCTGAGCGGCGACGAATCCGTACCCCCGGGCTCGCCACGGCCCAGACCTGCCGCCGCATGGGGCGTGACCTGCGATTCGCCCTCCAGCGGCGATCTCCCGTCCCCCTCCATCACTGCCCTCCGGCAAGTCTCGACAACACGAACTCGCGCAGCACATCCAGCTCTGTATCGACAGCCACCTCGACCAGCCGCCCAGTCGGCCTCTTCGGGACCGCCCTGCGATCGACGATCGTCATGCCGCGGGTCGGGCCGAGGCCGGAGTCGATGTCGACCGGGTAAGTCTCCGTGTGCAGCAGGCCCGGGCGGATCGCCTCGGCGACGGCCACCGCATCGTGCAGGACGATTCCTTCGTAGCCGAGCACTTGGCGGTAGTGCGCGAGGTAGTCCGGCGTGAACGAGTCCAGTGCCTGCCCGATCGGTCCGGACGCGGCGAGTTTCGCCAGCCACGCGCTGTCGACCGCGCACCGGTGAGTGAGATCGAGGGGGACCATCACGCACGGGACGTCGTCCTCGACGATCACGCGCCGTGCCGCTTCCGGGTCGGCCCAGATGTTGAATTCGGAGACCGCGGTCGAGTTGCCGAGGGCGAGCGCACCGCCCATCAGGACGATTCGCGCGATCTTCGAGCGCACTCCGGGGTGCGCCGCGAGCAGGGCGGCGATGTTCGTGAGCGGACCGATCGGCGCGATGGTCACCGGCTCGTCGGAGGCTTCGATCAGCGAGACCATCAGGCTGACCGCGTCGGAATCCTCGAGCGGGCGGGTGGCTTCGGGCAGCGAAGCGGCGTGCCCGGAAAGTCCGTCGGAGCCGTGGACGGTGCTCGACCGGTGCAGTTCGCGGTAGAGGAGAGGCCGCGAGGCACCCCCGGCGACCGGCACGTCCGGGCGGTCGCACAGCTGCAGCAGCCGGCGCGCGTTCGCGGTTGTCGTGGTCAGCGGCACGTTGCCGAAAACTGTCGTCACGCCCAGCAGGTCGACGTCCGCCGACCTCGCGGCCAACGCGATCGCGAAAGCATCATCGACACCGGGGTCGGTGTCGATGATCAGCTTGGTCCCCATCCTGCTCCCCTTGCCTGTGGCTGGCCGTCGTCCACAGGTTACGGTCAGGGGCATGACGTCGATGTGGGGTGCGCCCGCGTTGTCGCGCGTGCGCGCCTGGCGGCGGGCCCGGCGGGATCCGCACCAGGCGAAGTTCCTGACGGCCGACTCTCTGCGCTGGGTGCTGCGCAATCGCGCGTACACGCCATGGTACCTCGTGCGCTACTACCGGCTGCTCAAGTTCCGCATCGCGAACCCGCACATCATCCTGCGCGGCATGCTGTTCCTCGGCAAAAACGTCGAGATCCACTGCCGTCCCGGGTACGGCCGGCTGGAGATCGGCCGCTGGGTGCACATCGGCGACGGCAACGCCATCCGCTGTCACGAGGGGTCCCTTCGCATCGGCGACAAGTCGGTGTTCGGACGGCAGAACGTGATCAACTGCTACCTCGATATCGAACTCGGCGCCGCCACGCTCGTCGCCGACTGGGTGTACATCTGCGATTTCGACCACGTGACCGCGGATATCCACGTGCCGATCAAGGACCAGGGCATCGTCAAGTCGCCGGTCCGGATCGGCCCGGACACGTGGCTCGGCACGAAGGTCAGCGTCCTCAAGGGCACGCGCATCGGCCGCGGCAGCGTGCTCGGCGCGCACGCGGTGGTGCGCGGTGACATCCCGGACTACTCGATCGCGGTCGGTTCACCGGCCCGGGTGGTCCGCAATCGCGAGGACGACTACGCCGCGGATGCGGCCCGGCGCGAGGCTGTCGCCGACATGGCCCGCAAGGCGAACAAAGCACTGCAGAAGACGCTCGGCGACAGCTGACCTAGTGCGGCCGGTTTGCTGAGTTCGGCCGCGAAAAATGACCTGACAGCGCAGATAACCTCGCCTTATGAGCGAAGCCCTGCGTCGGCACGTCGCCGCCTTCAACAACCGTGATCTCCAGGCTCTCCTCGACGGCTTCACCGAGGACGCGGTCTGGATCACCGGCAGCAGTGTCGTGCGCGGACGCGACGAACTCACCGAACTGTTCAGCGGTGCCATGGAACAACTTCTCCCGACATTGACGGTCGAGAACGTACTCGCGGACGGTGACCAGGTCGCCGCCCAATTGACCGAGCGGCTCACCCACAACGGCGAGGACCACGTTTTCGCCATCGCTGGCTTCTATCGGCTGGTCGGAGACCGCATCAAGTCGGCGAAGATCTACCGCGAGGGCAGCGCCGAACTCGGCTGACCGGTGTTGCCGTTTTTTGGCGAATCGCGTTGACCTGCGGAAACGATCGCCTGCGAGGCGCGATACGCCGGTCAGCGGCAGACATCGACGGCCGTCAGGCGTCGGCGCGGGGCGACGTCTCCGACATTGCCGTGGCCACGACGCCGTCGATAAAGGCCGTTTTCGCGGCGGTGTAGGCGGCGCGGTCGGTGCGGAATCGGTGAGCGAGCGAACGCTTCAGCGACACGTACGTGTGAGCCGTGTCCGGGTGGGTGCGCAGGAAATCCCGGAACGCGAGTACGCGAGCGAGATTCTCGTTGTCGGCTGCGCAGACGTAGAGGTGGTGCGGTGGTGTGCCGGGTGGCCGGACGAAGGCTTCTCGACCGGGAATGCCGAGATCGCCTTCGTGCCGGTAGCCGATCGTCTGCAAACTGGCGACAACAGCGGGCAGGTCGTCGCGCTTGGCGATGACAATGGTGAGGTCGATGATCGGTTTAGCGGCCAGACCGGGGACTGCTGTGCTGCCCACGTGCTCGACGCGTTGCGCGAGCCCTCCCACTGCTGCAGTGATGCGGTCGCGGAGGCCGGCGAATACCTGAGGCCATCGCGGGTCGTAGTCCACGATCTCGACCGGGGCGTCCAAGGTCGTCCTTTCGATGTCCGCCATCGGCAGCACACGCCACCTCGGCACGGCCACTTTTGCCAGTAAACGGCGACACCAGACCAGCAGCACCTCAGAGCAGGAAGTGGAACAGCGGACTCCCCGGCTCCACCTGCTCCACCTGCAGCGGGCTTTTCTCCAGCCGCGCCAGCAGCCCAGGCAGGTCCGCGCGCCGCGGAATTTCGACACCGATCAGCGCCGGACCGATCTCCCGGTTGTTGCGCTTCACGTACTCGAACCGAGTAATGTCGTCCTCCGGCCCGAGGATTTCGTCCAGGAACCGCCGGAGCGCGCCGGGTTCCTGCGGGAAGCTGACGAGGAAGTAGTGCTTCAACCCCTCGTGCATGAGCGAGCGTTCGAGGATTTCGCTGTACCGGCTGACGTCGTTGTTGCCGCCGGACACGATGCACACCACCGTCTGCCCCGGCTCGACCTGCACGGTCGTCCCGAGCGAAGCAGCCGCAAGCGCACCCGCGGGTTCGGCGATGATGCCGTCCGATTGGTACATCGACAGCATCTCCGTGCACACCGCGCCCTCGGCGACGGACGTCAGGTCCGCGCCGCTGTCCCGGATCAACGGGAACGTCACCTGGCCGGCTTCGCGCACCGCGGCACCGTCCACGAACGGGTCCACCGCGTCGATCCGCACCGGTTTGCCCGCTTCGAGAGCCGCCGCCATACACATCGCACCAGCCGGTTCGACGCCGACGACCCGGATGTCCGGATGCCGCTCGTGGACCCAAGTCGCGATCCCCGCCAGCAACCCACCGCCGCCGACCGGCACCACCAGGACATCTGGCACGAAGCCCAACTGCGAAACCACTTCGAGCGCGACAGTGCCCTGACCGGCGACAGTACGGACGTCATCGAACGCCGGCACCAACGTTGCCCCGGTGCGGTGGGCGTCGTCTTTCGCCGCTGCGAAGGCGTCTTCGTACGTCTCGCCGACAACGATGACCTCGATGTGCGCGCCGCCGAGCGCCGCAATGCGCTGACGCTTCTGCCGAGGCGTCGTGCCCGGCACGTACACGCGACCGTTCGCCCCTAAACGGCGACACGCGTACGCGACGCCTTGCGCGTGGTTCCCGGCGCTCGCGCATACGACACCGCGCTCCCGCGTCACAGCGTCAAGTTGCACGATGAAGTTGTACGCGCCGCGGATCTTGTACGAGCGCACCGTCTGCTGGTCTTCGCGCTTAAGCCAGACGCGCGCGTCTACGCGGGACGAGAGACGCGCGTTGGGCTCGAGGGGCGTACGTGTGACCACGCCCGCGAGCCGTTCGGCGGCCTGCTCGACTAGTTCTGCGTTCACCGTGTCGATGTCGTGCACTCGGGTGAATGTACTTCGCACCCGGTGACCACGTCCGAGGCACTCACGTCACGGACAGCGTTCACGTCTTCGGCACCGCCGGGTACGGGACGAAGGTGCTGGTGTTTTCGTCGACCGTGAGCGGTTTGCCGATCGCCGGAAACGCGCGTTGCGAGCAAGCGGGCCGGTCGCACACTTTGCAACCCATGCCGATCGGGGTCGCGGCGGCGGGTTCGTCCAGGTCAAGGCCGGTTGAGTAGATCAGCCGACCGGCATGTCGCAGCTCGCAGCCGAGGCCGACGGTGAACGTCTTGCCCGGGCTGCCGTAACCGCCGATGTTGCGCGAAACCGTCCGCGCGACCCAGAAGTACCGCTTGCCGTCCGGCAGCGCCGCGATCTGCGTGAGGATCTTGCCCGGCGAGGTGAAGGCCTCGTAGATGTTCCACAACGGGCAAGCACCGCCAACGCGCGAGAAGTGAAAACCCGCCGCGGACTGGCGTTTCGACATGTTCCCGGCCCGGTCCACGCGCACGAACGAGAACGGCACCCCGCGCTGTTTTGGCCGCTGCAGCGTCGAAAGCCGGTGGCACGTGGTCTCGAAACCGACGCCGAAGTGGTCGCAAAGCCGCTCGATGTCGTACCGGAACTCCTCGGCCGCGGCGAGGAACGGGCTGTACGGCAGGATCAGCGCGCCCGCGAAGTAGTTCGCCAGGCCGACCCGCGCGAGCGTCCGCGCCGCCTGGCCGGAAAACGCCCACGAATCGGCGAGTTCGGTGATCAAGTCGTCGTACTCCAGCAGCGCGATCTGGGACGCCATCCGGAACGCCTGCTGTCCGACCCGCAGGCTCGGGGCCAGCCGCAACACCCGCGTCGCCGGCTCATACCGATGCTGTTCACCTGCGGATTCGTTGATGCCCTCGCTCGTCACGTCGACGCCGTAGCGCTGCCACAGCCGTTCCTTGAGCGACCCAAGCACCGCTCCGCGCCGCAGCGGGATCTGGGCGGCCATCGCCTCGGCCCGCTCGTCCAGTTCGGCGACGTAGTTCTCCCGCTCGTAAAAGAAGTCGCGGACCTCCTCGTGCGGCAACGGCGCGGCGGCGCTCCCGTGCAGGCCGAGCCCGTTTTCCGTGGTCAGCGCGGCCGTGCTCTCGACCGCGTTGCGGTAGCTGCGATGCAGTTTCACCAGCGCTTGGGCGATGGACGGCAGGTTGCTGGCCAGGTCGTTCAGCTCGCTCGTGGTCGCTTCGACGCCCACGGCCTCGTCGAGCAGGGCTTCTTTCACATCGGCGACGAGCCGCGACGTGTCGTTGTTGGCGAAAAACTCCGTGTCGACGCCGAATGCCTGCGTGATCCGCAGCAGCACCGGCACGGTCAGCGGGCGCGAGTTGTGCTCGATCTGATTGAGGTAACTGGGTGAGATCTCGAGCACACGGGCGAGATCCGCCTGGCTCATCGACCGGCTTTCGCGCAGATGCCGCAGCCGCGCCCCGGCGAAAGTTTTGTCCATGAGTGCTCCGTCCGGCCGGAAGGTTTCCGGGCCTGAACGATTACGTGAACGATCAAGCCCGCGAATTTTCGCTGCGGTTGCGAACGGCAGATTCGCAACCTTTGCAACATGCTAAGCAATCTTCACAGAAATTGGCAAATTGGAGCGGTAGACCAGGATTTCGTGCTCGTGTCAGGGTCATAACCAGGCAAGGCGAGCAATCGCAAACTTCGCAACACGGGAGAGTCCGATGACCGAGCAGGCCAATCAGCTCGAGCAGGCGGCGGCCGAGCTGGCCGAGCAGTGGAAGACCGACCCCCGCTGGGCGGGTGTCCAGCGGACCTACTCCGCCGCCGACGTGGTGAAGCTTCGCGGTTCGGTCGTCGAAGAGCACACCCTCGCCCGCCGCGGCGCCGAGAAGCTGTGGGAGCTGCTGCACAGCGAGGACTACGTCCACGCGCTGGGCGCCCTCACCGGCAACCAGGCCGTGCAGCAGGTGCGCGCCGGCCTGAAGGCCATCTACCTGTCCGGCTGGCAGGTCGCCGCCGACGCCAACCTCGCCGGCCAGACCTACCCGGACCAGAGCCTCTACCCGGCCAACTCGGTCCCGGCCGTCGTCCGCCGCATCAACAACGCGCTGGGCCGCGCCGACCAGATCAACTGGGCCGAGGGCAACGGCGACATCGACTGGTTCGCCCCGATCGTCGCCGACGCGGAGGCCGGCTTCGGCGGTCCGCTGAACGCGTTCGAGCTGATGAAGGGCATGATCGCGGCCGGCGCCGCGGGCGTGCACTGGGAAGACCAGCTCGCGTCCGAGAAGAAGTGCGGCCACCTCGGCGGCAAGGTCCTCATCCCGACCAAGCAGCACGAGCGCACGCTGAACGCCGCCCGCCTCGCCGCCGACGTGCTGAACGTGCCGTCCCTGGTCGTCGCCCGCACCGACGCGCAGGCCGCGACCCTGCTGACCAGCGACGTCGACGAGCGCGACCGCAAGTACCTCACCGGCGGCCGCACCTCGGAGGGCTTCTACGAGGTCAACAACGGCATCGAGCCGTGCATCGACCGCGGCCTGGCCTACGCGCAGTACGCCGACCTGCTGTGGATGGAGACCTCCACGCCGGACCTCGAGGTCGCCCGCAAGTACGCCGAGGCGATCAAGGCGCAGTACCCGGACCAGATGCTCGCCTACAACTGCTCGCCGTCGTTCAACTGGAAGAAGCACCTCGACGACGACACCATCGCGCGATTCCAGCGCGAACTCGGCGCCATGGGGTACAAGTTCCAGTTCATCACGCTGGCCGGTTTCCACGCGCTGAACTACTCGATGTTCGACCTGGCGCACGGCTACGCCCGCGAAGGCATGAGCGCCTACGTCGACCTGCAGGAGCGCGAGTTCGCTTCGGAGGAGCGCGGCTACACCGCGACGAAGCACCAGCGCGAGGTCGGCACCGGCTGGTTCGACCTGGTGTCCACCGCGCTGAACCCGGAGAGCTCGACCACCGCGCTCAAGGGTTCGACCGAAGAAGACCAGTTCCACTGACGCACCCCGCGGGCCGGCGATTCCGGTCGCCGGCCCGCCCCTTCCCTTTCCCCCTTCGCGGAGGTACGAGATGGCTGACACGTTGAACACCCGCATCGAGGTCACCGGGCCCGCCGATGGCCGCTTCGCCGAGATCCTCACCCCGGCAGCACTGGACTTCGTAGCCAAACTCGACAACACCTTCGCCGGACGCCGCCGCGAACTCCTCGACGAGCGCCGCCGGCGTCGCGAGCGGCTGCAGTCGGGGGAGGAGCAGCTGGACTTCCTGCCCGAGATGCGGTCGATCCGGGCGGACGAGAGCTGGCACATCGCGCCCGTCGCGCCCGGCCTCGAGGACCGGCGCGTCGAGATCACCGGCCCGACCGACCGGAAGATGACGGTCAACGCGCTCAACTCCGGCGCGAAGGTGTGGCTGGCGGACTTCGAGGACGCGACCTCGCCGACCTGGCACAACGTCGTCGACGGCCAGCTCAACCTGTTCGACGCCATCCGCCGCAACATCGACTTCACCACCGAGGCCGGCAAGCGCTACACGATCGGCGACGACCCGGCGACGATCGTCGCCCGCCCCCGCGGCTGGCACCTGGTCGAGAAGCACATCCGCATAGACGGCCGCCCGGTTTCGGCGAGCCTCGTGGACTTCGGCCTGTACTTCTTCCACAACGCCCGCCAGCTTCTGGCGCGCGGCAGCGGTCCGTACTTCTACCTGCCGAAGCTGGAAAGCCACCAGGAAGCGCGGCTGTGGAACGACGTGTTCCTGCTGGCGCAGAAGGAACTCGGCATCCCGCGCGGCACGATCCGTGCGACCGTGCTGATCGAGACGATCACCGCGGCCTTCGAGATGGACGAGATCCTCTACGAACTGCGCGAGCACGCGGCCGGCCTGAACGCCGGACGCTGGGACTACATCTTCAGCGTCATCAAGAACTTCTCCGCGCACGGTGCCGACTTCGTGCTGCCGGACCGCGCCCAGGTGACGATGACGGTCCCCTTCATGCGCGCCTACACCGAACTGCTCGTCAGCACCTGCCACCGCCGCGGGGCGCACGCGATCGGCGGGATGGCCGCGTTCATCCCCAGCAAGGACCCGGTCGCCAACGAGAACGCGCTCGAGAAGGTCCGCCAGGACAAGGAACGCGAGGCGGGCGACGGCTTCGACGGCTCGTGGGTCGCGCACCCCGGCCTGGTCCCGGTCTGTCGCGAGGTCTTCGACCGCGTGCTCGGCGGCTGGCCGAACCAGCTCGGCAAACTGCGCGAGGACGTGTCGGTCGACGCTTCGGACCTGCTCGACGTCGCGAGCGCCGGCGGCGAGGTCACCGAAGCGGGCGTGCGAGCGAACATCAACGTCGCGCTCCGCTACGTCGACTCCTGGCTGCGCGGCACCGGCGCCGCGGCGATCCACAACCTCATGGAAGACGCCGCGACGGCCGAGATCGCGCGGTGCCAGGTGTGGCAGTGGATCCGCAACGGCACGAAGCTCGAGGACGGCACGGCGCTGACCCACGAGCTGACCGTCGAGTTCCTGGACGACGAACTGGCGAAGGTCCGCGCAGACCTCGGCCCGTCGGCCCGTCTCGACGACGCCCGCGCGATCTTCACCGAAACCGCCCTCGGCGAGAAGCTGCCGAGCTTCCTCACGACGGTCGCCTACGCCCGCTACCTGACCGAGCGGTGACAGGCTCCGGTCGCCAGTGACCTGACCACCGGCGACCGGTTACCCCGCACCACATTTTGGGATGGTGCCGGGGACGGGTCCGGTGGCGGAGGCTCCCCGCCACCGGACCCGGGTCTTTCCGGACCCGCGCTCTTTCGCCGCTGCACGGCGAGAGGCGCGGGTTTTCGGTTTCGCGGAGTTTCTGGAGCTGTGGGTCTGGGCCTCGGTTGGCTTGGGTGTTGCTCGCTCTCGGGCTCTCCGCCCACGGGTACCGCTTGTACTCCGTCCTGTCACCGGGTCCCGGTTCGCCTTCGGTGCCTTGCGATCGGAGCCGCGTCGCCGCAGCGAATGCACCTTCGATCGGTCACCTGATCGCCACGCCCTCTGCGACCGCACTATCCAACTCGGACGCATCCAGTCGCCCGATTCGTTCGGCCAAGCGGGCCCAGACGAACAGACGCGTTCCGCGCGGATCCCCGCCCAGCCGACCCCGTCGGTCCGACCTGTTCAACCGGCGTCCGGCCCTCGACCACGCCATGTCAACGCGCGCTCCAAACGGAAGATCCGTCCCGCCGACCAGCGACACGAACGGGCCGCACCGGACTATCCGCCCGGGTCTCAGCTGCCCGAACTGCCGTTGCCGCTCAGTGGCGAATACCTGGTCAACGCCATTTTTCAAGCATCGATGGCCCCGCTGGCCAACGCCGCACGCCTCCTCGGCAGCCATCCGTCGCAGCCCCGTCCACCCGTCGAACAACCCTTGCTCATTTGATTCGACATACATATATTGTACAAGTAACTACCTGGGGGAGCGTCGCCGGCGAAGGTGCCGAGCAGCTTCCGATCTCGCCTCGCATCCGGAGAAACCATGCACTGGCTTTACCTCGGCATCGCTGTGTTTTTCGAGATCGCCTTCGCGCTCGGAGCCAACGCCACGGACGGGTTCACGAAGCTGTGGCCGTCGGTGTTCACGCTGGTCATGGCGGCTGGCGGCATCTTCTTCCTCAGCCGTGCCCTGCTGACCCTTGACGTCGGCGTCGGCTACGCCATCTGGACCGGTCTCGGCTCGGTCGGCATCGTGCTGCTGGGCGCGCTGATCTTCAAAGAGAAGCTCAACTGGCACAAGCTCATCGGCTTCGGCCTGGTGATCTGCGGCATCATCGGTCTGCAGCTGACCGGTGCCTGACTCTCGTCTTCCCGCTCCCGAAAGGATTCCCGCCGTGTCCGTTCAGCCTGAAGCAGCACTAGCCATCGCACCGGAGAAGACGCAGGCCACACGCCGCGCGTGGGGCATTCTCCTCTTCGCCGGTGTCTGCGAAATCGCGTTCGCCGTCAGCACCGACGGCAGTCGCGGGTTCACCAACCTGCCATGGTCGATCGTCACCGTAATCACAGCAGCCGCAACGATTTTCATGCTCAGCCTGGCCTTGCGCACCATCGACGTCGGCGTCGGCTACGCGGTCTGGACCGGCATCGGCGCGAGCGGCGCCGCGATCTTCGGTGCGATCATCTTCGGCGAAAGCCTGGGACCGCTGCGCATTCTGTTCCTGGCAGTGATCATCGCCGGAGTCATCTGCCTCAAACTCGCCGGCGGGTCCACCGATTCGGCGAAGACCGACGACTGACCGTATCCAGTCCGGGGTCCCACTGACACTCGCCAACTGCCATTGAACCTGCTCGGCTTTGGCCGCGGACACCCAACGAGCACGCTTTTTCACTACGCTGCACCGGCGCGGCACCGCTGTCTGCGACGAACCTGGAGGTCAGCCGAATGCCCACGGCAACTGTCAACGACCGTCCGATCTTCTTCGCCGACACCGGGGGAGAAGGCCCGGTCTTGCTGCTAGGACACGGCTACTTCCTGGACCACTCAACCTTTTCGCCGCAAGCAGAGACGCTCACGCCGGAGTGGCGCGTGATCACCTGGGACGCCCGCGGCCACGGGCAAACCCCGGACGACGATCCCGGCACGTCATACACCTATTGGGACCAGGCCCGAGACGCGCTCGGTCTGCTGGACCAGCTTGGCATTGAACGCGCCGTCGCAGGTGGACTGTCCCAAGGCGGCTTCACCGCGCTGCGGATTGCGTTGCTGGCACCCGAACGTGTCGCAGGCTTGGTGCTGTGGGACACCGAAGCGACAGCGTGCGATCCAGCCGACAAGGCAGGCTACGGCGAGATGTTCGCCGCCTTGCGCGAATACGGTCCAATTGATGACCTCATCATACCCCTGTCGACGCAACTGCTCGGAGAATCCAGCCTGCGTGACGAGTTACGCGCACGATGGCGCGCCGCACCCGCGCTGCCGCTGGGCCCGGCCGCGCACTGCCTGCTGGAGCGAGACGACGTCTCGGGCCGCCTGAACGAAATCACCTGTCCGACGTTGCTGATGTGGGGCGAGCAGGACGTTTCCCTTCCGTGCGAACGCATGGATCTGCTGAGCGCACGCCTCCCGAACGCTAGCGACGTACACGTCATCCGCGGCGCAGCCCATACTCCGACCCTGACGCATCCAGAGCAGGTCAACCCGTTGCTGCAAGGGTTCCTGCAGTCGTTGGCCTGACCGGTTCCGCCAAACAGCCCAAGCCGGACTGTGGAAACTGCGCAACCGGACGGTTCCTTCAGACTCTTGCACTGCCAGACGCCTAGGTTCTGCCACCGCCCAATGCCGCTCAGGTCAACCAAGGTCTCCCGACAACGTGCGGCTTGACGAGCACCCAATTGCATGCACGCACATGTGCTATACAAGAGGTATCGGCACCACTTCTCGATGTCGGACAAGGTTTTGCCGGAGAGGTCGTTCGCGTGGCCACCACACCTTCCCCTGGACGCAAGTCGGCAGGGGCGAAACTCACCACCCTCGGCGCGATGTGGCCCCGCATGATGGCGCTGCGCAGCCGCGTCGACCACGAGGTCGAGCAGGCCTTGCAACGGCAACTGCACCTGGGCTTCTCGGAATTCGTCGCCTTGATGTCGCTGGCCGATCGCCCCGACGGCGAACTCCGCATGCAGGAACTCGCGGACGCGACGTCGCTCAACCAGAGTTCCGCGACCCGCCTCGTCGGCCGTCTTGAGCGGACCGGTCTCACTGAACGACGTCTCTGCGAATACGACCGCCGCGGTGTCTACACCGGAATCACCGACGCCGGACGCGTCACGTTGCGCAAAGCCGTCCCGGTCTACGAAGCCGCCCTGGCGAGTGCTTTCGACCGAGTGGCAGCAGACCCCGACTACCGCGACCTCATCGCGGCCGTCGACCCGCGCTAACACTGTCCTGACCAGGCATTCGCCACTGAACGGCAAATCTCCCTGACCAGCCGCGCCCTACCCTCGGTGCTACACCTCGAACGCGTTGCCAGTCGCGATCTTCGGCCGCCCCAACTCTACCGGCTCGCCGACTCGCGCCCGTCGGTAAACCTCGACGGTCGCCTCCGCGATCCGCCCCCAATCGAAGTCCGCGCCGAGCCGGGCCTGCGCCGCACGCGCGCGCCGGGTCGCGGCCGGAACGTCGCTCAAGACAGCCGTCACGGACGAGGCGAGGCCGGCGACGTCACCCGGTGCGAAAGCCAAGCCGGTCTCCCCGTCGATGACAACTTCGCCGAGCCCACCCGCGGTCGACGCCACCAGCGGCGCTTTCGCAGCGGCGGCCTCCAGCGCGACGATCCCGAACGGCTCGTACCGGCTCGGCAGCACGACCGCGTCGGCGGCGGCCAGGAGAGCGCGCAGGTCGCGGTCGGAGAGATGACCGACGAAGTCCACCGCCCGGCGAATCCGCAGCTTGCGAGCCTGCGCGACAAGCTCGTCGTGATGTCGCCCTTTTCCGGCGACGACCACTCGGGTCCCCGGAAACTGGCGGCGGATCCGGGGCAACGCGGCCAGCAGGTCTTGGACGCCCTTTTCCCACTCCAGCCGGCCGAAAAACAGCAGGAACGGAGCACCGTCCGGGCTGTGCTGCTCGCGCATTCTCGCGACTTCGCCGGACGACACCCGCCAACTGCGTCCCTCGATGCCGTTGTGGATCACCGCGACATCGGCCGGGTCGATCTCGAAGAGGTGCGAGACCTCCTTGCGCATGGCCTGCGAACAGGTGATCACCGCGTCAGCGCGATTGGCCAGCCACCATTCGACGGAATGCACCTGCTGGTTAAGCGGATGCGACAGCCAACCCGAATGCCGGCCTGCCTCGGTCGCATGAATCGTCCCGACGAGCGGCACCCGCGCAGCCTCAGCGACCGCGATCGCCGGATGCGTGACCAACCAGTCGTGAGCATGAACGACGTCGGGCTGCCAGGTACGGAGCAAATCCTGCGCCGCCCGGACCATGGCGTGGCCCATGGCGAGGGTCCACGCGACGAGGTCCCGCTCGAAAGTCAGATGCATCGGGTCCTCGGCAACCCGGACGACCCGGACCCCCTCGATGACCCGATCGCTGCGCGGATGCGTCGACGCGTCGGTGCCCGCGGTGTGCCGGCAGAGGACGACTACTTCGTGGCCCTGCTGCGCGAGATGCCTCGCCAGCGCGTGAACGTGCCGGGCCAGCCCGCCGATGACCACCGGCGGGTACTCCCAGGACAACATCAGCACGCGCATGGCCCGAGGTTACTCGCCAGTCGCTTACCCTGGGGCGGCCGCCCGAATGACCGCCGGAAAGCCACCCCGAAACCCGGCGAAACCGTGCCGGATCAGGGAAGAACCCGCTGGTCAGAGCGTTTCGCCAAAAAACGGCAACAGCTCCGCCGGACCGGTTGGCCAGCCTGTGACGACAGCATTCGCGCAGGTCAGCACCCCTGTCCTCGGCCAGCAGCCACCGCCAGACTGCAGCGCGAGTTCCACGGCGGCTATCCGTCGCGACGAGCCACCCCGGCGCGTCGAAGCCCACCCTCTGCGCCCTCGGTCGAAGCGCACTTGCCAGCGGCTGACCAGCCATTAGCCACTGAGTGGCGAAACGGTCGTCGAGGGCAACTCCACTGCTCCGCCTGGGGAAGCTCCACCGATGACCAGTCGCCAGCCGTCGACCACCAGCAGCCGTCAGGACCGTCGAGCAGGAGCGTTCACCGGCCGCCTGCGCAGTCTCAAGCCATGCCGCGGATCGCGTTTCTCTGCCACCATGATCGGTGATGACTCCAACAGAGCCCGAATGGCAGCGCGCGGATTCGTCGCTGACCACCCCGTGGACCGACCGAGTCGACCCGGCCGCGGTGCTACCCGAGTACCCGCGCCCCCAACTGCGCCGGCCGGAATGGCTGAGTCTCAACGGCGTCTGGGAGTACGCAGGATGGCCTGCTTCGCCCGCCGAGCCGCGCCCCGTCGGGTACAGCGAGCGCATCCTGGTTCCCTTCGCACCCGAATCAGCGCTCTCCGGAATCGGCCGACGCGACGAAGTGCTGTGGTACCGCCGGTTGTTCGAGGTGCCGGAAAGCTGGAGCGGACGGCGGGTGCTGCTGCATTTCGGTGCAGTCGACCAGAAAGCCGAAGTGCGGGTCAACAACCAGACGGTGGTCACCCATGAGGGCGGGTACACGTCGTTCTCAGCGGACATCACGGACGCGCTCCGTGCATCAGGGCCGCAGGAAATTACCGTTCGCGCAGAGGACCGCACGGACATCGAGCCGTACCCGATCGGCAAGCAGCGCAACGAGCCTGGCGGTATCTGCTACACGCCGACGTCGGGAATCTGGCAGACCGTATGGGTCGAACCGGTGCCGAACGAGCGCATTTCCGCCCTCGAAGTCAGTTCGGACCTCTCTGGCGTGTCGGTGTTCCCGCAGGTCACTGGCGGTGCTCAAGTGGAGTTGAGCGTTTCGCCGCAAAACGGCGACGAGGTAGTGCGGGTTCTGGGTGCCGCTGGCGCACGGCTTCGGGCCACCCCTCCGGAACCCCATCTGTGGTCTCCTGACGATCCGTTTCTCTATGACATCACCGTCCGGCTTCTGGATGCGCACGGTGATGCCCTGGACGAAGTCGCCAGTTATTGCGGCTTGCGAACGGTAGAAATCGTCCCGGATGTCGACGGACGGCCACGAATCGCTTTGAATGGCCGGATCGCTTTCCTGCACGGACCACTCGATCAGGGCTACTGGCCGGACGGCGGTTACACCGCTCCGACGGACGAGGCGCTCAGATTCGATCTCGAGAAGACGAAGGGACTGGGGTTCAACCTGGTCCGCAAGCACGTCAAAGTCGAGCCCGCGCGCTGGTACTACTGGGCGGATCGGCTGGGTTTGGCTGTCTGGCAGGACATGCCGTCGCTGGTCGTCTCGTTCGCGGGACCGCCCGGGCACGCGCCGGATCCGTTGCCCGAAGGACAGCAGCGATTCGAGGCCGAGTTGCGGGAAATGGTCGCGCAGCTGCGCAACGTCACGTCAATCGTCGCCTGGGTGCCGTTCAACGAAGGCTGGGGAGAATTCGATACGCCCCGGATCGCGGAACTAGTGAAGGAACTCGACCCGACGAGACTGGTGATCGCCAACAGCGGGGTGAACTGTTGCTTCTCCCACCCGGACACCGGTGCCGGCGATATCTACGACGATCACACGTATGTGGGACCGGGGGAGCCGCACGATGGGGACCATCGCGCATCGGTGGACGGCGAATACGGCGGCCTGGGCTTGCTCCTCGAAGACCACATCTGGCCGGGTCCGCCTAACGCCTACGAAATGACGACCGATTCAGCACATCTCACTCGCCGGTACGCGGAGGTGAGCGAACGCCTCGAAGGGTTGGTTTCCGAGCTGGGATTGTCCGGTGCGATCTACACTCAGACCACCGATGTAGAGAACGAAGTGAACGGCCTCCTCACCTACGACCGCCGAGTGCAGAAGCTCGACTTCGCCGACGCCGCGAACCACAACCGAGTGGTGATCGCGCGTGGTTCGTACCCTGAGGTGAAGACCGCTGCCGAGCTGGCTGGCGAGGCTCCGGATAGCCGTTGACCTGCGATTCGCCACTGAGCGGCAACACAAGATAGGCAGTCCTGCACGGGGCTGCGGCCTGGGGGGCAAACCTGGCTGACTTGCGATTCGCCGCTCACTGGCGACGAACTGGTCGACGGCGTTTCGGCGCTGGCGAGCTGTCGTCCATCCCGGACGCGTTGCTCTGTCCTCGCCGGTCAGCGGCTACGGTGCCGCAGCGACCGGTCGTGCCGAATTTGCCTGCGAACGGCGAACCGTACTGAAGGCGGTCGGGGCCGGTGGCCTGAGGCTGCTGTGCGTGGCGATGTCCGTCCACGGCGACTCAGGTTGTTGGTCGGCAGTCGCCGATGAGAGGCGACAACGCCGCAGGGAGCAGCTGAACGCCTGACTTTTCGCCATTGAACGGCAACGGCACGAATCGACGGCCATCGGTATCTCCTCCGCGGAACCCGGCTGACTCCGCGGAGGTAGTCAGTTGCCGAAAAACGGCAAATGCTCTCCGGCCGCCATAAACGCAGGCCGGAGAGCAGGGCCGAAGCTCAAGCAGGCAGTGCCGCTTCGATCGCTGCGACGATCGTCTCGTCTTCGGGCTCCGTGCGCGGGCGGAAGCGACCGAGCACCTTGCCGTCCGGGCTGATCAGGAACTTCTCGAAGTTCCACTGCACGTCGCCGGCTTCGCCGTCCGCGTCGGGAGTTTCCGTGATGCTCGCGTAGAGCGGGTGCCGGCCTTCGCCGTTGACGTCGATCTTCTCGAAGAGCGGGAACGACACTCCGTACGTGGTGGAGCAGAACGTCTGGATTTCCTCCGCCGTTCCTGGCTCCTGACCGGCGAACTGGTTGCACGGGAACCCGACGACCGAGAAGCCCTTGTCTCCGTAGCGCTCCTGCAGGCTTTCCAAACCGGTGTACTGCGGCGTCAACCCGCACTTCGAGGCCACGTTCACCACGAGCAGCGTCTTTCCTGCCAGTGGTCCGCCGAGAGTGGCGTCGTCGCCGGACAGGGTCTTGAGGGGCAGGTCACGGATTCCCATGGAATTCCCTTCGATCGTCATGCGTGAGGACGGCGCAGGGCGCGCGCGTCCAGATGTCCGAACGGGCCGTCGGCCCGGCGGTATTCCTCTGCCAGGGCAAGCGCGCGGGCACGATCCCCGCTGCGGAGCAACCCTGCCAGGGCATCGAATCGTTCGGTGTGCACGCGGGCGCGCCGGCGGGCGTAGTCGGCGGCGGAGTCTTTGGTGACCATGAACGCCCAGTCGCTGGACAGCGCCATCATCGCCTCGGCGACGGCTTGGTCGGCAACGGCATCGCGAGCGGTCCCATCCTGCTTGTCGACCAGATCGAGCAGCCGGGTCTGCAGTGCGGCGTTGTCCTGCACCATGTCCGCGACCTGTTCGCCGTCCCAGACTCGCCAGTCCTTGCCAGAACCCCATGAGGACGCGGGCAACTGGATCGGTTCGCCTAGGTGGCCAGCCTCGAGCGCGCCCCGCAATGTGGTCACGCGGACGCCCGCTTCGGGCAGCGCGCGCAGGATTCCTTCGAGCCACGCGGGACCTTCGTGCCACCAATGCCCGAAGAGTTCCGTGTCGTAGGCGGCAACTACCAGCGATTCGCGGCCGTGTTGCTCGCGGAGCGACCGGAGCCGCGCGACGACTGTTTCGACGAAATCCTTGACGTGTGAACCTAGAACGTCCGCGGCGAGCGCGGGGTCGTATGGGGCTTTGTCTTGCGGCTCAACGGTTTTGCCGGTGACGCGTGACGCCTTGAGTCCGACTTCGTGCGCCCAGGTGTGGAAATCCCGGTACGCCGCATGGCCCGGGTAGCCAGCTTTCGGCGACCAAACCCGGTACGTGACTTCGAGATCGCGGCCGAAACAGACAACGTCGGAGTCGCCGACGGGATGCGCGGCCGAGGTGTCACCATGGAGTGAAGGGCCGTCGACAAGGAAGCGTCGCACCCCGGCGTCGTGATAATCTTGCTCCATTCCCGGTGCATAACCACATTCAGGTGCCCAAATACCTTCTTGTGCGCGGCCAATGCGCAGCGCGGTGTCCTCCAACCCGGCCTGGAGGGCGAACCGACGCACCCGCTGGTCCAGCAAAGGCTGGAACGGATGCGCCAGCGGTCCGCCGAGCAGTTCGATCGTGTCATTGTCCACAAGCGACCGCAGGATCGGCGAAAAACCGTGTCGCCAGCGCGTTTCCAGCTCCTCGGTGGCGTGCATGGCAGCTTGGTGTTCGGCGGCGGCGAGGTCGCGTAGCAACGGATCGCCGTGCCAGAGCGTCGATGCGTGCTGCGTGCGCAGTTGCCAGTGGCCGACCCAGTCGTGACAGGCGCGGATGGCGTACGGATCGTCAAGCTGCGCGGCGAGGACTGGCGTCATGCCGAGCGTCAAGACGTCGCGTCGCCCCTCAGCGGCGAAACGGCGCAGCAGGTCGACGACCGGCAGGTACGAATGCGTCCACGCCTGATACAGCCATTCCTCGCCGACCGGCCAGCTGCCATGGTGCGGCAGCCACGGCAGGTGGCTGTGCAGGACGAGGCAAAACGTGCCTTCGGAGGCGGAATTCCGGGCGCTCACGGTCGCACCGCCACGGCCACCAGGTCGAGGCTCGCGTCGAGGTCGTCGTCGTGCACGGCGAAGTCGTCGGCCCGGATCGCCGCGACATCCGCGAGGAGGTCGGCGGGCCAGGTGGCCTGTCCGGGAAGGGAGCCCATTACGACGTCCAGTTGGGCGTCGATGATGGAGCCGCCATAGCGGGCTTCGGTGGTGCGCAGGGTTTCCGCGTGGTGCAGTCCGTTCAGCGCCGCGACGGTGAATCCGGCCGCGCGCAGCAGTCCGTCCAATTCGGACGGTGCCAGTTCGCGCGTGTGGAACGGGTTGAGCGGGGTGTCGCTGTCCGGCGTGAAGGTGAGCCGGTTCGGGGTCGTGACCAGCAGTTTCCCGCCCGGGCGCAGGACGCGGAAGCATTCGGCGAGGAAACCGTCCTGGTCCCACAGGTGCTCGATCACCTGGAAGTTCGCCACCACGTCGACCGCGCCGTCCCGCAGCGGGAGGTACGCCAGGTTCGCCCGGGCGACGGCGACGTCCGGATACCGGCGTGCGACGTGCTCGGTGGTCGGTACGTCGTAGTCCAGCGCGAGCACTCGGCGGGCGTGCTGGGCGATCAGCCCGGCGCCGTAGCCCTCGCCGCAGCCGGCTTCGAGCACCGTCGCGTCGGTGCAGTGGGGGAGGAGGGCCAGGTAGGCGGCTTCATGGCGGCGGAACCAATAGTTTTCCTCGGGGATGCCGGGGACGGTCCGTTCGCCGGTGAGGTGCAGTGCCTCGGCCCGGGTGGCTGCGTTGGTCACCTGCGCGACCCTAGCGCCTGTCACGTTTCGCGCAGCCGTCTCGTTCCAGCCGTATGCAACGGACGATCACGCGCATCCTCCTGCTCCTGCTCGGTCTCTACACCCTCGTGCAGGGGCTGTGGCCACTGCTCGACCCGATGGGGTTCTACCAGGACTTTCCCGGTTTCCGGCACGGCTGGGTCTCCATGGACGGGCCCTACAACGAGCACTTCATCATCGATTTCGGCGGCCTCAGCCTGGCGCTCGGCGCGATGCTGGTCGGCGCTGCCGTGATGGGCACCACAACTGTCGCGCGGTTGGTGGCGGTCGCGGCGCTGCTGTTCGCCGTGCCGCACCTCGTCTACCACGCGGGCCACGTTGGGCACTTTCCGCAGCTCGACCAGGTGCTCATTCTCGGCGGCCTCGCGGTGACGGTCTTGCTGCCGCTTGTGGTGCTTTTGGTCCCGGGGCGGCGAATCGAGGTCAGTTCGATGGCGACACCGTGATGCTGAGCGCACCCGGACCGACGTGAGCGCCTATCACGGTGCTCGCGTCGCCCACCACGATCTCGCCCGCGCCGGGCACGCGCTCCCGCAATTTCCGGACGACCTCGCTCTCGTCGGAGCCGAATCGGGTCACCGCGAGGTCCACCGGCTGGTCGCCGGCGGCCTTCGCGGCCAGGTCGACGAGCCGGTTCATCGCTCGTTTAGTGCCGGGAACTCGGGCAAGCGGGCTCACTTCCCCATTGCGGACGGTGAGCAGCGGCTTGATCGCGAACGCACTTCCGAGCATCGACTGGGCAACCCCGATCCGTCCTGATCGCCGTAAGTACTCGAGAGTGTCGACGTAGATCAGTTCGGTCGAGTTGCGCACTCGCCGTTCCGCGGCGTCCAGGACCCGCTCGAGCTGTCCGCCGGCCCCGGCGACGCGGGCGGCGGACACCGCTGCGTAGCCGAGACTCATGCTGGCCGTCCCGCTGTCGAGGATGTGCACGGGAATCCGGACCTGCTGGGCGGCCTCGCGGGCGGCTTCGACGGTCTGCGAAAGCCGTCCGGAGATGTGCAGGCTCACGATCGCGGACGCACCCGCGGAGGCCGCGTCCTGGTAGCTCCAGAAAAACGCGCCCGGATCGGGCGGCGAAGTCGTGACGGCCGCGCCGGATTTCATCGTCTGGATCAGCTCGCCCCGGTCGAAACGGTGCTCGTCATCTGTCTGGTCGCCGACGTGCAGCTGGACCTGGACGACACTGATTCGCCACTGAGCGGCGAGTTGCTCGGGCAGGCACGAGGTCGAGTCGGTGACTACGGCGATGTGCGCGGACATGGTGCCGGAGCGTAACCCCTCACGGCCTACTGCGAGTAAGTGACCGTTGCTCCGATCGGGCGAGCGGCGCGCTGGACGGGCTAACCGGGCAACTACTAGGACGATGGTCCCAATAGATTGCTCATCCAGGTGAATGCCGTCACCTCGAGGGGTCCGGCCGCGGAATTGGCCCTAATCTACCGCTCAGTAGAGCACTGTCCCGCGGCCGAGAGCCGGCCCCAACCGGGAGGTCGAAGAAGACCCATGACGAACATCGTTGTCCTGGTCAAGCAGGTACCGGACACCTACTCGGAGCGGAAGCTCTCCGGTTCCGACAACACCCTTGACCGCGAATCCGCCGACGCCGTGCTCGACGAGATCAACGAGAAGGCCGTTGAAGAGGCCCTCAAGATCAAGGAAGCCGGAGAAGGCGAAGTCACCGTGATCTCGGTCGGCCCGGACCGCGCCACCGACGCGATCCGCAAGGCGCTCTCCATGGGCGCCGACAAGGCCATCCACGTGTCCGACGAGGCGCTGCACGGCTCCGACGCGATCGCCACCGCGAAGGTCATCGCCGCCGCCGTCGGCAAGGTCGAAGGTTACGACCTGATCCTGGCCGGCAACGAGGCGTCCGACGGCCGCGGCGCCGCCGTGCCCGCGATCCTCGCCGAACTGCTCGGCGTGCCGCAGCTGACCTACGTGCGGCAGCTGACCGTCGAGGGCTCCGCCGTGAAGGCCGACCGCGAGACGGAAGACGGCATCACCCACCTCGAGGCGAATCTGCCGGCGCTGGTGAGCGTGAGCGAGAAGATCAACGAGCCGCGCTACCCGTCGTTCAAGGGCATCATGGCCGCGAAGAAGAAGCCGGTCGAGACGCTGACCATCGCCGACCTGGGCATCGACGCGGGCGAGGTCGGTCTCGGCAACGCGTGGTCGACGGTCGTCGAGGCCTCGCCGAAGCCGCCGCGCACCGCGGGCGAGAAGGTCGAGGACGAGGGCGACGGCGGCTCGAAGGTCGCTGAGTACCTGGTCGCGCAGAAGCTCATCTGAGACACGGTTTCGAGGAGGATTCCAGAAAATGGCTGAAGTACTCGTCCTCGTCGACCACGTCGACGGTGATGTCAAGAAGGTCACGCTCGAGCTGCTGACCGCCGCGCGCGCCCTCGGCGAGCCCTCCGCCGTCGTGGTGGGCCCGACCGGCACCGCGGCGAAGGCCAAGGAAGCGCTCGCCGGCCACGGCGCGGCAAAGGTGTACGTCGCCGAGGGCGACGACGCTGCCGGTTACCTGGTGACCCCGAAGGTCGACGTGCTCGCGAAGCTCGCCGAGCAGGTCTCCCCGGCCGCGGTGCTCGTCGCCGCCAGCGCCGAGGGCAAGGAGGTGGCCGCGCGGGTCGCGCTGCGGCTCGGCTCCGGTCTGCTCTACGACGCGGTCGGCGTGAACGCTGACGGCACCGTGGACCAGTCCATCTTCGGTGGCGCGTTCTCCGTGAAGGCCAAGGCCGCCAAGGGTGCGCCGGTCGTGTCGGTGCGTCCGGGTGCGGTCGAGGCGGAGGCCGCCGATGGCGCGGCTGCCGAGGAGACCGTCGAGATTCCGGCACAGGACCCGGCGAAGGCCGCCAAGATCACCGGCATCGAGCCGGTCGTCGGCGGCGACCGTCCGGAGCTGACCGAGGCGTCGATCGTCGTGTCCGGCGGCCGCGGCGTCGGCTCGGCGGAGAAGTTCGACGTCGTCGAGAAGCTGGCCGACTCGCTCGGCGCGGCTGTCGGTGCGTCCCGTGCCGCTGTCGACTCCGGCTACTACCCGGCGCAGTTCCAGGTCGGCCAGACCGGCAAGACGGTGTCGCCGCAGCTGTACATCGCGCTCGGCATTTCCGGCGCGATCCAGCACCGCGCCGGCATGCAGACGTCGAAGACGATCATCGCGGTCAACAAGGACGCCGAGGCTCCGATCTTCGAGATCGCCGACTTCGGTGTGGTGGGCGACCTGTTCAACGTCGCACCGCAGCTGACCGAGGCTGTCGACAAGCGCAAGGGCTGACGTTTTTCTTTCGCCCGGAAGGCCGTCGCGTGCTCGCCACGCGGCGGCCTTCCGCGTTCTCCGGAAGCCTCCCGTCTGCCTGAGAGGAACCTGAGAACCCGCAATTAACTCAACGTGCACTGACCGGTCATCGATTGGCACTCTCCGAGGCCGCTTACCGGCAGGTACACCTTGACCATGACGTCGTCACAGCTCCTCGTCAGTACTGATCAGGCGGGTGCCGACCTTCCCGCAGGCGCTCCGCGGTATTCGCTTCTGGTCGCCAACGGGAACGATGAAGTGCTCGCCGCACAGAAACTGCGATACCGGGTTTTCGCCGAGGAGATGGGGGCGGAACTGCATTCCCCGGAGCCCGGCCGGGATGTCGACTACTTCGACGAATTCTGCGACCACCTCGTGGTCCGCGACGACAACACCGGCGACATCGTCGGCTGCTATCGCATGCTCCCGCCGGACCGCGCCGCGCAGGCCGGAAAGCTCTACTCCGACAGCGAATTCGACCTGACGACCCTCGCCGCGTTGCGGCCGTCCTTGGTCGAGACCGGACGGTCCTGCGTCCACCCCGACCATCGCAGCGGCGCCGTCGTGAGCCTGGTGTGGGCCGGGATCGCGCGCTACATGCTCCTTTCCGGACACCGTTATCTCGCCGGCTGCGCCTCGGTCCAGCTGAACGATGGCGGCAGCTACGCCGCGGGTGTCTGGGATGTCTTGCGCACCAAGCATCATGCCGACGAGTCGTTGCGCGTCGCGCCGTTGAACCCGTGGGAGCCGGGCACGATCGCGCGTCCCGACCGGGCCATGCTTCCGCCGCTGATCAAGGGTTACGTGCGGCTCGGCGCCAAAGTGTGCGGCCCGCCGGCCCTCGATGCCGACTTCGGTGTCGCGGACTTCTTTGTTCTTCTTGATCTGCAGCAGGTCGACGAGCGGTACTTGAAGTTCTTCCTCGGAGCGCAAGGATGAGTCACGCTTGGATGCCGACTTCGCCCTGCGGTGACGGTTGTCTGACCGAAGGCGCACCGACGGTTGGCTTGTCGCGGCGAGTCTTGCGTTTCACCGCAGCGATTTCCGTGGTCTTGGCGGCGCTGCTGGTCGTGCCGGCGTTGCTGGCGATTCGCGGCCGGAGCCGGGAACGCATGATGCGCCGGATTTTCCGGGCGGTGCTGAGGGCGTTCGGCGTGCGGATGTCTGTCGTGGGCGGTGCGGACTTCCTCGCCGCTCCGGCCGGTCGCGGTGCGCTCGTGGTGAACAACCACATCTCGTGGCTGGACATCATCGCCATCAACGCCCTGCGTCCGATGCGCGCGCTCGCGAAGATCGAGATCGGCTCCTGGCCGATCCTGGGCACGCTCGTGCGTCGCGGCGGCAGTATTTTCCTGGACCGCAACCGCTTGCGCACCTTGCCAGGCACAATGTCCGAACTGGCCGACAGCCTCCGCGCCGGCGCGCTCGTCAACGTCACCCCCGAGGGCACCACCTGGTGCGGCCTGGCCTCCGGCCGCTTCACAACGGCCACCTTCCAAGCGGCGATCGACGGCGGCGTCCCGGTCCGACCGATCGCCCTTCGCTACCGCCTCGCCGACGGCCGCGAAACCAGCCAGCCGGCGTTCATCGGGCCGGAGTCGCTCATCGCGTCGTTGCGCCGGGTTGCCGCGCTGCGCGGTCTGGTCCTGGAAGTGCACGTGTGCCCGGAGATCGCCCCGGGCCGCGCGGAAGACCGTCGTTCGCTGGCGGCTCTTGCCGAGGCGGCTGTCCACTCAGCCCTCGGGACAGTCCGCATCCCGCCGCAACGCCGCCGGGTGCTGGCCGGCCGTCGCGCGCCCTCCCAGCCGGTCGCGCACTGACGAATACCCTGGTCACAGGTTCGCGGAGAGGTGTTGCCATTTTTTGGCGACACCTCTCCACCGCTTTCCGATCCCCGCCGGGTTGGCCTTCGACTGACCGTAGCCAGCCCATTCGCCACTCAACGGCAACAGCAACCCGGCTCGCCTCGCCACCGGATGGCTACGGCTACCCGGCCCGTTGCCGGTAACCGCCGCTCCGCCATCAGTCGCCGCCGAATGGCGACGAATCGTTTGCTTCGGCGCACCGGGTCGCTGCCCCTCGGGTGTCGCCACACAGCGGCAACACCCGCTTGCCTCGGCGCGCCTGCCCGCAGTGCCCAGGCTTTCGCCACTGAGCGGCAACGGCCCGCTCGCCACGGCCGCCGCAAACCGGCGACACCCGATCTGCATGGTCACCGAGCGACCCTGCCGTCGTGCTTAGCCGCTGATCGTGGTCAGGAAACGGCAATAGTCAGCTTCCCACCAGGGTGCCCGTTGCGGCTCTCCTCCTGCGCAGCTGCCGCTTCCTCTAACGGAAAGGTCTTCCCCTGCGCAATCCGCAGTCCATTGTGTACATACCCGAGGATCTCGTTCAGCACCTGCTGCGTCTGCCCGTCCTTGCCTCCCGACGAGAAAGGCAACCCGAGCTGGAATGCCGCGCCGTCGGCAATGGTCACGATGCGGTCCTTCGACCCGCGCAGCTCGACCGATTCCGGCAAAACGCCATGGCCAGACGCGTCGAACACCGCGTCGACCGGCCGATCGGCCACCTCACGGACCCGCTCGAGCCACCCGTCGCCGTAGCGCACCGGAATCGCGCCCAGCGCTTTCACCTCATCGAGATTGTGCTGTCCAGCCGTTCCGATCACCGTCGCGCCCAACGCGACCGCGATCTGTGTAGCGAAACGGCCGACGGCGCCACTCGCTCCGTGGACAACCAACAGCTCACCAGCTTTGACGTCGAGCAGACGCAACACGCGCAGTGCGGTTTCGCCAGCAACCGGCAACGCCGCCGCGTCATCCCAGGAGAGGTCGGCCGGCTTGCGCACGATCGCTCCGCCGAGCGCGAACTCCGCGTACCCGCCGGTCGCAGACCAGCCGAACACCTCGTCTCCGACGCCGAATTCAGCGCCGACGCCCGCCGCGTCGACCACTCCCGCGATCTCCAGCCCCGGAATCTGCGGACCTTCGAGCGCCGCGCCACCCGCCATCGCCCCTGAACGAATCTTCCAGTCGATCGGGTTGATCCCCGCGCGCCGGACCGCGACCCGCACCTGCCCCGGGCCGGGCTCCGGCACCGGAACATCCTTCAGCTGCAGCACTTCGGGCCCGCCGTACTCGGCGAAAGTGATAGCTCGCATCTCGGTTCGCACTCTCCTTCGGTCGCCGTACGTCCTACTTAAAGCCAACCAGCATCCGGCGCATTCCGAACCGCACGCTCGATTCGCCAGTCAACGGCAACACCCGCGCTCCTGTCTCGCTCAATCACCCGACCCGACCCGGCGTCGTGACACAGACAGTGCTGACGGCTACCCGCAAGGACTCCGATTCATCGGTCTAGGCGTCCACAACGACGTCGGCAGCTACCCGGCGTCATCGACTTCCTGCGCCGGGCGCCCTCGATTTCCTGGATGTTCACGTAGTCGCCGAATCCCGCAGATCCGGCTTCTCCGGATTGAGTCGCGAACGTCATCCTGCGCATCGGAAACCAGCCCGATGCGAGGTGCCCCACTGCCCACCCCGAAAGCTCGATGGACGGCTTGACCTCCAGAGCGCTGGAGGTTGCAAGCTCGCGATCATGAGCCAGACCGTCGAAGCGCAGCCTAGGAAAAGCGTCCTCTGGAGTCGCGAACACCGCCTTGTCACCGTTGGCCTGTTGCTTGTGGTCACGCTGGTGGCCTTTGAAAACATGGGCGTCGCCACCGCGATGCCGACGCTCGTCGCCGAGCTTCACGGGTTCGCGCTCTATTCCTGGCCGTTCACAACGTTCCTGGTGGCCAGTGTCGTCGCCACTGTCTTGTCCGGACGACTAGGCGACCGCCGCGGCCCAGCACCAGCCCTCCTGGTGGGACCGGTGTTGTTCGCCGCAGGACTAGCCGTCGCAGGCATCGCCACGACAATGCCAGTGCTCCTAGTCGGCCGTGCGCTTCAGGGCTTCGGCTCCGGGTTTCTGCTGGTGTCCGTCTCGCTGCTGATCGCCCTGACGTTCACCGACCGCGAACGACCCGTCATCTATGCGGCCAATGCTGCTGCTTGGGTCCTCCCGGCGGTAATCGGCCCGTCCGTCGCCGGTTTGGTGACTGTGACCGTGGGCTGGCGATGGGTCTTCCTCGGACTGCTTCCTCTGGTCGGGATCGGAATCGGTCTTCTCTGGAAAATCACTCGCCGATTGCCCGCCCACGTGCCGCTCCCAGCCGGACGTCGCGGAGGCGTCATCACCGCTGTCGTTGCTGCGCTCGGGATCGCCGCCCTGAGCTGGGCTGCACAGCACCCATCGCCCGCCGCACTCGCGTACGGCGCGGTGGGTCTTGTCGCACTAGCCGTCGCATTACGCAAGCTCTTGCCTGGCGGAACCATGACCTCTCGCCCCGGATTGCCCACGGTGGTCGCCTCTCGAGCTCTGATCGCCGGCGCATATGCAGGCATGGAGGCATATCTCCCCCTGACCATGACCGCCGTCCACGGCTACAGCCCTGCTCTCGCTGGCCTGCCGCTCACCATTACCGCGCTTGGCTGGTCCGCCGCGTCGGGTCTCCAAGGCCGCTTCCTCGACTGGTCGCGGGAGGCATCGCTGCGCACCGGCTTCGCGCTCGTCGCGGTGGGTCTAGTCGGCTTCGGTTTTGTCGCCCAACCGTGGTTCCCCGCATGGGTGGCCTTCGCCGTTTGCGCAGTCGGCGGTGCGGGGATGGGAATCGCGATGCCGGCCATCTCGGTCCTCCTGCTGCGCTACTCGCCGGAGGGGGAGCGCGGGTTCAACACGTCCGCGATGCAGTTGGCCGACTGGGTCGGATCAGCGCTGCTCATTGGTCTCGGCGGGGTGCTCCTGGCCGTCGTCGCCTCGGCCGCCCAGCCTTCTCCCGCGATGGGACTGCTCAGTGTCGGCCTCGTCCTGCTCGCGCTGCTCGGCGTCCGGCTCACGAGCAGGTGGCCGAAAGAGGTGTGACGTGCCACTCCGCGGCCTGGGGCGAGCTTCGTCACAGGCCGCATCGGTCTACCCTGATAGAGCGATGACCTATCTCGACCACGCGGCAACCACTCCGATGCTGCCCGAAGCCATTGCGGCGATGACTGAGGCTTTGTCCACCGTGGGCAACGCCTCCGCGCTGCATTCTTCGGGACGGCGAGCTCGGCGGGCTGTTGAGGAAGCACGGGAAGTCATCGCCGCAGCTTTGGGCGCGCGACCGTCGGAAGTCATCTTCACCGGCGGCGGCACGGAGAGTGACAACCTCGCGGTCAAGGGCATCTTCTGGGCTCGAAACGGCGAGGACTCGGCTCGGCATCGCATTCTTTGCAGCACGGTCGAGCATCACGCGGTCCTCGACACGGTCGAGTGGCTGGAGCAGCACTCCGGCGCCGAGATCACCTGGCTCGAAGTAGACGACCAGGGCCGGGTGTCGCCGGAAACGCTCCGCGCCGCGATCGATTCGGCACCGGAGACCGTCGCCCTGGCAACGGTGATGTGGGCGAACAACGAGGTCGGCACGGTCAATCCAGTCGCCGCTCTCGCCGAGGTCTGCAACGAATACTCGATCCCCCTGCACACCGATGCCGTCCAGGCGGTCGGTGCGGTTCCGGTCGACTTCACCGCATCCGGCGCAGCCGCACTCACGCTGACCGGACACAAGCTCGGCGGCCCGTACGGTGTCGGCGCGCTTCTCCTGGACCGCGACACTTCGTGCGTCCCTGTGCTCCACGGCGGTGGCCAGGAACGCAGTGTTCGCTCGGGCACTCTCGACGTCCCGGCGATTGCGGGCTTCGCCGCTGCGGTGCAAGCGGCGATCGGCGGTCGTGCGGAGTACGAGGCTCGGGTCGAGAAGCTGCGCGACGAACTCGTCGCCGCGGTCCTGCGCGAGGTCCCGGACGCGATTCTTAACGGCCGCGACGGTGACCGCTTGCCGAGCCATGCTCACTTCACTTTCCCAGGCTGCGCGGGCGACAGCCTGCTGATGCTCTTGGACGCCAAGGGCATCGAGTGCTCCACCGGTTCAGCGTGTACCGCGGGTGTCGCACAGCCAAGTCACGTTCTCCTGGCAATGGGGGCCGACGCCGCCGCAGCCCGCGGTTCGCTCCGATTCTCGCTTGGCCACACGTCGACGCTGGACGACGTGCATACCCTGGCCCGTGAGATCGGTGGCGTCGTCACCCGCGCCCGACAGGCCGGTCTCGCCGGCATGCGCAAGCAGACGCAGAAGCAAGAGGTGTAAAGCAATGCGGGTATTGGCCGCAATGAGCGGAGGAGTCGACTCGGCCGTCGCCGCTGCGCGTGCAGTGGACGCCGGCCACGACGTCGTCGGAGTGCACCTGGCGCTTTCGGCTCAACCTGGCACGCTGCGGACGGGTTCCCGCGGCTGCTGCACCATCGAGGATTCGCACGACGCCCGCCGGGCTGCGGACATCCTCGGCATCCCGTTCTACATCTGGGATTTCGCCGAGCGCTTCACCGAAGAGGTCGTTGAGACGTTCGTCGGCGAGTACGCAGCCGGCCGCACGCCGAACCCTTGCGTGACTTGCAACGAGAAAATCAAGTTCGAGGCGCTGCTTGAGAAGGCGCTCGCTCTTGGCTTCGACGCTGTTGCGACCGGACACTATGCGCGCCTGGCGACCGTCGACGGCGAGTTGGAACTCCGACGGAGCGCGGACGAAGGCAAGGACCAGTCGTACGTGCTGGCTTCACTGCGGCCAGAGCAGCTTAGCCATGCGATGTTTCCGCTGGGCGACTCTTGGAAGTCGGAGGTGCGGGCCGAGGCGGAGCAGCGCGGGCTTTCCGTCGCCCGGAAGCCAGACAGCCACGACATTTGCTTCATCCCGGACGGTGACACCAAGAAGTTCTTGGAGAAGCGGCTCGGCGAGCGTCCCGGCGAACTGGTCGACGCAGAGACAGGCGCTGTGCTCGGGCGTCACACCGGCGTGCACGGATTCACCGTCGGCCAGCGGAAGGGCCTCGGCATCGACGCGCCGGCCGCTGACGGGCGACCTCGTTATGTCCTTTCGCTCGAACCTGTTTCGGGCACGGTGAAGGTCGGGTCGTCGGCAGACCTCGGTGTCCAGGCCATCGACGCGGACCGGGCGATCTGGCCGAGCGGACGAGCCTTGGACGGACCGACCGAATGCACCGTCCAGGTTCGCGCGCACGGAGGCATTGCCGATGCGATTGCCGAAGTAGGCGAAGGCGGGCAAGTCTCCATCCAGTTGCGCGAGCCGTTGCGCGGTGTAGCACCTGGCCAAGTAGTTGTCCTTTATCGGCAAGACGACCAGGCGGGCGACCTCGTGCTCGGGAGCGCCAAGATCTCTGGCACTCGCTGATCTCCTTATGCGCCTAGGCGTTCCTCTCCAGGTTCTTCCGCCGCGGGCTGAGGATCGTGCAGTGGCGGAGGTGCGCTTTCAGCTTTCTCGCCAGTAGGTGTCGTGACGATGAGCTTTCCGTCCTGCAGGACCTCGTAGCTCCAGTCGGCTCGATTCTTAAGACGGCGGTGGCGTAGGCAGTAGCTCAACGTCGAGTCTGCGTCCGTGGAATCAGGGCCGGTCGGTTCCGTCAGGCAGCTTTGTGCCGGCCGCGGGCAGCCGGGCTGTCGGCACTCACGGTCGCGGATCCGCACGAACTCGTCCACGTCGATGTTCGGCCGATAGCGGAACTTGCCGACCTCGATCACCTGTCCGGTCAGCGGGTCAGTGATGACCCGGCGGACGATCGTGTCGGGACCAGTGGCGATGTGGCGTGCGAGCTCGGCCGGGATATGACCGTGACCGGCGAGCTCGGCGGGATTGTCGTTGAGCCCCAGGTATGTCTGCAGATCGACATAGAGGTACACCTCGGTCTGCTCTGGAACACCGCCTTTGCCGCTGAGCAGAAGATCGATCGCGACGTCAGCGCGCAGTTGGTCGAGGGTCCGCTTCTCATCGCCCGTCTTGAGCGATCGAGCGATCTTGTCAACGCGCAGGTAAGCCGCTGTTGCTTTGTCGGTCGAGGTGTTGTCGACGGAGAGCCGTGAGATGCCTTCGCTCTGGTGCTGCAAGATGACGCGGCGCTCGGCTTTCCGCTGAGCCAGCCGATTCATCGCGCCGTCTGGGTCGATTTTCGTTGCGGCATATGCGGTTGCCTTGCGGACTTGGGTCGGGTTCTTGTCCTCCAGTCGGTGTTCGAGCAGGTAATCGACCATGCGCGCGTGGCGGTCGGACAGCTGGCTGGTGCCGTCAGTGACTTTCATGGCGCGATAGAGGTCGAATTTGCCCTGATCCATCAACCGAAAGATTCGAGGCAGACGTTGAGCCAGAGCTTCGGCGGCGGTGATCATCGCTCCGGCTCGAGTATCGGTGATGTGCAAGGCAAGGGCGAACTCGCACGCCAGTTCGTGCGGGTCAGATCTTCGTCTTCGGATGCCCGCCATGCAATGCAGCTGCAACGCCTGCAAGCGCGCGATCTGGCGGTTCGCGTCCTTCAGTGCCGTCATCAGCTGGTCTGTCTGCAGGCGATTGAAGAGGTCGAGGTTCGCATGCATGGCGCGAAGCAGGAAGGCGAGGTCTGCGGTTTCGGTGGTCTTGGTGGTCTGATCGGCGTGGTCCGCCGGTGTGGTCGACTTGCTCATGATCGTCACGATACGCATTGATTCGAGCACAGGCAGCTAATTTGCGCGAAGGGACCCATCGTGCAATGGCTTGGCTTTTGGGTGACAACCCTGGCATGGTGAAAGTCGGGTGATCGAGCGTACGGCTGAAGCTGCGGGGAGGGAGTGATCAGAGATGCAGCTTGAAACCAGTGTGACTCGCGACGAAGCCCAATCGTTCGTAGAAGCGGTGTGCTGCCGTCCTCGTTGTGTCCGAGGCGAGCTGAACTAGGTTGCAGCCGCGTCGCCGGGATTCGTCGATGGCCCACTGCACGAGTTGCGCGCCCAAGCCTGAGCCGCGGTGATCGCGGTGTACGCGCACAGCTTCAATTTGCCCGCGAAGGGCCCCACGCCGTGCGAGGCCGGGGATGATTGTCAGCTGCAGTGTGGCTATCGGTCGGTCGTTTGACGTTGCGACGACCAGCAGCTGATTTGGGTCTTCAGCAATGGCTTTGAACGCTTGCAGGTAGGGCTCGAGGTCGGCCGTGGAGTCGCGGGTTGCTCCCAGTTGGTCGTCCGCAAGCATCTGGACGATCGCTTCGACATCGTCGGCGCGGGCTCGTCTCACAATGATAGGAGGCACGGCGGATCAGTATCCCATTAGGCGAGTGACGAATGTTGGCCGCTACGTGGTCTTGTAGCGGCGAATGCCGTCGACGTCTTCGGCAGCGAGTTTGTTCTGCGAGACCAGAAGATCCAGGTGCGCGCCGGTTTCCAGGACGGCGAGCATCTGATTGAAGGCGTCCATTTCGGACAGTTTGCGGCCGCGACGAGTCCAGCCGAGGCGGTTGGCCGCTTCAAAAGCGGTGCTCGCTCCGGCTTCGATTTGAGCCGCCATCGTTTCGAGGCGTTGCCGGTGATGTTCGAGAAGTTCATCGATCCGGGCATGCACGCTGTCGGTGACTGGGCCGTGAGCCGGCAGCATGCGCCGGTCCGGCATCCCGCGAACCAGGCGGAGGGAGTCGAGATAGTCGTTCAGCGGCAACTCGGCCGGAACCGGCTGAAATCCGATCGACGGAGTGATGTGCGGGAGGACGTGGTCGCCGGAGAACAAGAGGTTGGCTGCACCGTCTACGAAAACCACATGTCCGTTGGTGTGCCCCGGAGTGTGGACAACGTCGAACTCTCGGTCGGGCAGTACCGCTCGCCGGCCGGGCGTCAGCCATTCATCCGGCTCTTCCCAAAGATTCGCCTCGGTGTGGCGAGGTTCCGAACCGAACAGCTTGCTGAGCGCGGTGATGACCTCTTGTCCGTCGCTGAGGCGAAGGAGGTCGAGTTGGGCTTGCATGGGGAACTGGTTCGGGTTGGCGCTCGCGTCGAGCGAAGGCTGCTCGAGCTTGCCGAGGGCGATCCGGTTGCCGAACTCGCGCCGAAGCGCGACTGCCTGCGTGTAGTGGTCGCGGTGGACGTGGGTGATGAGGAACTCTCGGACATCGCCGAGCTCGGCGTCGATCGCCTTGAGCGCTTTGGCCAGCAGCTGGCGAGATTCGGTGAGGGCCCACCCCGAGTCGACGAGTACCAGGTTCGTGCCGTCGGTGACTGCGTAGACGTTGACCGCGCGCAGGCTGTCGTTCGGCAGCGGCAATGGAATCCGGTAGACGCCCGCGGCCACTTCGTAGACCCCGGGATCGGCCCAGTTCGAGTTACTGCCTTCGGGCAACGGCTCCACAGCGACCTCCGTCCAGGCGGGACCACGGCGTCCCGGACTTTCCTTACATTGGGCCGTATTCCGGTCGCTGTCCACCTGGCGGGGCTGAGACACCGGTCACGTGATCAACCGCGCTGTGCGGTCAGTGCGATGTCGATGGTCAACGTTGTCGCGACGAGCATGCTGGCTAGCGGCTCGGGGACCTGCAGCGGGATCTCGACGAGACAGGTGTTGCCTCTGACCGGCGAAAGCTCAGCCGATGGGTGCCCGACGTGGGCGACCTCGGTGCCGGCCGGGTCCTCGACGGTGACTTCCCAACGTTGCCGCCCACTGGCAACTACGGTGGCAATTGTCTTGCCTTCGGCGCGCAGGGTGAAACGGACGCCGCCTGCATTGGTGGGGACGATTTCGCCAATCGGCGTCCCGTCCGCGCGGGTGACCACGAAGCGGGCCAGCGGGTCCTTCGATGGTTTCTCGACCTTGAGGACGGTGCTCTGGTTCGCGTCGCGGACCTCGAACCTGCGGCTGACGTACTGGTCGGATTTCCACAGAAGCTGAACGACTTTGCGCAGGAAGCTCGGGGTGGTGACGGCAACCCCGCCAATGTGGAGGCCCTGGCGGTCGAACACGCCGTACTCCTGGCCGACGGCGGTCGGCTTTGCCTCCCGGCTGACGTACAGGACCGGCTCGGTGAAGAGCGTCCGCTCATAGGAGCGGCTTGAAGCCCGGCGGTACGGTGCTCCGGGCATGATTCCCCGCCGCGGCTCCCGGGCGGATGCGTCACCGGGTGTTTTGCCGGGCGGTGGCGGGGCGGAGCTGGTCATGACGATCCAGACTAACGCGGTGACCGCGAATTCGGTGCAGGCAAAGGGATATGCGGCGAATGTCCGGCTATTGCCGCGCGGTCGGGTGAAGCTTGTCCGAAGGGGCGGTGCGCACGCCAGTCGCCCGTTCCGCGACAATCCGGCCTGTGAGCGAACGACCTTGGCCTGCGGGCGCGGCGACAGGAATCGGGTCTATGCCGGGGACCGATCCCGTCGAGGCCGCTGCTGTGGTGTTCGGAGAGCTTTCTGGCTTCCCGTATGTGCCTGAATTGCCGGCTCGCGGCGTCGGTGCGGACCTGCTCGGCCGGACTGCGGCGTTGCTTGTGGACCTCGCAGTCGAGGTGGTGCCCAGCGGTTACCGCGTTGCCGGGCGGCCTGGTCACGACCACCGTCGTGGCCATGACCTGCTCCAATGGGACCTCGACGCCGTCCAGGCCGCTCGCGAGAACGCTGGTGCGCCAGCGGTCCTCAAGACCCAGATCGCCGGGCCTTGGACGCTCGGCGCGGGGATCGAGCTTCCCAGGGGACATCGGGTGCTCACCGACCGCGGAGCGCTGCGGGACTTCACCTCCTCGCTGCTCGACGGGCTTGTTCAGCACGTCGCCGAGCTGACTGCGAGGACTGACGCGCCGGTGGTCGTGCAGCTCGACGAGCCGTCGCTGCCTGCCGTTCTCGCCGGAAAACTGTCCACTCCGTCGGGATACGGCAACGTCCCCGCGGTGCCTGAGCCGGAGGTTCGGGAGCTGCTTGCGACGACGATCGAACGGATCGGCGCGATGACCGGGCAGCCCGTCATCGTCCACTGCTGCGCTCCGCGGCCGCCGATCGCACTCTTCCGCGCCGCGGGTGCTGGGGCCGTCGCGTTCGACATCAGCATGCTCGCCGGCGCGTCTGCCCAGCTTCTGGACGAGATCGGCGAGGCCTGGGACAGCGGTACTTCGTTCTTCCTGGGCCTCGTGCCGGCCACGGACCCGGTGAAGGCTCCGGAGCTGAAGGACCTCGCAGCGCCGGCGCTCAGGCTCGTGGACCGGCTTGGATTCAACCGTTCAATCCTTGCCGAGCGAGCTGTCCCGACGCCTGCGTGCGGTCTGGCCGGTGCCACGAACGAGTGGATGCGCCGGGCGCTCGCTCTTAGCCGCGATCTGGGCAAAGGGTTCGTGGAGCCACCCGAGAACTGGTGATTTCGAGGACGTGCTGCGGCCGTGACGCGTACCGTGGCTGGTGAAGAGAAACAGCCGTGACGCGTACCGTGGCTGGTGAAGAGAAACAACCGGGGGAAATTCCGAATCATGCGTTTGTTCCGTCGTCGCCGCTCGGAAGCCGACACCGAGCCCGCGCCGCCAGATCCCCGTACGCCATGGCCCGAGCAGCAGGTGCCCTCCGACGCTGCTGCCGCGGCGGCTGCGTTCTGGGAAGGCTGGTACGACCTTCTGCCCGAGGTCAGTGCTGCGCTGGGCGAAGGCGAGCCGCATCGCGTCGAGCACGATCTGTGCGTGCTGGTCGAGACCCTGCACCCGCGGCTGCACTTTTCGCTTGAACGCGGCCGGATGGCGATCTACGCGTTGGTCGTCAGCGGACAGGAAGACCCGGAGCTGCGCCCGTACACCGACGCGTGGAAAGCGGCTGGACCGCCGGACGACGCGATCTGGGAGTACCACGATTCGGTACCTCCGGTCCCAGACCCGACCGAGGTGACGGTCAACCTGGGCGAGCAGCGCATCTCGCTGGCCGACGTCCGGGTTGTCGCGCAGGTGGACGACGGGGTGGTTGACGTCGCGGTCCATCATCCGGCGTTCGCGGACCTGGACGTGGCTTCGCGCACCACGATGACGTTCCTGCCGCTCGACGCGACGCTGGGCGAGCGTCTGGCCGCTGAGCGGCTGCGCCGGGTCGAGACTGCCGAGGCCGCGCCGGAAGGCACAATCGATCTGCTGGAGTTCCGGGAGCTGGTCCGGGGGCTGACGGAGCAACCGGACGAAAGTGTCGGCGCCTCCGGCTAGGCTCACCACCTGTGAGCAGCACCGACCTTCCCCAAGACCAGGTGGCCGTGGAGGCCGCCCAGGACGTGACCGACGTGCCGGCCGACGTGCGCGAGCGCCACGGCGCGCTCGCCGAGGAGATCCGAGGCTATCAGTTCCGGTACTACGTGCTGGACTCGCCGATCGTCTCCGACGGCCAGTTCGACGCGCTCCTCGGCGACCTGCAGGAGATCGAGGACGAGTACCCGGCACTGGTCACGCCGGATTCGCCGACCCAGAACGTCGGCGGCACGTTCTCCACCGAGTTCACCGCGCACGACCACCTCGAGCGCATGCTGAGCCTGGACAACGTGTTCAACACCGACGAGTTCCTCGCCTGGGTCGAGCGCGTCGAGAAGGAGATCGGGTCTACGGAGTACCTGGCCGAGTTGAAGATCGACGGCCTGGCCATCAACCTGCTCTACGAAAACGGCAAGCTCACCAGGGGGCTTACGCGCGGTGACGGGCGTACCGGCGAGGACGTCACGCTCAACATCCGCACCCTCGACCAGGTGCCGGACGAGCTCACCGGCACCGACGAGTTCCCAGTGCCGAAGCTCGTTGAGGTGCGCGGCGAGGTCTACTTCCGCGTCGAGGACTTCCTCGAACTCAACGCGAAGATGGTCGAGGCGGGCAAACTGCCGTACGCGAACCCGCGCAACACAGCTGCTGGGTCGCTGCGGCAGAAGGACCCGAAGATCACCAGGGAACGCCGGCTGAGGCTGATCTGTCACGGTCTCGGCAAGCGGAATGGCTTCGAGCCGGTCACGCAGTCGCATGCCTACGACGCGCTGGCGGCATGGGGGCTGCCGGTATCGCCGCACACGCGCGTGTTGCGGACTGGCAAGGAACTCACCGATCACATCGCCTATTGGGGTGAACATCGGCACGACGCCGAGCACGAGATCGACGGCGTAGTGATCAAGGTCGACCAGGTCGCGTTGCAGCGCCGTCTTGGCACCACTTCGCGCGCGCCGCGGTGGGCGATCGCCTACAAATATCCGCCGGAAGAAGCGATTACGACGCTGCTCGACATCCAGGTCGGCGTTGGTCGTACCGGACGGGTCACGCCGTTCGCCGTCACCGAGCCGGTCAAGGTCGCGGGCTCTACTGTCGCCCGCGCGACGCTCCACAACCAGGAAGAGGTCAAGCGCAAGGGCGTGCTGATCGGCGATCGGATCGTGATCCGCAAGGCCGGCGACGTGATTCCCGAGGTGCTTGGTCCCGTGGTCGACGCGCGGACCGGCGACGAGCGCGAATTCGTGATGCCCACCGAGTGTCCGGAATGCGGCACGGAACTCGCCTACCAAAAGGAAGGCGACAAGGACATCCGGTGCCCGAACTCCCGGTTCTGTCCTGCTCAGCTGCGGGAAAGGCTGTTCCACCTCGCCGGGCGCGGCGCGTTCGACATCGAGGTGCTCGGGTACGAGGCGGCGGTCGCGCTGCTCGACGCCAGGGTGGTCGCCGATGAGGGCGACGTGTTCGATCTCAACGAGGAGTCGCTCGCCGAGGTGGAGTTATTTCGTACCAAGGCAGGCGACCTGTCGGCAAACGCACGGAAGCTCCTGGCGAATCTCGATTCGGCGAAGGACCGTCCGCTGTGGAAAGTGATTGTCGCCCTGTCGATCCGGCATGTCGGGCCGACTGCGGCGCAGGCTCTCGCGCGAGAATTCGGGTCGTTGCAACGGATCGAGGACGCAAGCGAGGAGGAACTCGCGGACGTCGACGGCGTCGGCCCGACCATCGCGCATGCGGTGCAGGAATGGTTCGAGGTCGGCTGGCACCGGGAAATCGTCGAAAAATGGCGACGGTCCGGGGTCCGGATGGAGGAGGAGCGCGACGAGTCCATCCCGCGGAATCTCGAGGGCCTGTCGATCGTGGTGACCGGTTCGCTCGACGGGTTTTCCCGTGATGAGGCGAAAGAAGTCATCATGGCGCGCGGTGGCAAGGCCGCGGGTTCAGTGTCGAAGAAGACGGCGTTCGTCGTGGTAGGCGACGCGCCGGGGTCGAAATACGACAAGGCTGTGCAGTTGAAGGTGCCGGTGCTGGACGAGAACGGGTTCCGCGCGTTGCTGGAGCGCGGCCCGGAAGCGGCTGCGGAACTGGCGCTCGACACCGGTGCGGACGAGGAAGCTGAGGGCGGCGATGAGTGACGTGGAGATCCGTCCGGCGCGGCGGGAGGAGTTCGATGCGCTCGGCGAGGTGACCGTCGAGGCTTACCGGATCGAGGGATTCTTCGATACTGATGCCGCGTACGAGGCGAAACTTCGGGACGTCTCGGGGCGGGCACAGCACGCCGAGTTGTTGGTCGCCGTCGATCCGGAGGGCCAGGTGGTGGGGTCGGTCGCGATCGTTCAGCCGGGGAGCGAGCTGTCCGAGATTTCCCAGCCGGGGGAGTTGGAGTTCCGCATGCTGGCGGTCGCGTCGGCGGCGCGCGGGCGAGGGGTCGGGGAGGCGCTTACCCAGGCGGTGCTGGCCCGCGGGCGGGAACTCGGTGTTGACCGGGTGGTGCTGAGCAGCCTCGACGTGATGCGGAAAGCGCACCGGCTCTACGAGCGGATCGGCTTCCGGCGGTTGCCGGGGCGGGACTGGCATCCGCATCCCGGGGTCAACCTGATCGCCTACGAGTACGGCTTCTGAGGCTGGTTTTCGCAGGTCAGCGGCATTTGCCGTTTTTTGGCGAAAGTCTTGGGCGGGGTTCATCGCCGGTATTCGCCGTTGAGTGGCGACGGCTTGGTGGACCTCGTCCCGGCTCTCGTCGAGTGTCGTCGGGTGCCTTCGGGTGCTTGAGGTGCCTGGCGGTGAGCGTCGTCGGGCGTAGACGTTCACGGCTGCCGTTGGCGGACGGTTGTTCCTGGCTCGCCTGTTTGGCGAGCTTCAATCGGCTATGGGTTGTAAGGTGTAGATGTCTGGCTTCGACTCAAGCTGTCACGCGTGAAGTACCGACTCGTATCGAGGAAGCGTGATCATGGCGAAGTTCGTTCAAGCCGCAGTTACGGTCGTTGGCGTTGCCGCGTTTCTTGCCGTCGCGTGCAACGCGGCACCACAGCCCGGCGGCACCTCAACGACGGTCACGATGGGGACTGTGACCGCGACAGCAACCGAGTCCGCGACGGCGACCGTGAGCGCTCCGGTCAGTGCCGCACAGCCGGCGGCGATCAAAGTCCCTGACGTTTCCGGCATGAATCATCAGGACGCACAGGACGCCATGCAGGCTGCTGGGCTGTACAACCTGCGAGAGGTCGACTCGTCCGGGAAGAAGCGGCCGATGATCATCGACCGGAACTGGTGTCAGACCGGGCAGGATCCCAAGCCCGGCACTGTGGTTTCTGCTGGCACAGTCGTCACGCTCTATGCCGACAAGTGTTGAATTGCCGCCGTCTGGCACGCCAAAGGAACCGGCAGTCATTGCCGGGCAAGTTCCCCTTTTAGGGGGAGATTGTCTGCACTTGAGGACAGCGGATAGCGATTGCGTCCGCATGCAACGAATAGTGGCACCAGCCTCGAGTTGCTGTCTTCGAACGCTCTGAAAAGTCGAGTGTTGGCGTCCGAAACGCCAAACGCGCCCAACTCGGCTGCCCCGAGCCTATTGGGACAGTCGACCCAAGGCTTGGGTCACCCGTCCAAAACCACCGCGACGATCCCAGCGAAATGAGCCAGCCGAGCGACCTCGGCGGCGCGGAAGTTGGGCCCGCCCGGCCGGGCGACGAGCATCGCCTTCCCCGGCTTGCCCAGCGGAGTGGCAGCCAGCTCGGTGCCGAGTTCCTTCCACGTCTCCGGGACCCAGGAATCCTCGCCGTCCAGGACGGTCGCACGCTCCAGCGGCAGCCAAGGCAAGTCCGTGAACGGGTTCTCCGGCGCCGCGCTCGACGAAGCCAAGCGGCGAGGTCCCGATTCCGAATGCTCGACGATCACCGCCCACCCGGCGCGGATGATCTTCGGCACACCCTCGGCGAGCAAATCCAATCCGGCCTTGGGCTGCGCGGCGATCTCCTCGACCAGCTCCAGCTCGCGATGCGTGTCGAGGATGCCCGCGTACGGACGCACCGCGTCGACCTCGACGCCTTCCACGCTCTCGGCCGCGGTGATCAGCGCGTCCGGGAGACGGCCCGACGGGAGTTCGACCACCAGGTCGTCGATCGCGAGCCCGCCGCCGCGTTCCACCACGTCCACGCTCAGGATGTCGGCCCCGACCGTGCCGAGCGCGGTCGCGACCGCGCCGAGGGTGCCGGGGGAGTCCGGCAGCTGGACCCGGATCAGGAACGACACCACGCGCCCCTCTCGCCTCAGGCGTCCCAGCCCTGTCGTGGGACGCGCTTGCCGGGCGCCGATTGTGACAGACCGGGTACCCGCAAGGGCCCGCTGTCCGGCAAGCGGGACGCCCTGCCCGGCGCCCGCGGCCCGATAACCCGGTCGAACCGTCCGACGCCGTCACCATAGACTTGCAGCTTCCGAGAGCACCCGCACAGCACACCCCGGGAGTCACCCGCGTGCCCAACATTTCCCGAGACGAGGTCGCACACCTCGCCAGGCTGGCCAGGCTGGCCGTGACCGACGACGAGCTGGACGTTTTCGCCGGCCAGCTCGACCAGATCCTGGACTCGGTGGCGAAGGTCAGCGAAGTCGCCGAGGAGGACGTCCCGCCGACCTCGCACGCCGTGCCGCTGACGAACGTCTTCCGCGAGGACACCGTCCGGCCCAGCCTCGAACAGCAGGACGCGCTGGCCGCCGCGCCGGCCGCCGAGGACGGCCGGTTCCGGGTGCCGCGGATCCTGGGAGAAGAACAGTGAGCGAACTCGTCAAGCTGACCGCCGCCGAACTGGCGGCGAAGATCCACACGCGCGAGGTGTCCGCGGTCGAGGTCGCGCAGGCGCACCTGGACCGCATCGCCGCGGTGGACGACCACGTGCACGCGTTCCTGCACGTCGACACCGAAGGTGCGCTCGGCGCGGCCAAGGCTGTCGACGAGCAGCTGGCCGCGGGCGAGCAGCCGGCGTCGCCGCTGGCTGGCGTCCCGCTGGCGCTGAAGGACGTGCTGACCACGAAGGGCGTGCCGACGACCTGCGGGTCCCGCACGCTCGAGGGTTGGCTGCCGCCGTACGACGCGACCGTCACGCGCAGGCTGCGCGAAGCGGGCGTCGTGATCCTCGGCAAGACGAACATGGACGAGTTCGCGATGGGCTCCTCCACGGAGAACTCGGCGTACGGCCCGACGCACAACCCGTGGGACCACGCGCGCATCCCGGGCGGTTCGGGCGGCGGCTCCTCAGCGGCAATTTCGGCGTTCGAGGCGGCTCTCGCGATCGGTACGGACACTGGCGGCTCGATCCGCCAGCCCGGCTCTGTCACGGGCACTGTGGGCGTGAAGCCGACGTACGGCGGAGTGTCGCGCTACGGGCTCGTGGCGTTCTCGTCTTCGCTCGACCAGGCCGGGCCGTGCGCGCGTACGGTGCTTGACGCCGCGCTGCTGCACGAAGCGATCGCCGGCTACGACCCGATGGACTCGACGTCCATCGACGCGCCGGTGCCGCCGGTTGTCGCCGCGGCGCGCGAAGGCGCGAAGGGCGACCTGACCGGCGTACGCGTCGGCGTCGTGAAGGAGTTCGGCGGCGACGGCTACCAGCCAGGCGTGCTGCGGTCGTTCGAGGCGGCCGTGGAGCAGCTTCGCGCTCTCGGTGCCGAAGTGGTCGAGGTTTCGTGCCCGCACTTCACGTACGCGCTGCCTGCGTACTACCTGATCGCGCCGAGTGAAGCGTCGTCGAACCTCGCGCGCTTCGACGCGATGCGGTACGGCCTGCGCGTCTCGGACGACGGTGAGCACAGTGCCGAAGAAGTCATGTCGCTCACGCGCGAGAAGGGCTTCGGCGCTGAAGTGAAGCGTCGCATCATGCTCGGCACGTACGCGCTTTCGTCGGGCTACTACGACGCGTACTACGGCTCCGCGCAGAAGGTGCGCACGCTCATCACGCGCGACTTCACGCAGGCCTTCGAGAAGGTCGACGTGCTCGTGTCGCCGACGACGCCGACCACGGCGTTCAAGCTCGGCGAGCGTGTGGACGACCCGATGGCGATGTACCTCGCCGACCTGTGCACCATCCCGTCGAACCTCGCGGGCAACGCCGCCATGAGCGTCCCGAGCGGACTGTCCGACGAGGACGGGATGCCGGTCGGCCTGCAGATCATGGCCCCCGCGCTCGCCGACGACCGGCTGTACCGCGTCGGCGCGGCGTACGAGGCCGCGCGCGACGCCGCTGCCGGCGGCTCGCTCGTGCACCAGGCTCCGGAGCTGGGAGGAACCAAGTGACTGCCGTGGCCGAGTTGATGGACTACGCCGAGGTCCTCGAGCGGTTCGACCCCGTGCTCGGGCTCGAGGTCCACGTGGAGCTCAGCACGAACACGAAGATGTTCTGCGGCTGCGTCAACGAGTTCGGCGGCGAGCCGAACACCAAGACGTGCCCGACCTGCCTCGGCCTGCCCGGTTCGCTGCCCGCCGTGAACGGCAAGGCGGTGGAGGGCGCGATCCGGATCGGTCTCGCGCTCAACTGCGAGATCGCGGAGTGGTGCCGGTTCGCCCGGAAGAACTACTTCTACCCGGACATGCCGAAGAACTTCCAGACGTCGCAGTACGACGAGCCGATCGCGTTCGACGGCTACCTCGACGTGACGCTGGACGACGGCGAGGTCGTGCGCGTCGAGATCGAGCGCGCGCACATGGAGGAGGACACCGGCAAGTCGCTGCACATCGGCGGCGCGACCGGCCGGATCCACGGTGCCGAGCACTCGCTGCTCGACTACAACCGCGCCGGGGTGCCGCTGATCGAGATCGTCACCAAGCCGATCACCGGCACCGGCGAGCGGGCTCCCGAGGTGGCGCGCGCGTACGTCACCGCGCTGCGCGACCTGCTGCGGGCGCTCGACGTGTCCGACGTCCGCATGGACCAGGGCTCCCTGCGCTGCGACGCGAACGTGTCGCTGATGGCCAAGGACGCGACGGAATTCGGCACGCGCACGGAGACGAAGAACGTCAACTCGCTGCGCAGCGTCGAGCGCGCGGTGCGGTACGAGATGACCCGGCAGGCGGCGATTCTCGCCGAAGGCGGATCGATCCGGCAGGAGACGCGGCACTTCCAGGAGGCCGACGGCACCACGTCGTCCGGGCGCGCCAAGGAAACCGCGGAGGACTACCGGTACTTCCCGGAGCCCGACCTCGTGCCGATCGCGCCGTCGCGCGAGTGGGTCGAGGAACTGCGCGCGACGCTGCCGGAGATGCCGTGGGAGCGGCGCAAGCGGATCCAGGACGAGTGGAAGCTCTCCGACGAAGCGCTGCGCGACCTGCTGAACGTCGGTGCCGTCGACCTCGTAGCGGCGACGGTCGAGGCTGGCGCGAAACCGGACGAGGCACGCGGCTGGTGGGTCAACACGCTGGCGCAGGAAGCCAACACGCGCGAGGTAGAGCTGACCGAACTGGCGATCACGCCGGCGCAGGTCGCCGAGGTGATCGGCCTTGTTTCCTCCGGGGAGCTGACGAACAAGCTCGCCAAGGAGGTCGTGCAGGGCGTCCTGGCCGGCGAGGGTTCGCCGCGTGAGGTCGTCGAGAAGCGCGGTCTGAAGGTTGTCTCCGACGATTCGGCGCTGCTCACCGCTGTCGACGAAGCCCTGGCCGCACAGCCGGACATCGCCGACAAGATCCGCGGCGGCAAGGTCGCGGCGGCTGGCGCGATCGTCGGCGCGGTCATGAAGGCGACCAAGGGCCAGGCCGACGCCAAGCGCGTCCGCGAGCTGATCATCGAGCGCGTCGGTTCCTGAGTGGCCTTCTCGCTCCGACGCGTCACCTGGCGCGAGTGGCTCGGCCTGGCGGCCGGGCTGCTCGCGGTCGGGTCGACGCTCCTGCCCTGGACTGTGTTGTCAGCGGACACCGCGACGTCCGACGTCCGCGACGCGTTCGGGACGTTGCCGCACAGCGACGTCGTTCGTACGGCGTGGCATTCGGATCTCTTCTCGTGGGGTCCGCCGCTGCTGCTCGCCGTGGTGGGGCTTGCGGTGGTGTTGTGCGGGCAGGTCACCAAAGCGCGCGTGAGCGGTCTGCCGCAACTGTGGCTGGTGGGCGGGCTGGCGACGGTTTTGCTGATGGTGATCGGCTGGACGACGCTGGCCTGGGTGTTCGACAGCGATCAGCGGGCGTTCCTGGATGCTGCGGGCGTGTCGATCTCGGGCGGAGTCGGGCGGTATCTGGCGATGGCGTTCGCGGTCGGATCGGTTGTGGTGGCGATCGTGGACGTCCGGGCGGCTCGGGCGGAGAGCCGGGCTTCTCGTCGTCGCCGCTGAATGGCGACGTGGGTGTTCCCTGGTTGTGGGAGTTCTTGGAAGGTTTCGCCGTTAAATGGCGACAGGGATCGTCCCCTCGGTTGACGTGGCCTTTGGCGGATTCGCCGCTGTGTGGCGACGTGCTCTCGGTTGAGAGGCGGCTCTAGGCGGATAGCCGTTGAGTGGCGACCAGGTGCTCTCAGCCGATAGGCGAGTTTGGGGGATTCGCCGTTGAGTGGCGACGGGGTCGGGGTGGTCCTGGCCGAGGAGCAGGACCTAACGGATTTGCCGTCGGGTGGCGACGAGATGCCTCGAGACGGGTTGCCATCGTCATCGAGTTAGCCGCTGGGCGACGAATGGGACAGAGGCGGATCTCACGGAGCTACTGTTGACCGGCGACGGAGATGGGGCCGGCCGATGCCGCAGTCGGTAGTGGCGGTGATGTCAGGGCGACGTCGATCCGGGCCGGTGCCGGGTTAGCGGCGATGGCGGGTCGGTGATCGTCGCCATTAAGTGGCGAATCCGGCCAGGTCCGGTGTTGGCCGGGAGCGGCTGGCAGGGCGGACGGGCAACTCGCGTGAGGCTGAGCGTCGTCGGTCGCGATGGCCGGATCGGCTGTCGCCAGTAAACGGCTAATCGCAGGTCAACCGGCCTCCCCGGCCTCGGACAGGGCTCAACCAGGCCGCGCTCGACCTCAGTCCTTGCCCGGACCGCCGCCCGTGTCGCTCACCACGATCAGGACCACGCGGTCATCGCTGGAGACTGGTTTGCCACCGTCCTTGTTGACGGTCCCGGCGACGGCCAGCTGGGAGTTGATCATGCTCATGGAAGAAAGCCGGCCGTACGTCGTGGCGGCCTTGCTTTTGCCGTCGAGGGTGACCGTCGGCTTGCCAGTGACGGCCCCGTCCTTGTTGACCGGCACGTTCTGCAGTCCGGTGGACGACGCGATGCCGAGGATGCCGTTCGCGTCGACGAAATCCACGCAGCCGCCGAGGGAGGGCTTGTCCTGCCAGGTCCACGCGGGCGTGCTGAGCGGCTGTCCGGCCTGGAGGCGGTACACCGCGTCGGGGCCGTTGGCCGGATGATCGGTCACCCACATGCGCTTCCCGTCGGACGAACGGCAGATGCCGCCGGGGGAGTGCAGGCCCGAGGCGTAGACGGCGGATCCGGACGCGGGATTCCCCGTCGCCGGTTTTCCGGCCACGTCGATCCGCAGAACCTTGCCTGCCAGGGAATTCGGATCCGCGGCTGCGGCAGGGTTGCCGGCGTCGCCCGTCGCGACGAGCAGTGCGCCGCTTCCGTCGCTGGCCAGCGCGCCGCGGTTGCCGGTCGAGCCCTTGGGGATCCCGGTCAGCACCGGCTTCGGGGCTTGGCCCTTGGCGAAGCGCACGACTCGGTTGTCCGACGCTGTGGTGACGTACGCGAAGACCAACTGGTCCTCGACGTAGCTCGGCGACAGCGCCAGGCTGGTGAGCCCGCCGTCGCCGTCGGCCTGGACGTCCAGTTGTGCGAACGACGTCGCGTCGTGTCCGGAGCTGGCCAGCATGACCCGGCCGGTTTTCCGTTCACCGGCGAGTGCGGAGGGCGCGGAGCCCTCGCCGGGAAGTCCGGCGACGGCGGCGACGGTGTCCAGACAGGTGGCGATGACGGCTTTGTCGAAGTCCTTGCAGCCCTGCGGAGGCGGAACCGGCGAGGGCGGCGCCTGCGCGGGGCCGGTGCGGGGGCCGTTGCCCGAGCCGTCGCCGTGCTCCTGGACCTGCGGCGGAGATTCCGGGCTCGGCACCGGCGCGGGGGTGAACGTCTGGCCGGCGGCGGTGTCGTCGAACCGCGCGCAGCCCGAGAGCATGAGGCCGCCGCAGGCGAGGAGGGCCAGCGGCGCCGACCACCGGTACCGGGTACGCATGATGCCCCAGCCTAGGTGGCGCGGCGTGAGCCACTGGTAAGTGGCTACCGTGGTGATCATGACAGTCACCGTGCTGGTCCCGGACGACGAGGGCGTCGCCGTGCTGTCCGAAATCCCCCTCGTTCACGCGGTGCGCTACGAATGGGGTCGTCCGCTGCCGCCGGAGGCTGCGAAAGCCGAGGTGCTCGTTCCGGCCATGGACTCAGCGGGTGACGACATCTGGAGCGATCTGCCGAACCTCAAGCTGGTGCAGCTCCTGACCGCCGGAGCGGAGGACTGGGTCGGTCGCGTCCCGGACGGCGTCCTGTTGTCCACCTGCCGCGGTGCGCACGGCGGGAGCATGGCGGAGTGGGTCGTCGGCGTCCTGCTGTCGATGTACCGGACTCTGGACGTTTACGCGGCGGCGCAGCGGGCCGGGCGCTGGGAGCAGTTGCCGTCGGACACTCTGCAGGGCCAGCGCGTATTGATCGTCGGGGCTGGGGACGTCGGACGGCAGTTGCGGCGGCGGTTGGAGCCGTTTGACGTGCGCTGCACGATGGTCGGGATGTCGGCGCGCGAAGGCGTGCACGGTGTCGACGAGTTACCGAACCTGCTGCCGCACCATGATGTGGTGGTCATGATGGTCCCCCTCACGTCGCGAACGAGGGGCATGGTCGACGCGGACTTCCTCGCGGCGATGCGTGACGATGCGGTGCTGGTCAACGCTGCTCAAGGGCCTGTTGTGGTTACCGACGCGCTCGCTGCGGAACTTGCGGCGGGGAGGCTTCGTGCCGCGCTCGACGTGACTGATCCGGAGCCGTTGCCGACGGGCCATCCGTTGTGGACCGCGCCCGGTTTCGTGCTGACGCCGCACGTGGCGGGCGCGGTCCGGGGCGTCCGGCGGCGCGCTTATTTGGTGGCCGCGGCGGAAATCGCCCGCTACGCTGGCGGAGAGCTACCTGGCAATCTCGTGCGCGGCGAATACTGATCATTTCCCGGCTGTCGGCCCGGGTCTCAGGGTGAACCCTGAAAGAGCCCCTGACCTCGGCGTGCTCGCTCGCGGGTCACGGCGGAATCCCCTAATCTTCGCCGCGTGACCACTCATGGGGACGACTACCAGACCAGCGTGCTGTCCGGTGTCGAGGACTCTGCCGGCAACGACTACGACGAACCGCGGCAGGGCGGTCTCGGCTTCGGCCTGCTCGTCTTGCGCCTGGGGCTCGGCGTGATCATGGGTGCGCACGGCCTGCAGCATCTGTTCGGCGCTTTCGGCGGACCGGGCGTCGGCGGGTTCGCGCACGTGCTCGAGATGTTCGGGTACCACAAGCAGACGACGCTGCTGTCCTGGATCACCGGCATCACCGAGGTCGCGGGCAGTGCGCTGCTGATCGTCGGCCTGTTCACGCCGCTCGCCGCGGCGGGGCTGCTGGGCGTGGCCGCGAACATCGTCTACGCGAAGTTCCACGGCGGCTTCTTCGAAGGCAGCGGTCAGGGCTGGGAGTACGAGCTGCTGCTGGGCCTGTGCGCGTTGGCCCTGATCTTCACCGGCGCGGGCACCATCTCGCTGGAGCGGAACACGCCATGGCGGAAGCGGCCGTTGCCTCTTGGGCTTATTTCGCTGCTGTTGGCCGCGGCGGCGTCTGTGGTGGTCATCGTTCTTACTCGCTGACGCAGCCAGAGTCGACGTCACTGGCCCGCGCGGAGCCTGCGTCGCTGACCCGCCGGAGTCGGCTGGAGGCGACGTCGGGTCGGTGGATTGCTCCGCTGGTCACCGGGTCGTTGAGGTGTTGCCGTTTAGTGGCGAATGCCTGGTCAGAGTCGGAATTGGGCGCTTGCAGGTCGTCCGGCGCTGACTGGATTGGCTTCTGAGCGGCGACGGTGAATGAGGGACCGCCGCTGGAAGCTGAGCCGCAAACACGGCGGCTTGGGGAGAGCTTCGGCTGGGTCCTGGAGAAAGCTCCGGCAAGGGAACAGCAGCAGAGGCTCGAGTGGCGTGGGACTTGGTGCACGGTCCACGGGCAACGGTGCGCGGGGCTGGTCGTGCTCGACTGACTGGCCGACAAGAGGCGCGAGTTGTCCAGGCATGCGGTAGTCCAGGCGGGAGACTGTGTCGCAGCGGCTGGGGCTGGGGTGTGGCGCAGTCGAAGTGACTATTGGCCGTTTAGTGGCGAATCGCGTCGACCAGGATCCGATGGTGCCGCAGCCGAGATTCGGGCGGTTGCACCCGGCTAGCCGAGACGCGGGAAGGGGCCCGCGCACCACGCGCGGGCCCCTTCCAACAGAAGCAAACAGCAGGGATCAGCGGTTCGGATCCCGGACCGCGCCGGTGTCGGCCGACGTGGCCATCCGGGCGTAGGCCCGCAGCGCCGCGGTGATCGGGCGTTGCCGGTCCTTCGGCTGCCACGGACGCTCCGAAGCATCCATCTTCGCCCGCCGTTCGGCCAGGACCTCCGGTTCGACCAGCAGCTCAAGCCGACGCTCGTGGACGTCCAGGACGATCTGGTCGCCGTTCTCCACCAGGCCGATCAGGCCACCCGCGGCGGCTTCCGGCGAGATGTGGCCGACCGAGATGCCCGAGGAGCCGCCGGAGAACCGGCCGTCGGTGATCAGGGCGCACTTCTTGCCGAGGCCGGAACCCTTGAGGAACGCCGTCGGGTGCAGCATTTCCTGCATGCCGGGGCCGCCTGCCGGGCCCTCGTAGCGGATGACCAGCACCTCGCCCGGCTGGATCTCCTTTTTGAGGATCGCCGAGACGGCTTCCTCCTGGCTCTCCAGCACGCGCGCCGGGCCCTGGAAGTGCCACAGGTCCTCGTCGATGCCCGCGGACTTGATCACCGCACCGTTCTCGGCCAGGTTGCCGCGCAGGATCGCGAGGCCGCCGTCCTTCGTGTAGGCGTGTTCGACGTCGCGGATGCAGCCGCCGGCGGCGTCGGTGTCCAGCGACGACCAGCGGTTTTCCGTCGAGAACGCCTTCGTGGTCCGGACCCCGCCCGGTGCGGCGTGGAACAGCTCCAGCGCCTTCTCCGACGGCGACTCGGCGCGGATGTCCCACTCGTTCAGCCATGTCGCGATGTCCGGCGCGTGGACCGAGTGCACGTCGGTGTTCAGCATCCCGCCGCGGTACAGCTCGCCCAGGATGGCCGGGATTCCGCCGGCCCGGTGGACGTCTTCCATGTGGTAGTCGGAGTTCGGCGCGACCTTCGACAGACAGGGCACGCGCCGCCCGATGGCGTCGATGTCGCTGATCGTGAAGTCGACCTCGCCCTCCTGCGCGGCGGCGAGGATGTGCAGCACGGTGTTCGTCGACCCGCCCATGGCCATGTCGAGCGCCATCGCGTTCTCGAACGCCTCCTTCGTGGCGATCGACCGCGGCAGCGCCGACTCGTCGTCGTCGCCGTACCAGCGCTTGCACAGCTCGACCACCGTGCGTCCGGCGTTGGAGAACAGTTCGCGCCGGGCGGCGTGCGTCGCGAGAGTCGAACCGTTGCCCGGCAACGACAAACCGAGCGCTTCGGTGAGGCAGTTCATCGAGTTCGCGGTGAACATGCCGGAGCACGAACCGCAGGTCGGGCAGGCGGAGCGCTCGACCTCGGACAGGCCGGCCTCGTCGATCGCCGAGTTCGCGGACGCCGCGATGGTGGTGATCAGGTCGGTCGGGGCCTGCGCGACGCCTTCGACGACCACCGCCTTGCCGGCCTCCATCGGACCGCCGGAGACGAACACGGTCGGGATGTTGAGCCGCATCGCGGCGTTGAGCATGCCCGGCGTGATCTTGTCGCAGTTGGAGATGCACACCAGCGCGTCGGCCTGGTGCGCGTTGACCATGTACTCCACCGAATCGGCGATGATCTCGCGCGAGGGCAGCGAGTAGAGCATGCCCGAGTGGCCCATCGCGATGCCGTCGTCGACCGCGATCGTGTGGAACTCGCGGGCGATGCCGCCGGCTTCGGCGACCGCCTCGGCGACGATCTCGCCGAGGTCCTTGAGGTGCACGTGGCCGGGCACGAACTGGGTGTAGGAGTTGGCGATCGCGACGATCGGCTTGCCGAAATCGCTGTCGGTCATTCCGGTCGCACGCCAGAGCGAGCGTGCGCCCGCCGCGTTGCGGCCGTGGGTGGTGGTCCGGGAACGGAGGTGCGGCACGGCATTCTCCCAGGTCAGAAGGCTGAACCAGGCGGAGGGGAACTGCGGCTCCGCAAACTGGTCCTACCAATTCTACTCGGCTGGTTTGCCGTTCGCGCCGCCGGTCCGTTCCGCGTCGGCGGAAGGCTCCTCTTCGACGGGCTCCGGAGCCGGTTCCGGGGCGGGTTCGGGAGCGGGTTCGGGAGCGGTCTCCGGCGACGTCTCAGCGGCCGGTTTCCGCCCGGTGAGTTCCTCGTCGCTCAGCACGCCCGACGGATCCTTGATCTTGCCCTCGCTCACCAGCGCCAGTACCGGAAGATGCCGCGTCCGCACCGTGGGAAGGCTGACCTGGGTGTCGTCGCCGAGGACCGCGCGCACGCGGGCCTTGTTCGTGATCGCCAGGCCCTTGAGCGACGACCACGGTAGGTCGCGCTGCCCGAAAACCGTCCGGACCTGCAGGCCTTCGCGGTTCGCGACGGTGCGCGTGCGCGCGACGAACACGAGCAGCGCGAGCGGGAAGACGTACAGCCACTGGAATCCGCCGATCTCGCCCAGTGCGATTGGCGTCACACAGACGGTCAGCAGACCGATCGCCAGATACGCCGTGGTCGGGATCCGGAACACGGCCTTCCGGCCCTCGTCCGCACGCTGGTCCTGCTGTTTCTTGGCCACGCAGGAATGGTGCACCGACGCCGGGAGCGACCTGCGTCCGGGTCGCGGGGGGAGCAGTACTGGCCGTCCACGATGCGGAATCGCCGTCCCGCAGAGTTGACACTCGCCCGGGCGCGCGACTAACGTCGGGGCCGTGATTACGCAGACCGGTCTCGTACTTCCTCAGCGCGCCGACGCTTAGGAAGAGTCCTCTGCGTCGACGCGCGACCCTCGTGCGACCTTACGGTCGGCGGGGGTTTTTTGTTGCGTGAAACCGGTTCCCCGACCGGAAGTACGGCCCCAGACAACCCGAACGAGTGACACCGAGAACCCACGAGGCAGAACCGATGACCAGTGCCACGTCGCGCAGCGACGCGAAGCCCGGGCCGACCGCGCCCGGTGTCCCAGGAGCACGTCCGAAGCCCGCCCCGCCAGCGGGTACGCCGGTGCGCGTCACCGGCGCGCAGTCGCTCGTCCGCTCCCTCGAGGCGGTCGGCGCGGAGGTCGTGTTCGGCATTCCGGGTGGCACCATCCTTCCCGCCTACGACCCGTTGCTCGACTCCACGAAGGTCCGGCACATCCTCGTCCGCCACGAGCAGGGCGCCGGGCACGCCGCCACCGGCTACGCGCAGGCGACCGGCAAGGTCGGCGTGTGCATGGCGACGTCGGGTCCGGGCGCCACGAACCTCGTCACCCCGCTGGCCGACGCCAACATGGACTCGGTGCCGGTCGTCGCCATCACCGGGCAGCAGTCGCGCGCTCTGATCGGCACCGACGCGTTCCAGGAAGCCGACATCTGCGGCATCACCATGCCGGTCACCAAGCACAACTTCCTCGTCACCGACCCGGCGGAGATCCCGCGGGCGATCGCCGAGGCGTTCCACCTGGCCGCGACCGGACGACCCGGCCCGGTCCTGGTGGACATCCCCAAGGACGTGCTGCAGGAGATGACCTCGTTCTCCTGGCCGCCCGAACTCCGTCTGCCCGGCTACCGCCCGACCCTGCGGCCGCACGGCAAGCAGGTCCGCGAGGCCGCGAAGCTGATCGCGCAGGCCCAGCGGCCGGTGCTGTACGTCGGCGGCGGCGTGATCAAGGCCGAGGCGTCCGCGCAGCTGCTCGAACTGGCCGAGCTGACCGGCATCCCGGTCGCGACCACGCTGATGGCGCGCGGCGCGTTCCCCGACTCGCACCGTCAGCACGTCGGGATGCCCGGCATGCACGGATCCGTCGCCGCCGTCGCCTCGATGCAGCGCGCCGACCTGCTGGTCGCGCTCGGCGCCCGGTTCGACGACCGGGTCACCGGCCAGCTGTCGTCGTTCGCGCCGGACGCGAAGATCGTCCACGCGGACATCGACCCGGCCGAGATCTCCAAGAACCGCAAGGCGGACGTGCCGATCGTCGGGGACTGCAAGGAGATCATCGGCGAGCTGATCGACGCGGTGAAGACCGAGTTCGAGCGCTCCCGTCCCGACCTGACGGACTGGTGGACCCAGGTCGACTCGTGGCGCGACGACTACCCGTCGGGCTACGAATGGCCGGACGACGGTTCGCTGTCGCCGCAGTACGTCATCGAACGGATCGGCGAGCTGGTCGGGCCGGACGCGGTGTACGCCGCGGGCGTCGGGCAGCACCAGATGTGGGCCGCGCAGTTCGTGAAGTACGAGAAGCCGCGCACCTGGATCAACTCCGGCGGCCTCGGCACCATGGGCTTCGCCGTCCCGGCCGCGATGGGCGCGCAGTTCGGCCTGCCGGACACGCAGGTGTGGGCGATCGACGGCGACGGCTGCTTCCAGATGACCAACCAGGAACTCGCCACCTGCGCCATCGAGGGCGCGCCGATCAAGGTCGCCGTGATCAACAACGGCAACCTCGGCATGGTCCGCCAGTGGCAGAACCTGTTCTACTCCGAGCGGTACTCCAACACCGACCTCGGCACGCACAAGCACCGCATCCCGGACTTCACGCTGCTGGCCGAAGCCCTCGGCTGCGCCGGCCTGCGCTGCGAGGCCAAGGAGGACGTCGACGCGACGATCCGGCGCGCGATGGAGATCAACGACCGCCCCGTCGTGATCGATTTCGTCGTGGGGAAGGATGCCCAGGTGTGGCCGATGGTCGCCGCGGGCACCGGGAACGACGAGATCATGGCCGTGCGCGGCATCCGGCCGCTGTTCGACGACGACGAGGTTTCGCAGGAAGCCGCCGAGGCCGCTGCCGCGGAGGGAGAGCAAGCATGACTGTCCACACGCTGAGCGTGCTGGTCGAGAACAAGCCCGGTGTGCTCGCCCGGGTCTCCGGACTGTTCTCCCGCCGCGGCTTCAACATCGAGTCCCTTGCTGTCGGGCCCACGGAGAACCCCGAGGTGTCCCGGATGACGATCGTGGTCGCCGTTGAAGAGCTACCGCTCGAACAGGTGACCAAACAGCTCAACAAGCTGGTGAACGTGATCAAGATCGTCGAGCTGGAAGCAGGCAGCGCGGTGCAGCGCGAACTGCTCCTCGTCAAGGTCAGGGCCGACGCCACCGTGCGCAGCCAGGTCCTCGAGACCGTCCAGCTCTTCCGCGCCAAGGTGGTGGACGTCTCGCCCGAGGCGCTCACCGTCGAGGCGACCGGGACGTCGGACAAGATCGGCGCGCTGCTGCGGATGCTGGAGCCGTACGGCATCCGCGAACTCGTCCAGTCCGGCATGGTCGCGGTGGGCCGCGGGGCCCGCTCGATCACCGCCGCTTCTCCCCGCTGAACCAAAGATTTCGTGTAAGTACGGAAGGAAGTAGTACCCCCCATGGCAGTGGAAATCTTCTACGACGACGACGCCGACCTGTCGATCATCCAGGGTCGCAAGGTCGCCGTGATCGGCTACGGCAGCCAGGGCCACGCGCACTCGCTGAGCCTGCGCGACTCGGGCGTCGACGTCCGCATCGGCCTGCAGGAGGGGTCCAAGTCCCGGGCGAAGGCCGAGGAACAGGGCCTGCGCGTGCTGTCGGTCGCCGAGGCGGCCGCCGAGGCCGACGTGATCATGATCCTCGCGCCGGACACGAAGCAGCGCTTCATCTACGACGAGCACATCGCGCCGAACCTCAAGGACGGCGACGCGCTCTTCTTCGGCCACGGCTTCAACATCCGGTACGACCTGATCAAGCCGCCGGCAGGAGTCGACGTCGCGATGGTCGCCCCGAAGGGCCCGGGCCACCTGGTCCGCCGCCAGTTCGTGGACGGCAAGGGCGTGCCCTGCCTGATCGCGGTCGAGCAGGACGCCTCGGGCAACGCCCAGGCGCTCGCGCTGTCCTACGCCGCGGCGATCGGCGGCGCGCGGGCCGGCGTCATCAAGACGACCTTCACCGAGGAGACCGAGACCGACCTCTTCGGCGAGCAGGCCGTGCTGTGCGGCGGCGCGTCCGCGCTGGTGCAGACCGGTTTCGAGGTGCTCACCGAGGCCGGTTACGCCCCGGAGATCGCCTACTTCGAGGTGCTGCACGAGCTGAAGCTGATCGTCGACCTCATGTACGAGGGCGGCATCGCGCGCCAGCGCTACTCCATCTCCGACACCGCCGAGTACGGCGACCTCACCCGCGGCCCGCGCGTCATCTCGCCGGCCGTCAAGGAGGAGATGAAGAAGATCCTGGGCGAGATCCAGGACGGCACCTTTGCCCGCGAGTGGGTCGCCGAGGACGAGGCCGGACGGCCGAAGTTCACGAAGCTCGAGGAAGAGGGCAACCAGCACCCGATCGAGAAGACCGGCAAGAAGCTGCGCGACCTGATGTCGTGGGTGGACCGGCCGATCACCGAGACCGCCTGACCGGTTTCCTTTCGGAGGAGGCCCTGTCGTCCGTTCGCCGGACGGCAAGGCCTCCTTTTCGTTCCAAGGCGGCACCGCCGAACGGCGGATACGCTGTGCCGATGAGCCGCCCGATCGACGACAAGGCGCACATCCGGCACGAACTCGACCTGACCGGCGCGACCTGGACCCGCGCCGAACCGGCGGGCGTGACGCTGGAGCATTGCGCGGAGTACGCGTTCGTCCCGCACTCGGACGGGGTCACCTACGTGGCCATCCGGCAGCCGACGGATCCGGACGGGGCGGTGCTGGTGTTCACGCCGTCGGAGTGGGACGCGTTCACTCGCGGGGTGCGGGACGGCGAGTTCGAGTTGCCGGGGGAGTCGTAGGTCTTCGTTTTCATGGCTCGCTTCGTGCCTGAGAGTGTGGCGCGGGCCGGGATGCTTGGCCTCTGGACGGCAGTTGCCGCTCAGTGGCGAATGTGAGCCTTCTTCACGACAAGCCTGAGGTCCGGTGTCGAGGGCAGCCCACGGGTGGCGTTCCTCGTGGGCTAGGCGGGCCTGGTGGCTGGGTGGGGCTCTGGGCTGGTCAGACGGCTCCGAGCGTCGCGATGAGTTCGATGACCTGGTAGGCCGTCGGGAAGTCCGGTGCCGGGTAGCGCAGGGTGCAGCCGTCGGCGAGTTCCATTCCCGGAATCAGCAGAGCGTGTTCGGTCATTCGGGGGCGGTGTACCTGGACCTCGAGTTGGACCGGGCCGTCGAAGCGCAGCGGGCGGACGTCCTCTCGACCGGCCAGTGCTTCCGGTACCGCTTGCTCGATTCGGTCGCAGGCCTCGTCGGGATGCAGCATCGCCGCCGCGAGAGCACCCAGCGCACGTTTCACCACTACCGAGCGGATGCCCGGCGCTACCTCGGCCGCCTCTGTTGCCACAGTGTCATCGCCGCTTACCAGCACCGGCGGCGCGCCGTAGTGCGCGGCGAGTGCGGTGTTCAGACCGAGTTCGCCCAAGGAACGGCCATCGCAGCGCACGTCCGCGATAGTCCCGCCGGAGATGGTATGCGCCATGACCGAGCGGGGTGTGCCCGCCTTGCCGTGATAGCCGATGAACAGCACCGCGTCCGTATCTTCGGCCAATCCCGCCATCATCCCGTCGGGCTTGGGGGTGCCGCGGAGCAACTCGGCACGTCGGTCCAACTGTTCGGGCAGAAGGTTCCGGAAGCTCGCGTGGGCCTCGGTGACCTGTACCTGTGCGGCCGCGTCGTAGGTGTATATCCCGCGGACCGCGGCGTTAGCTTCCGCGGTGAGGAGCTTGCGGTTGCGCTCGTATTCGCTGCGTCCGGGAATGACCTCGTCGCCGTGGACCACCCCGGCGATTCCCTCCATGTCGACCGAGACGAGCACCCGCATCTCCATCACACCTTCCTCGGCGACACCCGGCCAGAAATACCACCTTATCGAGCGATCCAGTGGCGACCGGCTTGTTTCGCGCGCGTGGGTCCTCAGGTCGGTTGAAGCTTCGTCGACCAGGGTTTTGCCGATTTACGGCGAATCTGCCTTTGCCGGTCCACACGGTGTCCCGTCGGATTCGCCGCCAGGAGGCAACTGAGCCTGCGGTCGGTGTGCGCGGGCTGCTCCGTCAGGACGGCAGGAAGATCGCGGCCGCCGCGTCGGCGAGTGCGTCGGGATTCGGCGAATCCGGCTCGGTTTGGGCCAGGTGCTGCAGCCCCAGAATGGCTGCGTAAACGACTCGCGCCCGGTGCGCCGCCTGGTCCGGCGGGAGGCCGAGTTCGCGATAGGTGCTGGTCAGAAGGTTCAGCCGGGCTTGGTTGACGCGGCTGACCGCCTCCTTGACCCGCGGGTCGTTGCGGTCGCCGAGCAAGCTGAGGTGTACCGACGGCGCCAGCGGCTGGACGGCGCGCACCACAGCGGTGAGCAGTTCGCGCAGCCGTTGCCCCGGATCGGCGATCGCGGCGTATTCGGCGAGCCCCGCCTCGCCGTGGTTTCGCCACCAATCGGCGAGAGCCGCGGTGATCAGCTCGTCCCGGTTGCGGAAGTGCGCGTAGAAACTGCCTTTGGTCACGCCGAGCGTCCGCGCGAGCGGTTCGACTCCGACCGCGGCCAGCCCGCCGTCCGCGATCGCCTTCAGCGCGGCTCGCGTCCAGTCCTGGGCCGACAGCCGGGGCGAATGGTTCACCATGCGCGGAGGATACGCCACCGTATTGACGGCCCAGTTCACGATGGATACGGTGGCGTATCAATACGCTTCCGTATCCATACTCTGCCGTACTGAGGGGCGAGGAAAATGGCACCCACGAAGGTTCGCCGAGTAGTCACCGGACATGACTCCGACGGCAAGGCCCGCGTGGTCGCCGACGGCACCGTCGAGCCGATCACTTCCGGTCTGATGCCTGGTTCCGCGATCTACCGGCTGTGGGGCCGGGACGAGCGAGCGGTGTTCCCGGACGACGGCTCGCCGCGTCGCGCCGAGTCGTACTACCCGCCGCGGGACGGCTCGCGGTTCATGATCAACACGATCGCACCCGGTGAGCTGACGCCGTCGTCGGATCTCGATCTGACGGCAGCCTGGGAAGAACTGGAGCGGCAGGCACCGGGCGCGGCCGCCGCGATGGAGCCCGACGCGCCAGGCATGCACACCACGGACAGCCTCGATTACGTCCTGGTCGTCTCGGGTGAGGTCACCTTGGAGTTGGACGACGGCGAGCGGACGGTTTTGCGAGCAGGCGATGTCGTCATCCAGAACGGCACGCGGCACGCCTGGCGAAACCACGGCATCGAACCGTGCACGATCGTCGGCGTCGCTGTCGGCGCGGATCGGGCTTAGACCAGGCTTTCGCCACTGAGCGGCGACGGCTCCTTCGCTGATCTTTTGCCCGCCGGGTTTGACATTGACATTGTGACAAGGTCTTCACTGGTCGGCGGAGGTGATCCCGATGAACTCGACACAGATGAATTCCCAGCTCACGCGGCTGATCGAGGCGTTGGGCTCCGGGGACTCGTCGACGCGGCTGCAGGTCGCGCTGACGATCGGAACGCACCCGGACGGCCCTGGTCTCGTCGAAGCGCTCGTCGCGAGGTGCGCGATCGAGCCGGACTTTTTCGTGCGCGACATGCTCACTTGGGCGTTGACCCGCTTCCCGGCGGAGGACACGGTGCCGCGGCTTCTCGCGGAGCTGCGGTCCCCGGTGGCGCAGGCCAGGAGCCAGTCGCTGCACACGTTGTCCAAAATCGGCGACCGGAACGTGTGGCCAGCGATCACCCGATCGCTGCTGCGCGACGCCGACGACGACGTCGCGAGAAGCGCATGGCGGGCGGCTGTCGTCCTCGTGCCAGACGAGGACAAGGCCGAACTGGCCGCGGAACTGGCGACGCAACTCGGTCGCGGTGACCGGACCGTCCAGCTCAGCCTCAGCCGTGCGTTGGTCGCCCTCGGTCCCGTGATCGAGCCGACGTTGGAGGCCTCGCTGACGAGCGCCGACCCGGCCGTTCGGGCACACGCCGTCGCCACTGAGCGGCTGCTTCGCGACCCGGACGCCGGTTTCGACCAGGCTGTGGACGAGGCGAAACGGATAGTCGCGCTCGGTCCGGAACGGGCTCAGGAAACCGCGTGCTGATCGGCGAGGTCGCCCGCCGCTCGGGGGTGAGTACCCGGATGCTCCGGCACTACGACGCCCTCGGGCTGGTGCGGCCGACCGGTCGCACCGTGGGCGGCTATCGCGAGTACTCCGCCGACGACATCCGCCGGATCTTCCACGTGGAGAGCCTCCGGTCGCTCGGGATGTCTCTGCGGCAGATCGGCCGGGCGCTGGAAGATCCGGCCTTCGTGCCGTCCGAGCTGGTAGGCGACCTCATCCGGCGGACTGAAGACCGGTTGAAGCGGGAGCAGGAGCTGCTAGACCGGCTCCGTGCGGTCGATGCCTCGGCACCCTCCGGATGGGAGGGTGCCTTGCGCATCGTCGAGCTGCTGCGCGGACTCAGTTCACCTGGTGCCGCCCGTCGGCAGCAGACCGTCCTGGCTCCCGTCGACGATGTGCCTGTCCCTGCTGAAGTACTGGCCAAAGCAGTTCTCGCTGAATCCGATCCGAACGTCGCCGGGGCCTTGCGATGGGCACTAGCCCGGACCGATGGCGACGGGGTGGCGAATGTGGCGTCCGGTCTCCGTTCGGAGAACGCCGACATCCGTCGTCGCGCGGTCCTGGCGCTTATCGAGTTGCCCGGCGACGAGGCGACTGCCGCGTTGATGGATGCGCTAACTGGTTCAGATGCTGCGGTCCGTCGGCATGCGGCGCTTGCTTTGGGCGCGCGCGGTGCTGAGGAGGCGGTGCCGACGCTTGTCGGAATGGTCGTCGAGGGGCGAAACGACGTCGAGGCGGCTGAGGTTCTGGGCGCGTTGGCGGATGGGGGTGTGGAGGGAATTGTCGACGCCTTGGTCGATGCGTCGGCGGCGCATCCTTCGGATTCCGCGGTGCGGATCCGATTGACGCAGGCGCTTGCGGAGATGCCAGGGACGCTTGCTCGGGAGGCGTTGCGTCGGTTGGCCGGGGATGAGGACCGGGCTGTGGCGTTGGTGGCTTCGGCTCTCGCGAAGGTTGTTGAAGAGCGTGGTGGCGCTGATGAGGTCTCTGAAAGCACCTAGGCCGTGCGCGGTTGGCTGGCGGAGATTCTGGGGGATCAGTGCTGGTCAGAGGCATTTGCCAATTAATGGCGAAAAGTTGCGGTGGGGCGCGTTGCCGTTCAGCGGCGACAGCCGAGCCTGGTTGGGGAGCGGCTTCCGGGAGGAATTGCCGTTGGTTGGCGAAAGCCGTCGGAACGGCTGGCGGCCAGGCGAGGGGGGTCGCCGTTGGGTGGCGAGACGGACAGGGACGGAGACGGGAGGGTGTTGCCACTGAGCGGCGAGAGCTGAGACTGCGGGACGTTTGCCACTGAATGGCGGGGCCGCAAGGGGAGTCGTTGCCGCGGCGCGACGACGAGCGTGACGGCGAGTTTTGCCGTCGGACGGCGACGGCTGCGGCTGCGGCTGCGGACGTTTTGTCGTTGAGTGGCGAGGGTCGCGGTGGCAGTCGTTGCCGCCTAGCGGCGACGAGCTTGGCCGTGAGGTTTGCCGCTGAGTGGCGACGGTTTGGCTGAGTACTTGCTGCGCTGTAGCCGGGACGTGGTGGTGGATGTTGCCGTTGAATGGCGACAGTGGTTTCGACGGCCGGTCGGTTGGCGCTCGGCGACGTGATGCCGGGTCGCCGTTAAGCGGCGACGCTGTGCTGGACCGCCGCTGTGTGGTGACGTGGTCCAGCGTTGATGGGGATGTTGCCATTGAGTGGCGACGAGGTGTTGGGCTGCTGTTGAGCGGTCAGGACGTCCGGCAGCGGTGAGATTTGCCGTTCGGCGGCGAGGGCGGTTGAGCGTCGGCCGAGGTGTTGCCGTTTAGTGGCGACACCGTGGAGGAGTTGCCACTATTCGGCGACGCGGGTGATCAGTTCCGGTAGGCGGCCGGTGGCTGCGGCCAGAGCGAGGTGGTCGCCGTAGTCGCGGGATTCGACGATCTCTCCGTTGCGGATGCGCATTGCGAAGATGTTGTTCAGCTCGAACGCCGTCCCGACGCTGGTTTCGCCGACGTAGGTCGACTCGCCGATGATGACTTCTGGGTCTTTGCTCAGGTGGAGTACCAGGTCGGTCACCTCGATGCGGAAGCCTGCGGCGGCACCTGCGGTGAAGTGGGCGCGCAGGTCGTCTCGGGTGCGGAGGATCGGGGCGCCGGGCAGGAACGGGTGTCGGACATCGGTTTTTGCCGCATAGAGGTCCGGGAGTTCGGACCAGCGTCCGTCGGCGACGCCGAAGACGACTCGTTGGAATACGCCTTCACGGCTGTCCGCGGAGAAAAGCTCAGCTGGGCGTGGTGCAGTGGGGCGAGGTTCGTATGCGGGGGCTTGTGCGTATGCCTCGACTAGGCCGGCGGTTGCGTTTTGGATGGCGGCCAGGCGCAGGTAGTCGTGATAGTCGCGGGTGTGAGCGAGGAGTCCGTCGCGTGCGCGAAGGACTTGGATGTTGGCCGTTTCGGTCGTCCGGCCGGTTTTCCGCGACTCCGCTGTGTACTGGTATTCGGCGACGATGACCTCGGGGTCGGCGGTTTCGTGGACGGTCACGTCGTGGCGTTTGAGGCGAAGGGTTTGGCCCAGACCGCTGACGAAACGGTCGTGCAGCGCGGCGCGGCCTTCCAAACGGCCGGGCCTCGGTACTGCGGTGGGGTGTTCCACGACGGTGTCTTCGGCGTAGAGCTGTGCCAGGTCGGCGAAGCGGCCGTCGGTGATTCCGGTGGAGAGTTGGTCGAACAGGTCGCGTGGGGTGGGCATGAGGGTCTCCGCAGGAGGTTGGAGTAACCGGAGTCTGTAGTCCGTTACGATACGGACTACAGACTCCGGTTGTCCAGTGGGCGGAGAGTTGCCGATTAGTGGCGACTGAGGCGGTGCAGTAGTTCTTGAGCGGCTGGGCTGTCGCACGCTTCGGCCCAGCCTTCGGGGGTGCTGTCCCAGAGGGCATCGCGCGCGGTGAGGTCTGCGCCGGCGGCTACGAGGATTTCGATGACGTCCAATCGGTTGCATTGGGCGGCCAGGTGCAGAGCCGTGACGCCGACGCCGTGGCGCGGGCCGCCGAAGGTGCCGACCTGGTTGACGTTCGCGCCCAGTGCCAGCAGGGTCTCTGTTGCCGCTAAGTGGCCACACGTCGCTGCCCAGGTGAGGGCGGTGCCGCGGTAGACGTCGGCGTCTGGGTTTGCGCCGCGTGAGGTCAGGGTGCGGAGTGCGGCGGCGTGGTTGTTGCGCGCGGCCCAGGACAGCGCTTCGTCGAGGATTTCTGTGGCGTCATTTGTTGGTTGCCAGAAGGGGAAACCGCTGTGTGGACGGTAGAACTCACGGTGTGCGCCGGCCGCGGGCGAAAGAGTCCCCTTTGGACTGACGAGTTCATCCAGCAGTGCTTCGTCGCCGAGACCGGCTGCGACGCGGAGGTTGTGAGGGGACCGTTCGTGCGTTGCCAGTTTTTCGGCAACAGCGCGATTTCCCCAAAATAAGGCCACAACGAGCGGGGTTCCGCCGTCGCCGCGGCCTGAGACCGTTAAGGGCGCGCCAGCGTTGATCAAGATGTCGGCGATCAGTGGTAAGTTGCTGTAGGCGGCTTGATGTAAGGCAGTCCAACCGTGTGCGTTGGCTCGCGCGGGATCGGCACCGTGGGCGAGCAGGATGCGGACGAGGTGTTCGTCATGGGTCGCGGAGGCCATGCCGAGCAGATCGTTCCCGTTGGTGCCCCGGGCGTGGGCCAGGTGCGGGGCTTCGGCAAGCAATGTTGACAGGCCGTCCACATCTCGGGCTTCTACCAGCTGATACGCCCGGGCGAACGGTTCGCCGTTTTTCGGCAAATCCTCGACATGGGCCTTCAATGCTCGCCAAGTCGGGAAGCCATGCTCCCGGGCGACGACGGTTAATGCGCCGGTGCGGGTGAGCGGTTGTTCGTGGCGGTCGAAGGCGGTGCGCGCGGCTGGGGTGTCGTCTTCGGCTGAAGCGAGGAGGCCGATGGCGCGGCCGCGGTAGTACTCGACGTCCTGGTGGTAGGCGTGCTGGACGTCCGGGCCGTGCTCGGCGATTCGGCGGACGTACGCCTGAAGCTGTGGCCAGCTAGGGAATCCGTAGCGGCGAGCGAGTCGGAACTGCGCTTCCGTCAGCGGTACCGAGTCGGCGCGGGCGAGTTCCTTCGCCTGTTTGCGGAGCTGACCGAGGTCGGGGTTGGCGGGCAAGGCCGTCATCAGGGAGTCCTTCCTTCCCTTGCGCGCCCCGTGGTCCGCCGGCACCGGGCAGGGAAGAAGGAAAGCTCGGCAACTCGTGGTAACGGGGGTGGGCTCAGCCCTTTCCGCGGACAGGACGCGGCCCCTGCCGCGCGAGAAACACTGTAACTCAAAAGGGTCAATGTCCGCCGGTGATGACGCCGACAGCGATGCCGAGCGTGGCTGTGTTGTACATGAACGACAGGACGCTGTGCGCGAGTACCAGGGAACGGATCGACGTCGTCCGCGTTTCGACGTCCGAGACCGCGAAGCTCGTTCCGATGGTGAACGCGAAATAGGTGAAATCGGCCAGCGTGGGGCGTTCGGTTTCGGGGAAGCGGAAGTGTTGCGTCGGGAGGCTGTCGTAGTACATCTGGGCGTAGCGTTCCGCGTAGCCGAAGTGCAGGATCGCCCAGGCCAGCAGGACTGCGGGTACGCCGACGACTTTCGCCTCGGTCGGGTCGATGCCGGTCGTTTCCGGCAGCACGATCGCCAGTCCGCCGGTGATGCCGACGAGGCTGGTCAACAGGGTGAAGAGCAGTCCGAGCCGACGGCCGAGAACGCCTTTCAGCCAGCGGGCGTCGGTGTGGTCGATTTTTCGGCTACGGGACACGCGGGCGACCCGGATGCCTAGATAGACCAGCGCGAGCAGATCCCAGCAGAGAAGGACGAGGACGGTGTCGTCCTTGACGAGGGTGACGATCCCCAGCGCCAGCAGGACGAGTTCGACCATCCGGGACGCGGCGATGGCGAGTTTCGTGAACACCGGCGGCTCCGGGGGCGAACGCGGGCGAGGCGTCTCGCGAAGATAACAGCGGGGTTGTCGCCGCTGGGCGGCGAAACAGTTCGGGCGGGGTCGCCTGTTCAGGGGAAGTTCCGTGTTCGCGGGGGATGTCTCCGGTAAAGGTGGAGGTGGCGGTACGCGGCAGGGGGCGGTTTCGCCGCTCACTGGCGAATCGGTGGTGAGCTGGGGTTTCCCACAGTCGGCGGGGCGGCGTCGGCAACCGGAGATCGGCCAGTAACCGGATTTTGGCGAGACGCCGGGAACGAGTCGGCGTGGGGCTTTCGGTGAGAAGCGCCGAAAGCCCCACCGGGATCAGAGCACCAGCGACGCGAGGCGACGCCAGCCGTCCACCGGAATCTCCGGGCCGGCGCCGAGGACCTGGACGCAGACGTGGTCCGCGCCGGCGTCTAGGTGTGCGCGGACTCGGTCGGCGACTTCCTTCTCGCCGCGATGGGCCACGATCGCGTCGACGAGACGGTCGCTGCCGCCGTCGGCCAGATCTTCCTCGGAGTAGCCGAGGCGGCGCAGATTCGCCCGTTGGTGTGCGGCCATGCGGACGTATCCGGCGACGTGTTCGCGGGCGATTTGTCGTGCCCGCAAGGGATCCGCGTCGAGGACGACGGCTTGTTCGGCGGCGAGGTAAGCGTCGGGTCCCATCGTTTCCCGGGCGAACGCTGTGTGTTCCGGCGGGACGAAATACGTGTGGGCGCCGCCGGTTCGGGTCGCCGCTAGTTTCAGCATCTTCGGTCCGAGGGCGGCTAGCAGCCGACGTGGCCGAGCACTAGAAGCGCCACCAGCGGGGGAGTCCAGGTCTGCCGCATCCATGGCGTCTAGATAGTCCTGCATCGCACTGCCTCCGCCGCCAGGCCGGTGCCCGCCTAGCCCGAGCGTGAACCGGCCTGGATACGCCTCGGTCAACGTGCGTCCGGCAGCTTCGGCGGACGCTGCCGTTCGTTCGGAAAAGCGGGCGATCCCAGTCGCCACAGTCAACTTCGTGGTCGCTTCGAGCAGCAACGCGGCCTGAGTGAACGCCTCCCGACCTCGGTATTCGCCGAACCACAGCGCAGCGAAACCCAGCGACTCGACCTCGCGGGCAGCCGCCCGTACTTCGCCGATTTCCTTGCCGTCAAAGGCAAACGTCCAAATTCCGACCGTCATGGCGCCACCTCTCCCGCGCTGACGGTCAGCATTGCGAACACATCCACAACAGACTCCAAGAAATTCCCAGGCCGCGGAAGCGCGGCGTCGATCCCGGCGCAGCCGGCTGGTAGGTCCACTGAGGACGCACCGCATAACCAGAGGCTGCCTCCGGTTAATATACGGAGGTATCCTCCGATTTGCCAAGGGATAAGCTCGATCCCGAGATGACCGACGCCAAGCCGATGCGCGCGGACGCCCGCCGCAACTACGAACGCCTGCTGACCGAAGCGAGGCGCGCCTTCGCCGAGCGCGGCGTCGACGCCTCGCTCGAGGAAGTCGCCCGCAGCGCCGGCGTCGGGATCGGCACCCTCTACCGGCACTTCCCGACCAGGGAAGACCTGATCGAGAAGCTGCTGCGGGACCGGTTCGACACCCAGGCGGAAAAGGCGCGCGAGCTGCTCCTCGCGGATGATCCGCTCGACGGGCTCTACACCTGGCTCATCGGCTTCGGCGAGACCTCCGCCGTTTACCGTGGGCTTACCGAAATGCTGGCCGACGCCTTCGACGATCCGGAGTCGCGGCTGCACGCTTCCTGTGAAGCGATGCGGGTCGCCGCGTCCCACCTAGTGGACAGGGCGCAGGCGGCCGGCGTTTTCCGTGCTGACGTGACCGTCCAGGAGCTGCTTTTGCTGCTGCACGGCGCTTCCTGGGCCGGATCCCACCTGCCGGGCGAAGGTGGCACAGAGCGCCTGATGGCGCTTGTCTTCACCGGATTACGAACAAGTGAACAGCGGGGGCAGCGGGCTGTCAGCGCACCGCGTTAAACTCCCGCGAGTCCGGGCACAACGACGTGCGCCGCGAGAGAGCGTCCTCGATTTCGTGACCAGATAGTGGGAGCCGCATCGTGACCAAGCCCAGCAAACCCGTAGTCCTCATCGCGGAGAAGCTCGCGCCCTCCGTGCTGAGTGTGTTCGGTGAAGAGGTAGAGGTCCGGCACGTGGACGGCACCGACCGTCCCGCTCTGCTCGAGGCGGTGAAGAGCGCCGACGCGCTCTTGGTCCGATCCGCCACCAAGGTCGACGCCGAGGTGCTCGGGGCGACCACTCAGCTGAAGGTCGTCGCCCGCGCGGGCGTCGGGCTGGACAACGTCGAGGTCCCGGCCGCCACCGAGCGCGGCGTGCTCGTGGTGAACGCGCCGACGTCGAACATCGTCTCCGCAGCCGAGCACGCGGTCGCGCTGCTGCTCGCGGTCGCCCGCCGCGTTCCTGCCGCCGACCAGAGCCTGCGCGGCGGCGAGTGGAAGCGCAGCTCGTTCTCCGGCGTCGAGATCAACGGCAAGACGGTCGGCGTCGTCGGCCTCGGCAAGATCGGCCAGCTGTTCGCCCAGCGGCTCGCTGCCTTCGGGGCCAAGCTCATCGCGTACGACCCCTACGTCTCGGCCGCGCGCGCCGCCCAGCTGGGCATCGAGCTGGTCACCCTCGACGAGCTGCTGGAACGCGCCGACGCGATCTCCATCCACCTGCCGAAGACGCCGGAGACCAAGGGCCTCATCGACGCCGAGGCGCTCAAGAAGACCAAGCCCGGCGTGATCATCGTCAATGCCGCCCGCGGCGGTCTCATCGTCGAGGAGGCGCTGGCCGATTCGGTGCGCAGCGGCCACGTCGGCGGCGCGGGCATCGACGTGTTCGTCACCGAGCCGACCACCGAGAGCCCGCTGTTCAACCTGCCGAACGTCGTCGTCACGCCGCACCTCGGCGCGTCCACCGCCGAGGCGCAGGACCGCGCGGGCACGGACGTGGCGCGTTCGGTGCTGCTGGCGCTGCGCGGCGACTTCGTGCCGGACGCGGTGAACGTGTCCGGTGGCGGCGCGGTCGGCGAGCACGTCCGGCCGTACCTGTCGCTCACCCAGAAGCTCGGCCAGGTGCTGACCGCGCTGAACCCGAAGGCCCCGACGTCGCTGACCGTCGAGGTCAAGGGCGAGATCTCCAGCGAAGACACCGCGGTGCTGAAGCTGGCGGCGCTGCGCGGGCTGTTCGCGGGCGTGGTCGAGGACCAGGTCACCTTCGTGAACGCGCCGCGCCTGGCCGAGGAACTCGGCGTGCAGGCCGAACTGGTTTCCGAGTCGGAGAGCCCGAAGTTCCGCAGCCTGGTCACCCTTCGCGCGGTGCACGGCGACGGCGCGACGCTCACCGTCTCCGGTTCGGTCACCGGCAAGGACGAGGTCGAGAAGATCGTCGAGGTCAAGGGCAGGCACTTCGACCTCCGCGCCGAGGGCGACGTGCTGGTCATCGAGTACCCGGACCGCCCGGGCGTGATGGGCCGCGTCGGCACGCTGCTCGGCGAGGCGGGCATCAACATCGAGGCCGCGCAGATCAGCCAGAGCACCGACGGTTCCGATTCGATCATGCTGCTGCGCGTCGACCGGCACGTGGACGCCAACGTGCTCGAGCCGATCGGTGCCACCATCGGGGCGCACACCATCCGCGCCGTCGACTTCAGCTAGTCCCGATTCCGCTCAACGGCCCCTTTCCCGGACTCCGGGAGAGGGGCCGTTCTGTCGTTCGCCCGTACCGGCAACATTCGGGTAACGGAGCTTTTTCCGCACGAAAGTAGGGGTTTCGGACAGTTAGGTTCTTGCCTCGAGGCTGAACCACGCGCCGTGAGAGCACGGTGCGGCGCCGGTGCTCACCGTCGGGGGTGCGAGTGGGGAGCGCGGGCAGGTTCGTGATCCGGGCCTCGAGAAGGGGTTACTCATGAGCAGAACCCGGTTGCCCGGGTGGGCTGCCCGCTCGGTGGTCGTGGGTTCCGCGGTGGTGCTGGCGGCTGCCGTCGCCATTCCCGCGGCGTCCGCGCAGAGCGCGCCGCTGGCCGAGCCGGTCGCTCCGGCGAAAGTCGACGCGAGCAAGGTGCAGGGCAAGCTTTCGCCCCGGCTGAGCGCGGCGCAGGGGCAGATCACCGCGTTCGTCGAGCTGGCCAAGAAACCTGCGGTGGACGCGTTCAAGGAGGAGCAGGGCAAGGGCAAGGAGAAGGCCAAGCAGGCGGCGAAGGCGGCCAAGGCCGACGTCGCCGCGGCGGTCGACTCCGTCGTCGGACAGCTGCGTTCCGCGGATGCGGGCACGAAGCTGGTGACGCAGACGGCCAACGCGGTGCCCGGCGCTGTCGTCACCGCAGACGCGGCCAAGATCCGGCAGCTCGCGGAACGGCCGGACGTCGTCTCGGTGCGTACTGTCGTGCCGAAGAACCGCACCAACGCGAGTGCCGAACAGCTCACCAACACGCTTGCCAGCTGGCAGAAAACCGGCAAGTTCGGCGACAACATCCGCGTCGGCGTGATCGACGACGGCATCGACTACACCCACGCCGACTTCGGCGGTCCCGGCACGCCCGAGGCGTACAAGGCGGTCGACCGGACGAAGCCGTCGCCGTTGTTCCCGAGCGCCAAGGTGGTCGGCGGCACCGACCTCGTCGGCGACGACTACGACTCGGCGGGCAAGACCGGATCGCCGACGCCGAAACCGGACCCCAACCCGATCGCGTGCGGCGAGCACGGCACGCACGTCGCGGGCACGATCGGCGGCTACGGCGTCAACGCCGACGGCAGCACGTTTAACGGCGATTACAAGAAGCTGAACAAGAAGAAGCTCGACGCCATGCGGATCGGGCCGGGCACCGCGCCGAAGTCGCTGCTGTACGCGATCAAGGTGTTCGGCTGCAAGGGTTCCACGAACGTCACGTCGCAGGCTCTTGACTGGGCGCTCGACCCGGACGGCGACGGCGACTTCACCGACCACCTCGACGTCGTGAACCTCTCGCTGGGCAGCGACTTCGGCGCGCCGGACGACCCGGACTCGCTGTTCGTGCGCAAGCTCGCGCAGAACAACGTGCTGCCGGTGATCTCGGCGGGCAACGGCGGCGACCTCAACGACATCGCCGGTTCGCCGGGCAACACGCCGGAAGCGCTCACCGTGGCCAGCAGCCGCGACGCGGGCGAACTGCGGGACGCGGTCGAGATCAAGACGCCGACCGCGGGGCAGCAGCCGGGCCAGTACAGCCAGGAGTACACCGGCTACGACACCCTCGACCTCACCGCACCGGTGGTGCCGATTTCGGCCGGCAACAACGCCGGTTGCGCCGCCTATTCGGCTGAGGACAAGGCAAAGGTCGCGGGCAAGATCGCGTGGCTGGAGTGGGACGACAACGACGCCACCCGGCCGTGCGGTTCCGCCGCCCGGGCCAACAACGCGCAGGCCGCGGGCGCGAAGGGCGTGCTGCTTTCGTCCACTGTGGAGCATTTCGGCGCGGGTATCGCGGGCAACGCGGCGGTTCCGATGTTCCAGCTCACCGGCAAGGCCACCCAGGCCGTGCGGGCGGGCTTGACCGCGGGCACGCTGACCGTGCGGCTGTACGGAGCCGGCCGGACGACGCTGCAGACCTACGACCAGTCCATCGTGGACACTCCCAGCTCGTTCACCTCGCGCGGCGGACGCGGTCCGTCGGTGAAGCCGGACGTCGCCGCTCCTGGCGACACGATCACGTCGGCGTTCCGCGGCAGCGGCAACGAGCGGCTGGTCATCTCGGGCACGTCGATGGCCGCGCCGCACACGTCGGGCATCACGGCGCTGGTCCGCCAGGCGCATCCGGACTGGAGCGTCGAGGAGGTCAAGGCCGACGTCGTGGGCACCGCGGTGCACGACATCACCGACGGCGCTGGCCACACCTACGGCCCGCAGCGCGTCGGTGCCGGCCGGATCGACGCGAAAGCCGCGCTGGACAACCAGGTTCTCGCGTACGTGCAGGACGACCCGGGCGCGGTGAGCGTCACGTTCGGCACTGTCGAGGCGGCTGGTCCGGTCACCTTGAGCAAGACGATCAAGGTGGTCAACAAGGGCGTCAAGGCGGCTGAGTACTCGGTGGGCTACGAGGCGGTCAACAACCTGCCTGGTGTCGAGTACACAGTGGACAAGAGTTCGGTGAAGCTGAACCCGCGCGGGGTCGCGACGGTCAAGGTGACGCTGAAGATCACCGACCCGAAGGCGCTGCGCAAGGTTCTCGACCCGACCATGGCGGCTTCGCAGGCCGGGCTCGCCCGGCAGTTCGTGGCCGACGCTTCGGGCCGGGTCGCGTTCACCCCGAAGAACGGCGGGACCGTTCCGCTGCGGGTGGCCGTGTACTCGTCGCCGAAGCCGGTTTCGGCGATCACCACCCCGGGCGGCGTGCGCTTCGGCGCGAACGCCGACCAGGCCGTGCTGAACCTCGCGGGCAAGGGCATCGACCAGGGCAGCGGTTCCCAGCGGTACCGCTCGCTGATCAGCGTGCTCGAACTGCAGGCCGAATCGCCGCAGCTGCCGGAATGCGACTCGCACGTCTCGTCCGACTGCACCCTCAACCGCACCGCGAAGGGCGGCGACCTGCGCTACATCGGCGCGGCGTCGACGGCCCCGCTCGCCAAGGCGCAGGGTGAGCCGGAGAACGCGACGCTGGCGTTCGGGATCACGACCTGGAGCGATTTCGCGAACCTCGGCAGCAACACCGTGCCGTTCGTGGACATCGACACCAACGGCGACGGCAAGCCGGACTTCGAAACCTTCGTGACGAAGGCGACGGGATCGGACGTGCTGCTCGTCAACACGGTGTCGCTGACCAAGCCGGGCAACCCGTCGGTGGACCTGCAGGCGATCAACGGACAGCTCGGCGACGTCGACACCAACGTGTTCGACTCGAACGTGATGGTGCTGCCGGTCAGCATCGCCGCGCTCGGCATCGACCCGAAGGAGGCGTCGCACCGGATCAGCTACACGGTGGGCACCGCCGGGTACTACGTCGCGCCGGGTACTTCGAACGGGTTGATCGACCAGGTCAGCACTCCGCTGTCGTTCGACGCGCTCGCGCCGGCGTACTCGGTCCAGGGCGGCGGCGACGCGGCGCTGGGTTACGTCGCCAAGCCGGGCACGGCTTTGGTGGTCAACCGCAACAAGGCCGCCGTCGCCGGGGACAAGGCGAAGGGCCTGCTGGCGATCGAGCACCACAACGCGACCGGGCAGCGCGCCTCGGTCGTGCGGATCGAATCGGAGGTACCGCGCGGCTGACCTGGTTCACCCTTTGAGGGGAACTTGAGGTGAGCTGCGGAAGCGGCCGCATCGCGGGACGCGGGGGCTTGCCAAGGCTGTCCGGCCTGGGCAAGCCCCCGTTTCCGTTCGCCCGAACGGGTGTCTCACCCTGTGGGAGGATGCGGCATAAGGGTGGTGCGGCTACGGCACCTTGTCTACGGCCGGTAACCTTCCGCTGCTGGCGTTTTTGTGCGAATGGGCCATCGGTGCGCCCGGTGGCCTGGGCTACGGAGGTGTGTGGATGCGGCTCGCGGTGATCCCAGGGGACGGGATCGGGCCCGAGGTGGTCTCCGAAGCGCTCAAGGTGCTCGGTGAGGTAGCACCGGCGGCGGAGATCACGAACTACGACCTCGGCGCCTCGCGGTGGCACGCCACCGGGGAGCTGCTCCCGGAGTCGGTGCTCGGCGAACTGCGCCAGCACGACGCGATCCTGCTCGGCGCGGTCGGCGACCCGACAGTGCCCAGCGGGATCCTCGAGCGCGGCCTGCTGCTGCGGCTGCGGTTCGAACTGGACCACCACGTGAACCTGCGCCCGGCGCGGCTGTATCCCGGGGTGCGCGGCCCGCTGGCCGACGCCGGGGACGTCGACATGGTCGTGGTGCGCGAAGGCACCGAAGGCCCGTACGCGGGCAACGGCGGTCTGCTGCGCAAGGACACCGAGCACGAGATCGCCACCGAGGTCAGCGTCAACACGGCCTTCGGCGTGCGGCGCGTGGTCGTGGACGCGTTCAACCGTGCCGAAGAGCGTCCGCGCAAGCACCTGACGCTCGTCCACAAGACCAACGTGCTCGAGCACGCCGGTTCGTTGTGGTCGCGGATCGTCGAAGAGGTTTCGCTGGAGCACCCGGACGTCACCGTCGCGTACTCGCACGTGGACGCCGCCACGATCCACCTGGTCACCGACCCGTCGCGGTTCGACGTGATGGTCACCGACAACCTGTTCGGGGACATCATCACCGACCTCGCGGCCGCGGTGACCGGCGGCATCGGCCTCGCGGCCAGCGGCAACCTCGACATCACGCGCCGGAACCCGAGCATGTTCGAGCCGGTGCACGGCAGCGCGCCGGACATCGCCGGCCAGGGTCTCGCCGACCCGACCGCCGCGGTGCTGTCGGTGTCGCTCCTGCTGGACCACCTGGGCCAGAAGGAAGCGGCGCGGCGGATCGAGGCCTCGGTGGCCTTCGATCTCGCCACGCGCGACCAGTCGTCGCCGGGCGCTACCCAGGCCATCGGCGACCGCCTCGCCGCGCTGGTCTCGTCGAACGCCCGTCAGGCCGGCTGACCCCGTCCTGAGTTTTTCGGACCCCCGCCGCGGAAGCCGGTCGAAATCCGGCGCTGACCCGCAACGGTAGGCCTTCGGCTCCTTTTCTCTGGAGCCGAAGGCGAGCCCGATACCGGCGGAGGTTCCTCGAACCTCGTCCCCTCCCGTCGTGGTCTGCGGGAGACGACACTCCCGCCGTTGGCGGCTGCCGTCTTTTGCGGGCCCAATGTCTCGATTGGGTCGTCGCCGGTGGTGTCTTCGTTTTCGTCTTCGCCTTCGTCTGAAGAACGTTCTGCTTGTCTTGGGCCTGTGGTCGGCGGGGCTGGGGATTCGCCGGGTTTTGGCGACGGTGGTTCTGGTGGGGTTTCGCCACCTGCTCGTGCTGGGGGTTCTTCGGCAGTTCGCGGGGGCCGCTCGTTTTCGCCGTTGGGCGGCGACAGTGCTTCGGGGCCGTCCGGTGGTGGTTCGCTGGCGGATGGGTCTGGTGGTTCAGGCCCATCGCCCCTTGATGGCGAGGACGCTTCTGACCGTTCGCCATCTAGCGGCGACTCTGATCCGGCTCTTTCGCCGCTGAGCGGCGACGGCGTATCGGCTCGTTCGAGTCCGCGTGGTGGCGGTGCCGCGGATCATTTGCTATCTGGCGGCGACGGCTGGTCGGCTCGTTCGAGTTCGCGCGCTGGTGGTGGCTTGGGCGTTTCGCCGCCGGGCGACAGCGCCTCGGACGGTCTGGGTACACGCGCCGGTGACGCGGATGGTTCGAGTTCAACCGGTGGCGACTCCGATGGTTCGCCGTCTGACGGCGAGGGTGTGTCGGCTGGTTCCCGTCCCGCTGACCGCGACGCTTCGGATGTTTCGCCACTGGGCGGCGACTGCGCCTCGGACGGTCCGGGTTCGTGCGATGGCAGTCCATCAACCGTTTCGCCGCTGGGTGGCGAAGACGGTTCAGTCGCTTCACAGTCCATCGGCAATCGCGATGCGCCCGACCTGAGTCGACCGGGCACGGCGGCGGAGGATTCGCCATTCCACGGCAACGAGCTGCGCCGTGGCGAGCCACCGATCGACGAGCCGCTGGCCGACGACTCGGTCAGCCGTGACCCGACCGGCTTCAGCGCTCGCGTCGTCTCGCCGTTGGATGGCCAATCTCCCGGGGAGGGGAACGTTTCGCCGCTGAGCGGCAAATCCCGAAGCCGGCGGGGTGCGTCGCCGTTGAGCGGCAAATCCCGGAGCCAGCCGGGTGCGTCGCCGTTGAGTGGCGAATCCCAGGTCGGGGCGGTTGCCGTTCAGCGGCGACGGCCGTTGACGCCGCTGCTTCTCGGGCTGGGGGTGGCGTTGCTCGGGTCGATTGTCATCGCCGTCGGGATCGGGACAGTGGCTGTGCCGGTCACTCACACGTGGGCCTTTCTCCGCGCTGGGTTGTTCGGCGGGACGATCGGCCCGGACGAGGTCGGGCAGTACCGGATCATCTGGGACCTTCGGCTTCCTCGCGTTCTGCTCGCGGTGGTCGTCGGTGCTGGGTTGTCGACTGTCGGTGTCGCGATTCAAGCGATGGTGCGCAACGCGCTCGCCGAGCCGTACGTGCTGGGGATTTCCTCCGGCGCATCCGTCGGGGCGACGGCGGTGACATTGTTCGGCGTCTTCGCGTCGCTCGGAATCTATGCCTTGTCGGTCGGAGCGTTCGTGGCTGCGCTCGCCGCGACTTTGATCGTTTATCTCGTCGCCCGTACGCGGCAAGGCCTTACGCAGCTGCGGCTAGTGCTCACTGGGACGACGTTGTCTTACGGGTTTTTCGCGATCACCACGGTGATCGTCTTCCAAGCACCGAACGGCGAGGCCGCGCGGTCGGCGCTGTTTTGGCTTCTTGGAAGTCTCGCCGGCGCGAACTGGGGCACATTGCCGATCGCCGCGATCGTGGTGGTCGGCGGGGTTCTGTTGTTGCTGGCGCTGGCCGGCCGGCTCAACGCGCTCGCCATGGGCGACGAAGCGGCGACGACTCTCGGCGTTGACGTCGGGAAGCTGAGGATTCTCCTGTTCATCGTTTGCGCTGCTATGACTGGCGTTTTGGTCGCGGTGAGCGGAGCGATCGGATTCGTCGGCCTGATCCTTCCGCATCTGGTGCGGTTGGTCGTCGGCGCTGATCATCGCCGGGTGCTTGCGGTCGCGCCGCTTGCCGGCGCGGTTTTCTTGGTATGGGTGGACGTCGCGGCGCGGGTGCTCGCCGCACCCGAGGAGTTGCCGATCGGGGTGCTTACCGCGGCAGTCGGGGTACCAGCCTTCCTTCTGTTGATGCGCCGTCGCTCGTATGTGTTCGGAGGGGCGTGAATGGACCTCTCGCTCAACGGCGTCAGCGTGACCGCGGCCGGTCGCAAGCTGGTTGACGACGTGACCCTCGAAGCCCGGCAAGGCCAATTCGTCGGACTGCTCGGTCCGAACGGCAGCGGAAAGTCGACGACGCTGCGTGCCGTCTACCAGGTGCTCAAACCGTCCGCCGGAGCTGTGCTGGTCGACGGCCAGCCGGTGGACGGCATGGCACCACGGAAGCGGGCGCGCGCGATCGCCGCGGTCGCGCAGGAATCGCATGCGGAGTTCGACTTCACCGTCGCCGAAGTGGTGGCGATGGGGCGAATGCCGCACCACGGCCTGCTCGACCGCATGAGCGCAGCCGACCATCAGCTGTGTGCCGCCGCGCTGGACCAAGTCGGCTTGGCGCACCTGACGGACCGAGGCGTGCTCACCTTGTCCGGCGGCGAACGGCAACGCGTGCTGATCGCGCGTGCACTCGCTCAGCAGCCACGGCTCCTGGTGCTCGACGAGCCGACCAACCATCTCGACATCCGGCACCAGCTCGAAGTCCTCGCGCTCGCTCGTGCCAGCGGGCCGACGGTGCTGGCCGCGCTCCACGATTTGAACCTGGCCGCAGCCGTGTGCGACATGGTGCACGTGCTCGATCACGGTCGCCTCGTCGCGAGCGGAACCCCGGCCGAGGTGCTCACGCCTGCCTTGCTCGCCGATGTGTTCGGGGTGCGCGGGCACGTGGTGCCGCATCCCGCTACGGGGCGTCCGCAGTTGTTGTTCGACCGGCTCGAGTCCCAGGAGGACAGTCATGCGTAGGACAGTCGCGTTGATCGTGACGGTCGCCCTCGTTGCCACCGGATGCGGCGCTCAAATGTCCGAAGGGGACAGCGGAGCGGCCCCGGCCGGGTTTCCCGTGACGGTGGCCAACTGCGGTTCGTCGTTGACCGTGTCTCGCCCTCCTTCCCGGGTCGTGACGAATGACATCGGCATCACCGAGCTGATGTTCGCGCTCGGCTTGGGCGACCGGATGGCCGGTTACGTGGTCGACAAAGGACAGTCCAGCGGGGTGGCATCGTCGCCCTGGAAAGCCGATTTCGCCAAGGTGCCCAAGCTCGCCGAGAAGATCAACCGCGAGGTGGTGCAGGGCGCGGGAGCAGACCTCGTGTTCGCGGGCTGGAACTACGGCTTCTCGGAGGCGACCGGGTTCACCCCGGATTCCCTCGGGAAGCTGGGCATCTCCAGCTACTTGTTGACCGAGGCGTGCCGCAACGGCAATGGCAAGCAGCGAGGCATCATGCGACCGCTCGACGCGCTGTACACAGATGTGCGCAATTTGGGGAAAATGTTCGGAATCAGTGATCGTGCAGAACGTTTGATCGAAGAGTACCGCGCACGGGTCGCCGCTGTCACGAACGCGGTGCCGGCCGGACGGCCGAAGCCCAAGGTCTTCCTCTACGACGACGGCCGTGACCAGCCATTCACCTCCGGACGCAACGCGGGCCCGGACGAAATCATCACCAAATCGGGTGGTGCCAACATCTTCGCGGACCTCAACGACAGCTGGACCAGTGTCAGCTGGGAAGCCGTGATCCAGCGGGCACCGGACGTCATTCTCATCAACGACTACGGCGGCGAGGTCGGCAGCGTGGCCGACAAGGAGAACTTCCTCCGCTCGCGTCCCGGCCTGCGCGACATCCCGGCAGTGAAGGAAGGACGCTTCTTCGCGCTGCCGTACGCGGCTTTGGTGGAGGGGCCGCGAAATGCTGCCGCGGTCGAGGAATTCGGTCGCTACCTGGCCAATCTGCCCGGCTGACGGCTCTCAGAAGGTGGGAAGCTTCGCCCGGCGTTTGGAAGCCGGGCGAGGCTGTGGCATGATGTCCGGCATGACCGCCATCTCCATCATTATTGCCTTGCGCGCCGGATAGACGCTCCACAAGAGCTACCGGCGCGCAACCTCTCGCACCCATGCGGGAGGTTTTTTTGTTGCCTGGACCAGGTTCTTCCCCGCCACAAGGAGAACACCGTGACCCGCACGGAACCCGCTGGCACGCCGCTCGGCGATGCCTTCCACCTCTATGACACCACTTTGCGCGACGGTGCTCAGCGCGAAGGAATCACCTACTCCGTCACGGACAAACTGGCCGTCGCGCGGCTGTTGGACGAGCTGGGTGTCGGGTTCATCGAGGGCGGCTGGCCGGGTGCGTTGCCGAAGGACACGGAGTTCTTTTCCCGTGCGGCAAAAGGAGAATTACCGCTCAAGCACGCTGCGCTCGTCGCGTTCGGATCCACGCGCAAGGCGGGGGCCGCGGCCGAGAAAGATCCGCAGGTCCGTGCACTCTTGGATTCGGAGGCACCGATCATCACATTGGTGGCCAAATCGGACCTTCGGCACATCGAACGGGCACTGCGGGTCGACGTCGACGAGGCGTGCGCGATGGTGCGTGACACGGTCGAGTTCCTTGTCGGCGAAGGACGCCGCGTTTTCCTTGACGCAGAACACTTTTTCGACGGCTACGCTTTCTCGCCCGAGACCTCGCTGCGAGTGCTCGACGCGGCGGCGCACGCCGGTGCGGACGTGCTCGTGCTGTGCGACACCAATGGGGGACAACTGCCGCTTGGGCTTGCTGAAACCGTAGGCGAGATCAAGGAAAAGACCGGATTCCGGCTCGGAATCCATTGCCAGGATGATACTTCCTGTGCTGTGGCGAATTCTGTCGCCGCGGTACAGGCCGGCGCGACGCACGTGCAGTGCACCGCGAACGGCTACGGGGAGCGGGCAGGCAACGCCGACCTGTTCGCCGTGGCGGGAAACCTCGTGACCAAGCTCGGAATGGAGGTCCTCCCGACCGGAGGCACCGCCGAGCTCACTCGCGTCTCCCATGCTTTGGCCGAAATCGCCAACCTCGCACCCGACACCCACCAGGCTTACGTCGGGTCGTCCGCTTTCGCCCACAAGGCGGGGCTGCACGCGAGCGCGATCAAGGTGGATCCGTTGTTGTACAACCACATCGATCCGTCTTCTGTCGGCAACGGCATGCGGGTACTGGTCACGGAGATGGCCGGCAGGGCCAGTCTCGAGCTCAAGGGACGTGAGCTCGGGGTCGACCTTGCCGGCCGGCCTGACGCACTCACGAACGCGGTGCGGAAGGTGAAGGAACTCGAATCGGAAGGCTGGTCGTTCGAGGCGGCCGACGCCTCGCTGGGCCTGTTGCTGCGCCGCGAGGTCGAGGAGGTTTCCGGCGAGAAGTCGGATCCGCCGCCGTTCGAACTCGAGTCGTATCGGGTGGTGCTGGACCACCGTCCGGATGGCGAGGTTGTGTCTGAAGCGACGGTGAAGGTGCATGTCGCGGGCGAGAGGGTCATCGCCACCGCGGAGGGGAACGGCCCGGTGCACGCCCTCGACGCGGCGCTGCGCCAGGCGTTGCTGCCGTATCTGTCCTGGTTGGACAGCATGGAGCTGGCTGATTACAAGGTGCGGATCCTGCCGTCGAACCCGGGGACGGATGCCGTCACGCGGGTGCTTCTTGAAACTAGTGACGGCGAACACGAATGGACGACTGTGGGAGTGCACGGCAGCATCGTCGAGGCGAGTTGGCTGGCGTTGTGTGATGCGCTGGTCCACAAGAGCCTGACGGTCGCGTCGGAGCTGGAGCAGTCGGTGCCTGAGCTGGGGGTGGCGGCTGTGGGCGGGTGAGTCGGGCCGTGCGGGTGAGTCGCGTTGGGACGTTTGTGCGCCGTGGCCTTCGTGTCGCGGGTATTGCGGCTCGTGAGCGGGTCCGTTGGCAGCTGTTCGCGTTGGTGCTGTGCTGAGATTGGTCGCTTCCTGATGGCGTGAAGGGTCCATTCGCGCCAGTGAGGTGACGGCTGGTCGGCTGGTGTCAGAGGTCTTTTCGCGGCTAACGGAGCGAGGGGGACTGTCGCACGTGCTCGGGGTGCGCGACAGTCGGTGCGTATACGTAGACTGGTGTTGTGCGTCTAGCTCGTATTGCTCATCCCAGTGGTGTCGCGTTCGCTTCGATCGAGGGGGACGGTGACGATGCCCAGGTCCTGGAGATCGCGGAACATCCGTTCGGCCAGCCGAACTTCACCGGCAAGCGCTGGCCGCTGGCTGACGTCCGGCTGCTCGCGCCGATCCTGCCGTCGAAGGTGATCGCTGTCGGCCGGAACTACGCGAAGCACGCGGCGGAGTTCGGCAACGAGGTGCCGTCCGCGCCGATGCTGTTCATCAAGCCGTCGACGACGGTGATCGGGCCGAACGCTCCGATCCGTCGGCCGGCGGATGTCGGTCGCGTCGACTTCGAGGGTGAACTCGCGGTCGTCATCGGGCAGCCGGTCAAGAACGTGCCCGCGGCCCGCGCGGCCAGTGCGATCCTCGGCTACACGGTCGCGAACGACGTGAGCGCGCGCGACCTGCAGAAGTCCGACGGCCAGTGGGGCCGGGCGAAGGGGTTCGACACCTTCTGCCCGCTCGGCCCGTGGATCGACACGTCGATCGACCCGTCCGACCTGGCGCTCCGCAGCGAGGTCGACGGCGAACTGAAGCAGGACGGCCGGACTTCCGATCTCGTGCACAAGGTGCCCGAGCTGGTCGAGTTCGTGTCGCGGGTGATGACGCTTCTTCCCGGCGACGTGATCCTCACCGGCACGCCGGAAGGCGTCGGTCCGATCGTCGACGGGCAGTCAGTCTCCATCACGATCGACGGCATCGGCACTCTGACGAACCCGGTGCAGGACCTCTGAGCTGCCTGTCGCCGTTTTTTGGCGACAGGGGTTCGGTGGGTGGTTTCGGGTGTTGCCGTTTAGTGGCGAATCCCTGGTCGGGGCTGGTTTTCCGGTCGACGGGGTGGGGTCGCGGCGGTGGCTTGGGCTGTCGCCGTTGAGCGGCGAGCGGGTTGCTGGTGCCGGGTTGGCGGGCATGCGGGGCCGTTGCCGCTGAATGGCGAATGGTGCCTGGTGCCCCGGTCGGGGAGTGGTCGGCGCTTTTGCCGCTGAGTGGCGAAAGACGAGTGGTACTCGGTTGGCGAGTGGGCGATCTTGTCGCCACTGGGTGGCGAGAGGCAGTTGGCGGTCGCGGTGTTGACCAGCGGGGGCCGTTGCCGGTGAGCGGCGAAAGGGTGGCTGGCGTTCAGTTGCGAGTCGATGCTTCGAGGATCGGTGGCTCGGTTCTTCGAAGGCTATCGGCGAGTGGCCGGTGCTGTTGCCGGTGAGCGGCGAGAGCGTCTGGGGTGCTCGGCTGCTGAGCGGTGGGGAGTGTTAGCCGTTCAGTGGCGAGGTAGGTCTGCCGCTGGCGAGTGGCGTGCGGGGTTGCCGTTTGATGGCGAGGCATCTGTTGCCGGGTGGGTGGCGACGTTGTCGCCGGGTGATGGTGAAACGAGTTGCCGTTGTCCGGCCATGGCCCACCGGCGGACTTGCCGGTGGGTGGCGGGCGGTACTTGCCGCGGGTAAGAGCCGTTGCCGTTTGGCGGCGACTCGCTGGTCGCGGGGTTAGCGGCTGGCCGGTTCTGCTGGGCGGCGGGCGAAGGCTGGTGCGGATTCCCGGCGGATGCCTACGCCGATGAGGAGTGCCGGGACGCGGGAGAGTTGCGGGAAGCGCCTGAACAGTGCGATCAACTGGGACGGGGGTCCGTCGGCGCGGCCGGTCATTACGGGGCCTATCACGCGGCGGTGGAGAACGCGTTGCAGTCCCTGGACGGCGACGGTCGGCAGGAGGCGACGGCGGCGGACAGCGGTGAGGTTCTGCTCGGTCGGCCTGCCTCGGAGGAGTGGGTCGGCCAGTAGCCTCGCGGCGGCGACGGCGTCTTGTACTGCCAGGTTGATTCCGACGCCGCCTACCGGTGACATCGCGTGGGCGGCGTCGCCGATGCAGAGCAGGCCGTCGACGTGCCAGCGGTTCAGGCGGTTGAGGCGGACGTCGAGGAACTTGACGTCGTCCATGGAGGTCAGCTCGTGCACCCGGTCGGCGAATTCCGGGCAGACCTCGGCGATGTCTCGGCGGAAGCTTTCGATGCCTGCCTCGTTCAGGTCTTTGCCCTTCGGCGCCAGGTAGGCGATCTGGTAGTAGCCCTTGCGCGGCAACGGCACTGCGAGGTGTCCCTTGCTCATCCGCGCCGTCAAGCTGGCTTCCCGCTCTTCGGGCTTGCGGGAAAGCCGGAACCACCAGGCGTCGAACGGGGTGTAGTACTCGCGCGGGGTGAGGCCGGCGGAGCGGCGAGCCAGGGACCAGCGGCCGTCGGCGGCTATTACGAGGTTGGCCGTTAGCTCGCCTTCGGTGCCGTCGGCGGTGCGGTAGCGGACGCCGGTGACCTGGCGGCCGGAGCGGAGGAGGCCGGTCATTTCGGTTTCCAGGCGCAGGGTGAAAGTCGGTTCTTTCTGCGCTGTTTCGGCGAGAAGGTCTAGGAAATCCCATTGGGGGACCATCGCGACGTAGGGGCGGGGGACCTTCAGCAGCGACATGTCGGCGATGGTCAACTGGTCGCCGTCGGGCGTCGGGAGGCCGACTGTGGTCATCTTGCTCTGCGGCAGCGCCTCGAACTTCTCGCCAAGGCCCAGCTCGTCCAGGAGCGTGAGGGTGGACGGGTGGACGGTGTCGCCGCGGAAATCGCGCAGGAAATCTGCGTGCTTCTCCAGCACCGTGACTTCTACGCCCGCTCGGGCCAGGAGCAAACCCGCCACCATGCCTGCCGGTCGGCCGCCGACGATGACGCACCCCGTGTGCTCGGTCATCTTTCCCATCTCCCCTGTTTTCATCACTTGTTGAATAAGTTGAGAATGCACC
>NZ_PQIA01000148.1 GCF_003385235.1 Amycolatopsis circi | reverse complement strand
GAGCGCCGCCGATCCCGCACACCCCCACCCCGCAGCCGACCGATCCGCCGCCCGCGTGGCGGAGCAGCGTGCTGCCGCCGATCGCCGCGGGCCTCGCGACGCTGTGCGCGGCCACGTCGCTGACCAGCGTCGTCTCCGGCTGGGCCTGGTTCGGGTACCTCTTCGTGGCCGTCGTGCTCGTCGCGGGCACCGGGCTGGCGCTGCGCTCGCTGCGCGCGCCGACCGTCGTCGCCGGGTTCGGGCAACTGCTCGTGCTGCTGTTCCTCATCACCGGGGCGTTCACGACGCAGGGCGTGCTCACGATTTTCCCCGGTCCCACCGCTTTCGGCGAACTGCAGGCGACCCTTACCGCCGCGGCCGACCAGATCCGGATCGGCCTCCCGCCGGTCGACAGCACGCAGCCGATCCTGTGCCTCGTCACGATCGCGGTCGGCCTGGTCGCGGTGCTGGTCGACACACTCGCCGTCGCCGCCGCGGCACCCGCGGCGACCGGGCTCGTGCTGCTCTGCGTGTACGCGGTGCCCGCGGCGCTGTCGGACGAGCTGATGCCGTGGTGGACGTTCGTGCTCGGCGCGGGAGCTTTCGCGTGCCTGCTTGCCATCGACGGCAACCACCGGCACCGCCGCTGGCGCAACCGCGACGCGCCCGGCTCCGGCAGCATGCTGCGGCTAGCGCAAGCGCCGGTGGCCGTGGTCAGTTCGGCGATCGTGCTCGGCCTGCTGGGCGGCGGGATCACCTTCGTCGGCACGGTCGGCAAGATCCCGTTCGGCTCCGGTCCCGGCGGTGACGGCAACGGCACCGGCGGGTTCGGCATCGCGCCGTTCACGCAGCTGCGCGGACTTCTCGACCAGGGCCAGAACACCGAGCTGTTCCAGGTCCGCGGCCTCGGCCCGGACCGGCGGCTGATGCGCGCGTTCACTTTGGACACCTACACCCCGAACAAGGGCTGGGGCCTGCGCGCCGGCGGCCAGGCGCAAAGCGGCGTGCTCGCGAACAGCACGCTTCCCGCCGCGCCCGGCGACGACGGCACCGGGGTGTCGCGGCAAATCCAGATCCAGCCGACGCGCTGGGTCGACAACTGGCTGCCGGTCTACGGCGCCCCGCGCGCGCTCCGCGGCGTGCCGCCGCAGTGGCTGTACGACCGGGTCAGCGGCTCGGTCTTCACCACGGCGAGCGAACCGGCCCCGGCCTACGTGGAAACCGCGTCGCTGAAGGAGCCGACCGCCGCGGAATTGCGCGACGCCGCGCCGAAATCCGACGAGGTCCCCGCGCTGTACACGCGGATCGGCCAGGTCGACAAGCGGGTCTCGGCGCTGACCGACCAGCTCACCGCGGGCAAGACGAACAACTTCGACCGGGCAACCGCGCTGTGGCAGTACTTCAGCGCGCAGAACGGTTTCGTGTACGACACGAAGACCGCCGACGCCACCGACGCGGACGCTCTCGCCGACTTCATCCTCAAGGGAAAACGGGGCTACTGCGAGCAATACGCGTCGGCGATGGCGGTGATGCTGCGGGTCGCGCACATCCCCGCGCGCGTCGCGATCGGCTTCACCCCCGGCGTCACCAAGGGCGACTACCAGTCGATCAGCTCGCAGGACGCGCACGCGTGGGTCGAGGCGTACTTCGGGGACAAGGGCTGGGTCAGCTTCGACCCGACCCCGCTCGCCGACGGACGCGGCATCGTCCCGCCGTACCTGGAGCAGAACACCCAGAACCCGCAACAGCCGAACGCGACCGACAACCTCCCGACGGCCCCGCGCTCCGCGTCCCCGTCCACCGGCGCGTCGGCCGACAAGACCCACGACCAGGCCGCTCCCGCCGCGCCCGCGGACACCACTCCCGACGACAGCTGGCTGACCTGGCTCGCGCTGACCCTGGCTGTCTTGGGAGCTGCGGCCGTAGCCGCGTCGTACTTCCTGCGCCGCCGCCCCCGGCCCGGCTTGACCCCGTCCGGCGTCCCGCCCGGTGCGACACCTGAGGGCGACGTGCTGGTCAGAAACCCAGTCACCGCACCGACCCCGCTGCACCTGGCCGCCCTGTGGCTTCCGCTGACCGGAGCCGTCCTGCTGGTCGCCGCGATCGGCCTGCTGGCCGGAACCGTGTCGTGGTGGTTCGCCTTGGCGGTCGTGCTGATCCTCGCGGCCGTCGGCGGCCCCGCCGCGATCCGCGACCTGGTGCGCCGCCGCCACCTCCAGACGATCGCGACGCACGCCCCCAGCGCGGCCGACGCGGCGTGGCGCGAACTGAAGGCGGAGTGCGCGGACCGGGACCTGCCGATCTCCGACAGCGACACGGTCCGCGTGGCCGGCGGAAAGATCGCCGAACGCCACCGCCTGGACGAGCCGGGCCGGGAGGCTTTGCGCACGGTGCTGGGCGCGGTGGAACGCAGCTGGTACAGCGACGAGGCGGCTCCGGACGCGACTTTGGAGCCTGCTTTCGGGCAGCTGCGGGACAGCCTGCGCCGGACTGCTCCGCTGTCGATGCGGGGCCGGTTGTTCCCGAGGTCGGTGCTTCGCCGACGACGGTGAGCTTCGGGGTTCGGCGTTCCAGTTCGCGAGCGTTGAAGTCCGGAGCGATGCCGTGGTCGGTGACCCACGAGGTGAGCGTGGCGCGGGTTCGGCGGAGACGCGGGCGCCGCGCGGAGAAAGCAAGATTTCCGGCGACGCACCGCCCTCGTTGCGCAAGCTCTCGACGATGGCCTTGCCGATCTCGCCCACTTCGACGATGCCGATTCGCTGCACCGCGCGGCCCCATGGTGTGTCACGCCGCCCGCCTTTTGTTCCACCGCAAGGCGACCGCGAGACCGCCGCCATCAGTGCTCTTCCGTCACTTCACGAGGGCCGCGCGGAGGAACGCGAGGATTTCCGTCTGCGCGGTCTCGGCCTGCGGTTCCACCCCGGGCAGGGTCAGAAACGCGTGCTTCGCGCCCGGGTACTCGGTAAGCCGCACCGAGATCCCTGCCTCGCGCAGCCGCGCGGCGTAGCGGCGGCCGTGGTCGGCGACCGCGTCCTGGGTGGGCACCACCACGAGCGCCGGGGCGAGCCCGCTCAGGTCGTCCGCGCACAGCGGCGAGACGGAACCGGCGTCGGCTCCCGGCGGAACCGCGAGCCGCTGGAAGAGTCGCAGCAGCGGCAGTGCCCGGCTCGGGTGGTACGCGTATTCGGCGATGGAGGGGTAGTCGAACATCGTCTCGGTCACGTCGGCTACCGGGTTGACCAGCACCTGTGCCTTGAGTTCCAGACCGGCTTCCCTGGCGCGGACGGCCGTCAGCGCGCTGATCAGCGCTCCGCAGCTCTCACCGAACACAGCTGCGCGCGCCGGGTCGACGCCCCACGCCTCGGCTTGCCGCACCACGTGCGCGAGCGTGTCCCAGCCGTCGTCGGCGGCGTTCGCGAGCGGGCTGTCGGGGGCGAGGAGCCGGTGCTCGACCGAGACGACGACGGCGGGCAGCCGCGCGGCGAGGTGGCTGTTAGTCCAGTCGCACTGCGTCGCCGTGCCCACAAAGCCGCCTCCGTGGACATGGACCACCAGCGGCAGGCCGGTTCGGGCCGCGGCTTCGTTTCGCGCTGGCCGGTAGACCCGGACGGGCAGGTCGCGGCCGGGCAGCGCAATCTCCCGCCACTCGATCGCCGCGCCGGGATCCGGTTCTCCGAGGATCGCCCGCGCCGTGCCGGAGGCCCGGAAGCGGTTCTCCGCCTCGCGATAGGTCAGCAGTTCCTCGGTCGTGATCGTCGAGAAGTCCGGCTCCGGCGGTCGGGTCGCGGCAGCGAATTCCTTCATTGTTCCTTCTTCCCCAGTCGATGCGCCGGTGCGTCCTGATAGCCGCCCAGCGCCTTGTCCTCATTATGCACACACCGTGTGCATTGCCAAGTGCATAAGTTATGCTGCACCCGACGAGAGGGGCGAGATGACTGGCCGCAGGCGATGGTCGACCGACGAAATCCTGGACACGGCGACGGATCTGCTGCGCACGAGCGACGCCGAATCGTTCAGCGTGCGCAAACTCGCCGCGGCGCTCGGGACCGATCCTTCGAGCCTCTACCGGCACTTCCGCAACAAGACCGAGCTGCTGCGCGCCGTCGCCGACCGGATCCTTTTGGCCGCCATGGACGGCTACCGCCCCGAAGGCGATTGGAAGCAGCGCATCACCGCGCTGGGCCTGCGCCTGCACGAGGCGTTCGGCGAGCAGCCTCAGCTCGCCACGGTGTGGGGACGCTACGCGTCCGGCGGCACCGGATCCCGGCTGGTCATGGAGGAACTGCTGCAGGCCCTGCGCGCGTCCGGCCTGCCCGACGAGCAGGTTCCGGTGCGATACCACCGGATCGTGATCCTCCTCGCCGCGCTGATCGCCTCCGAGGCAGGCATCGGCACCATCACCGCCGAGGAGTACGAACAGGGACTGGAACAATTCCGCGTCGCGGTGCTCGGCGCCGATCCCGAACGCTTCCCCGCTTTGGCCTTCTTCGCCCGCGACGTCCGGCCTCTCGGAGCGGACCGCCGGGCTGCGTTCGAGGAAATCCTTGCCGCGCACCTCGATCAGCTCGAGGCCCAGATCCCCTGAGACGCCGGAGCCGGAGCGGCGGAGGAAGCCGCCCCGCAGGCTGGGCAACGAAAAGCCCGAGCAGTCCGCCATTTCACGGCGCACCCAGCTCGGCCGTGGGCGCGACCAGCCTGCCCGCACCGATGTCTGGCACCCAACCAGCACGTCAACTGCCACGTTCAGGGAGCCACCGCGGCGTTCCCTGCCGACTCAGCCTGCGCGACCCCAACATCCTCAGGCTCAACCCGTCAGAGGAACTGCACAAGCAGCGGCCAGGCCCGAGCCGCCGCCTGAACCGGCACGGCCGCAGCGTCGCGTCGAAGGCGTTCCGGCGGCAGGCCGGATCCAGCACCGCACCGAGCGTCGTCAGCAGTCACTCGCCGACGCCGTGCCCGCCAGTTTCCCGTGCGGGCATCCCCGAACCGGGAGCGCTTCGAGCCCGTATCGAGTGAAGCGAGCCCGGAGCCTTGCCAGCAGGTCGGGAACCTGTGTCCCGCTAGCCGGTGCAGTCCGTGCCCGCGCACGAGAAACCGCGCTCCGCCCCGAGGGGAGAAGCGCGGATTCACCGTCGTGCTATTGGCCTTCGAAGCGCTGGCGGAAACGTTCCTCCATGCGCTGCGTGAAGGAGCTTTTGCGGCCGGACGGCTTCCCCCCGCCGCCTCCGTCGTCAGGGCTGTCCATGCCGCCGGCGTCGCTGTGGCGCAGCGACGTCACGGCCATCATGACCCCGAAGAACATCACGAGGAACCCGAGCACGCTGACCACCGGCACGTCGGCGACCCGCAACACCGGGATCACCACACCGAGCACCAGCAGCGCAACGCCCACCACGAACAGGGCGATCCCCTGGATGCGCCGACGGCGCGCGGGTCGGCGCAACCGGGTGCCGCGCACCGTGGATGCGAACTTGGGGTCCTCGGCATAGAGCTCGCGCTCGATTTGATCGAGCAGCCGCTGCTCATGCTCGGAGAGTGGCATCTTTCCTCCTCCGGCACAGCTGTCGCGGGCGCCGGGCCGCGCAACGTCCTGGACCCAACAGCCAACCCCAGGCGGGGTGGCACTGTCCAGGATACGAGCCCCGCGCTCGTCCGACTACCCGATCCCCGATCCGGAAATGATCGAATCGGGGGAAATCCCGCAAGATGCGGGTTGACAGTGCGTTACCGCGACGGAAGTCACCCCCTTCGGCGCAGTCCAGGGCCCTCCGCCGCCCCGTCGGCCTCCCCCGGGCGGGGTCCCTCGTCACGGAGAGAAAGCGTCCTCGCGCCGACCACCCGCCCTGCGGACGCCGCGGCCGGCCCGATCTTCCGCCGATCGATACCGTCCGCCATTCATTCACTCGGCCGACGCCGAGATCGGCAATCCCCCACCGCACGAACAGCCCGCAGCCCGCTGACTCAGAGCGACCGCCGAACCCCTATTCCGGACCCGTCGGGCAACCCGCTCCGGAGGCCGACTGCCGACCAAGCGCCCATCTCAGTCCTCCCGAGGAGAAAGCAGCGAAGCGGGCCGGATCGCCGCCGAGCCGAATTTCAGTCTTGCCACGTCCGCCGCCACCTCCGCGTCCCGCCATCGGGGTTCGTCGTTCGTGAACGACAGCTGCTCCCCCTCGTCGCCGGTATCCAGGCCTTCCACCCGCACTCCGATCAACCGGACCGCTCCTGTCGGCGCGTGCTCGGACAGAAGCTCGACTGCCGTGCGGTGGATGTCGCGGGCCACGTCCGTCGCCGAGAGCACGGTGCGCGCTCGGGTGATCGTGCGGAAATCGGCGAACCGCACCTTGATCGACACCGTCCTCCCGCGCAGCCCTCGCGACCGGAGCGTCGCCCCGACTCGTTCGGACAGGCGCAGCAGTTCCAAGCTCAGCTCGTCGCGGTTCAGGACGTCGACGTCGAAGGTGTGTTCGGCTCCGATCGACTTCTCCGCCGACTCCGGTTCCACCGCGCGGTCGTCATGGCCGTTCGCCAGCGCCCACAGGTGATCCCCGACGGCCCGGCCCACCGCACGCCGCAGCCGGGCGGGCGGGGTGGCGGCGATGTCCGCGATCGTGTGCCAGCCGTGTTGGCGCAGCTGTTCCTCGGTCCGCTTCCCGACTCCCCACAGCGCCGACACCGGCAGCGGGTGCAGGAACTCCAGCGTTTCGGCGGCGGGGACGATCACCATTCCGTCCGGCTTGGCCATCCCCGAAGCCAGTTTCGCCACGAATTTCACCTTCGCGACCCCGACGGAGCACGCGATCCCGTGCTCCGCCTGCACCCGCTCCCGAATCCGCGCCCCCAGCACACCCGGAGTGGTCCCCAGCCGCCGCAGCGCGCCTCCTACGTCCAGGAACGCCTCGTCCAGGCTCAGCGGCTCGACCAGCGGCGTCAGCTGCCGGAAAATCCCCATGACGCCGCGCGACACCTCGCCGTACAGGCCGGGCGTCGGCTGGATGCACACCAGCTGCGGGCAGAGCCGTTTGGCCGTCGCGAACGGCATGGCCGAACGCACGCCGAAGCGCCGTGCCGGATAGCTCGCCGCGGCGACGACCGAGCGCGGGCCGCCGCCGGACACGACGACCGGCTGGCCCTCCAGCTCGGGTCGCGTGCGCAGTTCGCACGACACGAAGAAGGCGTCCATGTCCACGTGAAGAATCGAGCAGCCGGTGTCGTCCGGAAGCTCGGTCGCGCCCGTGGTGACGCGGTAGCGGGCCATCCCGCTCGGCAGTTCGGCGTTTCTCCCCACGCCTCCGGACGCTACCTTCCGCCCCCGACAATTCCCGGCGCCCGAGCCGCGGCGGCCACGCTTACGGGTGACCCGCAAGCCCGCAACGATGATTCCCGCACCGCGGCACGGCCGGGAACTCGCTTCTCAGGCCCGCCGGGCGATCGCGTGCAACCGGCCCGCGACGTCGCGCAGCGCGGGCACCGCCGAAGCGCTCAGCTCGAACTCGGCCAGCTCGTCCTCACGGACCCCGCCCGGCACGACGTCCGAGATCACCCGGTCGCCCTGCAGCAGGGTGACTTCCAGCCCGGCGGCCACGAGCGAATCGGTCAGCCCGGAACTGTCGTACCGGCGCAGTACGGTGTCCCCCGCGACGATCCCGTCCGGGCCTTCCATCAGCTGCTGCGCCTCGGAGATCCGGCCGGCCAGCGCGCGATGCAGCACGGCCGCGGTGCGGTTGGCCACCAGCACCGACACGGCACCGCCGGGCGAGACGGCCGCGGCGAGTGCGTCGAGCACCGCGCGCGGGTCGTCCACGACCTCCAGCAGGCCGTGCGCCAGCACCAGGTCCGCAGACCCGGCCTGGACGTGCGCGCCGAGGGCGTCGGAGTCGTCCGCGATCACCGTGATCCGGCCGGAGACGCCCTCCTCCTCGGCGCGGCGGCGCAGTGTGGCGAGCGCGTTCGGGTTCGGTTCGACCACGGTGACCAGGCATCCGGCCGAGGCGAACGGCACCGCCCAGCCGCCGCTCCCGCCGCCGACGTCGACGACGACCGGCTGCTCCACGCCGCGGGCGCGGGCGGCCCGCAGTTCGGCCTCGAGCGCCCGGCGAACAGCGCCCGAACCCCGGGCGGCCACGGTGTCGGTCTTCATGGCCGACAGGGTAATGGCCGCCGGTCACTGGCCGTGACCCGCGTGGGCTCCGCAGCGGCGTTCGCCACCTTCCGCACTACCGTCCCGGCGAGCGGCCCGTAGGCTGTGTCGAGTGCACACGGTCGCCGTTCTCAGCCTCAAGGGTGGTGTCGGCAAAACGACGGTCGCGCTCGGTATCGCGTCGGCCGCGCTGCGTAGGGGAACCCGCACGCTCGTAGCCGACCTCGACCCGCAGGGCAACGCCACCACCTCGCTCGACCCGCCGTTCACCGACGCGACGCTCGCCGACGTGCTCGAGACGCCCGCGCGGGCCGTTCTCGAACGCGCGATCGCGCCCAGCGTCTGGAGCGAGGAGATCGACGTGCTCGTCGGCGCCGAGGAGCTGGAGTCGCTCAACGAGCCCGACTCCGACGGCCGCCGCCTGGAGAACCTCTCCCGCGCGCTGGACGAACTGCACCAGCACCCGTTGCGCGAGGACCCGTACGAACTGGCGATCATCGACTGCCCGCCGTCGCTCGGCCGGCTCACCAAATCCGCGCTGGTGGCGGCCGACAGCGCGCTCATTGTGACTGAACCCACAATGTATGCGGTCGCCGGCGCTCAACGCGCGCTGGAAGCGATCGAACGGATCCGCGAGGACCACAATCCGGCGCTGCGGCCGATCGGCGTGCTGGTGAACAAGCTGCGCGTGCGGTCCTACGAGCACCAGTTCCGGGTCGCGGAGCTGCGCGAGAACTTCGGTTCCCTGGTGATGCCGACGGCGATCCCGGACCGGCTCGCGGTGCAGCAGGCCCAGGGCGCGTGCAGCCCGATCCACGAATGGCATTCCCCTGGCGCACAGGAGATCGCGCTGACCTTCAACATGGTCCTCGCCAAGATCCTGCGCTCCAACCGCGCCGGACGGCACCGCGTGCGCGCCGAGGAAGAAGCCGCGCAGGCGGAAGTGTCGGAAACCGCGGGCTGAACCGTGCCCGAGGGCGACACCGTATTCCTGGCCGGAAAGCTGCTCGACCGCGCGCTCGCCGGGAAAACGTTGGTGCGCGGGGAGTTCCGGCATCCCGAACTGGCCACTGTGGACCTCGCGGGCCGGGAGGTGCACGGCGTCGGCACCGTCGGCAAGCACCTCTTCACGCGCTTCTCCGGCGACCTGACGCTGCACAGCCACCTCCGGATGGACGGCTCGTGGAAGATCCAGCCCGCGGGCGCGAAGTGGGCGATGCCCGCCCATCACGCGCGCGTCGTGCTGATGACCGACGACGTCCAGGCGATCGGTTTCCGTTTGCACGACCTGAAACTGGTGCCTACGACCGAGGAGCACAGCCTCGTCGAACACCTCGGACCGGACCTGCTGGATCCACAGTGGACGGACGAGCACGCCGCACTGGCCGCCGCCAACCTCGCCGCGAAACCGGACCGCGAACTCGGCGACGCACTGCTGGACCAACGGATCATGGCCGGTGTCGGCAACCTGTACAAATGCGAGATCTCGTTCCTGCTGCGGGTTTCCCCGTGGACCCCAGTGTCCGAAGTGGACCCCGCACGCGCGGTGGCGCTCGCCCGGAAGCTGCTGGTCGCGAACGCGTGGCGGCACGAGCAGGCCACCACCGGCGACCTCCGCCGCGGACGGCGCACCTGGGTCTACGAACGCACCCGCCAGGGCTGCTTCCGCTGCGGGGGCCCGCTGCTGGTGGCTCAGCAGGGCGACGGACCGTACCAGCGCCCGACCTGGTGCTGCCAGCGCTGCCAGCCCGGTCCCGTCCCGGCGGACGGACTGCCGCGCAAATGATGTTGCCGTACCGAGAGGTTCGCGGTTAGCGTGGCAGTACACGAGAGAGGAGGTGGTCCTAAGTTGTATTCACACAGGACTCGTGAGGTGGCTGTCCGCTAGCGGATGGCACGTGTTGGGACTTTGAGCAGCGATGCAACAAGAGCCACCTTCGGCTCATCGCCTGCTTCACGTGCTGCCTGCTGACGAATACCAGGCAGTCACCGGGTTCCCGGGGTTCTCGAGCACCGGTCCGGCTCGGGCCTGGACGCTGACGGCGTCCAGGAGGCGCCCCGGGAATTTCCATGACCTCTTGATGTCGTGGCGCACTTGTTCCCTCCCGGCGAGCACCGCGGCGGTTCCTGCGGACCCGCGGAAGTCGCTAGGCTTGGGGGATGCTCAGGCCGGACTATCCGATCAGCACCGAACGCCTGCTCCTCCGCCCCTTCAGGGACGACGATCTCGATGCCCTGAACTCGTTCCAGTCCCGCGCGGACGTCGTCCGCTACCTTTACTGGGGACCGCGCAGCCGCGCCGAATCCGCGGCAGGACTGGCGAAGCGCATCCACAGCTCGACGCTGTCCGAGGAAGGCCAGTTCCTCGCCGTCGCCGTGGAACTCGCCGAAACCGGGCAGCTCATCGGCGACCTCAACCTCGAATACCTCAGCGCGGAACACCGCCAAGGCGAGATCGGCTTCGTCTTCCACCCCGACCACCACGGAAAAGGCCTGGCCCTGGAAGCGACCCGCGAAGTCCTGCGGCTCGGCTTCGAAGACCTGGGCCTGCACCGGATCATCGGCCGCTGCGACGGCCGCAACACCTCGTCGGCGGCGTTGATGGAGCGCCTGGGCATGCGCCAGGAAGCAAGGCTGCGGGAGAACGAGGTAGTCAAGGGCGTATGGACCGACGAGTTGGTCTACGCCATGCTGGAAGACGAGTGGAAAGCCGGCGCCGCCCCGCTGAACTGACTGCCCGCCCTCGTCGCCGTGCTTCGCGATGCCGCTGGGCGAGCACCACTGAACCCGGCCCGGGTCGGCGGCGGTTTTGGCGGGTGGGCGGTGGTTTGGCGGGTGGGCGCGGAGCTTGGGCGCGTTGGCTAGGTGGGTCTGCGAGTGCCGGATGGCCGTGAAGGGGTCGTCGAGGGAATCGAGGTCCGTGAGGGGAACCCTGAGGGACTCTGAGTCCCTCAGGGTTCCCCTCACGGCATTAACGCTCCGCGGGCTTCAGGGGGAGCGATGTCGGTGCGCCAAGCCCCAGGCACCCAGCCCCGGCCCTGCACCCCGATACGAAGCCTCCCCTGCGGTCTGGGGGTGCTTGTCAAGGCATCTTTCCCGCCTTGACAAGCACCCCCAGACCGTCAGCACAATCAGCTTCGGGGTGCCCCACGCAACCAACGTGCGCAATGTCGCCGCCAGGCGACGAGCAGCACCCAGCACGGCCCCGACGCGACCCAAACCACAACAACCCCAGCCGCCCCCAGCCACCCCACTCCGGATACGGCAGCATGGACGACGTGCTCTTCGACAGGATCGTCCGCCCAGCGATGTACCGGCTCGCCTACCACGACCCCGAGGTAGTGCACGAACGCACAGTCAGCCTCCTGAGCCGCACGGGCAAAACCCTCCGCCCCATCTCGAAGATGTACCGAACCAACGACCCCGCCACCGTCCTAGGCCTGACCTTCCCCAACCGCATCGGTCTAGCGGCAGGCATGGACAAGAACGGCCGAGCCCTGCACGCCTGGCCGTCCCTGGGCTTCGGCTTCATCGAAGCAGGCACAGTCACCCGCCACCCCCAGCCAGGCAACCCCAAACCGCGCCTGTTCAGCCTCCCGGCCACCGACGCGGTCATCAACCGCATGGGCTTCAACAACGACGGAGCCCAAGCCCTCGCCGACCGGCTGGCCGCGCACGGAAAACCCGCGGTGCCGCTGGGAATCAGCATCGGCAAGTCGAAAGTGACGCCGCTGGACGAGGCAGTCGAGGACTACCGCTACTCGCTCCGCACCCTGCACCCCTTCGCCGACTACTTCGCGATCAACGTCAGCTCCCCGAACACCCCCGGCCTCCGTGCGCTGCAAGACAAATCCGCGCTCGCCGAACTCCTCGCCGAACTCCGCAAGACCGGCGCCGAACTCGGCGGCAACACTCCCCTGCTGGTGAAAGTCGCTCCCGACCTCACCGACGACGCGCTCGCCGAACTCCTCGAAGTCTGTCTGGACCACGGAGTAGCCGGAATCATCGCGACCAACACGACTCTCTCCCGCGCCGGCATCGCCCCCGCCGAAGCCGCGCTGGCCTCCGAAACCGGCGGACTGTCCGGCCGCCCGCTGACCGGACGCTCGGCCGAAGTGGTGCGCTTCGTCCACGAAAAGACCGAGGGCAAGCTGCCGATCATCGGCGTCGGCGGCATCCTCGGCCCGGACGACGCCCGCCGGATGCTCGACGCCGGAGCCAGCCTCGTCCAGCTCTACACCGGCTTCGCGCTGCACGGTCCCGGCCTGGTCCGCCGCGTCGGCCGGGGGCTCGCCGCCCGGTAGCGGGCGAGCCGGGTCCGACCGACACCGGCTCCGGCGTCGAGCATCCGGCGGACGACCGCTCGGCAGAACCGCCGGTGCGGTTTCGATCGTCCGTCCGCCCGGCTCAGCCGAGGAACCGAGGCCCGCTCCTCACCAGTCCGGGGGCGCCGGGCCCGAGTCCGACCGGGCGCACTCGGGCCGCTCCGCCTCAGCCGGGGAACCGCGGCCCTCCGGTGCTGACGAACCGCAGATACCCCCGCCAGGACGCGTACCGGTCCAGACCTTCCCCACCCGCGGCAGCAGCGGGTTCGCACAGCACCGCGAGCGGCGTACTCCCGTCCTCCAACTCCACCCGGCCCAGCACGAACGGCGCCGCCAAGCCAGCAGCGAAACGGTCGAACGCCGCGGGAGACAGCCGCCAGCGCTCGCCGTCCACGCCTGCCGAGCCGGAAATCACGCCGGGCTGCGGCGGGGTGACCCCGTCGAGCAGAACCATCCGGTAGCGCTCGGCGGTCCGGACCAGACCGCCGAACCGCGCGCCGTGCAGTTCGTCATGCAGCGGCTGGCCGCACAGATGCGCACCGAACACCACGACGTCGACGCTCTCGCTCGGATACGGATCCGGCGACCGCTCACCAGTCAGCACCGAAGCCAGATCGATGCCGATCTGGTCCTCGAACGCCCGCGTCACCACAGTGATCCCGTACGGCCGCCGGTCCACTGGCACGGTCACGGCGGCGACGTCCAGGGCGTTCAGCGTCGCGTCCAGGACACCGACGGTCGGCAGCAGCAACGCGTCCAGATCCGCCAGCAGCGCGCGGGCTCCAAGGGCGTTTCCGGCCCCGTAGAACGCGCTGACGTCTGCTGGGACCAAGACGGCGCCAGAGGCCTCCAGAGAGGCGGCAGCGACGTCGAACGCCCTTCTCGCGGGCAGCGGGAGGCTGGCTTCGGCGGGGATGCCGAGGCGCGGATGCTGTCCGGCGGCGAGGCGGACGTCTGCTGGCCATTCGCGGCTTGCCGAGTCCGTACCGAACATCGCCGCGACGGCCCGCTGGGCGGTCGTGAGGCGGTGCGCCGACACGGAGACGGTCGTCGCCGGAATCAACCCCGGTGTCGGCTTGAGGGTGAGAACCCCGGGCGGGGCGGCGATCTCGCGCGCGGACGAATTCAGGGCCAGGTCGACGATCTCGAGGCCGACGGCCGCGCTTTCCGGGTCCGCGACGGTCGTTCCGAGCAGCACCGCGCCGGCGTCGGTCAGGCGAGCGAGCGCGGGCGGGCCGTCGGTGTCCACCGCGAGGACCGTTCCGGCCAGCGGCAGGTCTTCTCCGGCGTGGACGCGTTCGTCGACGGTCTTCGCTTCGACGAGCACTTCCTCCATGGTGCGCACCGAAGCCCAGAGTCCGGGGCGGTCGGCTTTCGCCAGCCGCTCGAACGCGGTGCGGACCCGCTCGTGCGAGCTGGGCGGAGGGACGGGAACAGGATCAGGTTCCGGCGGGAGCGTAGTCACGAGGGCGTCCTTTCCTCGACGGGATCGGAGGAGTCCACTGTGTACGTCCGGCGCCGCGAACCTCAGCCCTCGACGCCGGGCCTGGCGGGTGCCAACACCGACCTCATGGGAAAAACGTTAAACCGCAGACGTTTCCGTCACCAGCAGGATCGGATTACGCGATTGTTGCGGTATGCGGGGGAAACTCACGCACCGTCGCGGCCGAACTGTCCCGTTGCGCCGACCGGAATCCCAAACTCGGCCATCAGGACGGCGTTCCCGCCCGGTCGGGGCGATTCCCGGAGCCGCCGCGAAACAGCGCGCCCGGGCCACATTCACCCTTGGATCGGGCGTTTCGCGGCGGATTGCGTGGCCGCACGGCCCCGGCAACGGGGCCGGCTCAGCAGCTCAGCCGAGATCCTTCAGCGCCAGCGCCAGCCCGGCGAGCCGATCCGTCGCGTCCGTCAGGGCTTCCCGCGACGTGACCATGCCGTCACTGCTCGCTGCCACCGCGCGACCGGCCGCGGCGACCAAGCCGCCGTAGCCTTCGAGCCCGTCGTCGAGCTGCTCGCGCAACTTCGTCACGGCCGCCTGCAATGCCGAACGTTCGCGTTCCGGCGCGGAATTGCGGCCTCGTTCGATCGCCTGGATCCGCTCGGCCAGGCCGCGCAGCGCCCGGGCAGCCTCGTCGGCCGTCGCGCGGGCGTCGGCGACGGAGACCTCCGGAACCGCGGTGGTGCCCAGCGAAGTCGGCACCGAAAGCTGCCGCAGGAGTTCGCGCAGCGAAGCCTCCGACTCCGCCAACCGCTCCATCGGCTCGCGCGCGGCCGAACCGGCGGCGGGCAGCGGCGGCGGACCGCTGGGCGCGGCGGGAAGTTCGACCTTCTTCAGCTCCCGCAACCGCATTCCGGTGCGGACGCTGAACGTGCCGAACACCAGCGTCGCGAAACCGGAGAACACCGCCTGCCCGATCTCCGGGCCGGCCACAGCTCCGCCGAGCAGGCCGGTGGCGGTGAGCACGGTGAGGACCCCGAGCAGGATCGTGACCAGCACCCACAACGTGAGCACGCGCGAGGTGCGGCGGACGCGGCGCTGGTGCTTCGCGCTCGGCTCGTTCCAGCGCTGCCATTTCGCGCGGACCTCGGCGACCGCGGGCACCTGTCCGGCGACCGAAGAAAACGCCGCGGACGCGGCCGCGCTCGACGGGCGGCGCGGCACCGGCGGCGGAGAGACCGGACCCCGCTGGGGCCGGCCGTTCTGCTGCGGCTTCCCGCCGGCCTCCTCGGCCGGCGGGAAGTACCGCTGCAGCTTTTCCTGAGCGCGCTGGGCGTAGTCGGGCAACCGCTCGATGTGCTTCTCGAGCTTGGCGTTGAACTCGCTGAAGTCCCGCTTCTTGGTCATCCCGCCCTACCCCCTGCGCCGCTCGTGCCCGGCCGGTCAGGCCGGGTTCTTGCCCTGTTCCGCCTGCACGCGGGCCTGGATCTCCCGCTGGATGTCGCCCGAAGCGGGAGCAGGCTTGGCCGCGGCCGCGGCCGCGCCCGCACCCGCGCTCGCGCCGCCGTCGGTGACCTGGGCGACCGAGTCGCCGCGCATCGACGCGCGGATCTGCTCCAGCCGCGAGTGGCCCGCCATCTGGGTGGCCGACTCCTGGACCTCCATCATGCGGCCCTGCACCGAGTTCTGCGCCAGCTCCGCCGAGCCCAGCGCGGTGGTGTAGCGCTTCTCGATCTTGTCCCGGACCTCTTCCAGCGACGGCGTGTTGCCCGGCGCGGCCAGCTGGCTCATCTGGTTCAGCGACGCGGAGACCTGCTCCTGCATCTTCGCCTGCTCCAGCTGCGAGAGCAGCTTGGTGCGCTCGGCCAGCTTCTGCTGCAGCATCGTCGCGTTGCGCTCGACGGCCTGCTTGGCCTGCGTGGCCGCCTGCAGCGACTGGTCGTGCAGCGTCTTGAGGTCTTCGATGCTCTGCTCGGCGGTGACCAGCTGCGCGGCGAAGCTCTCCGCCGCGGTCTCGAACTGGGTCGCCTTCGCCTCGTCGCCCTTGCCGCGGGCCTCGTCGGCCAGCACGAGAGCCTGGCGCGTCGAGGCCTGCAGCTTCTCGACCTCGCCGAGCTGGCGGTTGAGCTTCATCTCCAGCTGCCGCTGGTTGCCGATCACGGAGGCGGCCTGCTGCGTCAGCGCCTGGTGGTTGCGCTGCGCCTCCTCGATGGCCTGCTGGATCTGTACCTTCGGGTCGGCGTGCTCGTCGATCTTCGACGAGAACGCCGCCATCATGTACTTCCAGAACTTCACGAACGGGTTGGCCATCTCCTCCGCCTGCCTTCTTGCGTCCCACGGGCCCTGATTGCTTCGGGGCGGGGCGTCGCTCCCCTAGTCGCACAACGTACCGACCCCGGCGTCGGGTTCCATCGTGTCAGGTCGGCCTCCGCCGTTCCAGGCGACCCCGGGGGAATTCAGGGTCAGCCCTGACCGCCGGTCAGGACCGGCCCGGAGGGGGACCCCGCGCACGCCGACGGCCCCGGGGAGATCCCCGGGGCCGTGCAGCGGGACAGGGCCGGCGTTACGCCGCGATCGTGGACGCCAGCTTCGGCGCGCCGATCGTGGTCCGCAACGTCGTGTTCATCCGCGGAGCGGGCTGAAGCCGCAGGTCGGAGAGGTCGTCGCCGATCAGCTCCGACACCAGGCGGCCGCCTTCGAACCCGGCCTCGCCTCGGTCGGGCACCGTCTGGCTCGGCGCGGTCTCCACCTCTTCCACCGGCGCGACCTCGACCTTGTCGAGGGCGGACACGTCGGCGGCGACCTTGTGCAGCAGCTCGCCCAGCGGCAGCTCCAGCGCCTCGCAGATCGACGCCAGCAGCTCGCTGGAAGCTTCCTTCTGGCCGCGCTCGACCTCGGACAGGTAGCCGAGGCTCACCCGGGCGGCGCGGGAGATGTCACGCAGCGTCCGACGCTGGTTGGTGCGGGCATGACGGAGCCGATCACCGATCGCCTCGCGCAACAGCACGGTCATCACGCGCCTCCCTTCCCGAACTGGTGCCTCCTACGTTACCCAGAGCGGTACCCCGAGTGCAGGACTTGACACGTACGTACGCCAAGGGCGAACGCCGTTTTCAGTCTAGTTGTTCCCCGAGCAGCGCCAACGCGGCTCGCGTCGACGCGGTCCGGATGGTGTCCCGGTCACCGGTCTCGGCCAGCTCACGCACCGTGTTCACCCCTGGTCCGCTGAGCCCGACGTACACCGTTCCCGGGGCCACGCCGTCCTGCGGATCCGGCCCGGCGACGCCGGTCAGGCCGAGGCCCCAGGTCGCCCCGCACCGCTCCCGCGCGCCCCTGGCCAGCTGCGCGGCGACCTCGGGGTGCACCGCTCCGTGCTCGGCCAGCAACTGCGCGTCGACCCCGGCGAGCGCGGTCTTCAGCTCTGTGGCGTAGACCACGAGGCCGCCGCGCAGCACGGCGCTCGCGCCCGGCACCTCGGCAAGTGTGGCGCAAACGAGACCTGCCGTGAGCGACTCCGCCGCCGCCACGGTTTCCCCCCGTCGGGTGAGAGCCGCGACCAGTTCGCGAGCCTCGGTCATCACGAGCCCGTCGCGCGCCTGCCGGCGGCGCGCAGGCGGATCGCGCGGACCAGGTAGTCGACGCCGGTGATCACCGTCAGCGCCACCGCGAGGCCCATCAGCACCCAGCGCACCGGGTCGGCTCCGGCCGGCAGCGGCAGCAGGTAGGTCACGATCGCGAGGATCTGCGCCATGGTCTTCGCCTTGCCGCCCCGGCTGGCCGGGATCACGCCGTGCCGGATCACCCAGAACCGCAGCAGCGTCACGCCGATCTCGCGCACCGCGATCACGACGGTGACCCACCAGGACAGCTCGCCCAGCGCGCTGAGCCCGACCAGCGCCGCGCCGATGAGCGCCTTGTCCGCGATCGGGTCGGCGATCTTGCCGAAGTCGGTGATGAGCCCGTAGCGGCGGGCGACCCAGCCGTCGACCTGGTCGGTGGCCGACGCGATGGCGAAGAGCCCAGTGGCGATCGCGCGCCACGTGGTGTCCTCGCCGTGCCCGGTGAACAGGGCGACGACGAACAGCGGGACCAGGACGAGCCGCGAGATGGTGAGCAGGTTCGCCAGGTTCAGCGTCGGGACCGGGGTGGCTTCGGGCAGCTGGGCCCCGCCCTCGGCGGGGGCGCGGGGCACGCCCTCGCCCGCCCCGCTGGGCGCGGCACTCACCGGCCGGCGTCCGGCGCCGGGCGGACGACCAGGTCGACCCCGGCGGAGTCGACGACCTCGCAGCGGACGATGTCGCCCACCGCGAGCGGCTTGGTGTCTTCGTCTTCGAGGATGACGCATTCGCCGTCGACCTCGGGGGCCTGGTGCGCGGCGCGGCCGACCGCGTCGTCGCCATCGGTTCCGTCGTGCTCGACCAGGACGTCCACGAAGGTGCCGATGCGGTCTTCGGCGCGCTGCGCGGTCAGCTCCTCGACCAGCGCCGAAATGCGCGCGACGCGCTCGGCGACCACGGCCGGGTCGAGCTTGCCGTCGAAGGTCTCGGCCTCGGTGCCGTCCTCGTCGGAGTAGCCGAACACGCCGACCGCGTCGAGCCGGGCCCCGGTCAGGAAGCGCTCCAGTTCGGCCAGGTCGTCGTCGGTCTCGCCGGGGAAGCCGACGATCACGTTGGTGCGGATGCCCGCCTCGGGCGAGTACTCGCGGATCTGCTCGGTGAGCGCGAGGAACGAATCGGTGGAGCCGAACCGGCGCATCCGGCGCAGCACCTGCTCGCTGGAGTGCTGGAAGGACAGGTCGAAGTAGTCCGCGACGCCCGGCGTGGTCGCGATGGCCTGCACCAGCTGCGGCCGCGTCTCGGCGGGCTGCAGGTAGGACACGCGGACGCGCTCGATGCCGTCGATCTCGGCCAGCCGCGGCAGCAGCAGTTCGAGCGCGCGGGTGCCGTCGCGGCCGAAGTCCTTGCCGTACGAAGTGGAGTTCTCGCTGACGAGGAACAGTTCCTTCGCGCCGTTCTCGGCGAGCCAGGCGGCCTCGGCGACGATCTCGTCGGGCTGGCGGGACACGAACGACCCGCGGAACGACGGGATCGCGCAGAACGAGCAGCGCCGGTCGCAGCCGGAGGCGATCTTCAGCGCGGCGACCGGGGAATCGTCCAGCCGCGTGCGCAGGACGCGCGGGCCCCAGCCGTGCTGCGCGTGCCCGGGCACCTCGACCTCGGCCGTCGCGGCGGGCCGCTGCACCGGGCTGATCGGCAGCAGCTTGCGGCGGTCGGACGGGGTGTGCGAGGCGATCGCGCGGCCGGCGACCACGTCGTCGAGGCGCGAGGACAGGTCGGCGTAGTGGTCGAAGCCGAGCACCGCGTCGGCCTCGGGGAGGCTGTCGGCCAGTTCGTTGCCGTAGCGCTCGGCCATGCAGCCGACCGCGACGACCTTGCGTCCGGTGTCGGCGGCGGCGAGCAGCGTGTCGACCGAATCCTTCTTGGCCGACTCGACGAACCCGCACGTGTTGACCACGACGACGTCGGAGTCCTCCGGTTCGGCGGCCAGTTCCCAGCCGCCCGCGGCCAGCCGGCCCGCCAGCTCCTCGGAATCGACCTCGTTGCGGGCGCAGCCCAAGGTCACGAGGGAGACACGGCGGGCGCGAGCGGAGTCAGCGGCTGGAGAAGGCACGACGTTCAGGGTAGCCGTCGCATTCGGACCGCCCCGAGACGGAGTCGCCCAGTGCGGTGGCCGCCGGCGTTTGCCGTCCGTGAAGGGCTCCTTGAGGGAATCAGATTCCCTCAAGGAGCCCTTCACGGACCTGCGGGGCTTGAGTACCCGAGCGGGTCACTCCGCGGCCGACAGGTCCGGAACCGTCAGCAGCGTCAGCTCCGCGTCGTCCAGCGCCTCCAGGTCGACGTCCGGGCCGGCCAGCCGCATCGCCTGCGCCCGGATCGCGCGTTCGAGCAGGCCGCGGGCCGAACGTCCGTTCGCGAAACCGGCGCCGCGGTCGAGGCCGGCCATGAATCCGGGCAGCGCTTCGGCGAGCCCGGCGTCGAGGCGGTAGCCCTGTTTGCCCGCCATGGCGGTGAAGATCGCGGCCAGCTGCGCGTTGTCGTAGTCGGCGAAATGCACGGTGGACCCGAACCTCGACCGCAGGCCCGCGTTGGCGTCGAGGAAGCGGTCCATGTCCGCCGGGTAGCCCGCGGCGATCACGATCAGGTCCTCGCGATGGTTCTCCATCTGCACCAGCAGTTCCGCGACCGCCTCGCCGCCGAAGTCGGCGCCGTTCGAGTAGGTCTGGACCAGGTTGTACGCCTCGTCGATGAACAGCAGCCCGCCGATCGCCCGCTCGCACACCTCGCGGGTTTTCGGCGCGGTCTGGCCGATGTACTCGCCCACCAGGTCCGGCCGCGCGACCTCGACCAGATGCCCGGACGGCAGCACGCCCAGCTCGCGGTACAGCTGCCCCATCAGGCGCGCGACGGTCGTCTTCGCCGTGCCAGGGTTGCCGGTGAACACCAGGTGCCTGCTGCGCGCCCCGACCGGCAGCCCGGCCTTGCGGCGGCGCGCGTCCAGCCGCGTTTCCGCGACCAGGGAACGGACTTGGGCCTTCACCTCGTCCAGGCCGATCATCCCGTCGAGTTCGGCCAGCAGGTCGTCCAGTCCCCGGCGCGGCCCGGCGTCGTCGCTGACCGCCACCCCGGCTTCGCCCGGCAAGTCCGCGGCCATCAGGACGGCCAGCTGATCCGACGGCGTGTCCGGCGCGGCGGCCAGGCGACTGGACTGTCCGCTGATCGCGGCTTCCAGCAGGCCGCGCGCGGACCGGCCGTTCGCGAAGCCGCGGCCGCGCGGAATGCGGCGGATCGCTTCGGGCAGCGCCGCGGTCAGATCGGCGGACAGCTCGTAGCCCTGGCTCTTCGCCATCACCGTGAAAATCCCGGCGAGTTCGTCGTTGGAGTAGTCCGGGAACTCGATCCGGCCGGAGAACCGCGACCGCAATCCGGGGTTGGACTCGAGGAACTCGTCCATCTGCTTGGGATAGCCCGCGACGAAGACCACCAGGTCCTCGCGGTGGTTCTCCATCTGCACCAGCAGTTCGGTGACGGCTTCCTTGCCGTAGTCGTCGTTGTCGTCCCGCACGAGGTTGTACGCCTCGTCGATGAACAGCACGCCGCCCGCGGCCCGCTCGCACACCTCGCGGGTCTTCGGCGCGGTCTGGCCGGTGAACTCGGCGACGAGATCGCCGCGGCCGACCTCGACCAGGTGCCCGGACGGCAGCACGCCCAGCTCGCGGTAGATCTGCCCGACCAGCCGCGACACGGTCGTCTTCGCCGTGCCGGGATTGCCGGTGAACAGCAGGTGGCGGCTCCGGACGGCGACCTTCATGCCCGCGTCGCGCCGCCGTGCGTCCACGGCCATTTCGTCCACCATGGACCGCACGCGCTGCTTCACCGAGTCGAGCCCGATCATCGCGTCCAGCTCGGCCAGCAGTTCGGGGAGACTGCGCCGCGGGCCGGAGTCGTCGACCGCGCCCACTCCGGACTCGCCGGGCTGCGGAAGATCGGCGGCGACGAGCGTGACCAGGTCCGCGCCGCCGTCGGTGGTCAGCCGGGTGGATTGCTTGCCGATCGCCGCTTCCAGCAGCACCCGCGCGGACCGGCCGTTCGCGAACCCGCGGCCGCGCGGGATCCGCCGGACCGCCTCGGGCAGCGCCGCGAGCAGGTCCGCGGACAGCTCGTAGCCCTGGCCCTTCGCCATCGCGCGGAAGATCCGCGCCAGTTCGTCGTTGGAGTAGTCCGGGAATTCGATGGTGCCGGCGAACCGGGAGCGCAGGCCGGAGTTGGACTCCAGGAAGGCGTCCATCTCCTTGGGGTAGCCGGCCGCGAAGACCACCAGGTCCTCGCGGTGGTTTTCCATCTGCACCAGCAGTTCCGCGACCGCTTCCCGGCCGAAGTCGTCGTCCTTGTCGTTCACGAGGTTGTACGCCTCGTCGAGGAACAGCACGCCGCCGACGGCCCGCTGGACCGCCGCGCGGGTCTTCAGCGAAGTCTGGCCGACGTACTCGCCGACCAGGTCGGTGCGGGTCACCTCGACGACGTGGCCCTTGGGCAGCGCGCCGAGCGCCTGGTAGATCTTGCCGAGCAGCCGGGCGACGGTCGTCTTCGCCGTGCCCGGGTTGCCGGTCAGCAGCAGGTGGCGGCTGCGCACGGCGACCTTCATGCCCGCTTCCCGGCGCCGCGCGTCGATCGTCATCTCCGAGGTCAGCGAGCGGACCCGCTCCTTGACCGCGTCGAGGCCGATCATCCCGTCCAGTTCGGCGAGCAGCTCCTCGATCGAGGATCCGCCGCGCTGGCCGGCGGCGGCCACGAGCGGCTCGATGTCCGGGTGGCCGATCTCGATCCGGGTGCCCGGCGTCGCGCCCCGGCTGATCGCCTGCCGCGAGGACGCGTCCAGCAGCGCCTCCACCGTGCGGGCGCTGGGTTCCTTGACGAGCGCGGCGAGCCGGTCGCGCACGTCGGGAGGCAGGCCGAACGAGCGCTCCTGGGCGAGGACGTCGAGCAGCGCGGCCGCCGCGGCGGGCCGGTCGAACCGGGGCAGCCGATACTGCAGCATGTTCTGCACCAGGTCAGGGGCCTCGGTGCGGAGCTGTTCGAGCACCTTCTCGGTGCCGTCCAGGATGATCAGGCGGCAGCTGTCCTGGTCGCGCGCGTAATTGCGCAGCATTCGGACGGTGGCGGCGAGGTCCTTCTCGAACAGGGCGTCGACCCGCTCAGCGAGCAGGAGCGCGGAACCGCCGTTCTCGATGTCGTTGATCGTCGCGGGCACCGAGCGCTCGACCGGATCGTCGGCGTACTCGGCGAGCAGGGCGGCGCAGTCGAAGAACTCGGCGGTGTCGAACCCGACCTCGGCCTCAGTCAGCGACGCCTTCAGCGCCCGGGTGAACCGGCGCTGGCCGGTGTTCGCCTCCCCCACCAGCAGGACGAACGGGTTCGGCTGCTTGGTGCCCGCCGTCATCCGGGCCGCTTCGCGCTTTTCCCACTCGGCGTAGGCCTTCTGCCAGTCCTCGTAAGCCTTTTCGTAGCGGGACTGCTCCTTGCGCTGCCACATGCGGTTGCCCGCGGCCAGCAGGTCGAGCGTGACCGAACGGCTGTGCCGCGCCATGTCGCCGAGCACGGTGTTGCCGGAGCCGTCCGAACCCGGCCGTTCCGGTTCGACCGGCGGCGGTTCACCGGGGCCGTTCGCGGTGCCGTGCCGGGTCGCGTCCGCCCAGGCGACGATCCGGGTGGCGCGCGTGACGAACTCGGCGATCGACTCGGTTCCGGCGACGAACATCCCGGCCTGGCCCAGGTTCTCCACCCGGATCTGCGGCTGAGCGGTCGCGGGGCTCGGCGCCGGGCCGCTCGCGGGAACCGGCGGCGGGGCGGGGGGCGGGGCGACGGGCAGCGGTCCCGAAGGCG
>NZ_PQIA01000146.1 GCF_003385235.1 Amycolatopsis circi | reverse complement strand
GACAGACCGGCACGGTCGATCTGCCCGCCGAAGTCGTCGCGCACGCCCAGCAGCGGGACTGGCCGCTCGACGCCGTGTTCGCCGCGGCATGGCAGGCATTGCTCGTCCGGATGGCCGGCGGCGTCGTCCGGATCGCCCCGGCGGCGGCTAACCGGCCGCACGCGGAGATGCGGCACGCGGTCGGCTCGTACGTCCAGTGGCTGCCGCATGCCACGGCGGTCGACCCGGCACAGACGTTCGCCGAGTCCGTCGCCGCGGTGGCGGACCAGACCCGAAAGCTGACGGAAAACCAGGAATTCTTCGACGCGGCCACCTTCGGCGAGACCCCGGCAGCGCGTGCCGGATTCGCCTGGACCGATCTGTCGACGCAGTCGGACTGGCGGGTCGCTTTCGCGGTCGCACACCGCGAACCGTTCCCAGTCCTGCTCGACGGGATGCGTTGCGGCACAACGATCCGGCTGGCGCTGCACCACGACACCGCCCGGCTGACCACCGACGACGCGCGCCGGTTGGCAGAGATGTACGGGTGCCTGCTCGCCGCCGCGGTGCGGGAGCCGGCGGCGCGGGTCGGATCGCTGCCGATGTCCCCGAGCGAAGAGTCGCGCCGCGCACTGGCCGCTGGGCTGCCCGCGGCCCCGGCAGCGGACCCGGACCGCTGCGTGCACACGATGTTCGAGGAGCAAGCGGCGCTCCGGCCGGACCAGACGGCGGTCGTCGCGGGAGAGGACCGGCTCACCTACCGGCAGTTGAACGAGCAGGCGAACCGGATCGCACACTGTCTGCGCCGGGCCGGCGTACAGCCGGAAGACCGGGTCGGTCTGGCGGCCGCGCGGGGAACCGGCTTGCTCGCCGGGCTGCTGGGCGTGCTGAAGTCCGGCGCGGCGTATCTGCCGGTCGACGCCGACCTCCCAGCGGCCCGCCGCGACGCCCTGTTCGAGCAGGCCGGCGTGCGACTGGTCCTGGCCGAAGGCGGTGCGGGCACGATCGACCTCGCCGACCCGAGCCTGGCCGACGAACCGGTGACCGACCCGGTCGGCGGAGCAGGACTCGCCAACCTCGCGTACGTCATCTTCACGTCCGGCTCCACCGGCACGCCGAAGGGCGTCGCGGTCACGCACGACAGCCTGGCCCGCTATACGAGCGGCATCGCCGGCGTGCTGGATCTGCCCGCCGGCAGCGGCTACGGCATTGTCTCCACCTTCGCCGCCGACCTCGGGCACACAGTCGTCTACCCGTCGCTGTGCACCGGCGGCACGCTGCACGTCTTGTCCCGCGAGGTCGCCAACAGCCCGGCGCGGATGGCCGACTACGCGGACCGGAACCCGGTGGACTGCTTGAAGATCGTGCCCTCCCACCTGCGGGCGCTGCTGGACGGCCCGCGGCCGGCGGCGGTCCTGCCGAAGCGACGGCTGGTCCTCGGCGGCGAGGCGCTGGCCGCCGATCTGGTCCGGTCGGTGCGCGAACTGGCGCCAGACTGCCGGCTCCTCAATCACTACGGCCCCACCGAAACGACCGTCGGCGTGCTCAGCCACGAAGTCGCCGCGGCGGACGACCCGGTGCCGCTCGGCCGGCCGCTCCCGCACGCCCGGGTGCACGTGCTGGACGACCGGCTCGACCTCGCTCCCTTGTGGACAGTCGGCGAGGTGTGCGTGGGCGGTCCCGCGGTGGCCCGCGGCTACCTCGGCAGCCCCGCCGCCACCGCCGAGCGGTTCGTGCCCGACCCGCACCGGCCCGGCGAACGGCTTTACCGCACCGGCGATCTGGCCCGCCGGCGCGCCGACGGCACGCTGGTTTTCCTCGGCCGCAACGATGAACAGGTGAAGCTGCGCGGCTACCGCGTCGAACCGGCCGAGGTCGCCGCGGTGCTCCGCCGGCATCCGGGCGTCCAGGACGCGACCGTCGTGGTCCGCACCGGCGACGGCTCGCCGCACCTGGTCGGGTATGTCGTCGCCGACGCGAACCCGGAAGTTCTGCAAGCTCATTGCGCCGCGCACCTCCCGTCCTACCTGGTGCCGTCAGCGATCGTGCCGATCGACGCGATCCCGTTGACCGCCAACGGAAAGCTCGATCGTGCCGCGCTGCCCGAGCCGGCCAGCGCCGCCGCGTACGCGCCGCCGGAATCCCCAGCGGAAGAGACCCTCGCGGCCATCTGGGCCGAGCTGCTGCGGGTCGACCGGGTCGGCCGCCACGACGGCTTCTTCGCACTGGGCGGCGACTCGATCCTGGGCATCCAGGTGGTCTCGCGCGCGAACCAGGCCGGCCTGGCGGTGACGCCCCCGCTGCTGTTCCAGCACCCGACGATCGCCGCCCTCGCCGCCGCGTGCGCGACCGGCGCCGCGCCCGTCGAGGCGGAACAGGGACCGGTGACCGGACCTGTACCGGCGACGCCGATCCAGCGCTGGTTCCTCGGCCTGAACCTGCCCGATCCGTCGCACTACAACCAGACGATCTGCTTGCGCCCGCGGGAAACCCTGCGTGTCGAGCCGCTGCGGACCGCGCTGCACGCGTTGGTCTCCCACCACGACGCGCTGCGGCTGCGCCTGGTCCGCGCCGCCGACGGCGGCGGCTGGACGTTGGACAACGCGCCGATCGCCGAGCACGAACTGCTGCGCACTGCCGACGACCTCGAACCCGCCGTGGTGCAGGCACAGGAGGACATCGACATCGCGTCCGGCTGCCTGCTCCGTGCCGTCCTCGCCGGTGACCACGACGCTCAGCGACTGGTCCTGGTCGCACATCACCTCGGCGTCGACGGAGTGTCCTGGCGCATCCTGCTCGAAGACCTCGCGACCGCTTACCAGCAGGCCGCGGCCGGGCACCCGGTCCGACTGCCGGCGAAGACCACCTCATACCAGGACTGGGCCGTCCGGACCGCGGAGCGGGCGCACGCCTACGACCCGGAAATCCCGTACTGGACGGACCTGCTGACCGCAGCGCGCAACACCCGGATACCGCAGGACGAGTACCACGCCGACGGACCGGGCACCTACGGCGAGAGCCGGACGGTCGCCGTGGAACTGGATGCTTCCGCCACCGAAGCGCTGCTCGCACGGTCCGCGCAGACCTCCGTGCACGCCGCGGTGCTCGGCGCGCTCGGCCGGGTCCTGCGCAAATGGACCGGGCAGCCGGTGGTCGTGGACGTCGAGGGCCACGGCCGCGACGCCCGCGGGACGGACGTCGACCTGAGCCGCACCGCCGGCTGGTTCACCACCATCCACCCGGTGCGGCTGAGCGCCGACGGGGCCGCGCCGGCACCGTCCGGCGGCGTTGGCTACGGCATCCTGCGCCACCTCCGCTCGGACACCGCCACCGCCCGGCTGCGCGCGCTGCCCAGCCCGGCGATCCGGGTCAACTACCTGGGCCGCGGAACCGGTTCCGCTGGCGGCGCCGGACTGCTGGAACTGGTGCCCGACCGTCTCGGCAGCCCCGCGGACCCGGCGGCCCGGCGGCCGTACCTGCTCGACATCACCGCCGTCGAACTGGCCGGCCGGCTGCGGATGACCTGGGCGTACCGCCCGGCTGCCCACCGGGAACAGACCGTCGCGGCGCTCGCCGGGGACTGCCTGCGCGAACTCGCCGCCGACCCCGGCGCCGGCGCCCGCGCGGAACCGGAGCCCGGCTTCGCCGAGTCCGGCCTCGCCGACGCGGACCTGGCCGAGCTCATGGACGAACTCGACACGCTGCCCGCCGAGGGGGACGCATGACCGGACAGCACGCCCGCATCGAGCGCATCTACCCGCTCTCGCCGCTGCAGCAGGGCATGGTGTTCCACGCCCTGTACGAACCGGGCAAGGACCCGTACGTGGAGCAGGTGTCCTGCACGCTGACGGGCGAACTCGACGCGGCGGCGTTCCGGGACGCCTGGGCCGAAGTCGTGCACCGGCACGCCGCCCTGCGCACCGCGCTCCGCTGGACCGGGCAGGCGCAGGCACGGCAGGTCGTGCACCGGCAGGTCGCGTTGCCGTGGACGGAATCCGACCTCGCCGGGCTCGGCCCGCGCGAACAGGCCGCGGCCGTCGCGGAACTGGCCGAGCGGGACTGGGCTCGCGGCTTCGATCTCGCCCGCGCCCCGCTGTTCCGGCTGACCTTGGCCCGGCTCGGCGACCGGGAGCACCGTCTGGTGTGGACCAACCACCACGCGGTGCTCGACGGCTGGTCGCGTTCGCGGGTGTTCGGCGAAGTCATGACGCTCTACCGCGCCGCGGTCGCCGGCCAGGACGCCGAACTCGCGCCGGCGCCCGCCTTCGGCGACTACATCGCCTGGTATCAAGGACTCGACCTCGCGCAGGCGGAGAAGTTCTGGCGCGACACGCTGTCCGGCTTCACCGCGGCCACCCCGCTGCCGTTCGGAACCGCCGAGGCGAGCGAAGGCACCGGCTCGGTGCGGCGGGATCTGTCCGAATCCGCCACCGCCGCGCTGCGCGCGCTCGGCCGCGATCACGGGCTCACCGCCAGCACTCTCGTCCAAGCCGCGTGGACGCTGCTGCTGGCGCGGCACAGCGGGCAGTCCGACGTCCTGTTCGGGGCGACCGTCGCCGGGCGGCCGCCGGGCCTCGCCGGTGTCGAGGACATGGTGGGGTTGTTCATCAACACCGTGCCAGTGCGCGTCCGAGCGACCGGCGAGTCCGTCGCCGAATGGCTGGCGGACCTCCAGCGAGCATTCGTCGAACTCCGCCAATACGAGCACACGCCGCTGGCGGAGACGCAGCGTTGGGCCGAAGCGCCCGGAAACAGCCCGCTCTTCGAAAGCCTGGTGGTCTTCGAGAACTACCCGCTCGACGACCACACCGCAGGCAGTCCGCGCGTGGCCGACGTCAGCTTCCGCGAGCAGACGCACTATCCGCTCACTCTCGTCTCGGCACTCGCCGACCGGCTGACGCTGCGGCTGGCGTACGCGCGGAACCAGTACGACGAAGCGGGCGCGAGCGGGTTGCTGGCCGAGCTGGCGGGCCTGCTGGCCGCGCTCGTCGCGAATCTCGACGCACCCGTGGCCGCGCTCACCGCGCTCGCGCCGGAGCAGGAAGCGGCCCTCCTCGCGAGCTGGAACCCCGCCCCCGCAGCGGTTTCCGCCGGAGAAGGATCGCTGGTGGAACGCTTCCTCGTGCAGGCGCGCGAGCGGCCGGACGCCATCGCGGTCGTCTGGGGCGGAGAGCAGTTCACCTACCGCGCCGTCGCACGCCGGGCCGCTGGGCTGGCCGAGCAGTTGCGCTCGGCCGGAGTCGGCCGCGAGGTGCTGACCGGAGTGCTGCTGGACCGCGGCCCGCAGCAGGTGATCGCCCTGCTGGCGTGTCACCTCGCCGGCGGCGCCTATCTGCCGCTGGACCCGGCGTATCCGCAGGAACGGCTGGACTATCTGGTGTCCGACAGCGGGCTCCCGGTTCTGATCAGCACCGTCGGCCTCGCCGACCGGATCCCGGACGGGCCGGCGGTGGTCTTCCTGGCCGGCATCGAAGCCGAACCGGCGCCGCCGCGGATCGACCCGGCCGACCTCGCCTACGTCATCTACACCTCCGGATCGACCGGGCAGCCCAAGGGCGTGCTGGTCCCGCACCGCAACGCGGCACGCTTGTTCGACGCCACCCGCCCGTGGTTCGGCTTCGACACCAGCGACGTGTGGAGCCTGTTCCACTCGGCGGCGTTCGACTTCTCGGTGTGGGAACTGTGGGGCGCGCTCGCGCACGGCGGGCGCTTGGTGCTCGTTGACGACCTGACCCGGCGCACGCCTGGCGAGTTCGCCTGTCTCGCCGACCTGCAGGCGGTCACCGTGCTCAACCAGACCCCCTCGGCGTTCCTGCCGCTGGCCGAGGTCGCCGGCGACCTGCCCAGCCTGCGCACGGTGGTCTTCGGCGGCGAAGCCCTGGCCGCGGACCGGTTGTCGCACTGGGCCGGGTTGCACGGCCTGGACCGGCCGCGGCTGGTGAACATGTACGGCATCACCGAAACCACCGTGCACGTCACTGGGCACGAGATCGGCGCGGCCGACCTCGACCCGGCCGCGGGCAGCGTCATCGGCCGTCCGATCCCGGACCTGCGCCTCTACCTGCTGGACGAGAACCTGCGTCCGGTGCCAGTCGGCCGGACCGGCGAACTGTACGTCGGCGGCGCCGGCCCGGCCCGCGGCTACCTGCGCCGCCCGGGCCTGACCGCGCAACGCTTCCTGCCCGATCCGTACGGCGCGCCCGGGGCGCGCATGTACCGCACCGGCGACCTGGCGCGGGCGCTGCCCGACGGCACGTTCGTCTACCTCGGACGCGCCGACGACCAGATCCAGGTCCGCGGCCACCGCGTCGAACCGGCCGAGGTCGAGGCGGCGCTGCGCGCGCACCCGCGGGTGACCGGCGCGCACGTGCGGCTCCGCGACGACCAGCTCGTCGCATATCTCACCGCTAGCGGCGAGGTCGGCGACCTGCGCGAGCACCTCGCGCAGCGCCTCCCCAGCTACCTCTTCCCGGCGCACTGCGTTGTCGTGGACGAATTCCCGCTCACCGCGCACGGCAAGATCGACCCGGCGGCGCTGCCGGAGCCCGGCCGCGAGCGCCCGAGCGTCGAGACGGCCGAGCCGCGGACGCCGCTGCAGGAGGTCGTCGCCGGGATCTGGCAACAGCTTCTGGGCATCGAGAACGTCGGCATCCATGACGACTTCTTCGCACTGGGCGGCCACTCCCTGATCGCCGCACAGGTCCACGCCCGGCTCCGGGCGGTGTTCGGCGTCGACGTGCCGCTGCGGGTGCTGTTCGCGCATCCCACCGTCGCGGAACTCGCCGAGCACGTCGAAGCCCGCCGCGATACGACCGCGGACCAGCGGCCGCCGCTGCGCGCTCAAGACCGCCCGGCGGAAGTGCCGTTGTCGTTCGCACAGCAGCGCGCCTGGTTCTTCGAGCAGTGGGCTCCGGACAGCCCGCTCAACACGATCATCGCCGGCCTGCGGCTCACCGGCGCCCTAGACGCGGCGGCCGTTGCCGCCGGGCTGACCGCGATCGCCGCGCGCCACGAACCCCTGCGCACCGCTTTCGGCGCCGGTGCCCCGCAACAAGTGGTCGCGCCGCCCGCGCCGATGCCGTTGCCGGTGGTGGACCTCCGCGACCTCGACGCGGACCGGGCTGCCGCAGTCGTCCGTCAGCTCGCCGCCTCGGAGGCCCGGCTGCGCTTCGACCTTCAGACCGGGCCGCTGGCCCGCGCGCGGCTGCTGCGCCTGGCCGAAGACGACCACGTGCTGTTGCTCGGCCTGCACCACACGATCGCGGACGGCCGTTCGCTCGAAATCCTGCTGGCCGAACTGACCGAGCTGTACACCGCGTACCGCGAACACCGTGAACCGGTACTCCCGGAACTTCCCTTCCAGTACGCGGATTACACCCTGTGGCAACGGTCCTGGTTGGACAGTGCTACGCTGGAACGGCAGCTCGCGCACTGGCGCGAGAACCTGGCCGGCGCGCCGGCGCTGCTCGAACTTCCCACCGACCGCCCCCGCCCGGCGGAGCTGGGATTCGACGGCGCGAGCCACGCGTTCACCGTGCCCGAACCGGTCCGGCAGATGCTGCACCAGGTGAGCCGGGAGATCGGCGCGACGCCGTTCATGACCCTGCTGGCCGCGTTCTCGCTGGTGCTCTCCCGCTACAGCGGCCAGGACGACATCGTGGTCGGCACGCCGATCGGGCAGCGCCCCACCGAGGAAGCCGAACGGCTGATCGGGTTCTTCACCAACACCTTGGTCCTGCGCACCGACCTCAGCGGCGACCCGACCTTCGCGCAACTGGTCGCCCGGGTCCGCGAAGGGTGCCTGGACGCCTACGCCAACCAGGACGTGCCGTTCGAGCAACTGGTGGAGGAACTGCGGCCGGCCCGGGATGCCAGCTACGCGCCGCTGGCCCAGGTGGGCTGCGACTACCAGCGGGTGTCCTCGCCCGAACTCGGCTGGCCGGGCGTGCGCGTCCGGCCGCTGGACCCGCCGCCCGGCAACGGAACGGCGAAGTTCGACCTGGCGCTCGCCCTGGTCGAGAGCCCGGATTCGCTGGCAGGCACGCTGATCTACAACACCGCCCTGTTCGAGCCGTCCACCGTCGAGCGGATCGCCGCCGTGCTGCTCGACGCGCTCGCCGCGCTGACGACCGAGCCGAACCGGCGGCTGCGCGACGCGCCGCTGCTGCCGCCTGCCGACCACGACCTGCTGACCCGCCGGTGGAACCACACCCCGGCCCTCGCGGCGCCAGCCCTCGGGTTCGCGGATCTCATTGCCGCACAAGCCGAACGGACCCCGGACGCGGTGGCGATCGCGATGGGCGGGCACCAGCTCACCTACGCCGCGCTCGACGCGCGCGCCACCCGGCTGGCCCAGCACCTGCGGGCCGCCGGAGCCGGACCGGACGTCCGGGTGGCGGTCTGCCTGGAGCGTTGTCCCGAACTGGTGATCAGCCTGCTGGGAATCATGAAGGCGGGTGCCGCTTACCTTCCGCTGGACCCGACCTATCCGGCCGACCGGCTGGCATACCTGATCGAAGATAGCCGCGCGCAGTTGCTGCTGTCGCAGCGAAATCTGCTCGACCGGTTGCCTCGGCACGAGAACGTCCTGCTGCTCGACGAGCAGTGGCCTGCCATCCGCGCGGAGCGCGACGACACCCCGCTGCCACCGGTCCCGCTGGACGCTGTCGCGTACGTCATCTATACCTCCGGCTCCACCGGCCGTCCAAAAGGGACGATGGTGCCGCACCGCGGCATCGCCGCGCTCGCCAATGCGCAGGCGAGCGCGCTGGGCGTCGGCAACGGGAGCCGCGTGTTGCAGTACGCGTCGCTGAGCTTCGACGCGTCGCTGCTGGAACTCGTCATGGCGCTGCCTTCCGGCGCGACGCTGAGCCTCGCACCGCGGGAACGACCGCTCCCTGGCCCGGATCTCGTTCAGCTACTGGACGAGCAAGCGGTCACCACGGTGATGCTGCCGCCGTCCGCGCTGGCGGTGACCCCGCACGCGGCGCTGCCGGCGCTGACCACCGTGACGGTCGGCGGCGAGGCGTGCTCGGCCGACCTGGTGCACCGGTGGGCGCCCGGCCGCCGCTTCCACAACCTGTACGGGCCCACCGAGGCGACCATCTGCACCGTCATGGCCGAATGCCGGCCGGGTGCGCCGGTGGCGATCGGTCGGCCGATCCCGGGCAGCACCGCGTACGTTCTCGACGCCGAGCTGCGTCCGGCGCCGATCGGCGTCCCCGGCGAACTGTGCCTCGGCGGCACCGGCCTGGCTCGCGGGTATCTGGGCCGGCCGGGGCTGACCGCGGATCGGTTCGTTCCGGATCCGTTCGGGCCGCCCGGCGCGCGGCTTTACCGCACCGGCGACCGGGTGCGGTTCCGTGCCGACGGGACGCTCGCTTTCCTGGGCCGGCTGGACGCCCAGGTGAAACTGCGCGGCTTCCGCATCGAGCCGGGCGAGATCGAAGCCGCGCTGCGGAGCGTGCCGGACGTGGCGGACGCGGCGGTGGTGCTGCGCGAGGACCAACCGGGCGCGCCCCGGCTGGTCGGGTACGCGGTGGCTAGCACCGGTGTCACGACCGACGAGCTGCGTGCGGCGTGTGCCCGCGATCTGCCGGAGTACATGATCCCGGCCGCGTTCGTGGTTCTCGACGAGTTCCCGTCACTGCCCAGCGGCAAGCTCGACCGTGCCGCGCTGCCCGCGCCCGGCGCGGACCGTCCGGAACTGGCGGCGTCCTACGCCGCGCCGTCGACCCGGACGGAGCGCACGATCGCCGACATCTGGGCGAAGGCGCTCGGGCTGGATCGAGTGGGTCGCGACGACGATTTCTTCGCCCTCGGCGGCGACTCGATCCTGAGCATCCAGGTGATCACCCAGGCGGCCAAGGCGGGCCTGCGGATCAGCCACAAAATGCTGTTCCAGAACCGGACTGTGCGCGCCCTCGCGGCCGCCGTCGAAGAAGCGGCCCCGACGGCAATCGGCTCCGGCGCCCAGGACGCGGTGTCCGGTCCGGTCCTGCCGACTCCGATCCAGCAGTGGTTCCTGGACCAGCACCTGCCGACACCGGCGTACTACAACCAGGCGCTGCTCGTACGTCCGCGCCGACCGCTGCACACCGAAGCGCTCCGTGCGGCGCTGCGCGAAGTGGTTGCCCACCATGACGTCCTGCGGTTGCGCGTCACGTCCGACGCCACGCTGGACATTGCCACCCCGTCGGCCGCCGCGCCGGTCGAACTGACCGTCGCCGACCTGGCGGACGCGGAGACCATCACCGAAGTAGCTGCTGAGGCGCACGCGAGCGTCGACTTGTCCGCGGGCTGCTTGCTTCGCGCTGTCCACATCAGACTGGCGGACAGCGAACGGCTGCTGCTGGTCGCGCATCACCTCGCCGTGGACGGGGTGTCCTGGCGGATTCTGCTGGAGGACTTGGCCATCGCCTATCACCAAGCGCTGCGCGGGGCGCCGCTCGCGCTCCCGGCCAAGACCACCGCCTTCCGGGACTGGGCCGCCGGCCTGGCCGAGCACGCGAACCACGCCGAGATCGGCGTCCAGATTCCTTATTGGACAGACGTGCTGGTCGACGCGCAGAACCAAGTCCTGCCGACCGATGCGGACCTCGACCTGGCAGGCGACACCTATGCCGCCGCCGGTTCGGTCACCGCCGCGCTCGACCCCGCCGCCACCGAAGACCTGCTCCGCTCCGCCGGCCCGGCCAGCGCGCACGAGCTGCTGCTGACCGCGCTCGGCCGCGCGCTGTGCGACTGGACCGGCACCGACCGGGCGGTGGTGGACGTGGAAAGCCACGGCCGGGAAGCCTTGCCCGGCATGACCATGGCCGCCGACCTGACCCGCACGGTCGGCTGGTTCACCGCGATCTACCCGCTCGTCCTGCCCGTCGCCGGACCGCCGCGGACCGCCGTCCGCAACGTCCGCGAAGCGATCCGCGCGCTGCCGGACGGCGGTCTGGGCTACGGGCTGCTGCGGCACGGCCGCTCCGACGCCGCGACCGAGCGGCTGCGCGCGCTGCCCGGCCCCGCGGTGTGCTTCAACTACCTCGGCCAGGTGGACCAGTCCTTCACGGGCGACTCGCCCTGGCTGCCCGCGGAAGAAAACACCGGGCCCGGCCAGTCGCCGGACACCCCGCGGCCGTATCTGATCGACGTGGTGGCGCTGGTCGCCGACGGCCGGCTCCGGATCACCGTGACGCACGGCGCGCGGCACCGGCGCGAGACCGTGGCCGGCTTGCTCGACGCACTCCGCGCGCACCTGCGCACCCTGCTGGCCGCCGTCCGGTCCGGCTCCGGCGACGCGCTCGTGCCCGCGGACTTCCCGCTGGCCGGCCTGGACCAGACCGCGCTCGATCGCCTCGCTGCCGCGGCCGACGGCGCGGTGGAAGACGTCTACCCGCTTTCGCCGATGCAGGAAGGGATGCTGTTCCACACCGTCCGCGAGGACGGGCCGGGCTCGTATGTGGTGCAGATGGCCGCCCGGCTGACCGGGAAGTTCGACCCCCGCCGGTTCCGCGCCGCCTGGCAGCGGGTGCTGAACCGGCACGCGGCGCTGCGCACGTCCTTCCACTGGGACCGGCTGGACCGTCCGCTCCAGGTCGTGCACCGGACTGTGCCCGCCGCCGTCGACACCGTGGACTGGAGTTCGCTGGACCGGGCGGAACAGGCCGGGCGCAGCGCGGAATTCCTGGCCGCGGACCGGGAACGCGGGTTTTCCCTCACCCGCCCGCCGCTGGTCCGCCTCACCCTGCTCCGGCTGGCCGACGAGGAATGGGAACTGGTCTGGACCCACCACCACCTGCTGCTCGACGGCTGGTCGATGCCGCTGGTCGTGCGCGAGCTGTTCGGCTGGTACGAAGCGCTCGGCGACGACGGCGCCCCGGCGATGCCGGCCGCTCCCGCCCGCCCGTACCGGGACTACATCGCTTGGTTGCAAGACCAGGACCCGGCGGAGGAGTTCTGGCGCGCCCGGCTGGGCGGTTTCGCCGCCGCCACTCCGCTTCCGGCGCGCACGCCCGGCCGGACCGAGGACGGGTACCGCACCGCGGAGATCCGGCTCCCCGAGGGCACGACCGAACAGCTGCGGCAGTTCGCCCGCGGCCTGGGCATCACGACCAGCACGCTGGTGAACGCCGTCTGGGCGGTGCTGCTCAGCCGGCACAGCGGCGAGGAAGACGTCGTGTTCGGCGTGACAGTCGCCGGCCGCCCGCCGGAACTGCCCGGCGTCGAGTCGATCGTCGGCCTGTTCATCAACACGCTGCCCGCGCGCGTCCGCCTGCCCCGGCGGCAGCCGGTCGGCGAGTGGCTGCGCGAACTGCACCAAGACCTCCTGGAAATGCAGAGCAACGCCTACAGCCCGTTGGTGCGGATGCAGGCGTGCAGCGCGGTGCCGCGTGGCAGCAGCCTGTTCGAGAGCATCGTCGTGTTCGAGAACTACCCGGTGGACGAGGCCGCGGGCCAAGCCCTCACCGGAGTCGAGGCACGCCAGGTGCACGCCGTCGAGCAGACCGACTACCCGCTGACCTTCAGCTCCGCTCCCGGCCCGCGGCTGCTGCTGTCGCTGCTCTACGACAACGGCCGCTACAGCGCGGATGCGGCCGAACAGCTGCTCGCCCAGCTGCGGCACCTGCTGACCGAATTCGCGAACCACCCCGAGCGACCGGTCGACGAAGTGTCCATTTTGGACGAAACCGCGCGCGAGGCCGTGCTGTCTCAAGGAACTCCCCCGGCCGCCCCGGCGCTCGAGGAACGTCCGTTGCACCGGCTGGCCGAGGAGCACGCCGAGCGCACGCCGGATGCGGTCGCGGTGGTCGCCGACGACCGGCAGCTCACCTATCGTGCGCTGAACGCACGCGCGAATCAGCTGGCCCGGGTGCTGCGGCAGCACGGCGTCGGGCCGGAGACACGGGTCGGGCTGCTGCTCGACCGCTCCCCCGGCCTGCTGGTCGCGTTGCTGGCAGTGCTCAAGGCAGGCGGCGCTTACGTGCCGCTCGACCCGGGCGCGCCGGCGGACCGGAATCACCGGCTGATCGGCGACGCCGGAATCCGGCTGCTGGTGTCCGACCAGAACCTGAGCAATGCGCCCGTGCCGGCGGTCCCGGTCGGCTCCGGCGGCTCCGAGTCCGCGAAGAACCTGCCCGGCACGACCTTGCCGGACAGCCTGGCCTACGTCGTGCACACCTCCGGTTCGACCGGACGGCCGAAGGGCGTGCAGGTCAGCCACCGCAACCTGAGCGCCGCTGCGGCCGCCTGGCGCAGTGCGTACGCGCTGTCCGACGAGGATCGGCACCTGCAAATGGCAGGCGTGACCTTCGACGTGTTCACCGGCGACGTCACCCGCGCGCTGAGTTCAGGCGCGGCCCTCGTGCTGTGCCCGCGCGAACTGCTGCTCGACCCGGCCACCCTGGCCCGGCTCCTGGACGAGCAGCAGATCACTGCGGCCGAGTTCGTGCCAGTGGTGCTCCGTTACGTTGTGGAGGCCGTGCGGTCGTCGGGCGGCCGGTTGCCCGCGCTGCGGTTGCTGGTGTCCGGCGCGGACGCTTGGCCGGCCCGCGATCGCGCGGCCGCCGCGCGGATCGGCGGCGAGCACACCCGCGTCGTCAACTCCTACGGCGTCACCGAAGCCACCGTCGACAGCACGTGTTTCGACGGCGACCTCGCCGAAGCCGGCGACGCGCTTGTCCCGGTCGGCCGTCCGCTCGGCGCGACCCGGGTGTACGTACTGGACCGGTCCGGCACGCCGGCACCGTCCGGCGCGCCCGGCGAACTCCACCTCGGCGGACCGCAGGTGGCCCGCGGGTACTCGGGCCGGGCCGGGCTGACCGCCGACCGTTTCGTGCCCGATCCGTGGGGCGATCCGGGCGACCGGCTCTACCGCACCGGCGACCGGGCGCGCTGGCGCGCTGACGGCGAACTGGAGTTCCTGGGCCGTCTCGACGACCAGGTGAAGCTGCGCGGCGTGCGGATCGAACCCGGCGAAGTGGAAGCGGCGCTCGCCGCGCATCCGGCCGTGCGCGCCGCGGCCGTCGCCGTCCAGGCCGATGCTCGCGGCGAACCGCGGCTGGTCGGCTACGTCGTCGTGGACGGCGAAGACGATCTGCTGGCGGAAGTCCGCGCGACGGCGGCGCGGCTGCTGCCCGCGTCGATGCTGCCCGCCGTTCTCGTGGTGCTGGATGCCTTGCCGCTGACCGCGAACGGAAAGCTCGACCGGTCCGCGTTGCCGGCCCCGGAGACGCCCGGAGCCGCCGAGGACTACGACCCGCCGGAGACGGCCGCCGAACGCGCGGTCGCCGAGGTCTGGGCGGAAGTTCTCGGCGTGCCACGGGTCTCGGCGACGGACAACTTCTTCGCCCTCGGCGGCGATTCGATCGTCAGCCTCCAGGTCGTGGCCCGGATGCGGGCCGCGGGCTGGGCCGTCAGCCCGAAGCAGGTGTTCGACCACCAGACCGTCCGGGCGCTGGCGGCGGTCGCGGTCCCCGCCTCGCCCGCATCGCACGCCGAGCAAGGGGTGGTGACCGGCTCGCTGCCGCTCACTCCGGTCCAGGCGACGTTCTTCGCCGAACAGCACCCGGCCCCGCACCACTACAACCAAGCGGTGCTGCTCCGCGCGCGCGGCCCGATCGACACCGAAGCCCTCGAACGGGCGTTGCACCTGCTGGTCCGGCACCACGACGCGCTGCGGATGCGATTCCGGCGCACCGAAGACGGCTGGGTGCAAGAGCAGGCCGGGCTGGCCGGACTGCCGTCGCGACTGCTCGCCGTGGAAGACCTCAGTGCGGCCGACGATCCCTCCGCGGCGGTCGAGGCCCGCGCCGCCGCCGCGCAGCGCACCCTCGACCTCGACGCCGGGTTGCTGCTGCGCGCGGTGTGGTTCGACCTCGGCGCCGACCGTCCGGGCCGGTTGCTGCTGGCGGTGCACCATCTTGCGGTCGACGGCGTGTCGTGGCGAATCCTGCTGGAGGACTTGGCCCACGCGTACACCCGAGAACGCGACGGGGCCCCGGCCGAGCTGCCGGCCAAGACCACGGCGTTCCGGGACTGGGCGCAGGCGCTCGCCAAACACGCGCACAGCGACGAGATCGGCGCGCAGACCGGCCATTGGCTCTCCGTCGCGCGTGCCGGTGCCGAATCCGGTCTCCCGCTGGACCTGCTGCCCGAGGCGGACGAGGGTCTGGAGGACGTCAACACCCGGGCGCAACTGGCCGCGGTGACCCGCGAACTGGACGAGGAAACGACCCGGCTCCTGCTGCACGACGTGCCTCCGGCCTACCGGGCACGCATCGACGAGGTGCTGCTGACCGCGGTCGGCTCCGCGATCGCGGGCTGGGCGGGCGAGCCTTCGGTGCTGGTGGACCTGGAAGGCCACGGGCGCGAGGATTTCGGGGCCGCACTGGACGTCTCCCGCACCGTCGGGTGGTTCACCAGCGTCTACCCGGTCCTGCTGGCCCCCGATCCGCACGACCCGGCGGCCGCGCTGCGGCACGTCAGGCAGCGGATGCGGGAGGTGCCCGAACGCGGCCTCGGCTACGGCCTGATCCGCCATTCGCGCACCGGCGACCCGGCCGCGGCACAGCTGGCGGACCTGCCGTCCGCGGCGGTCTGCTTCAACTACCTCGGCCGGCTGGACGCCGGATTCGGCGGGACCGGGCCGTGGGAGCCGGCCGCCGAGGCGGAAGGGCCGGGCCAGGACGCCCGCGCACCCCGGCCGTACCTGCTGGAGGTCGACGCCATGGTGCTTTCCGGGCGGTTGCGGTTCACCTGGTCCTACAGCGACCGCCTGCACACCGAGGCGACCGCCGCCGGGCTCGCGGACCAGTGCGTCGCCGTGCTGCGGACCCTGGTCGAGCGCCGCCGCGAGGCGGAGGCGGCCGGGCCGTCCCCCGACGTGACCGGGGTAGCCCTAGCCCCTGGCGAGCTGGACGACCTGCTCGCCGGTTTCCGGACGCCATGACGATCTCCCCAGGAGCGCCGCCCGCGATGCCCGAGCAGACCACCGTCGAGAGCATTCACCCGTTGTCCCCGCTGCAGCAGGGCATGTTGTTCCACGCCCTCTACTCACCGGACGACGACGTGTACGTCGAGCAGTTCAGCTGCCGGTTCGACGGGCCGCTGGACGTGCCGGCGTTCCGCGCCGCCTGGACGGGGGTCGTGACGCGGCATCCGGCGTTGCGCACGTCGTTCCACGCCCTCGAAGGCGAACAGCCGGTGCAGGTGGTGCACCGCGGATTCGAGCTGCCGTGGACCGAACACGACTGGCGGGCCGCGGCACCTGCTCCGGACCGCCTGCCGGAGTTCCTCGCCGCGGACCGGGCGGCGGGCATCGACCCGGCCACGCCGCCGCTGCACCGGTTCTCGCTGCTGCGGGTAGCCGACGACGCGTACGTGTTCGTGTGGACGCACCACCACCTGCTCCTGGACGGCTGGTCCATGCCGCTGGTGCTGAACGAAGTGACCGCCAGGTACGCGGCGCTGCGCCGCGGCGAGGACGCGGATCTTCCGCCGATGCGGCCGTATCAGGACTACCTGACCTGGCTGGCCGCGCAGGACCAGGCGAAAGCTGAGGAGTTCTGGCGCGCACGGCTGGGCGGGTTCGCCGCCGCCACCCCGCTGCCGCTGCGCGCCGAAGAACCGGCACCGGCACAAGGCTTTCTCTCCGTCGAAGAGGTGCTGTCCGAGGAGTCGACGGCGGAGCGGACCGCGACTGCCCAGGCCAGCGGGCTCACCATCGGCACCGTCGTGCAGGCAGCGTGGTCGTTGGTGCTCGCCCGGTTCAGCGGCGCCTCGGACGTCGTGCACGGCGCTACGACCTCCGGTCGTCCGCCGGAACTGCCGGGCGTGGAAGACATCGTGGGCATGTTCATCAACACGCTTCCGGTACGCACCCGCGTCGAGGGCCGGCGGCAGGTCCTGGAGTGGCTGCGCGAAACGCAGGCGGACTTCGCCACCGCGCGCGGGCACGAGCACATCCCGCTGGTGCGTGCCCAAGGCTGCAGTGACGTGCCGCGCGGCGAGCCGCTGTTCGACAGTCTGGTCGTGGTCGAGAACTTCCCGGTTACCGCCGCGGCGGAGAACGCCTTCGACGGCATCGCCGTCACCTCGGTCCAGGCCACCGAACAGACCAACTATCCGCTTACGGTCGTTGCGCTGCCGGGACGTTCGCTTCGGTTGCGGCTGCTTTGCGACCGGCGCTGGTACACCGAAGAGACCGCCCGCGCGGTCGCCGGCGCGCTGCGCGCCGCGGTGACGGGTCTGCTCGAAAACCTGGACCGGCGCGTGGACGACGTGCCGATCATGTCCGACGCCGCGGCCGCGGCACTGGCACAGCGGTGGAACGCCACCCGCGGCGACTACCCGCGCGACCGCTGTGTGCACGCGCTGGTCGCAGAACAAGCAGCGCGCACTCCAGACGCCGTAGCGGTCGTGCACGGCGAACAGCACCTCACCTACCGCGCGCTGGTCGTGCGCGCCGCCCGCCTGGCCGCGGCGTTGCGGGCGTTGGGCGTCACGCCCGGTTCCTGCGTGGGCGTCTGCCTGGACCGGTCCCCCGAACTGATCGCCGCGATGCTCGGCACTCTGCGCGCCGGTGCGGCGTACGTCCCGCTTGCCCCCTCCTACCCGGCACAGCGCCTGGAGTTCATGGCTCAGGACAGCGGGATCTCTGTCGTGCTCACGGTAAAAGCGTTGCAGCACAACGTTCCCGACAGAGTGCGCACCCTGCTCCTTGACGACCCCGGAACCTGGCCGACCGGCGACGACGCGGCGGTCACGGTAACCGCGGACGCGCCCGCGTACGTGATGTACACGTCCGGTTCCACCGGAACTCCCAAGGGCGTCACAGTTCCGCACCGGGCGATCGTCCGGCTCGTCCGCGACACCGATTACGTTTCGCTGCGAACCGACGACCGGATCGCTTTCGCGGCAACCACCGCCTTCGACGCGGCGACTTTCGAACTGTGGGGCGCACTGCTGTCCGGTGCCGCAGCGGTGGTCGCGGCCAAACAGCAGGCGCTGGACCCGGTTGGCTACGCGGCGCTGATCCGCGAGCAGGCGATCACGACGCTGTTCATGACCACCGCGCTGTTCAACCAGTTCGCCGCAGGCGTACCGGACGCGTTCGCGCCGATGCGCCAGGTGCTTTTCGGCGGTGAAGCAGTCGATCCGGCCGCCGTCCGCAGAGTGCTGGCCGCCGGTGCGCCGCAGCGACTGCTGCACGTCTACGGCCCGACCGAGAGCACCACTTTCGCAACCTGGCACCTGGTCGAAGCCGTCGGCGAACAGGACCGTACGGTGCCGATCGGCACCGCGATCGCCAACACCACCGCGTACGTGCTCGACCGCGCGGCACAGCCAGTACCGCCCGGCGCGGCTGGCGAACTGTTCCTCGGCGGAGACGGTCTGGCGCACGGCTACCGCGGTCACCCGGCGCGGACCGCGGAACGCTTCCTGCCGGATCCGTTCGGGCCGCCGGGAAGCCGGCTCTACCGCACCGGCGACCTGGTGCGCACCCGCGCCGACGGCGCGATCGTGTTCCTCGGCCGCGCCGATCACCAGATCAAGCTGCGCGGCTTCCGGATCGAGCTGGACGAGGTGGCCGCTGCCCTGCGCACAGCTGACTCGGTCACCGACGCAGTGGTCCTGCTCCGCGAGGACATCCCTGGCAATCCCCAGCTCGTCGCGTATGTCACTGGCACCCCGCCACTGGCCGAACTGCGCGCTCACTGCGCCCGCACGATGCCCGACCACATGATCCCCGCTGTGTTCGTGCCGCTGCCCCGATTTCCCTTGACTGCCAACGGAAAGCTGGACCGGAAGACCCTCCCCGCGCCCGAATGCCGCACCGACGAAGCCGACCCTGGCTATGTCGCGCCGCGGCCGGGCACCGAAGAACTGGTCGCCGAACTGTGGGCGCACGTGCTGCACGTCGACCGGGTGAGCCGGGACGCGAACTTCTTCGACCTCGGCGGCCATTCGCTGACCGCGACCCAGCTGCAAACCCGGCTGCGCCGCGCGTTCGGGGCGGACGTGCCGCTCCGCACCATCTTCACCGCCGCCGACCTCGCCGGTCTCGCCGCCGAACTCGACGCGGTGCGCCGGGACGCGACCAGCGTCGCATCCCCGCCGCCGCGTCCAGCCGACCGGACCGCGCCGTTGCCGCTGTCGTTCCCACAGCGGCGGCTCTGGTTCCTCGAACAGTGGGAACCGGGCACCGCGCTCTACCACATCTCCGGCGCGCTGCGGCTGCGCGGCAGGCTCGACGTGCCCGCGCTGCGCGCCGCCTGGCAGGCCGTCGTCGACCGGCACGAAGTACTGCGCACCCACGTGTCCGCGACGTCACCGGACGACCCCCGCCAGACCGTGACCGCGCAGTTGACCGCCGCCGTCCCGGTGGTCGATCTGACCGACGCCTCCGCCGAAGCGCGGGAAGTCGTGCGGACCGCGCTGAAAACGCCGTTCCGGCTCGCCGAGGGCCCGCTGTGGCGGCTGGTGCTGGTCCGCACGAGCCCGGAGGAGCACGTCCTCGCGATCTGCCTGCACCATCTGATCGCCGACGGCGAGTCCATCGGCTTGCTCCTGCACGAACTCGGCGCGCAGTACCGGGCGCGCGGCCGAGCGGACCTGCCCGCGCTGCCCGTGCAGTACGGCGATTACGCGGTCTGGCAGCACCGCACGCTCACCGACGATCGGCTCGCCGCCGACCTCGTCTATTGGCGCGAGACGCTCAGCGGGCTCCCGCCCGTCACCCTGCCCGCCGACCGGCCGCGCTCGGCCGACGCCAGCTCCGAGGCCGCCCGCTGCGCCGTCGCCCTTCCGTCCGAAGTGGACGGACAGCTCAGCGCGCTCTGCCGCCACGCGGGCGTGACCCGGTTCATGGCGCTGTACGCGGCTTTCGCCGCCGCGCTTGGGCTGACTCGCGACCTGTCCGAGGTCGTGGCCGGCACCCCGACCGCCAACCGCGACCACGAGGAACTGGAGGGACTGATCGGGTTCTTCGTGAACACCCTGGTGCTGCGGCTGGACCTGGGCGGCGACCCGGCGTTCCGGGAACTGCTCGGCCGCACCCGGGAAACCTGCCTCGGCGCCTACGCCCACCAGGCGGTCCCGTTCGAGCGCCTGGTGACCGAACTCGCGCCGGACCGCGCCGCCGGCCGCCTGCCGCTGTTCCAGACCTGGTTCGTCGTGCAGGACGCGCCGCCCGCGGCCGAGGCGTTCCCCGGCATCGAGGTGTCGCCGGCCGGCGACCCGGACCGGCTCGCGCGCTACGACCTGCGGCTGGACGTGCAGCGGTCCGGCGACGAAACCCGTGCCGTGTTCGAGTACAAGCCCGCCCTCTTCGAGCCGCCGGCGATCGCCCGGCTGGCCCGCCGGTTCGTCCGCGTGCTCGAACTGGTCACCGCCGACCCGGAGATCCGGTTGTCGGCGGTGTCCCGCCGGCTGGCCGAGTCCGAAGACCAGTCGCGCCGCGAACGCAGGAACGGGATGAGCCTCGCCGGGCTGCACCGGCTCAAGAACACCCGCCGCGCGGCCGCCCCGGACCTCGGAGACCGCGCATGACCGCGACGACCGGTCCGGCAGCGCACCGAAGCCGCGGCCCCGCGTCCGGCGAAAACCACGCTCGCCTCGTTCCCGCCCCCACCCCGGGGCCTGCACAGAAGAGGGTGCACTAGTGACCGCCACCGAGGGCTTCCCGCTCTCCCCGCAACAACGCCGCCTGTGGGAACTCCAGTGCGGGGGCCCGTCGCCGTACCGTAGCTGGTGCGTGCTCCGGCTAGCAGCCGGCACGACCTCCGGCCAGGCCGCCGCGGCGCTGGCCGAAGTGGTGGCACGGCACGAGATTCTCCGCACCACGTTCCAGTGCCCGGCCGAGGCGTCGGTCCCGCTGCAGGTCATCACCGACAGCGTGGACCGTCCGTTGGTGCCTGTGCACGACCTGCGCTCGGTGCCCGCCAGTGAGCGCGAAGCGGCCTACGCCGCGGTGAAAACCGCGTTCACCGAGACGCTCGATGTCGAAGCGCTCGGGGCCGCCCTGGTCGTGCTGGCCGACGATGCCCGCCTGCTGCTGCGACTGCCCGCCCTTTGCGCGGACGAGGCATCGATGCGGGTGCTCGCACAGGAAGTCAGCGACCAGCTCACCGGTGCCCCGCCGGGGACAGAACCGTTGCAGTACGCGGATTTCGCCCCATGGCAGGACGAACTGCTCACCGCGGCCGAGTTCGACCTCGAACGGGAGTACTGGCAGCGGCGGCTCGTCGCGGCGGATCTGCCCTTCGCCCGCACGTCCAGCGCGGGCTTCGCCCCGGCTGTGCTCTCCCTCGACCTCGACACGTCGCTGGGCGAGGAAGGCCCCGCCGTCGCGCTGGCCGGCTGGCACTTGCTGCTGCGCACGCTGACCGGGCAGGACGAGCTGGCGGTCGGCGTCCGGCTGCCGAACCGGGTCGCGGACGAGATGGCCGGTGCGCTCGGTCTGTACGAGAAGTACGCGCCCTCGCTCGCCCAGCCGCGGGCCGGTGAAACCGCCGCCGAATTCGTCGCGAAGGTCGCCGGCGAACTAGCCGAAATGGCGGATTGGCAAGGCTATTTCGACCAAACCCGGTGGCCCGACGGACCAGACCGCTCCCGCGCGATCGCGGCGGGCTTCGACTGGCGCCGCGGCGAATCCGGCGTCCTCGAAGAGGCCGAGACGATCACCGAACGATTCACCGTCCGGCTGTCCGGCCGCGAATACGACGGCCGGCTCCGGCTGTCCGTCTGGTTCGACTCGTCTGTCGTCGACGCCGCCGACATACAGATCCTCGCCGGGCAATACGGCGCAGTCCTGCGCTCGATCCGCAGCGACGGTGAGCAAGCCGCACTCGCCGTGCGCGTGCCCGCCGCACCCGCGCCCGCACCGGCCCGCCAGCCCGGCCCGGCCCAGTCCGTCCACCGCCGGTTCGCGGCGCACGCCCAGCGCGATCCCGGCGGCATCGCGGTGCGCTGCCTGGACGAAACGGTCACCCGGGCGGAACTCGACGCGCGCGCCGACCGGCTGGCGCGCCGGCTGCTGGCCGCGGGCGCCCGGCCCGATACGCCGGTCGGGCTGTGCCTGGACCGGACGATCGACCTGGTCGTCGCGGTGCTGGGCATCTTGAAGAGCGGTGCGGCTTACCTGCCGCTCGACCCGGCCGCGCCGCTGGCCCGCCGCCGCGCCTTGCTGGACCAGGCCGGTGCCCGGCTGGTCGTCGCCTCCGCCGAGCAGACCGGCCTCGCCGGCTCGGACCGCACCCTCGTCACCCCGGACAGCACCGAAGAACCCGCCATCACGCTGCCCACCGCCGGGGAGGCCGACGCCCGGCTCGCGTATGTGATCTTCACCTCCGGCTCGACCGGCACCCCCAAGGGCGTCGCGGTGAGCCACGCCAACCTGGCCGCCTACGTCGACGACGTGACCGCTCGCCTGGACCTGTCCGGCGGCACCAGCTACGCCATGCTGTCCACGCCCGCCGCCGACCTGGGCAACACCATGCTGTTCGCCGCGCTGAGCACCGGCGGCACGCTGGACCTGCTGCCCGCTGAGCACACCACTGACCCGGCGCGGCTCGTCGCACATCTGCGCAAGCATCCGGTCGACTGCGTGAAGATTGTGCCGTCGCACTTGCGCGCGCTCCTCGACGCGCCCGACGCGGCCGCCGTCCTGCCCGCGCGGTGGCTGGTACTCGGCGGCGAGGCTGCCGATTGGCCGCTCATCGCCGAGGTACGCCGTCTCGCCCCCGACTGCCGCGTCCTCAACCACTACGGTCCGACCGAGACTACGGTCGGCGCGCTCACGCACGAGCTGCACCCGGACGATTCGCGGGCGTTCCGCACCGTCCCGCTCGGCACCGCGCTGCCGCACAGCCGGGCCGAGATCCTGGACGACCGGCTCCAGCGGACCCCTGCCTGGGTCTCAGGCGAGATCTATCTCGGCGGCGCCGGCGTGGCCCGCGGCTATCTGGGCCGTCCGGGACTGACTGCGGACCGCTTCGTACCCGACCCGTTCGGACCGCCGGGCGCGCGCATGTACCGCACCGGCGACCGCGGCCGCCGGCTCGGCTCCGGAATCACCGAATTCCTCGGCCGCGCCGACGATCAGCTGAAACTGCGCGGGTATCGGGTGGAACCCGCGGAGATCCAAGCCGTGCTGCGCACCCATCCCGCGGTCCGCCAAGCCGTCGTAACGCTCCGGGAGGAAGGTCCGACGCTCACCGCTCACGTGGTCGCCCCCGGCACCGACCCCGCGGAGCTGCGCGCGCACTGCGCCGCGCACCTGCCCGAGTACATGGTTCCCGCCGCGATCCTGGCGATCGAGGCGATTCCGTTGACTGCCAACGGGAAAATCGACCACCGGGCGCTGCCCGCCCCCGAGCCCCGCGCAGTCGCCTACCAGCCGCCCCGCACCCCAGCCGAGGTAACGCTGGCCGATATCTGGCAGCAGGTCCTCCGCGTCGGGCGGGTCGGCCGCGACGACAACTTCTTCGCGTTGGGCGGCGACTCGATCCTGGCC
>NZ_PQIA01000151.1 GCF_003385235.1 Amycolatopsis circi | reverse complement strand
GGCTTGGGCGAGTGGGGTGGCTGGGGGCGCGGGTGCCTGCTGGGTGGTCCGTGAAGGGCTCCTTGAGGGAATCTAGGTCCAATGCCAGGGACTTAAGCTGCGTGACCACGGCCCGCTGACCGTCCATAAAGGACGCCAGGGTCGCTTAAACGCCCGATTGATGCCCGCATGACTGTTTTCTCAGGTCCGTGAGGGGAACCCTGAGGGACTCAGAGTCCCTCAGGGTTCCCCTCACGGACGGGCACATCCCGCAGCGCCGCCTTAAGTCCCTGGCATTGGAATCTGGGTCCGTGAGGGGCCCCTTGAGGGAATCTGGGTCTGTGAAGGTGGCCCTCACGGAAGTGATCGGGCCTACGTCGGTGCGGGGAATGAGTGGCGTGCCTGAACTGGGCGGCTAAGTTGTCGGCATGGATGTGCATGTCGTCGATCACCCGCTGGCCAAGGCTCGTCTCTCGACCATGCGGGACGCTCGGACGGACAGTGCCGCGTTCCGGGCCGCATTGCATGAGTTGACTGTCATGCTCGTCTATGAAGCCACGCGTGATGCGCCGGTGCGGACCGAGCGCATTCATACGCCCGTCGCGCGCACTGATGCGTACCGGCTTGCTAGTCCGCCGTTGCTGGTGCCCGTGTTGCGGGCTGGACTTGGCATGGCTGACCAGGCGCACAAGCTCATTCCGGACGCGCAGATGGGGTTCGTCGGGCTCGCTCGCGACGAGGAGACTCTCAAGCCGACTCCGTACCTTGAGTCGCTGCCCGAATCGCTCGCGGACCGGCCGGTGTTGGTGCTTGATCCGATGCTCGCGACTGGTGGGTCGATGGAATACACGATTCGGCTGCTGACCGATCGTGGGGCTACCGACGTCACCGCGATTTGTGCGCTCGCTGCGCCGGAGGGGTTGGCGCATCTCGAACAGACTGGGCTGCCGGTTCGGGTCGTCACCTCGAGTATTGACGAGCGGCTCAACGACTCCGGGTTCATCGTGCCGGGGCTTGGCGACGCGGGGGATCGGCAGTACGGCGCTAGGTGAGCCAGCCGGAAGCGTTGGCGTGCAAGGCTTTTTCGTACGCGTCGGAAACGCTGAAGCCGTCGGGCAGCCGGCCGGACAGTTCCAGGGACACCAGGCCGTGCACGAAACCCCACAGGCTGACTGTGATCAGTTCAGCTCCGACGTCCTGGAACTGGCCGGACTCCACTGCGGCGCGGACTACCCCGGTCAAGGGGGCGAGGGTGGCTTGGGCGACCTCGTCGGCCTCGGCGTTCGGTTCGAAGCCTGGCACCGAGCGGCTGAACATGATCGCGTACAGGTGCGGGTCGGCGAGTGCGCTTTCGCGGTAGGCGACGCCTAGGCGCACGAGGTCGGTTACTGCGTCGCCGGACAGGGGGACCGTCGCCAGGCGGGCGCCGAAGCGGCGGAAGCCTTCTGCGTACAGGGCGTTCACCAGGTCCGGTTTGCTGCCGAACAGCGAGTACACCGCGGTGGTCGACGTGCCGGAGTCGGCGGCCAGTTTTCTCAACGACAATGCCTTGGGGCCGTCCGCGGAGATCAGTTCGCCTGCCCGGTCCAGGAGCTTCAGCCGGAGGGATTCGTCGTGCGTACGGGGACGAGGCATGTACCCAGCGTAACGCAACGACGTTATAAAACGCGACCGTAACCATCGATTTAAGATTTGACCTGGAGTGCACTCCAGGTCGTACTGTCGAGCGCATGAGCTACTCGATAGCGGAAGCCGCACGACGTAGCGGCCTGTCGATCGACACCCTCCGGTACTACGAACGAATCAAGCTTCTCGAACCGCCCGCTCGCGATTCGGCGGGGCGGCGCGCCTACTCCGACGAGGACCTGAACTGGCTCGGCTTCCTCACGAAGCTGCGGCTCACCGGGATGCCGATCAAGAGCATGCGCGAGTACGCCTCGCTGCGCCGGCACGGGGTGGCCAGCGCGGGACGGCGCAAGGCGATTCTCGTGGAGCAGCGGCAGTCGGTCGCCGACCGGATCGCTGAGCTGCAGGGTTGTCTCGACATTCTGGATTACAAGATCGCCAACTACGAGCAGATCGAGCGCAAGGCCTTCGGTGTTGCGCCCGAAATGGAGGGAATTTCCGCGTGATCGGTACGAGGAAGCTCGGCGCACTGGAAGTCGGCGCACAGGGGCTCGGCTGCATGGGGATGAGCTCGGCCTACGGCGTGCGCGACAACGACGGCGAGTCCGTCGCCACCGTGCACCGGGCGCTGGAACTGGGGGTGACCCTGCTCGACACGGCCAACGTGTACGGCGCGGGGGAGAACGAAAAGCTCGTCGGCAAGGCGATCGCCGACCGTCGCGACCAGGTGGTTCTCGCGACGAAGTTCGGCATCGTGCACACCGACGCGGGCATGACCGCGCGCGGTGACGCCGCGTATGTGAAGCAGTGCTGCGACGAATCGCTGCAGCGGCTAGGGATCGACCACATCGACCTCTATTACCAGCATCGCGTCGACCCGAGCGTCCCGATCGAGGAGACCTGGGGCGCGCTCGCCGAGCTGGTGCAGGCCGGGAAGATCCGTTACGCCGGGATTTCCGAGGCGGGCGCGGAGACTATTCGCCGGGCGCACGCGGTGCATCCGGTCACCGCGTTGCAGAGCGAATGGTCGCTGTGGACGCGGGGGATCGAGGACGAAATTCTCGGCACCTGCCGCGAGCTGGGGATCGGGATCGTGCCGTTCTCGCCGCTGGGGCGCGGGTTCTTGACCGGCGCGGTCACGTCCGTGGAGGAGCTGCCCGAGGGTGACATGCGCCGTGGCCTGCCGCGGTTCGCCGAGGACAACCTCGCGCGCAACCTGGCGATCGTCGAGGCGCTGCGTGCGCTGGCCGCGGACAAGGGCGTCACCGCGGGGCAGCTGGCGCTCGCCTGGGTGCAGGCCAAGGGGGCCGACGTCGTGCCGATTCCGGGCACGAAGCGGCGGAAGTACCTGGAAGAGAACGTAGGCGCGGCCGAGCTGGAACTGTCCGAAGAGGACATCGCGGCGATCGAGAAGGCCGCTCCGGCCGAGGCGGTCGCTGGTGCGCGGTACCCGGAGGCGCTCGCGCGCGTCACCGGCAAGTAGCTGCCGCGGCGGGTGGCTCGGTTGCTGCGAAGGTCCGTGAGGGGAACCCTGAGGGACTCTGATTCCCTCAGGGTTCCCCTCACGGACGTCAGCGGGAGCGGAGAGCCACGCGGTCCGGCCAGTGTCCCGAAGACCGGGCACGTTCTGAGGGATTTCTGAGATCTTCCGACCACTCTGAGCGCCGTCAGATCAAGGCGACGCGGGAGGTCGGTGTCATGGCGGACGTGCTGGACTACCTGGTGGTCGGAGCCGGGCCGGCGGGATTGCAGCTCGGGCGGCAGCTGGGCGGGGCCGGGCGCAGCTACCTGGTCCTGGAGCGCGGGTCCGTGCCCGCCGCGTTCTTCACGCGATTTCCCCGGCACCGCACGCTCATCTCGGTCAACAAGAAATACACCGGCTGGACCGACCCCGAGCTGAACCTCCGGGTCGACTGGAACTCGCTGCTCGACGACGGGCCCGACCCGCTCCTCTTCACCGACTACAGCGCCGAGATGTTCCCACCGGCGGAAGCTTTTTTGAGCTACACCGCCGATTACGCGGCGAAACACGACGTCAAAATCAGGTACGACACCGAGGTTGTGCGAATTTCGCGGGCGGACGACGTGTTCACGGTCAGCGCCGCTGATGGGGAAAAGTTCAGTGCTCGGCGGCTGATCATGGCGACCGGGGTGACCAAGCCGTATGTCCCGGACGTGCCGGGCATGGAGCTGGTCGACCAGTACGCCGACTACGACACCGAGCCGGAGCAGTTCATCAACCAGCGCGTTCTCGTGCTGGGAAAGGGAAACTCCGCGTTCGAGACCGCCGACAGCATCAACGCCTACGCGGCGGTGCTGCATGTCGCCGGTCCGCGGCCGGTCAAGCTCGCGTGGCGCACGCATTTTGTCGGACACCTTCGCGCATACAACGCTGGCGTGCTCGACATGTACCAACTCAAGCTGCAGCACGCGATTCTCGACGGCGACGTCCGCCAGATCATCAAGGACGACGACGGCTACCACGTCAAATTCGCCTTCGCTCGCGCCAACGAGCTGGTCAAAGAAATCCGCTACGACCGTGTCATCGCAGCGACCGGTTTCCGGTTCGACGCCTCGATGTTCGACGCGGACTGCCGTCCGGAGATGACGATCAACGACCGGTTCCCGGCGCAAACGTCCTCGTGGGAATCAGTGAACGTGCCGGGGCTCTACTTCGCCGGGACGATCACTCAGGTCCGCGATTTCAAGAAAGCTACCAGCGCGTTCATCCACGGCTACCGCTACGGCGTGCGCGCGCTGTCCAAGGTGCTCGACGAGCGTTACCACGACACTGAATGGCCGAACACGGTGGTGGCCAACCAGACGAGCGAACTGGTCGACGCGGTCATTCGGCGGATCAACCGTACTTCCGCGCTGTACCAACAGTTTGGCTTCCTCGCCGACGTCCTCGTGGTCGACGGGGACCAGGCTCGCTACTACGAGGAAGTTCCGGTCGACCGGTTCAAGGACACGTCGCTGGGGGAGAGCGACAACGCGTTCGTGATCACCCTCGACTACGGGCCGGACCACGACAAGATCGATCCATTCGACTTCACCGTCACCCGCGCGAGCCAGGACGTCGCGAATGATTCCGGCGAGGGGCATTACCTGCATCCGATCGTCCGGCATTACCAGGGCGGCGAATTGGTCGCGACCCATCACGTCACCGAGAACCTCGAAAACGAGTGGAACCGACCGGTGCACGTGGACGCGTTGACGACTTTCTTCACCAAGCAGCTCTGACATGCGCACGATCGCGGAGCTGGAAGCCATCGCACGGGAACGGATGGAACCAGCGCACTACGACTATTACGCCGGCGGAGCGGGCGAGGAAGCCACCTTGCGCGCCAACGAAGAAGAATTCCGCCGCCGGGTGCTTGTCCCGCGAGCACTGCGCGGAGTCGGCAAACGCGACCTGACGGTGGAAATCGCTGGATCGTCGTTGTCGATGCCGATTTTGGTGTGTCCGACGGCATTTCATCGGCTCGCGCATTCGGACGGAGAACTCGCGACCGCGCAAGCGACTGCGGAGGCGGGCACCGTCTTCGTGTGCAGCATGGCCTCGACGACGGCTGTCGAGGACGTCGCCAAGGTCGCTGACGTTTTCTGGTTCCAGCTTTATCCGCAGTCAGACCGGGAGTTCACCGAATCGGTCATCAGCCGGGCGGAGAACGCGGGCGCGCGGGCGTTGGTGGTGACGGTCGATTCCGCGGTGCACGGGCGGCGGGAACGCGACCACCGCAACGCGTTCCATGATCTCCCTCCGGGGCTGGCCGCCGAGAACATGCGCGACGCTACCGGCCGCGTGCGGGATATCGAGATGCCTGTCGATCTGACCTGGGAAGACCTGGACTGGTTGCGCACGACCACGAAAATGCCGGTGCTGCTCAAGGGAGTGCTGCATCCGGAGGACGCCCGGCGCGCGGTGGCGGCCGGGATCGACGGGCTCGTGGTGTCCAACCACGGCGGCCGACAGCTCGACGGCGCAATTTCGAGCCTGGCCGCACTTCCCGAAATTGTGTCCGTTGTGGACGGTCAAGTGCCGTTGCTCCTTGACGGCGGTGTGCGAAGCGGTACGGACGTCGTCAAAGCGCTCGCTCTCGGCGCGGACGTGGTCGGCGTCGGCAGGCCGGTGCTGTGGGGGCTCGCCGCGGCGGGGCAGGAAGGGGTCGCCGAAGTGCTGGAACGGTTGCGCGAGGAGACGGACACCGCTCTCGGGCTGTGCGGGGCACGGACGCCCGGCGAGTTGACCGCGGACCTGGTCCGATGAAACGTCTCGTGCTCGCCGGGGCGGCCGGGCTGATCGCGACCAGCCCGAGGTGGCTGCCGGGACGGGTCGTCGCGATGCGGAACCAGATTTTCGCGCTGGTCAACGGGGACGAGGGCTACCCGGTGCCGGTAGAGGACTTCCGCCGGGTGTACTCCGACCCGGCGGCCGACGGACGCAGCGAGGGTGCCGCGCTGTCCGACCTGTTCTGGTACTGGCTCGCGCCCGGACCGCAGGTGCACCAGGAGCACTTGGAGCCAGGCCCACGCTATGACGAGGTCGCCAAAACGACTCGGAACATCCTGGTCAAGTCCAAGGCCGAATCGCAGGCCCTGACCGAGCGGGTCGCCGCGCGCGTGCTCGACCGGATCGAAACCGGGCCGGGACGGCTGCTCCGGCTGCGCGACGAGATGATGCCGGTCTGGGCCGAGCTGTACTACGAGCTGGTGTTCGGCGAACCCTGCCCGCCCGAAGCGCGCGACCTGATCGTCGGGCACGCCGACGACGTCGTGTCCGCGTTGAAGTGCGTGCGCCCGCGCAACATGCGCCGTCGCGCCCGGCTCACCGCGTACCTGCGCCGACGGCTCGACGATGTCCGGCATCCGCTGCCGTCCCGGCTCACCCGGGAGGAGCAGGTGTTCTACCTGCAAGGGACGTTCTTCAACACCGCGGTCGTGCAGATGTCCGAGGCGATGGCGCACCTGCTGATGGTCCTGGCCGAACATCCGCAGGTGCAGCGCAGGCTCGCGGAAAACCCGGACGACGACGAGTATTTCGACCGGGTGCTGGACGAATGCCTGCGCACCTACCCGCTGTTCGGCATTGCACACCGCATCACCACTGGCGACGTCGAACTCGCCGACCGGACCATCGATGCGGGCACCGTGCTGTTGTTCAGCTACCCGGAGTTCCACCACGCCGGAGTGGACCGTGCCGACGAGTTCGACCCAGAGCGGTGGGCCGGTTGCCCCGCGCACCAGCAGAGAAATTTCTTGCCGTTCGGCGTCGCGCAGAACCGGCCGTGCCCCGCGCGCGGCCTCGCCCCGGTGACGATGCGCGTGGTCACCAGGGAATTCCTGCGCCGATTCACCCTCGCCACGAGCGCCGCGCACACCCGCTCGATTCCCAATCGCGGACCGGTTTTCGCCACCCCGCGCGGGTCGCGGCGAAATCCCCGCGCCGCATTGGCCTATTTGGCGGTACGCGATCACTGGGAAGACGTGTGGCGCAGCCTCGCGCAGCTGGTCTTCGGCACCTACATGGTGCTTGACGCGCGTCGACTTCGGTTGTGTACCAAACACTTCCAGGGAGGAGCCCGATGAGTGCCGTCGAAGCCGCACCCGCGTTTTTCCTGGCCGCGGTGGTGATCCTGGCGGCCTGCCGGGCGGTGAACGCGCTCGCCGTACGCCTCGGGCAGCCACCGGTGGTGGGCGAGATGGTCACCGGTGTCCTGCTGGGCCCGTCGCTGCTCGGGCTCGTGCTGCCGGGCGTGCAGGAATGGCTGTTCCCGGACTCGGTGCGCACGCTGCTCTACCTCGGCGGCCAGATCGGGCTGGTCATCTACATGTTCGGCGCGGGTTACGAATTCCGGCTCAGCGCGTTGCGGGATGGGCGCAAGACTGTCGCCGCGGTGTCCGCCGCGGGCACAGCGGTGCCGCTCGCGCTCGGCGTGGGGGTGAGCGTGCTCGGCGCGAGCTGGGCCGGAATTCTGAAACCCGGGGTGTCGCCGGTGGTTTCGGCGGCGTTCGTCGCGGTGGCGCTCGCGATTACGGCGTTCCCGATGATGGCCCGGATCATCACCGAACGCGGCTTGGGCAACACCAGGTTCGGCTCGCTCGCGCTCGCTTGTGGTGCCCTCGATGACGTTCTGGCCTGGATCCTGCTGGCTGTCGTCCTCGGGATGCACGCCGGTACGGCCGGTCCGATTGCGACGGCCATCGGCGGCGGAGTGCTGTTCGTGCTGCTCGTGTGGTTGGTGATCCGCCGGATCGTGGCGCGGGTGATGGACAACCCGCGCGGGTCGGTGGACCAGCGGATGCTCGTCACCGCCATGTTCCTGTTCGGTGCCGCGTGGTTCACCGACGTCATCGGCCTGTACGCGGTGTTCGGCGCGTTCGTGCTCGGGCTGGTGTTCCCGCGCGGCGAGGCGGCGGACGCGGTGCTCGCGCGGATCATGCCGGTCGGCCGGGTCGTGTTCCTGCCGCTGTTCTTCACCTATTCCGGTCTCAACACGCGATTCGCGCTGCTCGCCGACCCGAAGCTGTTGCTGTTCGCGCTGGTCTGCATCGCGGTCGCGGTGGTCGGCAAACTCGGCGCCTCGTGGGGCGCGGCTCGACTGACCGGTGAACCGCAACCGGTCGCACTGCGGATCGGCGTGCTGGTGAACGCGCGCGGACTGATGCAATTGGTGGCATTGAACGTTGGGCTGTCCGCCGGAATCGTTTCGCCCGCGCTGTTCACCGTCCTGGTGCTCGTCGCGCTCGTCACCACGATCATGACCTCGCCGGTGCTCGGCTGGCTGGACAAACGCGACGCCCGGCGGTCCGCGGACGGAGAAATGCCCGAATTTCTCCTGACCGGAAGAAGCTGAACGATTCCTACGAAAGTCGAGGGTCGGATGGCCGGATCACTGCGAGTATGGACCTGTGCACGATGAGGCAGAGACCCCGGCGGCTTCCCGGGTGCTCCTGGTCGAGGACGATCGCGATCTCGCCGGGATGCTCGTCGAATTGCTCGCCGGAGAAGGTTACGAGACCGAAGTGGCCCACGACGGCCAGCGCGGCCTGCACCTCGGGCTCACTGGGCGGCACGCGGTGGTGATTCTCGACCGGCGGCTGCCGGTGGTCGACGGACTCTCGGTGCTGGCCCAGCTGCGCCGCCGGGCGGTGCCCGCGCGAGTGCTGGTGCTGTCCGCGCTGGGCGAGCTGGCCGACCGGGTGCACGGCCTCGACACCGGGGCCGACGACTACCTGGTGAAACCGTTCGAGACCGACGAGCTGCTCGCCCGGGTGCGTGCGTTGTGCCGCCGCGACGAGGAACACGCCGAGTCTCTCCCGCTCGGCGCGGCGGCACTGGACCTGCAGCGGCACGAGGTAGTGCTGCCGCGCGGCGAGCGGGTGACGTTGTCCGGACGCGAGTTCGAGCTGTTGCGCACGCTCGCCCAGCGGCCCAAGGCAATCCACCCGCGTGCTTCCTTGCGCGCGGGAGTGTTCACCGAATCCGCTGCGGAGTCCATTGTGGACACCTATGTGTACTACCTGCGGCGGAAGCTGGGCCGAGGCGTGGTGAAGACGGTGCACGGCCTTGGCTACCAGATCGGGGCGGTGTGACCACCGTCGTCGCTCCGGAGGCGCGGGCGCTGCGGCGCGCGCGGCGGACCATCGCGAGCCAGATCGCCGTGGTGATCACGATGGTTGTGCTCGCCGCGGGTATGATCGCGTACTGGGTACTGTTGCGCGGGCAGGCCGCGGAGACCGAGCGGCAGCTGGAATTCGCCTTAGGTCACGGACTTTCCGCGACCCCGCCCGGATGCACCTACCTGGTGACGCCCCAGGGACACGCGCCCGCCGGGCGGCTCCCGTTCACGCTCCCGCCGGTGCCGCAAGTGCCGCACGACGGTGACGTGGTGACGGAAGAACGCGTGCTCGACGGCGCGACGTACACCATCCGCACGGTGAACCGTGGCGGCGAAGTCTGGCAGGCGTACTTCAACGAGCATTACCTGATCTCCGACCGCGAGCAGCTGTTGCTGGGGCTCGGGGTGGCTGAGCTGGTGGTGTTGATCGCGTCGGTGGTCAGCGGCTATCTGCTGGCCAGACGGGCGATTCGGCCATTGGGCGAGGCATTGCGTCGGCAACGGACCTTTGTCGCCGATGCGTCCCACGAGCTGCGTGCGCCCTTGACCCGGTTGCACACCCGCACACAGCTCCTGGCCCGGCGCGGCGGCGCGGGACCGGCCGAGCTGGAAACCCTGGTCTCGGGCACCCGGGAACTCGGCGCGGTAGTCGACGATTTGCTGTTGTCTGCGCAGGCTTGCGCCGAACGGCCGCATCTGGAGCCGGTGCAGCTGGCGGTACTGGCGGAACAAGCCGTGGCGGCGGAATCGGTCCGTGCGAACGACCGGCAAGTGGACCTCCGGCTCAGCCGTTCGCCGGGACTGGAGGACGTGGTGCCGGGCGTGCCGACCGCGTTGCGGCGGGTGCTGTCCGCCTTGCTGGACAACGCGATCGGGCACACCCCGCCGGGCGGGTCGATCGAGGTGATTCTCGCCAACCCGGACGCCCGGCACGTCGAACTGCGCGTGTGTGACACCGGAACCGGCTTCCCGCAACAGGAAGCAGAACGGCTTTTCGAGCGGTTCGCCCACGGCGCGCACGGTGAAGGTCGACGGTTCGGGTTGGGGCTGGCGTTGGTGCAGGAAGTCGTGACCGGACACGGCGGGACCATTGCCGCGTTCGGAAAGCCTGGTGTCGGCGCGACGTTCACGCTGCGCTTTCTACGGGCTTGAGCTTCCGGGCCTGGAACTTCTTGTACAGGAAGAAATAGAGCTTGATGTACTGGCCGACCAGGACGGCGTTGATGATCGTGCCCTCCCGGATGAAATGCGGTCCGCCGAGGAAGATCAGCCCGATGCCCGCCGAGATCGCGAGCAGCGAGCAGTCGAAGACGGTTTTGATGTTCCCCCATTTGCGGCCGGTCTTCTTCTGCAGGGTGTTGACGAACAGGTCGATCGGCATCAGCACCAGATTGGCCCGGATCATCAGGAAGAGCCCGAACGCCAGCATCGCGTCGGCGAGGAACAGCAGCGCGAGATTAGCCGCATACGGTCCCAGCGAGATCCACTTCGTCGCCATCAGGTTGAAGTCGAGCAACGCGGCCAGAATCAGCGCCGGAACCAGCGACAACAGGTTTTTGAGCTTGAACGCCCTTGGCAGCACCAGGAAAGTCAGGGCGAGCATGAGCACTTCGAGCATGAGATTGAACGTGCCCTGGCTGAGCGGCGGGAGCACGAGCGTCATCGTGCGGGTCAGGCTGCTTTGCGGGGAGATACCGATCCCGGCCCGGATAGCCAGGCCGAGACCGAGCGTCAGCAGGTAGATGCCCGCGATGTAGGTGATCCACCGCCGCACTACGTTTCCGTTGTCGACTACTCCCGCGTCTTTGTCGTAAGGCACGACCGCGACCTCCTCGTTGAGGGTTACTTCATGAATCCGAAACGGTCGAGCGAGATGAACAGGGTCAGGAGTTTGTTGACGACGGGCTCGCCCTCGTTGTGGTTGCCCAGCTTTTCGAGCGCGGCGTCGACCGAGCGGGTCGCGTCGACGAGTTCGGCGAGGTTCATGTCAGCCATCACGCCGTAGAAGTCCAGCGGCAGACAGGCTTTCGTCTCGCCGTCCTCGGTCACGATGCAGCCGCCGACCAGCGTGTCCAACTGCTTGAGGTTGGCGCACATTTCCGCGCTGTCGCTGCCGACGCTCACGAAGTACGCCGACGGCGCGGGCCAAAACGTCGACACCGCACCACGGTCGATCGATACGCCCTTAAACAAGCCGGTGACAATGTGCCGGTTTCCCTCGGCGTAACGCTGCACAATCGAAATCCGGTTGAGCCGCTCGCCTTCGTGCTCGGGCACGGCCGCGCCGTCGCGGAACGGCACCCAGATCTCTTGGGCGAACTTGAGATGCCCGCGTCCGTAGACGTCGAAAAGCAACACCTTCGCCTGGTCACCGTCCGGCGAGATTTCGATCGGCGTCAGGTCGAGCTGTTCGGGTGCCAGCTCGGCGAGACCCAGCTTCGGTTCCTTGGCCAGGCTGGAGTAATCGATGCCGACGCGGTTGAGCAGCTTGCGATCGCGGGCAACGAGTTCGCCGCCCTTGAACACATACCGCGGGTTGATCTTGGCGAGGCTGTCGGTGAGGACGATGTCGGCGAACCGGCCGGGGCTGAGCGAGCCGAGGTCGCGATCCTTGCGGAACGAACGGGCGGCGTACAGGGTGCCCATCTTGATCGCCTTGATCGGCGGCATTCCCATTTCGATCGCCAGCGAGATCACCCAGTCGATATGGCCCTGCCGCAAAACGCGGTCCACCGAGATGTTGTCCGCGCAGAGCTGGAAGTTCTCCGCGGGCCAGCGTCGTTTCACGATGGCGCGCAACATGGTCCGGATGACCTCCGGACTTCCGACGCCGAACTTGATCTGCGTGTTGAGGCCGTAGCGGACGCTCTTTTCGATGTCGTCCTCGTTCCAGACGTCGTGATTGTTGTCGACGCCGATCGCGGGCATGTAGTTCAGCAGCATGTCCGACAGCGCAGTGACACCCCAATGGCAATTCACGAACCCGGAATTCGCGCGGCCCAGCGCGGACTTGCGGAAGTCGTCGGCGTCCCCGGTCATGTAGGACAGGTGAGCCAGTTCGCCGAGCCCGATCACCGGATCCATCTTCAGCATGGCCTCGGTGACGTCGGTCGAGGTCTTCTTCCCCGGGGCGAATGCGTAAAGCCGATAAGGCAGCTTTTCGTGGTCAGCAAACAACGTCTGGACGGCTTCTACCGCTTCGTCCCCGGCGGCGCTGGCGAAGTCGAGGGTCTCCCCGAACACCGTGGTCGTTCCACTCGGGACGATCGCCTCGCCGAACGCCGCCGGATGCGCGAGCTGCGACTCGAAATGCAGATGCGCGTCGATCAATCCGGGGATCGCGTAAAGCCCTTCGCCGTCGAAGACCTCGCGTACCCGCACGATCGACTCGTCGGGGTTCAGCGCGACGATCCGCTGCCGGTAAACGAGAAGCGAGCCGGGATAGACACTTTCCGTGTGCACGTCGACGATGTTGAGATTGCGCAGCAGCAGGTCCGCTTCCTGCTCGCCGGAGAGAATGCCGAAGATGGTCCGTACGTGATCTTCTTGCGCGGCAACGTCTTCGGCCGGGATCGGGGGATACGTCGTCGGATCCTGCACAGTGTCCTCGCTTCGCTGTCGTTGGTGCACTGATAGAACCCGGCGCACACCGTTGCTGACAAGCATTCATTTTCGTACGACGTGTACTCTTTTTTCGTACGCTTAGGAGGTCCGCCGTGCTCCACTCCCGGTTGCTGCAGTACATCGACGAAGTGGCGCGCCTCGGATCCATCCGCGCGGCCGGTGCGCGGCTGCACGTCGCGCCGTCGGCGATCAACCGGCAGATCTTGCTTCTGGAGGCGGAACTAGGCGAGCAGTTGTTCGACCGCCTGCCGCGCGGGATGCGCCCGACGCCGGCCGGGGAGGCGCTTCTCGCGCACGTCCGGCGTACGCTGCAGCAGTACCGCGAGACTGTCGCGGACATCCGAGACCTGCATGCGCTCGGCAGCGGCGAGGTCGTGATCGCCACGATGACCGGCCTGGCCAGCAGCGTCGTCGCGACCGCCGCGGCGGCGTTCCGGGCCCGGCATCCACGAGTCCGGATCTCGATCCGCACGATGACGACGCAGGAGATCCTGCGCGCGGTCGAGGCCAGCGAAGCCGATCTCGGGCTCGGCTTCAACGTCCCGTCGTCCGCGCACCTCGAGGTCTGCTGGCAGATGAACACCCGGCTCGGCGTCGTCGTCGCCCCGCACCACCCGCTCGCCGGCGCGGACCCGATCCCGCTCGCGCAATGCCCGCCTTACCCGCTGATCTTCGCCGACCGCTCGATGGTCATCCACGGCATCGTCGCGGAAGCCTTCGCCAAAGCCGGTCTCGACATCGAACCGGCGTTCCACACCAACTCGATCGAGACAATGAAACGGCTCGCCGCGTCCGGCGACGCCATCGCGTTCCTCAGCGAATTCGACATCGCCGAGGAGATCCGGGACGGCCGCCTGGTCTTCCGTCCGGTTCGCGACGCGTTCAGCAACAACGTTGTTTCGTTGGTGCGGCGGGAAAAACATGCCCACGGCTTGGCGAGTCTCTTGCTGGCCGAGGACATCGTCGGCGCACTGACCCACACGCAGACTCCGCGGCCTTAGCGCTCAACCCCCCTGGAGAGACGGGCTGCGTGGCTCGGTTCCGGTGAAGGTCCGTGAGGGGAACCCTGAGGGACTCTGATTCCCTCAGGGTTCCCCTCACGGACCTCGGGGGCGGCACGAGGCGGGTCAGTCGGTGAGAGTGTCCGTCGGCAGCAATGCCCGCAGCCGCCGAGTCGTCGCCTCGTATTCGACGTACGCGCGCGAGTTTTCCGGACCACCGGCGGCCATCAGCTCGTCGTGCGCGATCGCCTGCTCCGCGATCACCGACGCGAGCAGCACCAGAAACCGGGCCGAACGGTCGGAGCGGACCGCCATCTCGGCGGAACCAGGCAGGCCGCGCTCGGCGAATCCCTCGAACACGGCGGTGTTCTCGCGCTGCTTCTCCGCCAGCAACCGGCAGGTCGCCGATTGCTGGCGGAGCTGGTCGGCATAAGCCAACTGCGGCGAAGCGGCATCTCCGGGCTGGCTCACGCCCGACATGATGCCCGTTCTCCGCCGCGGACATCCACCGGATCGGTCAGCTAGAGCACGGCCACCGTGAACACCGCGGAGACAGCGGCGGCGAACAGGGTGGATTCGGGGTGGAAGACCCGCAGCGTCACGGTCCCGGACACAGTCAGCCGGAGGCCGAGGTCGAAGTCGTTGCCCGGCGAGCACGGGGTCGAGGCGAGGTTGACCCAGACCCCGGCCTGGGTTTGTTGCTGCACGTACAGGATTCCGCCGTCGTCGCCGCGCCCCGCCGGGCCGGTCGCCACGTGCCCGTGGATCCGAAGCTCCTCGCCCTTGTGCACCTTGGACTTGACCGGTCCGGCCTTGATGTGGACGGGCGTCTTCTTGCCTGCCTGGTGTGCGGCCGGAGCATCGGCCTGCGGGACGGCCGCCTGGGCAGGCACCGTCAGACAGAGGCCGCCGAGAGCGAGGGACAAGGCGAGACCGGCCCATCGGGCGCGTCGCCGCATCGAGGTAGTCATGAACTTCACCGCAGTCCACCGCCGCTCGCTTCGCCGGTCAACTCCCTCGACGGTCGAGGGACAGCCACCGGCAAGAGGGACAGCGTAACCGTCGGCAGAAGTTTCGTGACAGTGTTTTAAAACGGTGTTATGGTCGCTTCCGCACCCCAAGGAGGCGACCATGCACGGCCCAGCCCAGTTGTTCACTGTCATCGCGCTCGTATCGCTGCCGACCGTCATGTACGGCGGTTACGCGCTCAGCGGCGTCCTGCGCCGCGGCGACCTCACCGAGAAACAGCGCGGCTTCTTCCGCGCCGGACACGCCCACGCCGGCGTACTGCTCGTCCTCACGCTCGCCGCGTTGCAACTCGTCGAGCACGGCGGGCTCGGCGGCACCGCGCGCTGGATCGTCTGCTTCCTGTTGCTGTTCGGCGTGCTCGCGCAGTCCGGCGGGTTCTTCCTCGCGATGCTGCGCACCCGCGTCGGCATGAGCGTCACCACCGGCGGCGCGGTGCTGCTCGGCGCGGCGATGCTGCTCACCGCCTACGGCGTCGCGTTCCCCTGACGAAATCGCTGGCGCCGGGTCGTTAAGCTTGATGACGTGCCTGAATACCTGTCGACTGCGCCTGTCAAGGGGACCCGAGACTTCCTCCCCGCCGAAATGTCCGTCCGCATGCAGGTGTTCGGCCATCTCTACGACGTGCTGGAGCGCTACGGCTACCTTCGCTACGACGGCCCGGTCCTGGAACAGGCGGAGGTCTACGAGCGGAAGTCCGGCCAGGAGATCGCCGACCAGCAGCTGTACACGCTCACCACACGCGGCGGCGAGCGGCTCGCGCTGCGCCCGGAGATGACGCCCTCGGTGGCCCGGATGATCGCCGGCCACGCGAAATCGCTGTCGTTCCCGGTGCGCTGGTACAGCCACCCGAACTGCCACCGCTACGAGCGCCCGCAGCGCGGCCGCGTCCGCGAGCACTGGCAGATCAACGCCGACATCTTCGGTTCGGAAAGCGCGAACTGCGAGATCGAGATGTTCGAGCTGATCCACGACCTGATGGGCGCGGTCGGCGCGACCACGGACACGTTCGCGGTGCGCGTCAACGACCGGAACCTGCTGTCGTCGGCGCTGACCGACGTCGCCGGGATCTCGCCGGACCACCTGCCGCAGGTGTTCGCGCTCGTCGACCGCTGGGAGAAGACCTCGGCCGAGGAGCACGCGGCGAGCGCCGCCGAGATCGGGTTGTCGGACAAGCAGTACGAGAAGCTCGCCGAGACGCTCAGTGCCGGTCCGGCGCTGCTCGACGAACTGCCCGCGGAGGTCAAGGCCGAGTCGAACCTGGTCAAGGTGCTCTCCAGCAGCGCCGCGAGCCTGGTCCGGTACGAGCCGCTGATCGTGCGCGGGCTGGCGTACTACACGTCGACCGTGTTCGAGGTCTTCGACACCTCGCCGCAGAACCGCCGCGCGCTGTTCGGCGGCGGCCGGTACAGCAACCTCGCCTCGATGTTCACGAAGGAGCAGATCTCCGGCATCGGGTTCGGCATGGGCGACGTGACGCTGATGGACTTCCTCGACACGCACGGCCTCACGCCGCAGCCGCGCAGCGAGGTCGACGTCACCGTCATCCCGGTCACCGAGGACCTGGCGGACCCGGCCCGCGACGTCGCGACGGCGTTGCGGAAGGCAGGGCTGCGCACGTCGACCCCGCTGGAGCTGCGCAAACTGGGCAAGGAGCTCACTCGTGCGGACAAGGCGGGCGCGGTCGCGGTCGTCATCGTGGGCGAGGAGGACTGGGCGGCGGGCCGGGTGACCGTCCGGAGCCTGGCCACTCGCGAGCAGCAGCAGGTCGCGCTGGCGGATGTCCCGGAGACGGTGCGGGCCATGGTCTCGCCGGCCTGATTTCTTTACTGAAGCGGGCGTCGGTCTCCGGACCGGCGCCCGCCTCTCGTTTGGCCGCCGCGTGGCGGATCCAGTGCGGTTTCGTCACTCACGGGAGTCGGCCGCCGATGAATCAGCCACCCGGCTGGACGCTCCACAAAGGACACTCAAGATCGGTGCGGGCGCTCCGGGCACGGGGGTCGATGGTCCGCTGACTGGGACGACGGCCGGGGCGGATCCAGGTTTCTCCGGCTTCGCGGGCCTGGTCGGCGCCCTCGGAGTTGATTCGAGCACGCTTGGTTGTCATTGCAGGGTCGTCATGATCGGTTCTTTGTAGTACCCTTGCGTAGTCGAGGTTGATCGCCTTCGTTGCGAACCCTTGACTTGGCCTGTTGCCGGAGGTCGACCCCCAGGGCTTCCGGTGACAGGCCTCTTTACTTTCCCGGGAAAGGCTTCGGGCCTGCTCAACGGTTCTCCGCTCACATGAGCGTCGCGGCAAGGGTTCCGCCGAGTTCGGTCACCGCTTCCAGCGCGGCTTTGTCCGGTTCGCCCGTCACGAGCACGGGCTCCGCCACCCGAGTCCAGCCGAGCCCGGTCGTGATCGCGTCGAGTTGCCGCACGGTCCCGGACGTGTCGTTGTTGCCGTGCACGTACGCCCCGAACGGACGGCCCTTCGTCGCGTCCAGGCACGGGTAGTACACGGTGTCGAAGAAATGTTTCAACGCACCGCTCATGCTGCCGAGGTTCGCCGGCGTGCCCAGGAGGTAGCCGTCGGCGGCCAGCACGTCGGCCACCGTCGCGCCGAGCGCGGGACGGCGGACGACGTCGACGCCTTCGATGTCCGGATGCTTCGCGCCGGCGAGCGCGGCCTCGAACATCGCCTGCATCGACGGCGACGGCGTGTGGTGCACGATCAGCAACGTGGGCATGGTTCTCCCGTCAGCGCAGCAGCGCGGTGATCTCCTCGCGGACCGCGTCGAGAACTTCCGTCGCGCCGCGCCGCGCGTCGGCGAGTTCGCCGGTCACCGGAGCCACCACTTGCAGGTACGCCTTCAGTTTCGGTTCAGTGCCGGACGGCCGCACTACGACACGCACGCCGTCGCCGCTCAGCCGGAGCACGTCGGCGTCCGGCAGCAGGTCTTCGAGGCCCACCGACACGCCGCCGAGCGTGGCTGGCGGGTTCGCCCGGAGCGCGGCCATCAGGCGTCCGCGCACCGCGAGATCGGTGACCCGCAACGACACCTGATCGGTGAGGTGCACGCCGTGCCGGGTCGCGATGTCGTCGAGGACGTCCAGCAGCGTGCGGCCCTCAGCCTTGAGCGTGGCGGCCAGGTCGGCACCCGCGACTGCGGCGGCAATGCCGTCCTTGTCGCGAACAAAGCTCGGGTTTACGCACAGTCCGAGGGCTTCCTCGTACGCGAACACCAAGCCCTCGCCCGCGCGAACGAGCCATTTGAACCCGGTCAGCGTTTCCGCGTAGCGCGCGCCCTTTTCCTTCGCTACTTCGCCGAGCAGCGACGAGGACACGATCGTGGTGGCCACCAACGGATCTTGATTGTCCGTTGTGGACAGGACGTGCGACCCGAGCAGGACGCCGGTCTCGTCGCCGCGCAGCATCCGCCAGCCGTCCGGGCCGCGGACGCCGAGCGCGCACCGGTCGGCGTCCGGGTCGAGCGCCACCGCGAGGTCAGCGTCCACTTCGGACGCCAGCGCCAGCAGGAGGTCGGTCGCGCCGGGTTCCTCGGGGTTCGGGAAGGAGACGGTGGGGAAGTCGGCGTCCGGTTCGGACTGGGCGGAAACCAGGTGTACGTCGGTGAATCCGGCGCGGGACAGCGCGGCCCGCAGGGTCTCCGCACCGACGCCGTGCAGTGCCGTCGCGGCGATCCGCAGCTCTCGCGTCGTGCCGCGCGGAAGTGCGCCGACCGCGGAAAGGTACGCCTCGCGCGGATCGACGACCTCGGCTCCGGGCTTGCGCGGGATGCTCCGGGTAGCCGGGGCGGACTGGATCGCCCGCTCGATTTCGCCGTCGGACGGCGGCACGATCTGCCCGCCGGTGGCGTCGTAAAGCTTGTATCCGTTGTCCGCGGGAGGGTTGTGCGACGCGGTGATCTGGATCCCGGCGACCGCGCCGTAGTGCAGCACCGAGAACGCCAGCACCGGCGTCGGCAACGGCTGCGGCAGCACCTTCACCGCGAACCCGGCGGCGGTCAGCACTTCGGCGGCCGCGGTGGCGAACGCTTCCGAACCGTGCCGCGCGTCCCGGCCGATCACGACCACGCCGCCCGCGTGCCCCTGCGCGGCGAGCCACGCGGCGACGCCCACGGTGGTCCGAGTAACGACCGCGACGTTCATCCCGTTCGGCCCCGCGCGCACCGGACCGCGCAGACCGGCGGTCCCGAACTCCAGCGGCCCGGCCATCCGGTCGGCGATCTCCTCGGCCGCGCCGGGCTCCTTGCCCATCGCACGGGCGAGGGCGGCGGTCAACTCCTCGCGCGACGCCGGATCCGGGTCGTCGGTGATCCAGCGGTAGACGGAATCGCGCAGGCGGGAATCGAGGCTGTCGGACACCCGGGCCAGCTTACGCGGATCCGGAAACTGGGTGGTGGCTGGCGATACGCTCGGGTGGTGCGCATTCTTTTCACTTCCCTCGCCTCTTACGGGCACCTTTATCCGTTGCTGCCGCTCGCCGTCGCCGCGCGCGCCGCGGGCCACGACGTGGTTTATGCGACCGGCCCCGACTTCCATCCGACGCTCGAAAAGGCCGGGCTCGAACCCGCCGCTGCCGGGCTGACCTTGCAGGAGGTGTTCGCCAGCCTCTCCGCGGGCGATGACCGCGGCCGCCACGAGATCCCGGAAGCCGAGCTGAACGAGATGATCGGCAAGACGTTCGGACGGCTGCTGCCCGCCGCGTTCATGACCGACCTCGCGCCGCTGCTCGCCGAGCGGAAACCGGATCTTCTCGTCTACGAAATGGCCAATGCGGGCGGTGCGTTCGCCGCGCATCAGGCTGGGATTCCCGCTGTCGGGCACGGTTTCGGCCGGGTGTCCTCCGGCGGCCCGCTGGACAACATCAGCGAACAGATCGACGAGTTCGCCGCCGAAATCGGCCTCGACGGCGGCAGCAGGTCTTTCTGGGGGCACCCGTTCCTGGACATCTGCCCGCCGTCGGTGCAGGCGCCGGAGTTCCTCGCCGCGACCCGGCGCGTGCCGCTGCGCCCGGTCGGCTGGAGCGAACCGGGCGAGCTGCCGTCCGGTATCGAAGGCCGCGACCGCGGCCGCCCGCTGGCGTACCTGACGCTCGGCACTACCCCGGCGAGCCAGGCACACCTGCTGACCTCGGCGTTGCGGGGACTGGCCTCGCTCGACGCGGACGTGCTGGTGGCCACCGGCCCGTCCGTCGATGTCGCCGCGCTCGGCGAGGTGCCGTCGAATGTGCAGCTGGAAGCGTGGGTGCCGCAGTCGGAACTGCTGCCGCACGTCGATCTGGTGGTGCATCACGGCGGAAGCGGGACCACGATGGGCGCGTTCGCCGCTGGGGTGCCGCAGCTGGTGTTGCCGCAGGGCGCGGACCAGTTCACCAACGCCGACGCGGTCGTCGAGGCTGGCGCGGGCGCGAAGCTGCTTGGCGAGGAACTGACGACGGACGCGGTTCGGGAGACGGCCGGTCGGTTGCTGGGAGACGGCACAGTGGCGGACGTCGTGCGCGGGCTGGCGGCGGAGGTCGCGGGGATGCCTTCGCCGGAGGAAGTGGTCGCGCAGCTGCCGCAGTACGTGTGAGTCGTGAGTGCTGATCGCGGTTAGAACCGTGATCAGCACTCACGAGGCTCACGCGCGGGTGACGAGTTCCTTCAGCAGCGAGCCCATCCGCGTCGCCGACTGCCGGCCGGCCTCGAGGACTTCCTCGTGGTTCAGCGGTTGGCCGGTCATGCCCGCGGCCAGGTTCGTGACCAGCGACAGCCCGAACACCTCGAGCCCGGCCGCGCGGGCGGCGATCGCCTCCAGCACGGTCGACATGCCGACCAGGTCGGCGCCCATGTTGCGCAGCATCCGGATCTCGGCGGGCGTCTCGAAGTGCGGTCCGGGCAGGCCCGCGTACACGCCCTCCTCCAGCGAATCGTCGATCTCCCGCGCCAGGTCGCGCAGCCGCTTGGCGTAGAGGTCGGTCAGGTCGACGAAGTTCGCGCCGACGATCGGCGAGCGCGCGGTCAGGTTGAGGTGGTCGGCGATCAGCACCGGCTGCCCGACATTCATGCCCGCGCGCAGCCCGCCCGCCGCGTTAGTGAGCAGCACCGTCCGCGCGCCCGCCGCCGCGGCCGTGCGCACGTTCTGCACGACCGGGTCGATGCCCTTGCCCTCGTAGAAATGCGTGCGGCCGAGCAGGACCAGCGCGCGTTTGTCGCCGACCCGCAATGACCGCACCGTGCCGCCGTGGCCGACGGCTCCGGGCGGGGTGAAGCCCGGCAGTTCGCCGAACGGGATCTCCGCGTCGGCGGTTCCGATCACGTCCGCGGCCGGACGCCAGCCGGAACCCAGCACCACGGCGATGTCGTGCTTCTCGACGCCGGTGCGCTCGGCGATGACGGCGGCGGCCGCCTCCTCCAGGTTGCTCATGCCGCCGAGCGTATCCGGGCGCTGCGCACGACGAGGAACGCGACCAGGCCGAATGGTGACAGGAAGATCGTCAGCAGGAGCAGCGGGCTGAGCACCCACCACGGGATCCGGTGCGTGCGCGCCTCGAAGAACATCCAGCGCGCGATGAACAGGTCGAACGCGATGAGGTGCGCCCAGACCAGCGCGGCCCCGTACGGTGTGCTCAGAAACCCTTGCAGCACGCCGAGATCCGGCCGTTGCATGGCGTGCCAGAGTTCGCCGAAGTGCGGGATCGCCAGCACGAAGTACCAGACCAGCGGCAGCAGCGGCACCCACGGCGAGGCCAGGATCCGCCGGGTGCCGCGCCAACCGGGCAGGAAGATCATCAGCAGCCAGAACGGCACCGCGACGGGAACGTCCAGGCGAAGACGGTCAGGTCGCTCATCGGACCGCCTTGCGGACCGGGACCAGCACCGACGCCGCGGCAGCCGCTGCGATGCCGCCGACCAGCAGGCCAGCGGCGGACAGCGTCGTGCCGCTCGGGTAGATGAGAGGTTCGCCGCGTTCGGCCTGCCACAGGATCAGCCCGACGAGACCCGCGTAGCCGATCGAACCCGTCCACACCAGCCGTACGCGCACCGCGCTCTCGCGCAGCCGGGGCAGTCGCGTCGCGAGCACCGCGAGCCCGAACGCCAAGAGCGGCAACGCTTGCAGCGCGTGCAGGCCGATGAAGTGCGGGATGCGCAGGTCGCCGCCGGTGGTGCTCCAGCCGAGCAGCGGAAGCCCGGGGCCGCCGTCCGCGACGCCGACGCTGTGCGCGCCGATGAGGTCGGAATGGCCGGTGGCCTTGATCGTGGCCCGTTCGATCGGAGTCGGCTGGGTCATGGTCGCGCCGAGGCCGGCGCCGATCAGCGCGACGACCGCGCCGGTGCGCACCGCCCAGTACACCGCCCGGTCTTCGATCCGGGTGAACATGAGGACGACGGTGCCCACGAGCGTGGCGAGCCAAAGCCCCGCCACCATCGCGCCCATCGCCTGGAACAGCGCGGCGTCGAACGGGGACGTGTTCGCGAAGTGGCTCGGCCGGACGCGGGCCGCCTGGAACGCCATCGCCACGTACTCGGCGGCGAACAGCACGACGGCGACGGTCGTGGCGACGCTCGCGACCTTGCGCAACCGTCCGCGCAGCAGCGAGACGAGCCAGCTCCAGGTGAAGAAATAGAGCCCGCCGGACACGGCGAACTTGAACAGCTTCGCCCACACCGGCGCGCCGAGCAGGGTCCGGTGGTCGATCAGCATCGCCGCGACGGACAGCACGGTCGCGACGGCCATCGCCCCGGCGAACCACAGCGAAGGACGGTGCCAGGTGCGCATCCGCGCGGTGGTCAGCGTCGCGGGCGGGTCGACAGTGATGGTCATGAGTTCCTCCCAGGATGGATAGTGCCGCTCTCCACTATGGGAAGTTAAACTATCCATCCTGAGATGTCCTCAGGGTTTTCCCCGGAAGTCCGGAAGTAGGGTCGTGCTGGTGCGGATGGCTGAGCTGAGCGCCGAGTCCGGGATCCCGGTGGCGACGATCAAGTACTACCTGCGGGAGGGGCTGCTCCCGGCCGGGGAACGGACCAGTCCGAATCAGGCTCGCTACGGCGAGGAGCACGTGCGGCGGTTGAAGCTGATCCGGGCGTTGGTCGAGGTCGGCGGGCTGTCCGTGGCGACTGTGCGGGAGGTCGTGGCCGCGGTTGATTCGGATCGGGCCGCGTACAGCGTGCTCGGAGTGGCGCAGCGGGCGTTGACTCGGTTCGACGCGGACGTTCCCGATGAGGATCGCGAGTGGGCGATGGGGGTGGTAGGGGAGCTTGCCCGGGAGCACGGGTGGAAGTTCGGGCCGGACAATCCGGTTGCCGAATTGTTGGTGGGGACTGTGTGCACTATTCGGGCGTTGGGGCATCAGGCGTTGCTGGATCAGATCGGGCGGTATGCGGATATCGCCGATCGGATCGCTCAGGCGGATTTGGATACGCTTGAGGCCGGGGTTTCTATGGATCGGATTGTCGAGGCCGCGGTGGTGGGGACTGTTTTGGGGGATCGGTTGTTTGAGGGGTTTAGGAGGTTGGCTCAGGCTGCGGAGACTGCGCGTCGGTATTCGGTGGGGTGAGGTTCTTTGGGGGGCGGCTCGTCGCCTGGCGGCGACATTGCCGTGGTGGTTGCGTGGGGCACCCCGAAGCTGATTGTGACTACGGCACGGGGGTTCTTGTCAAGGCGGGAAAGATGCCTTGACAAGAACCCCCGTGCCGCGTTTTTGGCTTCGTATCGGGGTGCGGGGGTGGTGTGGGTGCCTCGATGGTTGGGTGCGCTGGTGCGGCTTTAGGCTTTAGGAAGTTGCCGGGAAGGACAAGGTTGGCGCTATTTGGTCGAAGGTGCCGGAGGCGGTGTCTTCCTGTTCGGCCGGGACGGTGAGCGAGAGCAGCCACAGGGTGTTGCCGGACTGTTTGACCAGGGCGAAGGTCGCGCGGGTGATTACGGCGTCCGGCTTGGCTGAGCGGCTTTGTGCTCGTTCTACCGCGCGGAACATGAGTTCGACGCCGTTGGCTGTTTGCGCCGGGCTTCGGACGATGTTGAGCGAATCCTGCGAACTCGATGATTTCAGCGCTTCCAGCGCGTCGCCAAGGGAATACTTTTCGTAGAAGTTCGGGATTCGTTCCAGGCGCAGTGATTGACGGCCGTCTTGGGAGAGGTATTGGACTACCGTTGACGTGCCGAAGGTTGATTTCCGGGAGGCGATGAAGCGTTTCCATCCCTCGGGGACTGAAACGGTGTACTCGCTGTCGCGCGAGACGTTTGCTGTTGAGCTTGCGTTGGCGTGTTGCGGGACCAGGTTCAGTGGCTTCGAAGAGCCGGCGACTGTGCCCAAGGTGGCCAGAACTCCGGAATCCGGGGTCTGCGGCGGCAGCAGGTTTTGGCCGCTCACCACGCGGGCCAGGGCGAAACCGCCGCCGCAGGCCAGGGCGAACAGGACCATTGAGGCTACTGCCAGCATCGCGGTGGCCTTGCTGCTGCGGCGCGGCGG
>NZ_PQIA01000145.1 GCF_003385235.1 Amycolatopsis circi | reverse complement strand
GGAGCGGTCATGGCGAACCTCCGGGCCGGGGACGCGACTCGGGCCACGGTAAGGACCCAAATCGATTTGGGCAATGCTCTCGCCGGAGCGGGTTCCAAAACGATTTGGGCGAGGTTAGGCTGCTGCGCCATGGCCGGGAAAAGAACGCGGGCGACCATCAAGGACGTCGCCCGGCGCGCCGGGGTTTCGCCGACGACGGTGTCGCATGCCTTCAGCGGCAACGGGACGGTCGCGGCCGAGACCGCGGAGCGGGTGCGGGAGGCGGCGCGCGAGCTGGGCTACCGGCCGGACACGGTCGCGCGCGGCTTGCGGTCCAGCAGGCTCGGAGTGCTCGGGCTGGTGGTGCGGCCGCTCGACCCGTCGGACACCGCGTTCCTGGAGGGCGTCGACTACTTCCTGCGGTTCGCCGGATCGGCCGCGCTGGCCGCGGTGGAACGCGGGTACGGGCTGATGCTGGTGCCGGACCCGACGCGGGCCGACGCGCCCGCGGTCGGGCTGGCCTGCGACGGCTTCCTGATCACCGAACCGGTCGAGAACGATCCGCTGATCACGATGCTGGACTGCGAATGCGTGCCGTTCCTCGGCGTCGGGCGGGATCCGGCGCGGCCCGCGTCGCCGGACTACCTCGACCTGGGCACCGCGCGGATCGTCGCCGACGTGCTCGACCATCTGGCCGCGTCAGGCGGGACTCGGGTCGCGGCGGTGCTGGGCACCGATCGCAACGAGTGGAACCTGGACGCCGAAACGGCTTATCTGGACTGGGTTCGCGCTCGCGGACAGCAGCCGCTGGCGGTGCGCCGCGCGGAAGTCGCGGGGGAGGCGGGCGGCCGCGAGGCGGGAGAGGAACTGTTCGACCTGGCTTCGCCGCCGGACGCGGTGTACTGCCAGACCGGGCGGCACGCGGCCGGGGTGCTGGCCGCGGCACGGGCGAGGGGCATCGAGGTGCCTGGCGACGTGCGCATCGCCTGCGGTTCGGATTCCGATTCCGAGCACACCCGGTCGTGCGTTCCGCCGATCACCGCGGTCGATCTGCGGCCGGTGCACCTCGCGCGTACCGCGGTCGCGGTGCTGGCCGATCGGGTCGAAGGGATTGAGCCGCCTGTCCCCGGGCCGGCGGAGTACGAGCTGGTGGTGCGCGGGTCGACCCGGGGATAGACGGTTGTCCGTTCAGGCGTGCGGGACCGCTCCGATGCGCGACTCGCGCGGCCGCAGTGCCGTGAGCGCCCCGCTGAGCGCGAACCGGCCGGGGCCGGTGAACGCGATCAGCAGCAGCGCCCAGCAGAACATCACGGCCGCTTCGCCGCCGTTCTCGATGGGGAAAAGCCCTTGCGCCACATGGACGGAGAAGTAGGCGTACGCCATCGACCCGGAACCGACCAATGCCGCGATCCGGGTGGCGACTCCCAGCAGGACGAGTGCGCCCGCGACGAGCTGGATGAGCGCGGCCCACCAGCCCGGCCACGAGCCCACCGGAGCCGCGCCGTGCGCGCCGAGCACTCCGAACAGCGATTTCACGCCGTGGCAGGCGAAAAGGAACCCGACGACGATGCGGAACAAACCGAGCGCGTAATCCTGTGCCGCGTCCAGCCGGTGCATGATGCCTCCACATAGGACGACTCGGGCGGACGGCGACGTCCGTTCGGGCACCATGACCCGTCCGCAGAGTGGTCCAGACCTTTCCTGGACCGGTGTCAGGTATACCGGTGACCGGAGTCTCGGCGATACCTGCGAAAGTCAGGTTCCGCCCGCTCTTCCGGATGTGGTAACCGCAGCGGTACGGGACCGGGTCCGGTTCGGGGAAGCGGCAGGTCCGTTGGGAGGAACGAGGTTTCCGGCGTCTGCCGCAACGGTTTGGGCCGGGCGAGGCGAGGCCGCGCCGCGGATTCCGTGGCGGGCGAAGCGGTTCGGGTTCCGCAGCGGCGGACCTGAGTTCCGGATTCAGCGCTCCTTTACAGCGCGACCACGATCTTGCCGTGAACGTGTCGTTCGGCCTGCAAAGTCACGGCTTCGCGGATCTCTTCGACCGGGAAAGTCGCCGCGATCGGCACGGTGAGCTTGCCGGAACGGATCGCGTCCGTGATCCGTTCGAGGGTGCCTGGCTTCGCGTCGAACGCACCCGTCGCGCGCACGCCCGGAATGGCGGGGCCGTCGGCGACGGTGGAGATCCGCTCGGGCGGCACGCCGAGTTCGAGCGCGGTCTCGGCCGTCTCCCTGCCGAACAGGTCGGTCGCCGCGGTGATTCCTTCGGGTGCCAAAGCCCGTACTCGATCCGGAAGGCCCGGGCCGTACGCCACGGGTTCGGCTCCCAGTTCGCGCAGGAAGCCGAACGTCCGCTCGGAGGCGGTGCCGAGCACCCGGGCGCCCGCCAGCTTCGCCAGTTGCACCGCGAAGATGCCCACTCCGCCCGCCGCCCCGCCGATCAGGACGGTGTCCCCGCCGCGAAGCCCGATCGCGGCGAGCGCGGCGGAGGCGGTCAGGCCGGCCACCGGAAGCGTGCTCGCCACCTCGTCGCTGATGCCCTCCGGAGTGCGCCACAGCGTCGCGGCGGGGGTCTTGACCACCACGAAATCGGCGACGGAACGCCCGATCGCGCCCCCGTAAACCCGGTCGCCCACAGCGAATCCGGCAGCTTCGGCTCCTGCCTCGTCGACCACTCCGGCGAAGTCGCTGCCGAACCCGGCGGGCAGGGAGATGCCGAACCGCGCCGCCATCTCGGGTTGAGCGGCGATCTGCCAATCCATCGGATTCAACCCGGCAGCGGTGACCCGGACGCGCACCTCGTCCGGTGCGGCGTGCGGCTCGGGCACCTCCTCCAGTTCGAGTGCTTCGATGCCGCCGAATCGCCGGTAACGGACAGCTTTGCTCATCGGTCTCTTCTCCTCGGGCCAGTGACGGGACTTGGTCTCATCAACCGTACCCGAATGACGGGACCAAGTCCCGTAGACTTCTCCCATGGCTCGCTGGCAACCCGACGCACCAGGGCGGCTCGCCGCCGCGGCCCTCGACCTGTTCGAGGAACGCGGCTACGAGAACACGACCGTGATCGAGATCGCGGAGCGCGCGGGCCTGACCAAGAGCACGTTCTTCCGGTACTTCCCGGACAAGCGCGAGGTGCTTTTCGGCGAGAGCGCGTTGACCGGCCTGCTCGTCGAGGCGATCACCGCGGCGCCGCCCGAGTCCGAGCCGCTCGAGGCGGTGGCGCACGCACTGGACGTGCTCGGCCAGGAGGTCTTCACTGCGAGCCGTCGCGAGTTCAGTGCCCGGCGTCAAGCCGTGCTGGACGCCAATCCGGAACTACGGGAACGCGAGGCGCGGAAACGGATCGGCCTAGCCGATTCGATGATCGAGGCGCTCGAACGCCGCGGCGTCCCGGACCGGACCGCACGGGTGGCCGCGAAACTGGGCGCGCTCGCCTGGGAGATCGCCCACGACCAATGGATCGGCACTAGCGGCGGCGAGGAATTCGGTTCGTTGGTTCGGCAGGTGCTCGCCGAGGTGCGCGCGATCAGCGCTGCCTGCTGAGGAGCGTGGGAACGGAAAGCGGCGGCAGGGCCGCTCGGGTCGTGACGGCGCGGACTGGTTCTCCGGCTTGACCTTGAGCGCGCTCCAGGCCATAGCGTCGGCGGGGTTCGTCAGCCTTCGAGGTACCGCCCGGTCCGCCGGGCAGGAGGAGTATCCGCGCATGATCACCCGAACCACGCTCGGCTCGTCCGGTCTCACCGTCAGCGCGATGGGCCTGGGGTGCATGGGGATGAGCGAGAGCTACGGTGCCGCCGACTGGGACGGCGGCCTGGCCACCATCGGCCGCGCCCTGGAGCTGGGCGTCACTTTCCTGGACACCGCCGACGCCTACGGCACCGGGCACAACGAGGTGCTGGTGGGCCGGGCCGTCCACGGCCGTCGCGACCAGGTGCAGCTGGCCACCAAATTCGGTCTCGACCGCAGCGGCGGCGACGGGGCACGCCGCATCCGCGGCGCCCGGGACTACGTGCTGCGCGCCTGCGACGCCTCGCTGCTGCGGCTGGGCGTCGAGGTGATCGATCTGTACTACGCCCACCGTCCGCCCCAGGACGTGGAGATCGAGGAGACCGTCGGGGCGATGGCCGAACTGGTCGAGGCGGGCAAGGTTCGCCACCTGGGCCTATCCGAGGTCGATGGCGAGCTGCTGCGCCGGGCGCACGCAGTGCACCCGATCGCCGCGGTACAGAGCGAGTACTCGCTGTGGACCCGCGACGTCGAGGCGGTCACCCCGGTGATGGCCGAGCTGGGGGTCGGGCTGGTGCCGTACTCGCCGTTGGGGCGGGGGTTCCTGACCGGTGCTCTGGACCGCTCCGCGTTGGGAGAGAAGGACTTCCGGCGCACCAATCCCCGCTTCGCCGGGGAGGCGGGCGAGGCCAACGAGAAGATCGCGCAGACCGTGCGCGAGGTGGCCGACCGGCTGGGTGTCACTCCGGCCCAGGTCGCGCTGGCCTGGGTGTACGCGCAGGCCGAGCGGCTCGGGGTGGCGGTGGCGGCCATTCCGGGCACCCGCAGCCCGGCCCGGCTGGAGCAGAACGCGGCCGCGCTGGAACTCACCCTGGACGCCGAGGCGCTGGCCGCGCTGGACCCGCTGAGCGACCAGGTGACGGGCGAGCGCTATATCCCCGCGCACACCGCTGAAATGGCTCGGGGATAGCCCGCGCGCACGACGTCCTTGCCATCGCGCAGCACCCTCTCCCGCGCTGCGCTGCGGGTGTGGGGTTCGCTGTCCGTGAGGGGAACCCTGAGGGACTCTGATTCCCTCAGGGTTCCCCTCACGGACCTTTCGTTACCGCGGCGGCCATCCGGATTCCAGCAGCGCGAACACCGACGCCAGCGCCGCGGCGGGATCCGGCGCGGTGCCAGTGAGATCCGGGATTTCCAGCACGAACCGCGCCAACGCCCGCACCGCTGGATCATCCGGTGACAGGTCGTTTTCCTCGGCCAGCGCGGCCGTCAGGTCGGGTTCGCAGGAATGCCACAGCCTCCGCGCGTACTCGCGCAGTGCGGGCGTCTGCACGATCAGGTCGCGTTTCGGCGCGTGTTCCGGCGGGATGTCCGTCGAGTACGGGCCGCGCGCGGCGAAGAATCGGTGCAGGGCGGCGAGAATCGGCCCGTCCCGATCGCGGACCGCGGCGACGATTCCGGCTCGGCGTTCTGAGCCGTCGTCGAAGATCAGGGCGTCTTTGCCGTCCGGGACGTGGGCGAAGAGCGTCGCGACGGAGATGTCGGCCTCTTCGGCGATCTGCGCGACGGTCACCCCGTCGTAGCCGTGTTTCAGGAACAGCCGCAGCGCGACCTCGTCCAGCCTGCGCCGGGTTTCGAGCTTGCGGCGTTCGCGCCGTCCGGTGTTGACCACGACCCCCACTGTACCTAAATCTGAAGTGGGTTTAAAGTTAGAATCACTTCAGTTTTAGGAGGGTGTCATGACAGTGCTGGTGACCGGGGGCAACGCTGGGATCGGCTATTTCGTCGCGGAGCAGCTGGCCGAGGCGGGGGCGGAGGTGGTGCTCGGCAGCCGGGACGCGGCGAAGGCGGAGGTCGCGTTGAAGGTCCTCCGCGAGAGGGTGCCGGGGGCGCGGGCGTCGTGGGCGCGGCTCGACCTTGCCGACCTGGCCTCGGTGAAGGGGATCGAGGTCGGGGAACTCGACGCGGTCGTGCTGAACGCGGGGGTGTATCTCGAGGGGCCGGAACGACGGGAGACCGAGGACGGGCACGAGATGACGTTCGGGGTCAATCATCTCGGGCATTTCGCGCTCACCGCGGCGCTTATGGACCGGTTGAAGCCGGGGGCGAGGATCGTGACGACCGGTAGTTTCGCGGCGAAGTCAGCGAAGCTCGATTTCGAGGATCTGCAGAGTACGCGCGACTATCAGCCGAAGACCGCGTACGAAAGGTCGAAACTCGCGCAGACGCTGTTCGCCCTGGAGTTGGATCGACGGCTGAAGGCGGCGGGCAGCAGCAAGCTCAGCGTCGTAGCGCATCCTGGCGGAGCGTTGGACAGTCTGACTCCGGACCGGCCGCCGTTGCACGTGCGGAGCACCGAGCAAAAGCTGAGCCTCGCGCGAATCGCCTTGCAGGGCAAGGACGGCGGCGCGCGGCCAGCGGTGCGGGCGGCGGTCGGTCCGGATGTCCACAGTGGTCAGATCTGGGGTCCGCGCCTGTTCGGTCTCAAGGGTCGGCCCCGGCCGGAGTCGGTGCGCGGGCCGTACGCGGACCCCGAAGCCGCCGCCCGGTTGTGGGCGGCGAGCGTGGAACTGACCGGGGTCGAGCCGGTGCTCAGCTGACGTCGATCAGCACCTTCCCGGTGATGCCCTTCTCCGACGCCTCGTGCGCGCGAGCGGTTTCCGCCAGCGGGAACCGGTGCACCGGCAGGCCATGATCGGGGCCGAGCCGGAGACCGCCGTCGACCAGAGCGGCGTTCAGGTCTTCCGCGCCGGCGCGCAGGCGGTCGAATCCGACGGTGTAGAGCACCAGGAACTGGTAGCGGCTGTTGAGGAAAACGTTCTGTCCAAAGTCGACAGTCACGGTTCCGGTGCCGCGGTCGTCGCCGTAAACCGCGACCACCCCGCGCGGGCGGAGCACCGCGGCGTGCAGGGGAGCGTTCACCCCGGCGGCGACCTCCACGATCATGTCGACCCCGTCCGGCGCGATTTCCCGGATCGCCGCGGCGACGACGCCTTCGGTGTACCGCACGACATGCTGCGCACCGGCGGCGCGCGCGAGGGCCGCCTTGTCCTCGGTGCTGACCGTGGCGATCACCGTCGCCCCGGCCCAGCGGGCCAGCTGGATCGCGGCGTTGCCGACCGCGCCCGCGCCGCCGCTGACCAGAACAGTCTTGCCGGCCAACGCATTCGGTGCCAGCCGTTGCGGTCCGTCCTCCGCGACGGTGAGCGCGCGGTGCGCGGTGAGGGCCGGGATCGCGAAGGCGGCGCCCTCGTCGAAACCGACCCCGTCGGGGAGCGGGACGAGCCGGTCCGCCGGAAGCACGGTGTACTCCTGCGCGGTCCCCGACGTCGGCGAGTGCGCGGCGGCCAGCAGCAGCCACACTCGGTCGCCCAGGGAGAATCCGTCCACCCCGGTGCCGATCGCGTCCACGACGCCGGCCCCGTCCTGGTTGGGCACGGACAATTCCGCCTCCGCGCCGAAGCGGGAGCCGGAACGCGCCTTCCAGTCGGTCGGGTTCACCGCGGACACGGCGATCCGCACGCGCACCTCGCCCGGCCCTGGCTCGGGCACGGCGAGTTCGGACAACGTCAGCACTTCCGGGCCGCCGAACTGGCGGTAGGTCACAGCTTTCACTCTCGGTGCAATTCACCGGTGGGCGCGGCTATTCCCGACGCGTCGATCAGCGCCCGCTGAGCCGCGCGACCACCGGGGCGAAGTCTTCGAGGAAAGCGCCGTTCACGCTGTAGTACGACACCCCGAGTTCCTCGCGCCGCCGCTGCAGTTCCTCGGCCATCGCGGCCGGGCCGCCGCGCAGCAGGGTGAGGGAGTCGTGTTCGACGAGGGTTTCGAGGTCGTGCCCGATGAAGCCGCGGATCCACGGCGGGATCTCCTCGCCGACGACGAAAATGTTCATCGCCAGTTCGACCTCCCGTCCGCCGGCCGCGGCGCGGATCTCGGCGGCGTACCCCGCGGTCTCGGCACGGCTCGCGAGGATGTCGTGGGCGAGGGTGACGATGTCTGCCCGTTCACCCGCCAGGCGGCGGGCTTTCGGGCCGCCCGCGGCGACCATCACCGGCGTGTGCGCGTCGCCGTCGAGGCGGCGCAGGTGCGAGATCGTGTCCGACACCTGGGCCAGCCGCTCCGGGCCGGTGCCGTACGGCAGGCCCAGCTCGGCGGCGGCCTCGCGCATCGGCGGGATTCCGGTGCCGATCCCCATCTCGAACCGGCGGTCGGTGAGCACGCTGAGGCTGTGCGCCTCCCAGGCGGCCGCGCGTGGCGTGCGCAGCGGGCTGGCGAAGACGAACGTCCCGACCCGCAGTTCGGTCGTCACCGCCGCCGCGACGGCCAGCGCCGCGGTCGGGGTCGGGAGGTGGAGATTGTCCGGCGACAGCAGGGTCGAATAGCCGAGATCCTCGGCGCGGCGCGCGGTTTCGCGCCATTTCGCGCCGCCCTGCTGTGCTGCCGCGACGACCCCGAACCGAAATGTTTTTCCCGCCATGCCACCAGAAAACCACGGGCTGCCGCACTCGCGCCAGCGAATGCGGCAGCCGGGTGAGTCAGCCGCGCTGGTACTGCTCCCAGGTCAGCTTCGGGTTGACCGCGGGGCCGTCGTCCTTGCCATGGTTGGCGAGACCGTTCTGCCCGAGGTAATAGGCTCCGACCTGGTGCTGCGCGCCCGAGGACAGGTCGGGATCGTTCACCGCGACCGCGTGGATGTGGTAGCCCCAGTCGCCCTGCGAGGGTGTGCGCACCCAGGCCGCGAACCCGACTTTCCGGAGATCCTTGGCGAATTCGGTGCGGGTGGCCGAGGACATGTCCGCCACCGACACGTCGAAAGCGCCGCCGCCGTCGTGCGTTCCGGCCGACGCGCCGACGCCGCCCGGGTTGTACGAACCCTGGGTGAGGCCGACGTCCTTGCCGAACAGCTTCTCCGCTGCTTGAAGCATCGCCTTGGTGCGCGTGTTCAACGTGACGCCGTGGTATGTCACGTGGCTGCCCGCGGATACCACATTGGACACGCTGTACTGACCAGCGCCGAGCTTCTCCAGCGATGTCTTGCCCGGCAGGCCGGAAGCGTCGATCCCGGTGTAGCCGAGGGACTTCTGGTACTTCGAGTAGGCGTCGATCGTGGTGGTGCCGAAGTAGCCGTCGACGTACTTGGCATCCAGCAGCCCCTTGCCCTGCAACGCCTTCTCGACCAGCAGGACGCTGTCGTGCGCGCCCGGCGTCTGCGTGCTGTCGGCGCGCTGCGGGTCGATCTGGGCCGCCAGCAGCACGGCCTCCATGTTCGCCGCCGGCAGCGCCGCGGCTACTCCCGGAGCGGCGACGGCGACCGTAGCCGCCGCCGCGGCCCCGGCGGTGAGCACTGCGAGTTTCCTGAGCATCCGTGTCCTCCCGGTCCTGATCGGTCCGGGCCGAGCATCGCCGAACGGGATACACGGGACGTACAAATGCGGCTTGACCTCACTCCAGCCACTCGGTGACAAACCGGTCGTTCTCGTGGATGTGCACCGCCTCGTACGGTTCGGGACCGAGGGAAACGAACTTGTGCGGCGTGTCCGGCGGCGCGACGAGCACCTCCCCGGCGACGCCCTCGCGCTGCTCGTCACCGATGGTGAACAACGCGCGCCCGCGCTGGATGACGAAGGTTTCCCGGTAGGGATGCCGGTGCAGGCGAGGCCCGGTTCCGGGCTCGGTGGCGTATTCGCGGATGACGGAGACGCTGGAGCCGACCTCGTAGCCCTCGACGTCCCGGGTTGCGGGTTCTGTCATGTCCGACAACGTTAGCCCGCTTTTCGCGATTCCAGGAGATCGTGCCGTTGGCGCGGGCGCGCCAGAGCGCCGTTCGTGCCTCGCGGGTGTCGAGGCGCGGGCAGCCCGGTGATCGCCGAGTCGCGGAGCATCTCGTCCTGGCTGCTGAGCTGGACGGCGAGTACCGGCGACGCGGCGGGGGATTTGGCCTCGCCGATCAGTTCGAGTAGCCAGCTGCGCAGGTCGCGGTCCTCGTGTTCGTTCTCGAACTGCTCGATCGACGCAGGTAGAGGTGCTCGGCCGCGCGGTCGTGTAACCAGCCGAAGCCGTCCTCGGTGCGTTGCGGATCGCGGCTGCGCATCATCTGCATCGCTGAATCGAAGCCGTTCGCCATGGCGTCGAGGGTATCGAGAAATCGGAGGTGTCAGAGTTTCAAACCGAGCCACGCGGCATAGTCCGTCAGCGTCTCCGATTGCCGTTGTGCGGAACGGACGAGCGCCGAGACTGTTTCGCGGCACATCGGGTGCCTGCGGGCTTGGCCCGGCGCGACCATGCGTGCGCGTTGCAACTGTTGCAGCGCCTTCTCCGGTTGATTCAGCCAGCGGTACGCGCGGGCCATGTCCAGATGGTGATGTCCGATCCGGGTAGGGAGCCACCCGGTCGGGAACTGCAGTCCTCGACCGGCTTCGACGGCACGGCCGTGCTCGCCGACGGTCCCGAAGGTGACAACGCGGTGGACCTGCACGTTCGCGGGTCCGAAGCCGAACCAGAAGGTTTCCGGTTCTTCCCCCGTCACCGCGGCGATCTGCGCCGCTTCCTCGAGGTGACCCCTCATGGCGTCGCGGTCGCCGGTACGAGCTGAAATCACCGAAGCACCGAGGTGGAGTTGTCCTCGGGCCACCAGCGAGCCGGGAGCGTCGTCCGCGCCGTCGAGGTGCGCCGCACCTGCCTTGTTCAGTCGCCAGCACGCCTCGTGGTCCTCGTCTCGAAGATATGCGGTCACCCGCAGGTACTCCCGGGCCGCGCGGAGCCCAGGGGCCCGGTCCCCGGACTGCCGCGCGGCCCAATCCATTTTGCTGAGGGCGTTCACGGACAGTGTGTTGTCTCCGACGGCGATCCCCGCCGAATGACCGCAGCGAGTCGTCAGAGCGAGGAGCGCCCACGCTTCGTGCCGGTCCTGCCCGGCAGCGCTCTCGGCGGCGATGTGCAGCTCGGCGACCAGCGAAGGCAGGAGCGCGATCATCGGCTCGTACTGCGCGGCCTGCGCGAGTTGATTGAGGTGTCGGACGTCGGCCCGGAGCACCGCGAGCGGGCGCGGCGCGATCGACGAGTCAGGCGGGAGATCAAGCAGATCCAACGCGGTACGGACAGGCAGCAGCTGGTTCGCGAGGCCGTCGTCTTCCCGCTGCCACCCGAATCTGTTCCAGGCCAACCTCTCGACGCGGACCCCGAGGGCTCCCGCCACTCGGCCGAGGAACTCGGGTGTCGGGGTTTCCTCCTCGCGTTCCACCTTCGAGAGCATGCTCTTGCTATAGCTGATTTTGCGCGCCAGGGCATGCTGTGTCAGCCCGGCCAGCTTCCGGGCCGCAGCGATCCGTCCGCCGATTCCAGAGTCCACGAGTGCATGATTCCGTAATTTGCCGTCGTTTGACCAGTGCTCTGTTCGTGTTGTCAGTTTCTTGTCACTTCCCGTGCTTGACGCGCCGTAACGTCACGGCCGAGTGCAGGAAAGACGTCAGGGGCGACGCCCTCGTGTCGTCTTGAAGCAGAGGGGAAACAACATGACTGTCGCAGTCGATGACCTCACCGGCAAGGGGCTTGTTCCTGAGGAGCTGTTCTCTCGTCTCGCCAACCGGATCGCGAAAGAAACCACGTGCTCGTATGAATATTCTGTGCGCATCATGGATCAGGCGCTGGCTTTCCTCGCGGCCTGTGCCCGAACTGCCTGTCCGCTGGCTCCGAGCGACATCGTCGATATCGGGTGGCACACGTTCATCCTGTACACCCGTGAATACGCGGACTTCTGCGGGCGGATTTCGGAAGGCTTCATTCACCACGTGCCCGATGACGAGACCAGGGGCGGCAATGCGCACCTCTCCGAGATGATGAATCGCACGACCTCCGCGATCGAGGCAGCGGGGTTCGCCGTGGATCGTGAGCTGTGGTTTACTTCGGCCGCCAAGTGCGCGAACTGCTCGCAGTGCAAGAACGGATGCACCGACGATCCACCGCCGTCGGCGTCGTGCTGACGCGAAGGGAAGGCGATGTCCAGCCAAGCCTGGGAGGAGATTCCTGCCACGGTGCGGCGGGCGGTCGAGAAGGAAACCGGAAAGGTTTCGTGCTCCGTTTCCCCGTCCGACGGACGGAATTCGGACTTTCTGGCGACGCTTCAAGCCGAGCGAGGATGCTTCTTCGTCAAGGGGGTTCTGGCCGGCTCTCGGCGGGAGCGGATGCAGCAGATCGAGGCCAAGGCGAACCCGGTGCTGCCGCGGTCTGTCGCTCCGCGCCTTCTGTGGGAAGCCGAGGCCGGCGGATGGTCCTTGCTGGGCTTCGAACAGGTCGCGGGACAGCATGCGAACTTCGAGCCGGGCTCGCCCGATCTCCCGTTGGTCGCCGACGCTGCGGTCACGATGGCGCGGGAGCTGGCGCGCTGTTCGCTCGACCTCCCGTCCGCCGCTGAGCAGTGGGCTTGGGCGAGCCCGTGGCGTCGGCTGTCCAAGCAAGCCGACAGCGACCTGGACCAGTGGGATCGGCGGCATCTGGACGAACTCGTGGAGTGGGAGCGCCAGGGGATCGATTGGGTGCGCGGAGACAGTCTTGTGCACGGCGACCTCCATCCGCTGAACATTCTCGTAGCCGACCGCGCCCGGGTCGTCGACTGGGCCTGGTCGAGCCTCGGAGCGCCTTGGCTCGACGCGGCGTCGCTGGTCCTGCGGCTCGTCGCGGACGGGCACACTCCGGCGCAGGCCGAAGAGTGGGCGCGGCGGATCCCGGTTTACCGCGACGCCCCGGACCAGGGAATCACCGCATTTTCCGTCCTTGTCCTGGGCATGTGGACGTATAGGGGCGCTTTTCCCCGCCTGACCGAGGTCGCGCGGCGCTACGTCCGGCACCGCCTGGCCCGGTGACCGCCTGCTGGGCGACTTGTCGGATGTCTGTCCGCGCAAAACCGGCCAGATCTCTGTCATTCGGTTGACCTCGCCGCCCGTCTGCCGGAAAGGTCGGACAACACGAGGTCTGGGAGGCAGCGTGCGGTACTCAGTCGTGGCAGCGTTGGTGACGGCGGCGGTCGTCGGAGCGGGGGCGGTCGCGGCGGCCGCGCCGCAGGCACCGCTCGTAGGCGATCCGGCGGCGTACGTCGATCCGCTCATCGGCACCGGGCGCGGCGGCACCTCGGTCAGAGAGATCAACAACTTCCCGGGACCGGCCGCGCCGTTCGGGATGATGCAGTTCTCGCCGGACACCGACGGGTCGTACGCCGGCTACCAGTACCACAGCGACAAGATCCGCGGTTTCAGCCTCGATCACGCGTCGGTCGGCTGCAACGCGTTCGGGGACGTTCCGATTCTGCCGGTCACCGGTGATGTCGGGGCGAAACCCTGGGACCGCGTCGAACGGTTCACTCACGACGGTGAGCAGGCTGAGCCCGGCTATTACGCTGTCACGTTTCCCGATTCCGGCGTGCGCACGGAACTGACGGCGACCACGCGCACGGGGTTGGCGGCGTTCACCTTTCCCGCGGGCCAGAACGCGCAGGTGCTCGTGAAGGGCGGAGCGAGTCTCGCCGGGAACTCCGCGGCCGGGCTGCGGATCACCGGCGACCGCGAGGTCATCGGGCAGGCGACGACCGGTCATTTCTGCGGAAAGGCGAACAAGTACACCGTCTACTACGACATCACCTTTGACCGTCCGTTCACCGCGCACGGCACTTGGGACGGCAAAACCGTCCAGCCGGGCAGCGACCAGGTCGACGCGCCGAAAGCCGGGGCGTACCTGACCTTCGGCGACGCGGGCGTGGTCCACGCGAAGGTTTCCATGTCCTATGTGGACGTTCAGGGCGCGAAGAAGAACATGGAGTCCGACTGGGACTTCGCCGCGATGCGCCAGAAGACGAAGGACGCCTGGCGCGACGCACTCGGCCGGATTCGCGTGGCGGGCAAGGATTCCGCGCAGCTCAAGACGTTCTACACCGCGCTCTACCACAGCTTGATGCACCCCAACACGTTCAACGACGTGGACGGCCGCTACATCGGCTTCGACAACCAGGTCCGCACCCTCCCCGCCGGGCACTCGCAATATGCCAACTTCTCCGACTGGGATACTTATCGTTCGCTCGCGCCGTTGCACGGCATGCTGTTCCCGAAGGAAGCCAGCGACATGGCGCAGTCGCTGACCAACGACGCGGTCCAGGGCGGCTGGTGGCCGCGCTGGCCGATGGCCAACGGCTACACCGGGCAGATGACCGGCGACAGCTCGGTCGCGCTGCTGTCCAGCCTCTACGCCTTCGGCGCGCGCGACTTCGACGTCAAGACCGCGCTGAAGTACCTGGTCAAGGGTGCGACGTCGGTGGACGAAACGCCGGGCGCGTACCAGGAACGCCGGGGGATCGCGGACTATCTCGCCCGCGGCTACCTGCCGAACAACGACGCCTCCCGCGGCGACCACGCGCGCGTCGGGGCCTCGATCACGCTGGAATGGGCGATCGACGACTTCGCCATCGCGCAGTTCGCGGGCGCGATCGGCGACCGCGGCGTGGCCCGCGACTTCACGAAACGCGGCCAGAACTGGCAGCACCTGTTCAACCCGGCCACCGGCTTCCTCCAGCCGCGCGGCCAGGACGGCCGGTTCCCGGACGGCCCGGCGTACCAGCCGCCCGCGCCCGGCACCTTCGGCCAGGACGGCTTCGACGAGGGCAACGCCGCGCAGTACACCTGGCTCGTCCCGCAGAACACGGCCGGGCTGGTGACCGCGATGGGCGGCCCGGCGGCGGTGTCCGCGCGGCTCGACACGTTCTTCCGGAAGCTCAACGCCGGCCCGAACGAGCCGTACATGTGGGCGGGCAACGAGCCCGACTTCGGCGTGCCCTGGCTGTACAACCACGTCGGCCAGCCGTGGAAGACGCAGGAAGTGGTGCGCCGGATCGCGACCACGCTGTTCAGCGCGACGCCGGACGGCGAGCCCGGCAACGACGACCTCGGCGCGCAATCGTCCTGGTACGTCTGGGCCGCGCTGGGGCTCTACCCGTCGACCCCGGGCACTCCGGATCTCACCGTGCACAGCCCGCTGTTCGAGCGCGCGGTGCTGACGCTGCCCGGCGGCCGCACCCTGGACATCCGCGCGCCGGGTGCGTCGACGACCACGCAGTACGTCCACGGCCTGGCGCTCGACGGGCGCCGGTGGGATCGGACGTCGCTGCCGCAGGATCTGGCGCGCGACGGCGGACGGCTCGACTTCGCGCTGTCCGCGCAGCCGGACCGGAACTGGGCCGCGAACACCCAGCCACCGTCCTATCGGGACGGTGAGGAGCCGTACGTCGCCTCGGTGGCCAACCAGGTCACCGTCGAGCCAGGCGCATCCGGCACCGTCGCGGTGAACGGCCAGCGGCTCGGCGGACATCTGCGCTCGCTGAACATCGCGACGTCGGCGCCGGCCGGGATCACCGTGTCCGGCCCGCGTTCGGTGTGGCTCGACGACCGCACCGGCAGCGGGAAAACCGAACTGACCGTGACCGCCGCGGCCGGAACTCGCGCGGGTTACTACGAAGTGCCGGTGACATTGCGCGGGGCCGGACATTCGGTTTCTTCCTCGATAATTGTGTTGGTCGCGCCGAAGGGAAGCCTGGCCGGAGCCTTCGACAATGTCGGAATTTCCGACGACGGCGACGGCGGTTCGGCCAATTTCGACGGTGCCGGAAACAGCTATTCGCGGAAAGCTCTGGCGGACGCCGGTCTCGCTCCGGGATCAACCGGACACGCAGCGGGCACGACGTTCGTCTGGCCCGGCGCGCCGTCCGGCCGTCCGGACAACGCGGTGCCGTCCGGACAGAAGCTCGAGCTGGGTGGAACTTCAGCCAGCCACCTGCTTTTCGTCGGTTCGGCCACGAACGGCGACCACCGGGGGAGCGCGACCGTCGCGTTCACCGACGGCACGACGGCGACCGTCGATCTTTCGTTCGGTGACTGGGTGTTGCCGGGAGGAAATGCCGAACCAGTGTTCGGCAATACGCTCGTGGCCCGCACCGCGCACCGGAATCAGCCCGGCGGCCAGGGAATCGGCGCCTCGGTTTACGCGACCTCGCCGCTGGAAATCCCGGCCGGCAAGAAGATCGCGACGGTGACGCTCCCGGCCGATCCGGACCTTCACGTTTTCGCCCTCGGCCTCGGCTGAGGTTGTCAAGCAGGATTCCCAGGGTGTGATCTGTTCGCGGGTTCCGGAATTTCTCGGCCGTCTTCTTCGTAGGTGCTCAAGTGCTCACGACGAAGGGGAGTGGCGTGAACGAAACACGCGAAGCGCCGAACACGGGGAGCCAGCTCAAGCTGGTGCTCGTGCTGGGCGTTCTGGTGGCACTGGGGCCGCTGTCCATCGACATGTATCTGCCGGCGCTGCCGGACATCACCCGCGAACTGTCGACGACGGAGTCGACGATCCAGCTGACCCTCACCGGAACGGTGCTGGGGCTCGGGCTCGGCCAGTTGATCGCCGGCCCGCTTTCGGACGCGATTGGGCGGCGCATCCCGCTCGTCGCGGGAAGTGCGATCCACGTGCTCGCGTCGCTGCTGTGCCTGGTGGCTCCGACGGTCGAGCTGCTGAGCGCGGCGCGTGTGCTGCAGGGGCTGGGCGCCTCGGCGGGCGCGGTGCTGGCGCTGGCCGTCGTGCGCGACCTCTATACGGATCGCGCCGCGGCGAAACTGCTGTCCAAGCTCATCCTGGTGATGGGCGTTTCCCCGGTGCTGGCCCCCACGCTCGGCAGCGCGCTGCTGGCGTGGACGCACTGGCGCGGGGTGTTCGTGGTGCTCGCCGCGATCGGGCTGGCGAGCGGGATCGCGGCGGCGCTGGCGCTGCCGGAGACGTTGCCGCTGGCGCGGCGGCAGCCGTTCCGGTTCCGCGCGACCGTGCGGTCGTACCGGAGCCTGTTCACCGACCGCTCGTTCGTCGGGCTGGTGCTGGTGGCCGGGTTCGCGATGGCCGGGCTGTTCGCGTTCGTCAGCGGCGGGTCGTTCGTGTTCCAGCAGCAGTACGGGCTGGACCAGCAACAGTTCGGCCTGATGTTCGGGGCGAGCGCGGTGTGGCTGATCGCCGCGACGCAGGTCAACGCCCGGCTGATGAACCGCTTTGAACCGCACCAGGTGCTGCTCGTGGCGAGCGTCGCGGCGGCGGCTTCGGCCGGGGTGCTGCTGGTGACCGCGCTGACCGGCTTCGGCGGCATGTTCGGCGTCGCGGTGCCGGTGTGGGCGGTGCTGTTCTTCGCCGGGCTGATCCTGCCGAACGCGCCCGCGGTGGCGCTCGACGCGCACGGGAACAACGCCGGGACGGCCGCGTCTCTGCTGGGCGCGGTGCAGTTCGGCGTCGGCGCGGCGGTCTCGCCGGTGGTTGGCCTGCTGGGCAACAACGCGATCGCGATGGCCACGGTGATGTTCGGCGGACTGGTGGTGTCCGGGCTGGTGCTGTGGCTGATCGCGCGGCCGTGGCAGGGCCTGGTCGCCGAGCAGGACGAACTGGCCGACACCCGGGTGCCGGTGGCGGTCGACTGAGGCGGGGGCTCGTGAGTGTTCACATGCTGCGGAGCACCGAGACGACCACGCCGAGCACCGCGGCCCGGTCGCCGTCGATCACGTCGTAGGCCGGGTTGCGGGGCTCGAGGTAGACGTGCCCGTCGCGGCGGCGGTAGACCTTCACCGTCGCCTCCTCGTCGATCATCGCGGCGACGATCTGGCCCGAATGCGCCTCGGACTGCTGCTTCACCACGACGATGTCGCCGTCGCAGATCGCCGCGTCGACCATCGAATCGCCGCGCACGCGCAGCCCGAAAACGGTGCCGCGGCCGGTGAGCCCGCGCGGCAGCTGCAAGACGTCGTCCACGTGCTCCAGCGCGGAGATCGGCGTGCCCGCCGCGATGTCGCCGACCACCGGCACCGGCACGGAGTCGCCGCCGTCGCGCGAGGGGACGTCGCCGAGGAAGGCGCGCACGTCGATCGGTCGCGACATCGTCGAGCTGCGGCGCAGGAAACCCTTGTCCTCCAGCGCGGCGAGATGCTTCGAGACCGACGACGTCGACCGCAATCCGACCGCTTCGCCGATCTCGCGCGTGCTCGGCGAGTACCCGTGCTGGCCCACCCAGTCCCGGATAGTGGCCAGGATGTGCTGCTGCCGCTCGGGCAGAGCCGAAGCGTCGAGGTGGTCGAAGACGTCGTCGTAGGCGGTCACGGGCCGATCGTAGAGGGCGTCCGGGCCGGTCGCGGGGACCGGGGGCGGTTGTTCCGGCTGTTGCTCCACAGTGGACTGTGGATGCGCTTGGTAGAGTTGTCCCTCCGGAGGGTGACGGAGGGGGACCGGGGATGACTCAGCCGGTGGGGCGGCCGAAGGTGACGGGGATCGGCATCGCGGTGGCGGTGCTGCTCGCGCTGCTGGAGATTTACGCGGCACGCGGGGGAATCTGGTCGATCACCTATCTCGTGGGCGGCGGCGAACACGCCGGTGTCTCCACTTACGCGTCGGTGCTGTACGGCTTGCTGGCGATCGTGGTGCTGGTTGGCGTAGGGATGATTTTCGCGCGGCGGCAACTGGTCGGGCGGAGGTTGCTCTGGGCCGCGCCGGTGCAGCTGCTGTGCGCGCTCGTCTCGCTAGTAGATGTCTATTCCTGGGAAGAGAGCGTCGCGTTCGGAGTGGTCACTGTCCTGGCGGTGGTGCTGTGGCTGCCCGCGGTGTCCGCGAAGACGCCTCCGCCCGTGGGGTACGGGATGCCTTACGGGGCACCGGTTCCGGGGATGCCGCAGTATCCGGGACAGGTTCCGATGGGACAGCAGTATCCGCAGTCGGCTCCGGTTCCGCCGCAGTATCCGCAGCAGTACGGCGCTCCGGGAGTGCCGCAGCCGTACCCGCAGCAACCTCAGCAGCCGTATCCGCAACAGCCGATGCCAGGGCAATGGCCCGCCTCCGGCCCGCCGCAGCAGGGGTGGCCGGGCCAGTGATCACTGCCCGGCGAAATGCCGCTGCTGGTCGGTGACCTCGGCCAGCGCTCGCTTGAACTCCGCGTACTCGCCCCGCCCGAGCCGCTGGGCGTGCCGGTCCTCGATTCCGGCGAGGATGCGGGTCGAGGCCCCGATCATGGCCGACCCGCGCTCGGTCGGGCAGACGAGTTTCGCGCGCCGGTCGGCCGGGTCGGCGCGGCGTTCGACGTAGCCGAGGGTTTCGAGTTCGTCGACCATCGTGCCGATGACCTGCTTGCGCCGTCCGGACAGCCGGGACAGTTCCGTCGCGCGCGCACCGTCCGGGCCGAGGTAGGCGAGCACCGCGCCGTGCCGCGGGCTCAGGTCGCCGAAGCCCTCGGCGGCCAGCGCGGTGAACAGCTCCCGCTGCACCGCGAACAGCAACCGCCCGGCGAGCATCCCGAGGTCGGGTTGCGCGGGCACACGAGAGTCGGGCACGGCGAAGATCGTAGCCCCCGTCCGGACGCGGGTCAGGACCGCCGGGGCAGGACGCAGAATTCGTTGTCTTCCGGGTCTTTCAGCACGATCCAGTGGTCGTTTTCCGGATCTTCCACGACTGTCGCACCCAGCGTCACGAGGCGGGCCACCTCGTCGCGCTGCTCGACCGTGTCCGGCGCGATGTCCAGGTGCAGCCGGTTCTTGACGGTCTTCCCCTCGGGCACCGGCTGGAACAGCAGCGACGGCCGGTCCGGCGCTTTCAGCTCGACGTAGGTGAGTCCATGGCTGTCCGGCCACCGCTCGGCCCGCGGGTAGCCCAGCGCCTCCCGCCAGAATTCGGCGAGGGCGTCGGCGTCTCGGCAGTCGACGGTGACGGCGATCAGGTGGCTGCTCATGATCGAGGGCTACCCGCGATCCGGCCAGGGTACTCATCTGTCCACAGTGGACGTCAGTGCGGATGGGAGAGCAGGGTGCCGAGACCGGGTCCGGCGGCCGGGCGGCCGAGCAGGGTGAGGCAGTGCCAGAGCGTCACCTGCGTCGCGGTGAGCACGGGTTTTCCCGCGCGCTTCTCGAGTTCGGCGAGCAGCGGCGCGGTGTGCAGGGCGGTTTCGGGGAGCAGGACGGCTTGGGCGTCCGAAGAAGCGGCGGAATCGACCAGGTCGCGGATCTGGGCGCTGTCCCAGGTCGCCAGATCGCGATCCGAACCGGCGTCGGCCGACACGGCGTGCACCGTGGCGATGTCTTCCTCGGCAAGGAACGCCGCGAACGCGTCGGTGATCTCGGGCGCGTACACCGAGGCGAGCGCGATCCGCTCCAGCCCGAGCCGGTGCGCGGCGGCGAGGAACGCCAGCGACGTGCTGCTCGCCGGGACATCCAGTGCGTCCGTCAGAGCGTCGGTTTGCGTCTTGGCCACGGCGACGCCGTCGATGAAACTGCAGCTCGTGCACGCCCAGCTGACGACGCGCGGGGACGTCGTGAACTTCGCTGCCGTCGCGACCAACCGGTCCGGTTCGCTCAGCTCGCGCACGGCGGTCTGGACGTTCTCCCGTTCGACGACGCGCCGGGCCCAGGGAACGTAGGCGAACTCCACGCCCGGCCGGGCGTCGAGGCATCCGGCCAGTGCGGTGAAGTCGTCTTCGGCGCAATCGCGAGTGGGATACAGCAGACCGATCATCTCGGGCAGTGTCGCACTCGTTCGCTTCCGCGGCAGAACTTCAGGAGCCGGGGCCGGAGTAGATCTCCGCTGCGGGCGGGGCCTCGACCGGGACGGGCTCGCCCAGGTCGAGGTCCAACGTGCCGTCCGTCGGGGACTCGTATCGCACCAGGGAGTAGGTCGTTCCGAAACGCCCGAGGTAGATCGTCTTGCCGCCGTTGCGGTACCGCACCGCCGGAGTGCCCGCCAGGTCGACGGGTTCGCCCGCGGAGTAACCGGGCTTGCCGAGGTCGTCGGCGGCGGCGCCGAGGAAGGCGTCGCAGTCCAGGAGGCTCTTCAATTCCGCGCCGCGGCCGTGGAGCATCGGAGCGTCCACCGACAACCACTTGCCGTCCATCTTCGACAGGGCCCCGTCGGGCAGTCCGGCGATCTTGGCCAGCGCGTTGGTGATCTTGATCCACATCCTGTCGCCGACGCGCACGAGCGACAGCGGCGAGCCGTCCTTCTCGACCGAGCCGCCTGCACTGTCGTGGTTGAGCTGCAGGTCGACCACGAGGCCGTCGGTGCTCGTGCCCTTGATGTGGACGGCCCTGGCCATGTCCAGCTCGTTCGCGACGGTGTCGCCGACCGTCGCGGCGTCCGGCGGAGCGTCGAACGGCTTGACCGGCGAACTCGGGGCCGCGGTGGCCAGCGACTGGGCGGGAGTGCCGCCGGAGCCGGAACAAGCGGCGCACACGAGCGCGGCGGCGATGGCGCCGCAGCGCAGGAGGAAACGTTTCTGGACCGGGCGAATCATGCGATTTCCGTTCGGGACAGGCCCGGGACACCCCCGGGCGCATCCGCTTATCGCCTGGCCCAGCCGTCCGTTACGGCTTGCCCGCCGCCGTCATGGATCCGTGATTCGGATCCACAGTGGACGAAGGCCTCGCGCTCCCGGACGGCGCGGGAACGCGAGACCGTCCGGTCAGGAGCCGGGGCCGGAGTAGATCTCCGCGGCGGGCGGGGCCTGGGCCGGGACGGGCTGGTCCCAGCCGGTGAACTCCATCGTGCCCTCCGACGGGGATTCGAGGCGCAGCAGGCGGTGCGTGCCGGCGGCCTCGAGGAAGATCGTCCGGGCGCCGTTCTTGTACCGCACCGCCGGGGCGCCCGCGACGTCGGCGGGTTCGCCCGCGGAGTAGCCGGGCTTGTCGACGTCGTCGGCCATGGAACCGACGAAGACGTCGAAGTCCAGGAACAGCTTGAACACCTCGCCCATGCCCTGGCCGAGCTGGGAGTCGAGCGACACCCACTTGTCGTTCACCATCGCGGCGGCCTCGGCGGGCAGGCCGGCCTCCTTGGTCAGCGACTTGCTGAACCGCATCCAGACCTTCTCGCCGACGCGCAGCACCGGGACCTCGACGCCGTCCTTCTCGATCGAGCCGCTCACGCTGTCCTTGTTGAACTGCATGTCGACCTTCATCTTGCCGTCGTCGCTCTTCGAACCCTTGACGTGGACGGCGGTCGCCTTCTTCATCGCGGCCTTGACGGTTTCGCCGACGGTCGCGGCGTCGAGCGGGGCGGCGGACGACGCGGCCGGCGAACTCGCGGCCGGGCTGGCGGCGGCGGGCGGCTGCGCGGCATTGCTGCCGGAGCCGGAGCAAGAGGTGCAGACGAGCACGGCGGCGGCCGCGACGGTGCCGTAGCGCAGGAGGAGACGGTTCGAGACCGGGCGAATCATGCGATTTCCGTTCGGGACAGGCCCAGGACGCCCCCGGGCACATCCGCTTATCGCCGGGTCCGGAGGTTCGTTACGGCTTGTCCGCTTTCGTCACATATTCGTGACTCGCGGCCTGGTCCACAATGGACGGGCGGGCGAGGTCAGCTGGCGGCGCGGGTCGCGGCGTAACCGGGGTGCGGCAGCCGCTGCGGGCGGCCGTTCGGGTGGTACTCGAAGTGCCACCATTCGTTGTCGTACACGCGATACAGGCCGAACCGTCCACCGTGGACTTCGAGCCACTGCGCGCCTTCGTAAGGCCGCACGTCGAGCGCGACGCCTTGCACGTGCTGCGATTGCGCGGGCGGCAGCGTGAGGTGCAGGGCGAGTTCGTGCGAACCGGCGCGCCGCACTTCGGCGTGGAACAGGTCGGCCTGCGTGGCGGCGTCGCGGTGGCCGGAGGTCAGGCCGAGCAGGATTCCGTGCCGCCACAAGGCTTCGGTGCGCGCCGCGGTGAACGCGGCGTACGTGCCGGGCGTGAGCCCGGCGAGGTTTTCGGCCGGATAGCGGGCCCCCAGCGCCCACTGGCACGCGAGGTGCAGTGCCCGGCCCCGCGCGACCACCCACGCGACCGGTACGAAAAGCACCGCGAGCACGTGGGTGGCCACTCGGTAGATTCCGCTCACCGCAGCGCCTTCACGACCGCGGCGGCGGCCTGCGCGATCAGTTTGTCGTCGGTCTTCGCGTCTTTCTTCGCGTGATCGGACAGCACGGCGAGCACGATCGGCGCCCGGTTCGGCGGCCACACCACGGCGATGTCGTTGCGCGTGGCGTAGTCGGCGGACCCGGTCTTGTCCGCGACCTGCCAGTCCGCGGGCACTCCGGCGCGGATCACGTTCGCGCCGGTGGTGTTGGCGCGCATGATCTTGACGAGCACGGCCTGCTTGTCCGCCGGGAGTCCCGAGTCGAGCGCGACGGCGCGCAGGTCCTTGGCCCAGACTCGCGGGGTGGTCGTGTCCCGGACGTCACCAGGGCTCGTCTCGTTGAGAGCGGGCTCGATGCGGTCCACGCGGGTGACCGTATCGCCCAGCCGGCGGACCTCCGCGGCCAGCCCGGCGGGGCCGCCGATTTCGCGGAACATGAGGTTATCCGCAGTGTTGTCGCTGTAACGCAGCGCAGCGTCGAGGACGCTCTGTAGCGGCATTTGCTCCCCGAGGTGCTTCTCCGTAATCGGGGAGTTGGGCACGAGATCGCTTTGCCGAATCGTGACCGTCCGATTCAGGTCGTCCCCTCGGTGCAGGATGGCTGCCGCGTTGAACACCTTGTGCGTTGATGCGTAGGCAAAGCGCTCGTCGGCGTGATAGGCGACCTCGCGGCCGTCGCCGGTGTCGATCGCGTAGACGCCGAGCCGGGCGTCGAAAGCCTTTTCCAGCGCGGCGAAATCCGGCTGGACGACGGTCTTGGCCGCGGCTGGCGCGGCGGAAGGGGTCGCGCTCGCCGGAGCTTCCGGTGTTGCTGGTGTGGCACATGAGGCTAGCGCGACCAATGAGAACGTGGCCAGGGTCAGCCTGCGGAACACGGGGTTCTCCCTCCGAAGTCGATCAACTCTCCAGCAGCGTGCCCCCGGCCGGTTCATGCGGGCCAAGACACTCTTGTGCGAAATGATGCGAATCTGGCATAAGCTCTGGTCGTGGACTTGATCGGCTGCTGCAAGGCGTTCGTGAGCGTGACCGAATCGGGGAGCTTCACCGGCGGCGCGGCGGTCGCGCAGATCCCGCAGCCGGTGGCGAGCCGCCGGATCGCCGCGCTCGAGAAGCACCTGGGGGAGCGGCTGTTCGACCGGTCCACGCGGCGGGCGCGGCTCACGCCGTTCGGCCGGGATCTGCTGCCGTCGGCGCAACGCCTGGTCCGGCTCGCCGAGGCGATGGAACACGACGCTCAGCGCGCGCGTCGACGGCCGTTGCGGCTGGCGGTCCCGGACACTTCGACCACTCGTGATCTGGCCGAGCTTGAGGCGCAGGCGCGGACGGTGGGGGTGTTCCTGGAGTTCCGCGTCGCCGGTCCGGCCGAGCGCGCCGAACTGGTGCGAACGCAGGAGGTGCGCGCCGCGCTCGTCGCGGTGCCGCCGGAGGACGGGGTGTGGACGGTGCCGCTCGGGCTGGCCAGCGAGGCCGAGCCGGACGAAGCCGTGGTGCACCTGGAAACCCTGCGCGCGGGCCGGTCGGCCAGTGCGCGCCGCCGGGTGTGGGTGCAGCCGGAGGACGACGTGCCGCATGTGCGCGACCGGGTGTTCCGCGCGCGGGACGCGGCCGGGCTGCTGCCCGCGCAGGTTGTGGTCGCCGGGACGCTGACGACGGCCGCGGCGAGCGTGATCGGCTCGGCGGATCTGCTGCTGTGCTCGGCGGATCAGGCGCGGGAGCTGGGGTTGGCGTGGCGGCCGGTCGGCGGGGTCCGGCTTGCGCGGGGGTACGACGTGGCGGCGGGGC
>NZ_PQIA01000143.1 GCF_003385235.1 Amycolatopsis circi | reverse complement strand
TCACCGCTCGCCTGCTGCGACCCGTGCAGCACGGCGGCGCCGCCGATTCCCGCGAGGCTGCCGTCGTGCTCGCTCCACAGGTTGCCGCACTCGTCGACCCCGGACTCGGGGTGGAGCACGCCCGCGCCGCCGGCGCCCGCGAACACGGCCGACTCTTCCTCGCTGCTGGACTGGTTGGGCCACCAGCCGGTGGTCAGCGGCAGCGTTTCGCCGGGGCCGGCGGCAGCGACCGCGGTACCGGGCAGTGCGAGGCACAGCGGAGCGAGGATCAGCCCGGACAGCAACGTCCGTTTCATCGACATGACAGTTCGTTTCCTTTCCAAGGGGAAAGCGCCCGAAATGAAAGAAGTGGTGCCGCGAACGAGCGCTGGGACGGCCGGGCGTCGTGCCGGCCGGACTGACGTTACCCCTGGCGCCGCGCGAATTGCGGCCCGCGGAAACCGATCCGCCCGCCCGGGTGCCTGCGCTTCCGCCCGGCCGCGCCGGAAAACCGGAGCCGACCTGGGAACCCTCTTTCCCGGCAAGGTAAAACGCCTTTCACGCCAGGGTGACGGATTTTTCCTTGCGGTTCACCGGATCGGGACGGGCGGCGTACACCCTTCCCAGTGGCAACCCCGCCGCGGGCGGGCGATGCCGTTAGCGGGCAAAGACAATCGAGACCATGTGCTCCCTACGCCGGGCCGGCGCCGCGCTCGCCGCCGTTCTCCTGAGCCTCGCCCACTGCCCGGCCGCCTCAGCGGCCAGCGCGCCTCAGCTTCTGCTGGGACAGGACTTCCCGGACCCCGACGTCGTCAAGACGGGCTCGGGATACTTCGCGTTCTCGACGACCACCGGCTCCGGGAAGATCCCGGTGGCGAGCGCGCCCGCGCCGGAGGGCCCGTGGCGGATCGTCGGCGACGCGCTCGCCTCCGTGCCGAAGTGGGCGAAGCCGGACGGCGGGTTCTGGGCTCCGGACGTCACTGAGACGGCGAACGGAAACTTCGTGCTGTACTTCGCCGCGAACCGCCTCCCGAACGGGCCGATGTGCATAGGCACGGCGACCTCCGCACAGCCCGCGGGCCCGTACCAGCCGGACGGCGACCAGCCGCTCGTCTGCGTTCCCGCCGACGAGGGCGACATCGATCCGCAGACGTTCCTCGACTCCGACGGCGCCCGGTACTTGCTGTACAAGGGGAATGGCGCGGCCTCCGGCCCGCCGGCGGCGATCTGGTCGCAGAAGCTGAGCCCGGACGGGCGGACGCTTTCCGGCCCCCGCACGGAACTGCTGCGCGCCGACCTCGCTTCGGAGAAGAACGTGGTCGAGGCGCCCGCGATGGTGCGGACGCCGTCGCGGTACGTGCTTTTCTACTCCGCCGACACGTTCCAGAGTTCCGGCTACCACACCGGTTACGCCACGGCGCCGACTCTCGCGGGCACGTTCGTGAAGGCAGACGCCCCGTTTCTCTCCACCGAGCGGCTCGGCGGCGCGGTCGACGGACCGGGCGGCGCCGACGTGGTCGACGGGAACATCTACTTCCACGGCTGGCTGAACGGCGGGCGGCAGGCCCGCGGCCTGTACCGGATGCCGATCAGTTTCCCCGGCGACGTCCCGCAGCTCGGTTGACGCTCGCCGCGGGGACGGGGGCTGAGTGATCGCGTGGCGGCCTTGTCCGGGGAGGAAACCCGCGCGCAGCCCCGGATTCCGGGGCCGGTGTCGTGTGATGATCAGTGACCCGAGCCGCCGTCGACAGCTCGGCTGATGCTCACCGCGGGGACGGCGGGGCTGAGTGATCGGGCGGCGACCTTGCGCGGCGGGGGAACCTCCGCGCAGCCCCGGCGCCGGTGTCGTGCGATGGTCAGTGGCTCTGACCTGAGCCGTCGTTGACAGCTCGGTTGACGCTGCCTGCGGGGACGGTGGAGCTGAGTGATCGCGCGGCGACCTCGTCCGGCGAGAAACCCGTCGCACCCCCGGATGCCAGCGCAGCGGCCGCCGCGGGCAGGTGCTCCCGCGGCGGCCGCTGTGCCGCGATGGTCAGTGGCCCTGATCCGACCCGCCGTCGACGATGGTGCCGGAAGCGCAGTTGTACGGCGTCTTGCCCGCGGCCCCGTTCTCGCCCGGGGACAGCACCGGCACGTTGAGGCCCTGCGCGACGTCGCGCACCGGGACCTGCACGCCGAGCACGTTGACGTTGTTGTCGCACACCCCGCCGACGAGGTTCAGGTTGTGCACCGCGTCGAGGTTGTGCACGTTGCCGAGACCGACCTGGCCGCCGCCGTGGCCGTGGCCGTCCGGGCCGCCCGCCCCCGCGGCCCCGGCCGCGGAAGCCGACCCGCCGACGATGGCCATTCCCGCGGCGAGAGCCGTGGCGACGAAACCGAGCTGCTTGATCACTGGTGAGAACTCCTTGCCAACAACATCCCGCCGCGATTCGGCGGGAAGAAACGGGTCCGGCCGCGGCGAATCCCGCGCGGCGGCCGGTGATTGCGGTGACGCTCGTTCGTGCTCGGTGCGGGACCGGTGCGCCCCTGGGCAGTGCTGCACCGGCCCCGCCCCTGCCGGGGTCGCCCCGCGTCGCGACCCGCCTGGGCCGGCCCGGGAATGTCGGGCAGGTCCCGGCCTGAGCGGGCCGCGACGACGCGGAGGCGAACCGCCGGACTCCGCGCCTCGCCCGCCTTCCGTGGGCGGCCGGGCGCGAAGGCTCAGTGGTGCTGGCCGCCGCCGACCGCGGTGCGCACACCCGGCAGCCGAACCGGTGCGCCGACGCTGCCGGGCGAATGGCGAATCGGGACGCGGGCCACGGTCGGGTCGCTGCCGCAGAGCCGGAGCGTGCCGTCGACGGGGTGCGGCACGCCGGTGTCGTCCGGGCCGTTTCCGCGGCGGCGGCCAGGGGTTCCGGCCGCGACGGTGCCCGTCGCGAAACCGGTTTTCTTCAGCATGAGGGGTCGCTCCTGAAGGATTGACGGTCGCGTCGGCGAACGGGGTGATCCGTCAGCCGGGGTGCGTGGTGAAACCTAGCGGCGGGAGGCAAGCGGTTTCCACTTCGTTCCACCATCGTGTCGGGTCGCGATTCCCTGACCGGGATTTACGTAACCCAATGGGGGAGTCCCCCGGCGGTTTTCCTTGCCAGCAAGGCGAACTCGCGACGAGCGGGGCCGAACGGCCGCATTCGCGCCGGGCGCGGTAAGATACCCGGTCGGCTTTATTTCTCGGCTGGAAGAAATCGCGGTGGCTTTCACCGCGCCGGATTCCCGTGTTCAGCAGTCGCGGAACTACCCGGTCTCGTCCGGCGGGTGGCGAGGCACGTGCGCCCCGCGCTCCTCGACCCGGCGCATCACCGGTTCGGCCAGTATCCCGTGCAGCAGCACGGAAAGCGCCACGGCCAGCGCGCCGACCCGCCACAGCTGCTCGGCTCCGGGCAGGTCGGCTTGGTGAAGTCCGTAGGCGAGGTAGTAGAGCGTTCCGATCCCGCGCACGCCGAAGAACGCGATCGCGAGCGCGGCGCGTCCATGGGCGGTGGAGCGGATCAGCGAACCGATTCCGGTCAGCGGCCGGACGACGAAGACCGCGACCACCGCGAACAGGACTTCCAGCGGGGTGATGCCGCGCAGCAGGCCGTCTCCGAGGGCGAGGCCCAGTCCCAGCAGGGTGATGGCGACGAAGAGCCGTTCGAGCTGGCGGCCGAAGGTGTGCAGCACGTCGTGGTAGCCGTGCGAGCGCTCGCTGGTCCGCACGCACACCGCGGCGGTGAACACGGCGAGGAAACCGTTGCCGTGCAGCAGTTCCGCCACCGCGAACGGCAGGAAGGCCAGTGCCAGCAACACCAACCCGTCGGAATATTCCGCCAGCCGGAAGCGCGACGACGGGATGCGGAAGAACGTCCACGCCAGCAGCCAGCCGACGACGAGCCCGGTCAGCACCCCGATCGGCAGCGGCAGCAGCACGTCGGCGCCGATCGACACGTGCGTGCCGGCCAGCAGCAGCGCGACGAGCACGAACGGCATGGCGAGACCGTCGTTGAGGCCTGCTTCCGTGGTGAGGGTGAACCGGATCTCGTTGTCCCGCGCCAGGTCCGGGTCGGAACCGGGCGCCGGGACCCCGACGTCGCCCGCCAGCACGGGGTCGGTCGGGGAGAGCGCGGAGCCCAGCAGCAGCGCGGCGGCGGGGCCGAGGCCGAGCCACCACCAGCCGAGCAGCGCGACCGCCGCGATCGAGAGCGGCATCGCGAGGAACAGCAGCCGCCACGTCGACCTCCACTTGCGCAGCCCGAACGGCCGGTCCACGGACAGGCCGGTGCCCGCGAGCGCGAGCACGATCCCGAGCTGGGTGAAGGATTCCACGACGTCCGAGTGCTCGGCGGGCGCGGCCCAGTCGCCGATGTAGGGCAGCGGCAGCAGACCGAGCACGAGCCCGGCGACCAGCATCACCAGCGGGGTGGAGAACGGGCGGTCGGCGACCAGTTTCGGCAGCACGGCCGCGGCGAGCGCGAGAAGCCCGGCGACGCCGAACAGCAGCGGGAGAGCCGGCACCTCAGGCGGTCGCTGAGGTGTCGAAGCGGAGTCCCTCGTCGCCCGCGTCCACGCGGACCACGGTGCCGGAGGCGACGTCGCCGGACAGCAGCCGGCTCGACAGCGGGTTGTCCACGTACCGCTGGATCGCCCGCCGCAGCGGCCGCGCGCCGAACTGCGGTTCGTAGCCCAGTTCGCTGATCCGCCGCACTGCCTCCGGCGTGAACTCGACGGTGAGGCCCTGAGCGTGGGCACGCCGTTTCGTGCGCTCCAGCAGCAGTTCCGTGATCCGGTCGAGCTGGTCGGCCTCCAAGCGGCGGAAGACGACGATTTCGTCGATCCGGTTCAGGAACTCCGGGCGGAACGATTCGCGCAGCCGCCGCAGGAGCCGTTCGCGCAGCTGGTCGCCGCCGTCGGCGGGCTGGACGAAGCCGAGCGCGCCGTTGGTCGAGCTGCCGACCAGGTCCGAGCCGAGGTTGCTGGTCATGATGAGCACGGTGTTGGCGAAGTTGACCGTGCGGCCGCGGCCGTCGGTGAGGCGGCCGTCGTCGAGGACCTGGAGCAGCACGTTGAACAGGTCCGGGTGTGCCTTCTCGACCTCGTCGAGCAGCACGACGGAGTACGGCCGGCGTCGTACGGCCTCGGTGAGCTGCCCGGCGTCCTCGTACCCGACGTACCCGGGCGGCGAACCGATCAGCCTGCTGATGGTGTGCCGTTCGGAATACTCGCTCATGTCGATGCGGACCATGCTGTCCTGGTCGCCGAACAGCGCCTCGGCCAGCGCCCGCGCGAGTTCTGTCTTGCCGACGCCGGTGGGGCCGAGGAACAGGAAGCTGCCGAACGGCCGGTCGGGCTCCGCGAGCCCGGCGCGGGACCGCCGCACCGCCTCGGCGACCGCGCGCACGGCGTCGTCTTGCCCGATCACGCGGTCGTGCAGGTGCTCTTCCAGGTTCAGCAGGCGTTCCCGCTCGGTCTCGGTGAGCCTCGCCGCGGGCACGCCGGTCAGCCGGGAGACGACCTCGGCGATGTCCGCGTCGGTGACCTCCACCGGGCCGCCGGGCCGCTCGACGTGTTGCTCGAGGCGTTTCCGCAGCTCGGCGGCCTCGTCGCGCAGCGAGGACGCGCGTTCGAAATCTTCCTCGGCGACGGCCTGGTCCTTCTCGCGCTGCAGCTGGTCGAACCGGCCCTGCAGCTCGCGCTCGCCGTCGGGCCTGGTCCGCGCACGCAGCCGCACGCGCGCTCCGGCCTGGTCGATCAGGTCGATCGCCTTGTCCGGAAGGAAGCGCTCGGTCAGGTAGCGGTCGGACAGGTCGACGGCCGCCCGCAGCGCGTCGTCGGTGTAGTGGACTTGGTGGTGGGCCTCGTAGCGGTCGCGGAGGCCGTGCAGGATCGACACGGCGTCCTCGACGGTCGGCTCGGGCACCAGGATCGGCTGGAACCGGCGTTCCAGGGCCGGATCGCGTTCGATGCCGGTGCGGTACTCGTCGAGCGTGGTCGCGCCGACGATGTGCAGCTCGCCGCGCGCGAGCGCCGGCTTCAGCATGTTCCCGGCGCCCTGGCCGCCGCTGCCCTCGCTCGCGCCGGCCCCGACGATCGTGTGCAGCTCGTCGACGAACACGATCAGCTGGTCGCCGTGCTCGCGGATTTCCTTGAGCAGCGCGGACATCCGCTCCTCGAAGTCGCCGCGATAGCGCGTGCCGGCGACCATCGCGGTGAGGTCGAGCCGCACGACGTGGCGGCCGCTGAGGATGTCGGGCACGTCGTCGTCGGCGAGCCGCTGCGCGAGGCCCTCCACGATCGCGGTCTTGCCGACGCCCGCTTCGCCGATCAGCACCGGGTTGTTCTTGGTGCGGCGGGAAAGCACCTCGACGGTCTGCTCGATCTCGTCGTCGCGGCCGATCACCGGGTCGACCCGGCCCTCGCGGGCGCGGGCGGTGAGGTCTTCGCCGTACTGGGCGAGCGTCGGCGTCTCCTGCAGCGGTGACGGCGGTGTCGCTGGACTGTCCGCGGAGTAGTCCTGCCGGAGGCGGTCGGTGGTCACGCCCTCTTCGCGCAGGATGCGGCCCGCTTCGGACTCCTCGTTGGCGGCGAGCGCGGCGAGCAGGTGCTCCGGGCCGATGAACGGCGAGCCGAGGCCGCGGGCGAGCTGGTGGGCGTCGATCAGCGTCCGCTTCGCGCCCGGCGCCAGAGCGGTCGCCGCGGTTTCGCCGGTCGCGGCGTGGTCGCGTTCGATGCGCTCGGCGACCTTGGCCGGGTCGACCCCGGCGCGGGTCAGGGCTTGCGCGGTGGCCGGCAGCTGGGTCGCGGCCCACAGCAGGTGCTGGGTGTCGACGTGCCGCGCGCCCCACTCGCCCGCGCGGTCCGCCGCCTCCGCGACGAGCCCGCGGGCCTGGTCGTTGAGCAGGCGCGAGACGTCGACCGAGTACCCGCGGCGGCCGGGCGCGGCCTGGCCGAAGAACTGCGACAGGAACTGGTCGAACGGGCTGTTTCCCTGCCCGGGCGGGAAAAATCCGGTCATCGGAACGCTCACATCTCGGAATCGGGGTCGGGAGTCCGCTTACCCGCCGGCCGCGACGGCAAAACGGGCTGCCCGGCCGGACGGATCGCGTCCGGCCGGTGCGCCGCGGTCTTGCCGGTCTTCTCGCTGCGGACCGGGCACCGCGGGTCGTCCGGCGACGTCATGCCGCCGGGGTTCCCGCTCCCGGGGCGGTTACGCGCCTGGTCACCCGCCCGAGGCCGGCCCCACGTTTCGCGGTTCCGGAGGCGGGGCATCCGGGCGGTCGGAGGTGGTGGGATGTCCTCGAAGGACCGGCTGGCCGAGTACCGGGCCAAACGCGACCCGGGCCGGACGCCTGAACCGCGCGGGGGCCGGGGGAACGCCGAACCGGTGTTCGTCGTCCAGCGGCACGACGCGAGCAGCCTGCATTTCGACTTCCGCCTGGAGATCGGCGGGGTTCTCGTCTCGTGGTCGGTGCCGAAAGGACCGTCGCTGAACCCCTCGGACCGGCGGCTGGCCATCCGCACCGAGGACCACCCGCTCGACTACGCCCGCTTCGAGGGCACTATCCCGGCCGGCGAGTACGGCGGCGGCACCGTGATCGTGTGGGACACCGGCACCTTCGACGTGCTCACCGAAGACTCCGCCGAACAAGCCCTCGCCGACGGGCACCTCAAGGTCGGCCTGCACGGCGAGAAGCTCCGCGGCAGCTTCTCGCTGATCCGCCGCGACTCGTCCGGCCAGGAGCAGTGGCTGCTGATCAAAAAGGACGACGAGGGCGCCGACCGCCGCCGCAAGCCCGCCAAGACGCAGCTCGAATCCGTGCTCACCGGCCGCACCAACCGGGACCTCGAATGACCGGTCCCGGCTGGCGCGAGCCGACCCTCGCCACGCTCACCGACCGCCGCTTCTCCGACGAGGACTGGATCTACGAGCGCAAGCTCGACGGGGTGCGCGCCATCTGCGTGCGCGACGGCGGCACCCCCACGCTGTACTCCCGCAACCGCAAGGTGATGGACAACGCGTACCCGGAGATCGTGGAAGCCCTTGCCGCGCAAGGCGGCCCGCGGTTTGTCGCCGACGGCGAGATCGTCGCGTTCGACGGTGACCAGACCAGTTTCGCCGCACTCCAGCCGCGCATCCACCTCACCGATCCGGCGCGCGCCCGCGCGACCGGCGTGCGCGTGTATTACTACCTGTTCGACCTTCTGTACTACGACGAGCGCGACACCACGTCGCTCCCGCTGCGCCAGCGCAAGGCGATCCTGCGCGACGCCTTCGCCTTCGACGGTCCGCTTCGCCTGTCGGCGCACCGAAACACCGAGGGGGAGAAGTACTTCGAGGAGGCGTGCCGCCGCGGCTGGGAGGGCGTGATCGCGAAACGCGCCGACGCGCCGTATCACCACGGCCGCTCGCCGGACTGGCTGAAGTTCAAGTGCCAGCAGGGACAGGAGATGGTGATCGGCGGGTTCACCGCGCCGCGGGGCAGCCGGGTCGGCTTCGGCGCGCTGCTGCTGGGCTACCACGAGAAGGGGCGGCTGCGGTATGCGGGCAAGGTCGGCACCGGCTTCGACCACCGGCTTCTGACCTCGTTGCATGCCGAGCTGACCCGGCGCGAAACCGACCGCTCGCCGTTCGCCGACCAGGTGCGCGAACCGGGGGCGCGTTGGGTGCGGCCCGACCTGGTCGCCCAGATCGGCTTCTCCGAGTGGACCCGCGACGGCCGGTTGCGCCATCCGCGGTTCAGCGGCCTGCGCGAGGACAAGAAACCGTCCGACGTGATCCGGGAGCGCCCGTGAAAATTTCCCACGCCGACAAGGTGTTCTACCCTGACGACGGCCTCACCAAGGGCGACGTCGTCGAGCACTACCGTACGGTCGCGTCCGCGATGCTGCCCCACCTGCGCGGCCGCCCGCTCACGCTGCGGCGCTACCCGGACGGCATCGAGGCCCAAGGCTGGTTCCAGAAGCACCCGAGCGAGCACTTCCCGTCGTGGCTGCGCACCGAACGCGTGCCCCGTCGCGGCGGCGGAACCGACGAGTACGTCGTGTGCGACGACGAGGATTCCCTGCTGTACCTGGCCGACCAGGGCACGGTGGAGTTCCACGTCTGGCTGTCCACTGTGGACGCACCGGAGAAGCCGGACCTGCTCGTGCTCGACCTGGACCCGCCGGACGGCACCGACGTCGCCGACCTGCGCACCGCGGCCCGCCGCATCCGCGACCACTACGCCGACGCCGGCCTCGCCGCGTACCTGCAGGCCACCGGCGGCCGCGGCTTCCACGTCGTGGCACCCCTCGATGCGACAGCCACGACGGACGTCGTCCTGGAACTCTCGCGAGCCCTAGCGGACCGCATCGCGAACGCGGACCCGGATCGCCTCACTACCGCGCAACGCAAGGACCAGCGCGGCGACCGCGTCTTCGTCGACGCGAACCGCAACGGCTACGCCCAGACGTTCGTGGCCCCGTACTCCCTGCGCGCCCGCCCCGGCGCGGCCTCCGCGACCCCGCTGGACTGGACGGAACTCGGCAAGGCCGACCCGAACGGCTGGGGCCCGGACAAGCTGCACCGGCGGCTGGCGCGCAAGGACGACCCGTGGCGGGGGATGGGGAAGGACGCCGGGTCGGCGGAGAAGGCGTTGGAAAAGCTCGGCTGAGCCCGCGCCGGAGGGGTGCGCACAACGGAAGTCCTCCGGCGCGGTGCCGCGTCAGACCCCGGCGACCTGCTGAATCCAGTCTCGACCGGCGGCCACGCTGCCATAGGTCGTGTTGCTGGAGCGGTCGCTCGTCGAGCACACGCCGACCTGGACGCCGCCGTCGACCATCGGGCCGCCCGAGTCGCCGCCGGCCACGGCTCCGTTCGGGGTGCTCGCCGTGATCGCGGGACCGCCGGAGTTGTCGCTGTCCTGAGTGTTCGAGATTGTGACAACGGCCTTCTTCAGCACGCTCGACTGGTGGTGGCCCTCGTCGCTGCTCTGCGTCGCGCCCCAGCCGTACACGGTGGCGCTGTCGCCCTCCTGCGCGTCGTCGGAGCTGCTGGCGAGGCGGGCGAAGGTGCTGCCGCCGTCGGTGTTCAGCTTGATCAGCGCCAAGTCGCCGCCGGAGTAGACGTAGGTGGAAGAGGCCTTCGCGTGCACGCCGCCGCTGGCGCTGTTGGAACCGATGTACAGGTCGATGTCGGTGAGCCGCTGCCCGTTGTTGTCGTACATGCAGTGCTTCGCGGTGAGGACCCAGCGGCTGCCGATCAGGGTGCTGGTGCAGAAGAAGGTGTAGCCGTTGGCGTGGCCGTTGAAGCGCGTGATGTAGCCGGGGTTCTGCGCGGTGCTGCCGCCGATGATCGACGGCTGGGCGTCCGGCGTGGCGGGGCTCGCGGACGCGGGGGTCACGGCGAACGCGCCGAGCACCGCGCAGGAACCGGTCAACACGGCGAGGGCCCGGGAGAGTGCGCGCATGTCGCTCCTTGGGGAAGACGTTTCCGATGGGGGACGCTTTCGAACGTAAGCAGCGCGGCCCTGCTCCGGAATCCGCCGAAACGCCCGTGCCGGACAAGCGGCGGCGACGCGACTTTCGGCGGGTTGCCAACCGGTGAAGCAGTGCCGAGAATCCGTCTCAGTCCGTTTTTTCCAGGAGGGGCGAAATGCGGTTGTTCGCCTCGGCTCCGGCCCGGGAGCAGCTGGCCGAGGCACTGGCCGAAGGGCCGTTCGAGCGCGCCCTCTCGCTGGCGATCGAGCGCAGCGGCCTGGGCCTGGCGCGGTTGCGCGAACGGCTCGCGGGGTCCGGCGTGCCGGTCAGCACGACCACGCTCAGCTCGTGGCGCACCGGCCGCAGCCGTCCGGAGCGGCCGGAATCCTTGCGGGCACTCGCTTTGCTGGAGCCGGTGCTGGACGTGCCGCCGGGTGCGTTGCGCGCGCTGCTGGACCGGCCGCGCACCGGCGCCCCGGCCCCACGGGCGGCGCGGTGGGACCGGTTGTGGGAGAACCGCAGCCTGCTCCCGATGGTGCTGAACTCGTTCGAGGACTCTTCGCCGGAATCGGTCAGCGTGCACGAGACGCTGCGCGTCGACGCCGGGGGACGGATGCGCGGCCTTCACGTGCGAGAAGTGCTGCGAGCGCTGGACGAACCGGCGTTCGTGCGGATCGTGGCGCTGCGCGGGTTCACGCCGGGTCAGTCGCCGGAGCTGGTGTCGGCGCGGTATTGCCGGCCGGGGATCGTGCGGACGACGCCGGAGCAGGCGTTCTCGGTGACGGAGCTGGTCTTGGACCATCCGCTGGCGCCGGGCGAGACGGCGATCGTGGAGTACCGGTTCGCGTTCCGGGACGAGGAACCGGACTCGCGGTACGACCGGCGTTTCCGGCTTCCGGTGGCGGAACACTTGCTGGAAGTGCACTTCGACCCGGCGGCGCTGCCCGTGGAATGCGTGTCGTACCGGCAGGATTCGCCCGCGGGGCCGGAGCTGGAGACCGCGGCGGTGCGGGTGCGGTCCGGCGTGCCCGCCCACGCGATCCGGACCGGGCAGGGGCCGGGAATTCACGGAATGCGCTGGCGATGGTGATTCGGTCACCGTTCGCGATCCACTGAGGACACCGAAGCCGGGTCCTTCGTGGACGGTGCGTCGCGCCTTGGCGGAGCGCTTCGCTTGCGGACGGCTACGGAGAGTCCGATTCTCCGCTGAGTGGCGGGGCGGCGCTGCGCTGTTCGGCCCAATTTCCGATTTTCCTGACGAGTAGCCAGTTTTGGCCGGGGTCACCCGGGTAGCCGACACCACATGTTTCATCGGCTTGGCGACAGCGGACGCGACGACGGCTGGAGGCGGCATGGCTGAGGACCGCCGGTCGCCCGCGAGCCTCATGCGCGACGCGCGTGCGGTATTCGAGGAGCTGACCGAAAAGGACATCGAGTCCGTGTCGGCGTTCACCAAGGACGGGGACGGATGGAAGCTGCTGGTGGAAGTGCTTGAGCTGGAACGGGTTCCGGACACCACCAGCCTGATGGCGACGTACTGCGTCCGGGTCGGCGCGGAGGGCGACTTCCTCGGCTACGAGCAGGTGCGGCGCTACGCGCGCGGCCAGACCGACGCGTGAGGAAGGGAAAGGGGATTTCATGACCATGGCGACCGGACGGTCGGGCTCGGGCAGTCAGCTGCAGCGCGGGCCGGGGACCGGAAACCTCTACGACATTCTCGAACTGATCCTGGACAAGGGCCTGGTGATCGACGCTTTCGTGCGGGTTTCGCTGGTGGGCATCGAATTGCTCACCGTGGACGCGCGGATCGTGGTGGCCAGTGTGGACACTTATCTGCGGTTCGCCGAGGCCTGCAACCGGCTGGACCTCACCCGTGCTTCGAGCGCCACGACGCTGCCCGATCTGCTGGGCGAGGTGACCGAGAAAGGTGCCAAAGGAAAGTCCAAAGGCGCGCTGACCGGTGCGGTCGAGACGTTCGCCGAACAGTTCCAGAAGTCCAGCGACAAGGACGGAGAAGAGGCTGAGGAGCGGCCCCGCAGCCGCAGCCGGCGCAGCAGCACGAGGTCGAGCGAATGAGCACTTATCTGTACGGCATCACGTTCGCCGACCATCCCGCCGAGGTGGGCGGTCTGCGCGGCGTCGGACCGTCGTCGGCCCCCGCGCGGGTGCTGCCTGCCGGGGACGAACTCAGCGCGGTAGTCGGAGACGTCGAAGGCGAGCTGCGGGCGAAGCGGCGGGATTTGCTTGCGCACCAAGAGATCTTGCAGGCGTTGTGCGACAGCGGGCCGACGTTGCCGATGCGCTTCGGTGTCGTCGCCGACGACGATACGGCGGTGGCGCACGAGATCGCCGCCAAAGCCGAGGTGTACACGGCTGTCCTGCAACGCGTTCGCGGACACGTGGAGATGAACGTCAAAGTCTCGCACCGGGAAGAGGTCGTCCTCGGCCAGATTCTCGCCGGGGACGAGGAAATCCGGCATCTGGCCGCGAGCCTGCGGGAGGACGCCGGTCGTGGCGAAGCGGACCAGGTCCGGTTCGGCGAGCTGGTCGCGGGCCGGTTGGAGGTGCGCGAGGCCGAGGACGCCGACGCGATTCTCGGCTACCTGCTTCCGCTGGCGACCGAACATTCTCCCGGTCCACGGGTCGACGGGTGCTTTTTCAACTGCTCGTTCCTGGTGCCCAAGGAGAAAGTGCCCGAATTCCAGGACGCGGTGCAGCGGTTGACGGCCCTCGTCGAAGAGGTCGCGGAGGTCCGCGCGCAGGGACCGTTGCCGCCCTACAGTTTCACTGAGGAGCAGTAGTGGGACTGCTCGGCGAGCTTCTCCTGCTTCCGCTGGCGCCGGCGCGGGGCGTTTTCTGGGTGACCGAACAGGTCGTCGAAGCCGCCGAGCAGGAGTACGTCGCGCAGTTGCAGCGAGAACTGGTCGCCCTGGAAAGGGAACTGCTGGCCGGCGGGATCAGCGAGGAGGAGTTCGACCGCAGGGAAGACGAAATACTCGATCTGCTCGAAGAATTCGACCGGGGGGTTGCCGGATGAACGGAGCGAACAGATGACACCGGGAATGAAGGTCGCGGCCGCCGTGGTCGGCGGATACGTGCTCGGAAGACGGAAGAAAGCCAAACTGGCCATCACCATGGGCGCGTGGCTCGTCGGGAAGAAACTGAATCTGGACCCGAAGAAGCTGCTCTCGGACGTCACGCACGAACTGGCTTCGTCGCCCGAACTGGCCGGGGTGCGGGACCAGGTGCGGGACGAGGTTTTGGGAGCGGGCAAGACCCTGGCCGCGGACATCCTGACTCATCAGGCGGGCCGGCTGGCCGGTTCGCTGCAGGACCACACCGACAACCTGCGGGACAAGGCCGCCGGTCTTCCCGTCGGGGGCAGCAGCAAGGACGAAGACGCGGAAGACTCGCACGATCGGGAGCCGGACGACGGCGACGAGAGCGAGGACGACGCTGCCGAAGAAAGCAGTACCCGGCCGCGCACTCGCAGCCGTACGACGAAATCGCGCAGCGCGTCCCAGGGGGATCGCAAGCCCGCGCGCAAGACGTCCGGCGGTTCTTCGGGTTCGGCGTCGCGGAAACGGGCGTCCTCCGGCGGCCGTACGCAGAAACGTTCCTCCGGCACTACGGGGGCGAACCGTGGCTGAATCCCGTTCTGGCGACGACGAAATCGGACCCTTGGCGAAGCTTCGGGAACTGGCCTCGCGCAATCCGGCGACAGAGCAACTGCTGCACGCCGGCGAGGAGTACGCGCAGGCCAAGGTCGAACACGTGATGTCCTCGGCGGGCACCAAACTGGGAGAGGCCTCCCGGCGATTGGCCGACGCCGGCGGCGGCGGCTCGCTGAAAGGATTGTTCAGCACGGGCGAGAAAATCGCCGAAGGGAAATCCCCGGTCAAAGCGGTCGTGGAGGCCGGCGGCAAAGCCTTGAAGAACTCCGTGTCGGGTCTGTTCGGCAAACGGGGCGGAGGTTCCGGCGGCAAGAAGGTCATCAACATCATCGAGGACATCGACGTCGGCGTGCCGATCCGCGAGGCGTACGACCAGTGGACCGAATTCCAGAAGTTCAGCAGTTTCACCAAGGGCGTCACCAGCGCCGAGCAGACCGACGACACCACTTCGCAGTGGCGGTTCAAGATCTTCTGGTCGAACCGGTCGATGAAGGCCACGGTCACCGAACAGATCCCCGACGAACGCATCGCGTGGACCACCGACGGAGCCAAGGGCACGATCAAAGGCGTGGTGACCTTCCACGAACTCGCCCCGAGCCTGACGAAGGTCCTGCTGGTCATCGAGTACTACCCGTCCGGGCTGTTCGAAAAGACCGGCAACATCTGGCGGGCCCAAGGCCGCCGGGCGCGGCTGGACCTCAAGCACTTCCGCCGGTTCATCACCATGGCCGGGCAGGCGTCGGGCGACGGCTGGCGCGGCGAGATCCGCGACGGCGAGGTCGTGCGCAGCCCCGAGCAGGTGCGCGAGGACGAGGACGACTCGCACGAAGACGACTCGCACGAGGACGAACCGCGCGACGAGGAGGACACCGGCGGCGAGCCCGAGGACGAAGAGGAATTCACCGAAGAGGAACCCGAAGACGTCGACGAGGAAGCAGAGGAAGACGTCGACGAAGACGACGCCGAGCCCGAGGAAGAGCGGCCTCGCCGCCGTCGGGCAGTTTCGGCGCGGTGACGAGGAGGCAGCAGATGAGCGAGTCCGGCCTGTCCGCGGCGATGCCGCGCGGCGTGTCCCGCCCGGCGGGCTCCGGCGGCGGCGCGAACCTTGCCGACATCCTGGAACGGGTGCTGGACAAGGGGATCGTGATCGCCGGGGACATCCAGGTCAACCTGCTCGACATCGAGCTGCTGACCATCAAGGTCCGGTTGCTGGTCGCGTCGGTCGACCGGGCCAAGGAGATGGGCATCGACTGGTGGGAGCACGATCCGTCCCTGTCGTCGGGCTCGCGGCGGAAGGATCTGGTGGAGGAGAACGAACGACTGCGCGCGCAACTCGAACTCGCGCGGGGAGAGCGAGCGGAACAGTGAGCTGGTATTGCTACGCAGTCGCCGAATTCGCGGAGGAGAACCCGGTGGCAGGCATGACCGGGCTCCGTGACCGTCCCGTCTCCGCCATCTCCGGGACCGGACTGACCGCGCTGGTCAGTCCGGTCCCGGAGGAGGAGTTCGACGAGAGCGCGTTGCAGGCCAATCTGGAACACCTTCCGTGGCTTGAGGAAATCGCTCGCGCGCACAACGCCGTCGTGGACGAGGCGAGCCGTCGCACGGGCGTGCTGCCGCTGCGAATGGCGACGATCTACCGGGACGAGCATCGGGTGCGCGAAATGCTCGCTGAGCATTCCGCGCAATTCTCGGCGGCGTTAAATCGGGTCCGGGACCATGCCGAATGGGGCGTCAAAGTATTCGCCTCGATCCGCGATTCCGGCGCACCGGAGACGCCCGCGGAACCGCCCGCCGACGGACGCTCCTACCTGCGGCAACGACTCCGGCAACGCCAAGCACGGGACGCGCGGACGGACGAGGCAGCCAGTGTCGCCGAACGGATCGAACGGGAACTCACGCAGCTCTCCGCGGACATCCACCGGCATCGCAACCAAGATCCCGCCTTGACCGGCCGGACTGACCGCAACGTCCTCAACCTGGCCTGCCTGGTCCCCAACACCGGCCGCGAGCAGTTCCTGGCGCAGATCGCGCGACTGCGGCAATCGGAGGCGGCCGGAATCGAGGTCGAGGTCACCGGCCCGTGGGCCCCGTATTCCTTCGCGGGGATCTCGTGACCGCCGCGGTGGAGGAAACCGACCGGCTCGCGCTGGTCGACCTGCTGGACCGGCTGCTCGCCGGCGGTGTGGTGCTGACCGGCGACCTGGTGCTGTCGGTCGCCGAGGTCGACCTGGTGCGCATTTCGCTGCGCGCGCTGATCACCTCGGTCCGCGAAGACCGTCCGGCGCCCTGGTGAAAGGAGCGACGATGCAGGAGGTCGAACAAGCCCTCGGAGCAGCCCTCCGCGACGCGGCCAGCGCGCTGCCCACTCGCCTCGAGACCGACGCCGATTCGGTGGAACGCGACCTGATGAAGCTGGTCCTGACGATCGTCGAGCTGCTCCGGCAGCTGATGGAACGCCAGGCCTTGCGCCGCGTCGAGGAGGGCGGCCTGACCGAGCAACAGGAGGAGCGGCTCGGCCTGACCCTGATGCTGCTCGAACAGCGGCTGACCGAGCTGCGCGACCGGTACGGACTCTCCGCAGCGGACTTGAACCTCGACCTCGGCCCGTTGGGAACCCTTCTCTGACCAGGGAAAGCGCCGCCGGAGGTTTGACGCCGGGACAAGCGGGTATGGCGGCGGTATGCGACCGGGCGAGACGGAAACCATGCCGGACACCGCCAGTGCGGTCCGGACGATCGCGCTGCGCGTCGACGGGACCGCGCATCGGCTGACCGTCGATCCGCGCCGCACCCTGCTCGACCTGCTGCGGGAGCAACTCGGCGACTACAGCGCCAAGAAGGGCTGCGACCACGGCCAGTGCGGGGCGTGCACGGTTCTGCTCGACGGTCGCAGAGTGCTGTCTTGCCTGACGCTCGCGTTGTCCTGCGACGGCACCGAGGTGACGACCGCCGCCGGCTTGGCCGAGGACGGTGAGCTGCACTCGCTGCAACAGTCGTTTGTGGACCATGACGCGTTCCAATGCGGCTACTGCACGCCGGGTCAGATCTGTTCGGCAGCCGGGCTGCTCAGCGAGTTCGGCGACGGCGCGCCCAGCCATGTCACCAAGCCGGTCACCGCCGCTCCGCAGTGGACCGACGAGGAAATCGCCGAGCGAATGAGCGGGAACCTCTGCCGTTGCGGTGCCTACGCCGGAATTGTCGCGGCGGTTCGCGAGGCGGGAGAACAGCGATGAAGCCGTTCGCATACGGCAAACCGGCGACGACGGCCGAGGCAGTGTCGGCGGTGGCGGCCGAGCCGTCCGCGATGTTCCTCGCCGGCGGCACCAACCTTGTCGACCACTTGAAGCTCGGGGTGGCGCGGCCGGATCGCCTTGTCGACGTGACCGGCTTGATGTCGACCGAAATCCGCGACGAAGACGGCGGGCTGGTGATCGGCGCGGGCGTCCGCAACAGCGACCTCGCGGCCGACCAGCGGGTCCGGGACCGGTATCCGGTGCTGGCCGAAGCGTTGCTGTCCGGGGCGTCGCCGCAGCTGCGGAACATGGCCACCGTCGGCGGAAACCCGTTGCAGCGCACGCGATGCGTTTACTTCCAGGACGTCACGACCCCGTGCAACAAGCGGTCGCCCGGTTCTGGTTGTTCAGCCCTAGGCGGCTACACGCGCCATCACGCGATCCTCGGCGCGTCCGACCAGTGCGTCGCGACGCATCCGTCGGACATGGCGGTCGCAATGGCGATGCTCGACGCGCGCGTCCACGTGATCGGCCCGTCGGGGGAGCGAACGCTGCCTTTCGTGGACCTGCACCGGCTTCCGGGCGAGCATCCGGAGCGCGACACTGTGCTAGAGCACGGCGAACTGATCACGGACATCACGCTGCCCGCCACCGCCTGGTCGCGCCGGTCGGCCTACCGCAAGGTGCGCGACCGAGCCTCCTATGCCTTCGCGCTGGTATCTGTCGCGGTTGGACTGTCCATTGCGGACGGAGTGATCGAGGAAGTCCGGATCGCCTTCGGCGGCGTGGCGCACAAACCTTGGCGAGCCGAGCGGGCCGAGCAGGTCCTCCGCGGCGCCCGGCCCAGCGACGACGTCTTCCACGCGGCAGCCGACGCCGAACTCGCGGAGGCCACGGCGCTGGACGGCCTCGACGGAGGGAACGCGTTCAAGATCCCGCTCGCCGCGCGCACCCTGACCGCGGTGCTGCGCGACCTGACCGCCGAGGAGCGCGACCGATGACCGGACTGCTGGAACCCCGAGCGATCGGACGCGGGTTCACTCGCCGCGACGGCCCGGCGAAGGTCACCGGAACCGCGCCCTACGCCTACGAACACCCCGTCGAAGCACCGCTGTACTGCCATCCGGTTCAGGCGGCCATCGCTCGCGGTCGCTGCCTGCGGATAAGCGCCGTCGAAGCCGAAGCTCTCGACGGCGTCCGAGGCTTGATCACTCCCTTCACCGCCGAGCGGCTCGCCGACACCGACGACGCGGAACTCGCGGTGCTGCAGGACTGCGAAATACCGTTCCGCGGCCGGGTGATCGGGCTCGTCCTGGCGGAGTCCTCCGAGACCGCGCGGCACGCGGCGGAACTCGTCGACGTGCACTACGAAACTGATCCCTTCCACGCCCGGCTCACCGCCGACGATCCGGATTTGTACAAGCCGGACAAGGTCAACCCCAGCTTCGCGACCGACACGAGCGAGGGCGACATCGAGGCCGAGTCCGCCGTGGCAGTGGACCAGACCTACACGACGTCGATGTACCACAACAACCCGCTCGAACCGCACACGACGACGGCCTTGTGGGACGGGGAAGTTCTGACCCTGTGGGATTCCACCCAGGGCGTGCATCCGGTCCGGTCCACGGTGGCGAAGCTGTTCGGCCTGCCCGCCGAACGGGTCCGGGTGATCTGCCCGTACATCGGCGGGGGCTTCGGCTCGAAGGGCATGCCGCACGCCAACGTCGTGCTCGCCGCACTGGCCGCCCGGACGGTGCCGGGCCGTCCGGTGAAGCTCGCGCTGACCCGGCAGCAGATGTTCAGCCTGGCCGGATACCGCACGCCGACGATCCAGCGTGTCCGCCTCGGCGCCGGCCGCGACGGGCGGCTGGAGTCGATCGGGATGGACGTCGTCGAGCAGACCTCGCGGATCAAGGAGTTCGCCGAGCAGAGCGCGGCGCCTGCCCGGATGATGTACGCCGCCCGGAACCGGGCCACCAGCCACCGGCTCTCCCGTCTCGACGTGCCCGTGCCGTCGTGGATGCGCGCGCCGGGGGAGTGCCCGGGCATGTTCGGCCCGGAAGTGGCGATGGACGAACTCGCCGCGGAACTCGGCCTCGATCCGGTCGAACTCCGCGTCCGCAACGAACCGGAGCGGGACCCCGAAACCGGTCTCCCGTTCTCCAGCCGCAACCTGGTCGAGTGCCTGCGCACCGGAGCCGAACGCTTCGGCTGGAACGAACGCGACCCGCGGCCGGGCGTCCGCCGCGACGGGCCGTGGCTGGTCGGCAGCGGCGTCGCGGCCTCGGTGTACCCGGCGAAGCGGATGCCCGGCTCGCGCGCGACGATCCGGTTCGAAAAGGGCCGCTACGCCGTCGAAATCGGCGCGGCCGACCTGGGAACGGGCGCGTGGACGATCCTGCCGCAGATCGCGGCGGACGCATTGGACGTGCCCGCCGACTCCGTCGACGTCCGGATCGGCGACACCGACTTCCCGAACGCCACGGTGGCCGGCGGCTCCACCGGGACCGCTTCCTGGGGCTCAGCCGTGGTCGCGGCCGCGCGGGCGTTCCGGGAAAAGTACGGCTCCGACCCCGGCGACGGCGACGAAGCCCAGGCCGACACCCCGGAAAACCCGGCCGCGGAGCACTACTCCATGTACGCGTTCGGCGCGCAGTTCGCCGAGGTGCGGGTCGACGCCGATACGGGCGAGGTCAGGGTGTCGCGGCTGCACGGCACGTTCGACGTCGGGCAGATCGTCAACCCGGTCACCGCGCGCTCGCAGCTGCTCGGCGGCATGACCATGGGCCTGTCGATGGCGTTGCACGAGAACAGCGTCCTCGACCCGCGGTTCGGGCACGTCGTCAACCACGACCTCGCCGAGTACCACATCGCGACCAACGCCGACGTCGAAGACCTGCGCGCGGACTGGCTCGACGAGACCGATCCGCACCTCAATCCCATGGGCAGCAAGGGAATCGGCGAGATCGGCATCGTCGGCACCGCGGCGGCGATCGCCAACGCGGTCCATCACGCCACCGGGGTCCGGGTGCGGGAGCTGCCGATCACGCTCGACAAGCTGCTGCCTGGGCTGCCTGGCGGGACGCGGTAGTACCAAACTCGAGCGCGGTCCTCGTCACAAGACGAAGGCGTGGTCACCGCTGTCCGGCAGATGCCGGTTGAACCACCCGGCGGCCGCCTCGGCGACCTGCTCCAACGCTCCGGGCTCCTCGAACAGGTGCCCGGCTCCCGGCACCACCACCAGTTCGCGATCGCCGGGCAACCGGCCCGCGGCGGCCTTGTTCAGCCTGCGCACGGTGTCGTCCTGCCCGCCGACGATCAACAGCACCGGGCAGCGCACTTCCGGCAGGACGTCGTCGGCCAGGTCCGCCCGGCCGCCCCGGGAAACCACCGCCCGCACGACGTCCGGCCGGGCCGCTGCCGCGCTCAGCGCCGCGGCGGCTCCCGTGCTGGCCCCGAAAAGCCCGACCGGCAGTCCGGAGGTCTCGGGATGGCGGCGGAGTTCGTCCAGCGCACGCAGCAGCCGGTCCCGCAGCAGCCCGATGTCGAACCGCTGCTCGTCGTGGTCCTCGTCGGCGCTCAACAGGTCGAACAGCAGCGTCGCGAAGCGGTGGTCCTGCAAGGTCCGCGCGACCGCCTGGTTGCGCGGGCTGCGTCGCGAACTGCCCGAACCGTGCGCGAAGACCACGACTCCGACGGCATCGGCCGGAACCGTCAAATCTCCCTCGGCCGACGACGTCCCGGTACCGACCTCGAACGGCTCCGTCATGACTTCCTCCTGCCTCTATTCGGACCCGGTTATCCCGGCAGGGCGGCGACCAAACAGGCGGGGCATTCGCGTCCCGAAGTTCCTCCGCCGGCCAAGCAAGATCAGGCGCCGCCGTCGACCAAGGCGAGCACCGTGCGGCTGTCGCGCTGGAAGGCTTCGTCACCGGCGATGTCGAGGTCGTTGCCCAAGCCGTCATCGGACTCGGCGACCCGTTCGACGAGATAACGGCGCGGCGACGCGAGCGCCTCCCGCAGCAGCGGCGCGGCGGGGGCCGCGGCCGGTCCGAGTGCGACAAGGTCGCGCGCGACGTGGGGCCAGCGGTGCCGGCCGCACGTCCACACCGACTGCAGGACCGCGACCGCGGGCTCGGGATCGCCGGTGATCCGCCACAACGCGATGGCGGCGTTCTGGTGCAGCCACCCGCGTTCGTCGTCCCGGTCGAGCAGGGCACGCAGCGCCGGTATCGCGTCGACGGCGGCCGGGCCCAGGTCTCGCACCCCGCTGGCGGCAGCGCTGGCCGTGAAATCGTTGTCCTCGCTCAACGCCCGCAGGAACACCGGCAGAGCGCTCGTGGTGTCCCCGTCCATCGGCCAGAGCGCCGCCGCGGCCGTGACAGCGGTCCGGCTGTCCGGGTCCTCCCGTAGTGGTCGCAGCAGCGGAACGGCTTCGGCACCGGCACCGATCTTGATCAGGATCGACGCGGCCAGTGCCGGATCCGACCCCAGCGCGGCCAGGACCTCCGGTGCCGCTTCGGCCGCGTCCGGCCCGATCGCAGCCAAGGCTCCGTACAAGGTTTCTCGCGCTCGGTCGGGCCTCGGCTCGGCGCTCGTGGCAAGAGTTCGCAAGCGGTGCCGGATCAGCGGCGCCAGTTCCGCCGCCTTCGGCCCCAGTCCGGCGACATGCGAATCGAGGTAGGCCGGCAACGGTTCCTGTTCGAACAACCACCGCAGCACCGGTACGGCCCGGCTGTCGCCGATGCGGCACAGCGCACGGATCGCCTCGCTGACCCGGGCTCCGCCGTACGGATTCGACGTTGTCCACGCCAGGGATCTTTCCGGGGGATATTCGCCGGTGCGGGGCGACGATTCGACGCAAGCCGCCAGCGCGTCCGCCGCCGGAGCGGCGAGTTCGCCGATGATCGCCAACGTGCTGGCGGCCTGTATGCGCAGCCGCGGCGGCGAATCGGCCAGCTGGTCGCCGATGAGGGAGACCAGTTCGCTGTGGTCGCCTCGCCAGCCGAACAACAGCCGATGGGCGGGCACCATAGCGTCGTAGCGCTGCGCCCAGTCCCGGGCGCGCAGTTGCGCCGCCAGGAACGCCCGGCGCTCGGCGACTCGGTCCCCGAAAGCCCAGCTGACCTTGACGAGGAGGTCCTCGAGGTGCGGCGCCGGCGAGCCGTACCCGGCGCTCCGCATGCGCTGGTGGAGCATGCCGCCGCAACGTGTCGGTGCTGACCGGGTCCGGCGGTGGCGGTGGCGGCTGCTCGGCGTAAGCGGCCTCCACCGACGCGGTGAGCGCGGCAACGACACCCGACGGCACCTGCGCGGGCCCGCTGCGGACGCTTTCGGTCAGCGCGGCGACCCGAACCTGACCGGACTGCGAGCCGACGGCCAGCGCCTCCAGCGCGGTACTGATCTCCTCGGCCGCCACCCCCGGCGCTTCGCCCGCACGCGCGCGCTTGCCCAGTGCGCCCGCCGCTTCGACGAGCGCTACCTGAACCTCGGCATCGGGTTCGATCGCCAACCGGGCCAGTACCGCGGAAGCCACCCGTGCCAGATCGTCGCGGCAGCCGGGCAGAGTCGCGGCGACCGCCCGGCGCACCTCCCGATCGGCGTCCGCGAGCAAGTCCAGCAGGACCGGACCTGCCGCCGCGAGCGTCCGGGCTGCCTCCGTGGCAGGGCCGGGGCGCGTTTCGCTCAGCCCCACACCGCCGATGCTGGCCACCAGCTGGAGAACTTCGGCGCGGCCGGGCAGTCCTGGCGTGGCCGCCGCTTCCAGCAGGTACGGCATCGCCGCCACCGTGGAGTCGTACACGTCCAACTGGTGATGGACCGCGCCCTCCATGCCGTCCAGAGCCCGCTCCCGCACCGCCTGGTCGGGCGAGACCAAGCCCCGGAGCAGGTCCGGGACCTCGGTCGCCGGTCCGTACGCGTGCCTCATCCGCGCCCAGTCGACCTCGTCGAGACCCGCGAACACTTGTCCACCCCCATGTCGAACCGGGAACTCTGCCCGGCCGACCCTAAGATCGACATCGGCGGACGCGATGTTACGAGCGGACAACCGTTGCGAATTCCCCAAAGTCCCGAGGGGAGACCGCGGAATCAGCATCTCCCTTGCGGCTTGAGGCCAGTCTCCATCGACGAGGGAATCGCCAGCTCGGATCCCGTGCTTGCGGGGGTGTGCCGGACCAGCCATGATCGGCCAAGCTGGGCGGGTGACGACGTATCGGCAGGTGTTCGCCAGGGCGGAGTTCCGGGCGCTGTTCGCGAGCATGGTGGTGTCGGTCGCGGGCGATCAGTTCGCCCGGGTCGCGTTGTCGCTCCTGGTCTTCGACCGAACCCGCTCCGCCGGCTGGACCGCGGGCGTCTACGCCCTGACCTACGTGCCGTCGATTTTCGCCGGCCCGTTGCTGTCCGGTCTGGCCGACCGCTGGCCGCGCCGCCGGGTCATGGTGACCGCTGATCTTGTGCGCGCGGCGCTGGTGACGGTCATGGCGATCCCCGCACTGCCGTTGCCTGTGGTGGCCGCGCTGCTGGTAGTGGTCCAAGCGGCCGGGGCGCCAGGCAACGCCGCGCGGGCGGCGACTGCTGCGGCAGTCCTGCCGGGCGAGGAATTCGTGCTGGGCAAAGGCGTTCTGGACACGGTGGTCCAGTTGGCGCAGGTCGTCGGTTTCGCCACGGGCGGCACGCTGGTCGCGTTCCTGGGTCCCGGTCAGGCGCTGATCGCCGACGGCGCGACGTTCGTGGTGTCGGCCGCGGCGGTGCGGTTCGGAATCCGCGCGCGACCGGCTCCCGACGTGCCGGATTCGCCTGCCGCACAAGGGACTCGGCTGGGGCGCTGGTGGACCGACCTGCGGGCCGGGACGGCGCTCGTCGCGCGGACGCCGCGGCTGCGTTCCCTGGTGGGTTTGGCTTGCGTGGCTGGATTTTACGTCACCGTCGAGGGCCTGGCGGCGCCGTATGCGGCGTCGATCGGCGAATCCGCGCAGGCGGTGGGAGTGCTGCTGGCGGCGAGCCCGGCCGGGACCGTGCTCGGAATGCTGATCGTGGCCCGCCTGCCGTCGCCGGTCCGGATGCGGTTGCTCGGCCCGCTCGCGATGGCCGCCAGCGTCCCGCTGGTGGTGTGCGCGCTCCAGCCGGGACTCGCGGTGACGGCTGTGCTGTGGGGCCTGTCGGGAATGGCGAGCGCCTACCACCTGCCGGCGTCGGCG
>NZ_PQIA01000144.1 GCF_003385235.1 Amycolatopsis circi | reverse complement strand
CCCGGAGCCAGCACCTCCGCCACGAACCGCTCCAACTCCCCATTCAGCGCCGCCACCGCACCAAGATCCACACCACGATCACATCACAAGATCAACAACTCCTAACAAAGCCCTATCTATGTCCGTGAAGGGGCCCCTCACGGACGGTGGCGGGTCGTGAGGGGAACCCTGAGGGACTCTGAGTCCGTGAAGGTTCCCCTCACGGAAAGCGCAACGCCGAGGGGTCAGCCCAGGGATCGCGCGGCTGCGGTTGCTTGTCCGGCGTAGGACTGTCCGAACAGGACTGTGTGCACCAGGAGCGGGAAAAGCTGGTGCAGCGCGATTCGTTCCCGGTAGCCGTCCGCCAGCGGTGCGGCCTCGTTGTAGGCGGCCATGATCCGTTCCAGGTGCGGGCAGCCGAACAGGTGCAGCATCGCGAGGTCCGTCTCCCGGTGTCCGCCGTGCGCGGCTGGGTCGATCAGCACCGCTCCGTCGGCGTCCCACAGGACATTTCCGCTCCACAAATCCCCGTGCAGGCGGGCGGGAGGCTCTGCTGGGCCAGCTACAGACGGGATCCGTGCGCAGGCTCGCTCGAATACCGCAGTGTCGAGAATGTCGGCTGCCATTCGGACGTAGGGAAGGACTCGGTGCTCCGCGTACCACTCGGGCCACGACTCGCCCGGCGAGTTGCGCATCGGAGCGGTTCCGATCCACGCGTCCGTCAGGCCGTCCGGGGGAGGGGCGCCGAATGCTGGGGCTCCGGTCGAGTGCAGGCGGGCGAGGTTGCGGCCAAAGTCTTCCGCGTGGGATGGAGTGGTTTCGGTCACCCGGTCCAGCACCAGCCATGTGTCGTCCGCGCCGTGGACCCGGGGGATCCGCACTGCGTCTGCCGCGGCCAGCCAGCGCAGCCCGGCGGCCTCGGTCCGGGTCGCGGCTGGGGCGTGGCCGCGCTTCACCACTGCGTCGAAACGTTGGTGGCCGTCGGTCAATACGACCTCGCTGAGGGTGCCCGAGGGGGCTTGTGCGGCTGCCTCGAACCCGGTGAGCCGCGCCGCCGCCGCGGCCGGACCTTCGCTCTGCTGCCCGGAAACCACGTCCTCGACGTTACGGCCGCGCACCGGCGCGTGCTGATCGGCGCGGATGCGGCAGGTGCCCCGCAGCCGGACTTGTCAACCCTCTGGCCTAGACTCGGATATCCCGGTCAGCAGGTGACCGGGGCGGTCCCGAGGGACTGTCCGCCCCCATCGTTTACCGCTCGAGGAGAAGACCTTGAAGAGCACCGTCGAGCAGCTCAGCCCGACGCGAGTGAAGATCAATGTCGAGGTGCCGTTCGACGAGCTCAAGCCGAACTTCGACGCCGCGTACCGGAAGATCGCCCAGCAGGTGCGGGTCCCCGGTTTCCGTCCCGGCAAGGTCCCCGCTCGCGTCCTGGAAAGCCGGATCGGCCGCGCGCCGGTGCTCGACGAGGTCGTCAACGAGGCCATTCCGGCCAAGTACATCGAGGCCGTCCGCGCGGGCGAGGTCCGGACGCTCGGCCAGCCCGAGTTCGAGGTGACCAAGCTCGAGGACCGCGAGGTGCTGGAGTTCAGCGCCGAGGTCGACGTGCGGCCGGAGATCGAGCTGCCCGACCTCGCCGGCCTCGAGATCAGCGTCGACGACGTCGAGACCACCGACGAAGAGGTCGCCGAGCAGCTCGACGAGCTGCGCGCCCGCTTCGGCACCCTGACCGGCGTCGAGCGCGCGGCCCAGACCGGCGACTTCGTGTCGATCGACCTTTCGGCCAGCGTCGACGGCACGGCCGTCGAAGAGGCCTCCACCACCGGCCTGTCCTACGAGATCGGCTCCGGCCAGCTCGTGGACGGCATCGACGAGGCCATCGTCGGCGCGAGCGCCGGCGAGACCAAGGTGTTCACCACCAAGCTGGTCGCGGGCGAGTTCGCCGGCCAGGACGCCGAGGTCACCGTCACCGTGCAGTCGGTCAAGGAGCGCGAGCTGCCCGAGGCCGACGACGAGTTCGCCCAGCTGGCGAGCGAGTTCGACACGATCGACGAGCTGCGCGAGGACCTGCGCACCCGGCTCGGCCGCGTCAAGACGATGCAGCAGGGCGTCCAGGCGCGCGACAAGGTCCTCGAGATCCTCCTGGAGCGCACCGAGGTGCCGCTGCCGGAGAAGGTCCTCGAGGCCGAGATCGAGAACCGCAAGCACGACGCGATCCACCCGTTCGACCACGACGAGGCGCAGTTCGCCAAGGCGCTCGAGGCCGAAGGCCGCACCCTCGACGAGTTCGACGCCGAGGTCAAGGAAGAGTCGGAGAAGGCCGTCCGCACGCAGCTGCTGCTGGACACCATCGCCGACAAGGAGAAGACGTCGGTCAACGACGGCGAGCTCACCGAGCGGATCATCTACCAGGCGCAGCGCTTCGGCGTCAGCCCGGACGAGTACGTGCAGCGGGCCCAGCAGTCCGGCCAGCTGACCGCGATCTACGCCGACGTCCGCCGCGGCAAGGCGCTCGCCTCGGTCGTGCGCGGCACCACGGTGAAGGACGAGTCCGGGGCCGAGGTCGACCTCACTGAGCTGTTCGGCGCGGACGAAGAAGCCCCCGCCGAGGAGACCCAGGTCACCGAAGAAGCGGCGGCGACCCCCGCGGAGTAAAGCTGTAAGCGAACTTGGGCGGTGTCAGGCATTCTGCACCGCCCAAGTTCGTTAGGGTCGGTTGCAAGATCTCAAGCATCTGAACACGACAGCGGCGGCGCGGCTCTCACAGGCGGCCCCGTCGCCGGTGAAAAGGCAGGCAGACGTGAAGCAGCACATGCCCGAGGGGCGGACCGGCACCGCGGGGCTCAACCTCACCGACTCGGTGTTCGAGCGGTTGCTCCAGGAGCGCATCGTCGTTCTCGGCTCCGAGGTCAACGACGAGGTCGCCAACCGGCTCACCGCGCAGCTCCTGCTGCTCGACGCGGACGACTCCGAATCGGACATCCGGTTCTACATCAACTCGCCGGGCGGCTCCGTGACCGCCGGGTTCGCGATCTACGACACCATGCAGCTGATCAAGCCGGACGTCGCGACCTACGCGATGGGCATGGCGGCCTCGATGGGGCAGTTCCTGCTCTCGTCGGGCACCCCCGGCAAGCGCTACGCGCTCCCGCACGCTCGCATCCTGATGCACCAGCCGTCCGCGGGCGTCGGCGGCACCGCCTCCGACATCGCGATCCAGGCGGACCTGTTCAACAAGTGGAAGCAGGAGCTGGCGAAGATCACCGCCGAGCAGACCGGCCAGACCACCGAGCAGATCATCAAGGACGGCGACCGCGACCGCTGGTTCACCGCGCAGGAGGCGAAGGACTACGGCTTCGTCGACCACGTGCTGACCCGCGACAGCGGCCTGACCTCGAGCAACTGAGCCCGCAAGCGCACAGGAGAGCATCATGAGCAACTTCCGCCTCCCGGGTGACTTCCGGGCCCCGCAGACTCCCCAGTCGCGGTACATCCTCCCGTCCTACGTCGAGCGCACCAGCTACGGCGTGAAGGAGTCCAACCCGTACAACAAGCTGTACGAGGAGCGGACGATCTTCCTGGGCGTGCAGGTGGACGACGCGTCGGCCAACGACGTGATGGCCCAGCTGCTGCACCTCGAGCACGAGGACCCGGACCGCGACATCAGCATCTACATCAACTCCCCGGGCGGGTCGTTCACGTCGCTGATGGCGATCTACGACACCATGCAGTACATCCGCCCGGACATCTCGACCGTGTGCCTCGGCCAGGCCGCCTCGGCCGCCGCGGTGCTGCTGGCGGCGGGCACGCCGGGCAAGCGCATGGCGCTGCCGAACGCGCGCGTGCTGATCCACCAGCCGGCCACCGAGGGCACCTACGGGCAGGTCTCGGACCTGGAGATCCAGGCCAACGAGATCCAGCGCGTGCGCCGCCAGATGGAGGTCATCCTGGCGAAGCACACGAACAAGGAACCGGACGAGATCAAGGCCGACATCGAGCGGGACAAGATCCTCACCGCCGAAGAGGCCAAGGCCTACGGCCTGATCGACGAGGTGCTTCCGTACCGGAAGGCCTCGGCGAACTGACCGCGACGGGCCGGTGCGCGGCGAATCCGCGACGCGCACCGGTCCGCTGGTCTACTGTCGGTCGTCGACGTGCCCTATGGGGGTCGGGTGTTCCCGCCCGTGCCTTCGGGCGGGTACCGTCGGTGGCAATGCGTGTTGGTTCCGGGAACGACTGGCAGTCCCGGGGCCGCCATCCAGTTGTGCAGGTGCGCCCGCGCACCGGAGGGGACGAGGTCAACGACCATGGCACGGATCGGTGACGGCGGCGACCTGCTGAAGTGTTCTTTCTGCGGCAAGAGCCAGAAGCAGGTGAAGAAGCTCATTGCCGGGCCAGGGGTCTACATCTGCGATGAGTGCATCGACCTCTGCAACGAGATCATCGAAGAGGAGCTGGCCGAAGCCGGCGACGTGAAGCTCGACGAGCTCCCGAAGCCCGCCGACATCCACGAGTTCCTCGAGCAGTACATCATCGGCCAGGACGACGCGAAGAAGACGCTCGCGGTCGCGGTGTACAACCACTACAAGCGGATCCAGGCCGACGACAAGTCCGGCCCGAAGGACTCCAAGGACGAGCCGGTCGAGCTGGCGAAGTCCAACATCCTGATGCTCGGCCCCACCGGCTGCGGCAAGACCTATCTCGCGCAGACGCTGGCGAAGCTGCTGAACGTCCCGTTCGCGATCGCCGACGCCACCGCGCTCACCGAGGCGGGCTACGTCGGCGAGGACGTCGAGAACATCCTGCTGAAGCTGATCCAGGCGGCGGACTACGACGTCAAGCGCGCCGAGACCGGCATCATCTACATCGACGAGGTCGACAAGATCGCCCGCAAGAGCGAGAACCCGTCGATCACCCGCGACGTGTCCGGCGAGGGCGTGCAGCAGGCGCTGCTGAAGATCCTCGAGGGCACCACCGCGTCGGTGCCGCCGCAGGGCGGGCGCAAGCACCCGCACCAGGAGTTCATCCAGATCGACACCACGAACGTGCTGTTCATCGTCGCGGGCGCGTTCGCCGGGCTGGAAAAGATCATCAACGAGCGGGTCGGCAAGCGCGGCCTCGGCTTCGGCGCGGAGATCCGCACGAAGGCCGAGATCGAGGGCAGCGACGTGTTCTCCGACACCATGCCGGAGGACCTGATCAAGTTCGGGTTGATCCCGGAGTTCATCGGCCGGCTCCCGGTCGTGGCGACGGTGAACCACCTGGACAAGGAATCGCTCGTCTCGATCCTCACGCAGCCGCGCAACGCACTGGTGAAGCAGTACAAGAAGCTCTTCGAGATGGACAACGTCGAGCTGGAGTTCACCAAGACCGCGCTCGAGGCGATCGCGGACCAGGCTGTGCTGCGCGGCACCGGGGCTCGCGGCCTGCGCGCGATCATGGAGGAAGTCCTCCAGCCGGTGATGTACGACATCCCGAGCCGCGAGGACGTGGCGAAGGTCGTGATCACCGAGCAGACCGTGCGGGAGAACGTCAATCCCACGATCGTGGCTCGCCAGCCGTCCCGCCGCACCCGCAGCGAGCGCGGCGAAAAGTCGGCCTGACCCGGCGTTCGCCGGGCGTTAGCAGGAGTCGGCTGTCCGGGTGTCGGCGGCAGGCGCGATAATGGACAGGATGACAACCGTGCCGCTGACCGCACCCCGGGGGGACGAGACTGCCGACCCCGGCGAAGCGGTACCCGCCGAGACCGAGCCTTCCGCAGCGCCGGTCGTCGGCCTCGTGGAGCTGAGCGAACGGGTCGCCGCGTCCGTGCTGACGCGGTGCCCGTGGCTGCTCCGCGCGTCCGAGATCATGCTGGCGCTGTTCACGCTGGTGTGCCTGGTCGCGGTCGGCACCCGGCTGTCGGCGCTGCTGCTGCTGCCGGTCCCGCTGTTCGCGGTGTCGTGGCTGTTCCTGCGCCGCCTGCGGGGTTCGGAGACCCGGGCGCAGCAGCTGCGCTGGTCGCTGCTCATGGCGCTCGCGGCGATGGTCGGGTTCTGGGTGATGTCCGTCGTGGCCCGCTGGGTCTCGTGAGCGTTGATCCCGGTTAGAACCGTGGTGAACACTCACGAGACCGGAAGGCTCACACCTTCTGCCGCAAATGCTTCCCCAAGAACCCCACCATGCTGGGCACCGTAGTGCGGAAGAACGTGTCGCTGTGCTTCCCGTGCGCCGTATACCCAATGGCCGGGTGCGTCTCCGCGATATACCGCCGCACGCCCGTGATGAACGGATCCTCCGTACCGCAGTAAACCGCCGTCGGGATGCCCTGCAGCGCCGACTGGTGGCGCAGCGGATCCAACGACGTCCAGTCGGTCAGCCCGGTGAAAATGCGGCGTTTCGCCATCTCCGGCCACGACGTGATCAGCGCCGGGGCGACCGCGGCGACCGCGGCGGGCGGTTGGCGGCGTTCGGCTCGGCGGCGGGCGTAGAGCAGTGCTCCGAAGCCGCCCATCGAGACTCCGGCGCACGCGAACGGCAGGCCGTCCGTGCCGCCGAAGCCGCGGGCGCGCAGCCACTGCGGGACTTCTTCCAGCAGCATCGCCATCGGGTCGTCGCCGGGGTGGACCTGGTGCCAGTAGTTGTCGCCGCCGTCGACCGCGACGAAGCCGTACGCCGGGACGGCCTTGCGCGCGACGTCGCTGCCCAGTTGTTTCAGCAGGCCGCTCGGCGACGCGGAGCGCGCGGACCCGTGCAGGCCGTGCAGCATCAGCGACATCGGCAGACCGGCCGGCGGCTTTTTGCTCGGCAGCAGGAAAACGAGATCCACTTCGCGGCCGCGGGCGTGCGAGTAGACGCGTTCCACCCGCATGCTGCCCAGCTGCGTGACCGGCGTCGACGACGTGACGCCGAGTGCCCGCTGCATCGCTTGGTTGAACGGCACCACGCCGGTCGCGCTCCCCACCGCGAGCCCGGCGATGCCGAGGCCCGAGGCGCCCGCGATCAGCATGGACCGGCGGCTCACCCGCCTTCGGCCCTCAGTCTCCTCGCTCACCCAATCCCCCTCACCCATATAGCGTAAGACGTGGCGAAGGGACAAAACGTTGCCTTCAGAAGATCTTCACACGGTCGTTGTGACCAGACCCACGGACGCCCGGGCGGCGGCAGGGCTGTCTCCGAGCCCGACGACGAGCGTCACGCAGAGTGGCGAGAGCACCTCGGCCACCCCTCGGTCGCCCCGGCCGAAGTGGCCCAGCAGTTCGAGGGTGACATAGCCGTGGATCGCGCTCCAGATCTGTGAGGCGACGGACAGCGGATCGCCCTTGAGCCGTCCGGTCTCGATCGTGCGCGCGACGGCCGCGACCATGCCGCGGAACGACGCAGCGGCCTCGCTCTCCGGGTTGTCCTTCATCAAGTCGCCGACTGCCTGTCCGCGCGCGCCCGCTTCTCGGAACATCAGCGTGAACAGCTCCGGGTGCTCCACCGCGGTGCGGCGGTAGGCCAGCGCGAGGCCGTACAGATCGGCCACCGGATCGTCGCTCTGCCCGACCGTCGCCATGTTCGCGATCAGCCGCCGAAACCCTTCTCGCGCAACGGCTTCGGTGAGAGCGGCCATTCCGCCGAAGTGGGTGTAGACGGCCATCGTGGACGCGCCGATCTCGGCCGCCAGCTTGCGGGCCTGCAGCGCTTCCGCGCCGCCGTCGGCCAGCAGCCGGATCGCCGCCTCGACCAGTTCCGTCCGCGCGTGTTCGCCCCGAGTCCGCTCGCTCATGCTTGCCAGTATCCCATAACCCTGTTATACCGGTGACATAACCACGTTATGGACGGAGCGCGTGATGGGAAATCTCTTCCTCGAAGGCAACTTCGCGCCGGTCGAGCGCGAATACACGAGCACCCGGCTGACGGTGACCGGGCAGTTGCCCGACTATCTCGACGGCCGCTACCTGCGCAACGGGCCGAACCCGACCGACCCGGATCCGGAAACTCACCACTGGTTCATCGGCCGAGGCATGGTGCACGGCGTGCGGCTGCGCGACGGCCGGGCCGAGTGGTACCGCAGCCGCCGGGTCGGCACCGACGAGAGCGGTGCCAACACCAACGTCATCGGGCACGCCGGGCGCACGATCGCGCTAGTCGAGGGCGGGATGCCGCAATGGGAACTCAGCGAAGAGCTGGACACCCTGGGCGTCTGCGACTTCGACGGCACCCTCTCCGGGTACACCGCGCACCCGAAACGCGATCCGCGGACCGGTGAGCTGCACGCCGTCTCCTACCAATTCGGGCTGGGGAACAAGGTGCAGTACTCGGTGGTCGGCACCGACGGCCGGGCGCGCCGCACGGTCGACGTCGAAGTCACCGGAGCGCCGATGATGCACGACTTCTCGCTCACCGAACGGTATGTCGTGTTCTACGACCTGCCCGTCACCTTCGATCCGGACCAGGCCCCGGTGCCGGTCGACGTCCCCGATCCGCTGACCGCGCGCACCGGCCGCGGCGTGAGTTCCTTGCCGTACCGGTGGAATCCGGACTACCCGGCGCGCGTCGGCGTGATGCCGCGCGAGGGGGACAACAGCGACGTCCGCTGGTTCGACGTCGGCCAGTGCTACGTCTTCCACCCGCTCAACGCCTATGACGAGGACGACCGGATCGTGCTCGACGTCGTCCGGCACCCGAAGATGTTCGACCGCGCGCTGCACGGCCCGGCCGAAGGCGAGCCGACGCTCGACCGCTGGACCGTCGACCTCACGCTCGGCAAGGTCGTCGAGGAACGGATCGACGAGCACGGCCAGGAGTTCCCGCGGGTGGACGAGCGTTTGGTCGGCTTGCCGCACCGGTACGGCTACACGACGGCGCTCGACGACCGGTCTCGCAGCGTCGGCGCGGTGTACAAACACGACCTGCGCAAGGGTTCCGCGGACGCGCACCGGTTCGGTCCCGGCCGCGAACCGGGCGAGTTCGTGTTCGTTCCGTCCAGTGCGGACGCGGGCGAAGACGAGGGCGTGCTGATGGGCTACGTCTACGACGCGGCCGAGGCGCGCAGCGACCTCGTCCTGCTCGACGCGGGCACCCTCGAAACCGTTGCCGCGGTGCACCTGCCGGACCGGGTCCCGCACGGCTTCCACGGCAACTGGGTGCCCGCCGAAGCGTGATCAGGTGAGCAGCCGCTGGTCTCCGGTGTAGAGATTCATGCTGTCGCCGCGCAGGAAACCGATGAGCGTCATGCCGTTCTCCTCGGCCAGTTCGACCGCGAGCGACGACGGCGCGGACACCGCGGCGAGCAGTCCGATGCCGGCCATCGCGGCCTTCTGCACCAGCTCGAACGAGGCGCGGCCGGAGACCAGCAGCCCCAGGTCCGGGGCGGGGATCCGGCCCGCCTGCAGGGCCCAGCCGAGCACCTTGTCCACCGCGTTGTGCCGTCCGACGTCCTCGCGGACCACGACGAGCTGGCCGTCCGAAGTGAACAGTCCGGCGGCGTGCAGGCCGCCGGTGGACGAGAACACCTTTTGCTGTTCCCGCAACCGATCCGGCATCTGGGTGAGGACGTCGGTCTTCACGGTGAACTCGGACGCGCCGGGGGAGAACCGGCTGCGCAGCTTCACCGCGTCGAGCGCGGCCTTGCCGCAGACGCCGCACGACGAGGTGGTGTAGAAGTTCCGCTCGACGCCGGTGTCCGGCGGGGCGACTCCTTCGGCAAGTGCGATGTCGAGCACGTTGTAGGTATTGCGGCCTTGGTCGTCGACCCCGTCGCAGTAGCGCGCCACGGCGACGTCCTCACGCGACCCGAGCACGCCTTCGGACAGCAGGAAGCCGTGCGCGAGTTCGACGTCGTGGCCGGGCGTGCGCATTGTCACTGCCAGCGCCTTGCCGCCGACCCGCAGCTCCAACGGCTCCTCGGCGGCCAGCGAGTCCGGCCGGCGCCGTTCGCCGGTCGCGGAGATCCGCCGTACCGGCCGCCGTACCGTCACTCTGCCCATCGCCTGCTCCACTCGTCCCGGTTGTCGTCTTCGGCGTCGATTCTTGGTGTCATCGACAAGACATTCTCAAGTCATTCGACAGTCATCCGGCGCAACGCCGAGGATCTGGTAAACCATTCCCAGCACCTCGTCACTGTTGGGAGGAGACCGCCGATGGCTGTCCCCGGCTTCCTTGCCCGTTCCCGCATCGTCGCACCGCCTGGCTGGACCCGCTGGCTCGTGCCGCCGGCTGCGCTGTCCATCCACCTGTCGATCGGCCAAGCCTACGCGTGGAGCGTCTTCAAGACGCCGCTGGAGAAGACCCTGGGACTGTCCGGCACGCAATCCGGGCTGCCGTTCCAGCTCGGCATCGTGATGCTGGGCCTGTCCGCCGCGTTCGGCGGCACCCTCGTCGAGAAGAACGGCCCGCGCTGGGCCATGACCGTCGCCACGATCTGTTTCTCCGCCGGGTTCCTGCTCGCCGCGCTCGGCGTCGCGACCGGACAGTTCTGGCTCGTGGTGGCCGGTTACGGCGGCGTCGGGGGCATCGGTCTCGGCATCGGCTACATCTCACCGGTGTCGACGCTGATCAAGTGGTTCCCGGACCGGCCGGGGATGGCGACCGGGATCGCGATCATGGGCTTCGGCGGCGGCGCGCTGATCGCGTCGCCGTGGTCGTCGGCGATGCTCGGCGCCTCGCCCACGACCGGCGACATCGCGACGGCGTTCCTGATCCACGGGATCGTGTACGCGGTGTTCATGACGATGGGCGTGCTGATCGTCCGGGTTCCGGCCGACGACTGGCGTCCGGCGGGCGCGGTCAAGCAGGCCGCGGCGAAACCGATGATCTCCACGGCGAACGTCTCGGCGGCGAACGCCTTGAAGACGCCGCAGTTCTGGTGTCTCTGGATTGTCTTGTGCCTCAACGTGACCGCGGGCATCGGCATCCTGGAGAAGGCCGCGCCGATGATCACCGACTTCTTCAAGGGCACCTCGGCCCCGGTCGGCACCGCGTCCGCCGCCGGGTTCGTCGCGCTGCTCTCGCTGACCAACATGCTGGGCCGGTTCGTCTGGTCGTCCGCCTCGGATCTGGTGGGGCGCAAGAACATCTACCGGTTCTACCTCGGCGTCGGCGCGTTGCTGTACCTCGTGATCGCGTTGACCACGAACGGGTCGAAGCTCGTCTTCGTGCTGTGCGCGATGCTGATCCTCTCCTTCTACGGCGGCGGATTCTCGACGCTCCCGGCGTACCTCAAGGACCTGTTCGGCACCTACCAGGTCGGTGCGATCCACGGCAGGCTGCTGACCGCGTGGTCCGCGGCGGGCGTGCTCGGGCCGCTGATCGTGGACGGGATCGCGGACAGCCAGAAGGCCGCGGGCAAGACCGGGCCGGACCTCTACCAGCTGTCGTTCTGGATCATGATCGGCCTGCTGGTGGTCGGGTTCGTCGCGAACGAATGCGTGCGACCGGTGAAGGAGAAGTTCCACGAGCCGACCGGTCAGACCGCGGTGGGGAGTGAAGCCTGATGACCAGTGCCGAGGGCCGTTCCAACGGCCGGACCGTCCTGCTGGCGATCGCCTGGCTGTGGGTGCTCGCCCCGTTCGCCTACGGCGTGGTCGAGCTGGTCCGGAAGGTGGTCGTGCTGTTCGGCGGCTGAGCCGCATGCCGCGGGAAATAAGCACTGGACAAATGGTCAAGAGTCGTTGACCATTGTCCCCATGACTGGGGACGACCAGGCGGGCTACGTCCCGCCCCAAGAATCTGTCCAGGTGAAGACGACCGATCAGCTGCGCGCGGTGAGCAACGTCGTGCGGCACCGCGTGCTCGCGGTGCTGCGCGACGGACCCGCGACGATCACACAGGTCGCCGAGCAGCTGGACATCGCCAAAGGCAGTTCCAGCTACCACATGCGGGTGCTGGAGCGGGCCGGGCTCGTGCACGTCGTGCGCACGCGGAAGGTGCGCGGCGTGCTGGAGCGCTACTACGCGCACGTCGGCAAGAGCATCGAGCTGCCCGAACCCGCGGCCGGACAGCGGGATGTGCTGATGCAGCACGCGATCAACGACCTGTCGACCGCGCCCGAGGACTCGCACCGGTTCGTCCGGATGCAGCACACGCGGATCAGCGAGACGCAGTTCGAGGAGTTCGAGCGCCGGTTGGCCGAACTCCTCGACGACCTTCGGGACGCACGCGACGCCGACGAGGCAGCCGCCACGGTCGCGGTCGCGTTCTTCCGTCCGGGGCCGGGTGCGGCCAGATGACCAAACCGAAGATGCCGCCCGCGTTCAGTCGCTTGTGGACAGCCGCGACGGTCAGTTCTCTCGGCGACGGCGCGTATTCCGCTGCGTTGCCGCTGCTGGCACTGCTGCTGGACAGCGATCCGCTGGTGGTCAGCCTGGTGACGGCGGCGGTGCTCGCGCCGTATCCGGTGGCCGGGTTGTTCGCCGGCGCCCTGGTCGACCGCTGGGACCGGCGGCGGACAATGTGGATCGCGGACCTGGCGCGGGCAGTGTTGCTGCTGCTCACGGTGGCCGCGGGCGCGTTCGGCTGGCTCAGCATTCCGGTCCTGCTCGCAGTGGCGTTCCTGCTCGGCACCGGCACGCTGTTCTTCGACACCGCCGCGCAGGCGTACCTGCCGGATTTGCTCGAGCGGGACCAGACTTTGCTCCGCCGGGCCAACGGTTACCTGCGCGGGGCGTCCACCGCCGCCGGGCAGTTCACCGGACCGCCGATCGGGAGTTTCCTTTTCGCGGTGGGAAGAACGCTGCCGTTCGCGGTGAACGCGGTGACCTATGTGGCCAGTGCGGTGCTGATCCGGACGCTGCCGCCCGCGCTGGTGCCGGAGCGTGCGCCGGGGCGCTCGGTGTGGGCGGACGCGAAAGAGGGGTTCGGTTACGTCGTCAAGGATCGGCTGCTGCTCGGCCTCGCTCTGCGGCCCGCGGTCGGCAACCTGGCGTTCGGCGCCTTCGGGGCGGTGCTGGTGGTTTTCGCGAAGGACGCGCTGGGTTTGCACTCCGCCGGATACGGTTTCCTGCTCGCCGTGGAAGCCGTCGGGGGGTTGGTGGGCGCGATGGTGCTCGCCGGACCGCTGGAGAAATGGCTCGGGACCGGGACCGCGCTCACCGTGACCGCAGTGGTCGAGGGTGGTGCAGTGCTGGTGTTCGGCCTGGCCCAGAGTCCGTGGCTCGCCGGGGCGATGTTCGCACTGTGCGGCTGCGCGATGGCGACGACCATGGTGCTCGGCGGTTCGCTGCGACAGGTCGTGGTCCCGGCGCGGTTGATGGGCCGGGTCGCCGCGGCGTCGCGCCTGGTCTCAGCCTCGGCCGCACCAGCGGGCGCCGTACTGGGCGGCTGGCTCGCCGCGACGGCCGGAGTGCGGGTGCCGTACGTGGCGGCTTCCGTAGTGCTGGTGTCGATGACCGTGGTGACGATGAGCATGACTAGCAACAAGCGGATCGACGAGGCGCTCGCCCGGGCGAAAGAGGCTATCCCAGTCGCATAAAAGCCACGGCGGCGAAGAGGATCGGGAACACCAAGGTGAGCGGGCAAACCGTGAGCCACACGCGGCGCGCTGGTCGTTTCGGCTGGCCCAGCGAAGCGACCAGCGCGCCGATTCCGGCCGCGACCGGCAGTGCGAAAAGCCCCCACTGCGCGAAGGAGGCGAGCAGGATGACTCTGAGCACGACCGGCAAGCTCAGCTCTTTCGAGCCAGCCGTCACTCCGACCGCGAGCCCGCAGAGCACCAAAGCGCTGACCAGGAACGCGCCCGCGCCGTGCATTGCGCCGGTGAGCGCGAGGCGTGCTTGGGTCGGTTCGCTCGGGTCCGGGTCCACGCAAGGATCCTGGCAGGTCGGGAAGCGCGGCGGATGCGTGGAACTACTCGGTTCGGATGCGGCCGAGCAGGCTGTCCCGCGCGGACTCCACGTGGTGTTCGGCCACCCGGGCCAACCGTCCCCGGTCTCCGGCGCGAATCAACTCCGCCAGTTCCCGGTGCTCGGCGACCACCCGGGCCCGGTAATGCTCTTGTCCCAGCGAAATCCGCTGCAGCTGGAACAGGAACACCTGCGATCGCACGGCTTCCCACGCCTCGGTGAGACGTCCGTTGGCCGCCGCCGCGTAAACGCGGTCGTGGAATGCGATGTCCAGCGCCAGCAGTCGCGGGCCGTCCGCATTCGTGCGGACGGCCGTCGCCAACTCCGCAACTAGCGCGTCCAGTTCGTCGAGATCCTCGGCGGTCGCAGTGGTGCGTGCGGTGACCGCGGCGAGTCGGTCGAGGGCGGCGCGGACCGAGTAGACCTCTTCGACGTCCGCGGCGGTCACCTCGACCACCGTGGTCGGCCGATGCCAGCCGCAGCGGACCAGGCCTTCTCGGGCGAGCTGGGCGATGCCCTCGCGCACTGAACCGCGGCTGATCTCCAATGACGCGGCCAATTCGACCTCGCGCAGGGGCGCGCCGGGCCGGAAATGGCCGGCGAAGATCGCTTCGCGCACCCGGTCGGCGGCCTCGTCGGCGAGCCCGCGGCGCGCCGCCTTCCTCAGGGGGGTGACTTCCACGTCCTAATGTTGACATTCAGACATCGGCCAGTCAACGTGAAGAGACCGATCCCCGCGCCGAAGGAGTGCCTCATGGCCGTCCGTCCTGCCTTCCACCTGGCCATACCGGTCGACGACCTGCCGAAGGCGCGCGAGTTCTACGGCGGCGTGCTCGGGCTGGCGGAGGGGCGCTCGGCGGACGCGTGGGTCGACTGGAACTTCCGCGGCCACCAGGTCGTCACGCACGTGGTCCCGGGCGCTCGCGCGGAAGCGGGCCGCAATCCGGTCGACGGGCACGACGTGCCGGTGCCGCATTTCGGGCTGGTTCTCGACGTCGACAGCTTCCACGAGCTGGCCGGACGGCTGCGCGCCGCGAACACCGAGTTCGTGATCGAGCCGTACCAGCGGTTCGCCGGAGAGCCGGGGGAGCAGTGGACGATGTTCCTGCACGACCCGGCCGGGAACGCGCTGGAGTTCAAGGCTTTCCGCGACGAGACGCAGTTGTTCGCGAAATGAACGTCCTCGTCACCGGAGCCTCGCGCGGGATCGGCCGCGCCATCGCCGTCGCCTTCGCCACCAGGGGCGACCGGGTCGCTGTCCACTGTGGATCCAACCGGGATGCCGCGCGCAAGACGCTCGAGGCGCTGCCCGGTTCCGGACACGTCCTCGTGTCCGGCGATCTCGGCAACCCGGATGCCGCGCAGTGGATCGCCGACGTGGCCGAGGAACAGCTCGGCGGCGTCGACGTGCTGGTCAACAACGCCGCGGTCGGGACCACTCCGGCCACTCGCACGCCGATCGGCGAAATGTCCTATGCGGACTGGCAGGAGGCGTGGCGGCGCACGCTGGACGTCAACCTTCTCGGCGCGGCCAACGTGTCCTTCCACGTCGCCCGCCATCTCATCGCGCGCGGCGTGCCCGGCCGGATCGTGAACATCGGGTCGCGCGGGGCGTTCCGCGGCGAACCTGAATACCTTGCGTACGGCGCGAGCAAGGCAGCGCTGCACTCGTTCGGCCAATCGCTGGCGGTGCAGCTGGCCCCGCACGGCATTTCGGTCACCTCGGTGGCTCCGGGTTTCACCGCGACCGAGCGCGTCGCCGACCGGGTCACCGACGAGGTGCGGGAGCAGAGCCCGTTCGGCCGGGTCGCCGAACCGGAGGAGATCGCCGAAGCGGTGGTGTTCCTGGCCTCGTCGGAGACGCCCTGGGCGTCCGGCTCGATCTTGGACATGAACGGCGCGTCGCACCTGCGCTGAGTTGTGAGCTGTGTCACGAATGCAGCAAATCGGGGCCGCCGGACGTCCAGAGGGGCGTGCGGATCGCAGGGAAAGTTATCGCCGGCACGCTGTCGATGGTGGTGTTCGCCGGCACGGCCTACGGGTTCTCGACGCTGTCGGCGCTCGACGACATCACGCGCAGCGACGTCATCGGCGGCGGATCGGTGGACGAAGGCCAGAAGCACGCCGACGGGGCGCTGGACATCCTGTTGGTCGGCCGGGACTCGCGCAAGGGCCCGGACGGGCAGATGCTGCCGCAGAGCACGCTGGACGAACTGCGCGCGGGCGCGAACGGCGACGACCTCACCGACACGTTGATCGTGCTGCGGATCCCGGACGGGCAGCAGGAGGTCAAAGCGTTCTCCATCCCGCGCGACTCGTACGTCTCCATGCCCGGCGGGAAAGGCAAGATCAACGCCGCGTTCGGCCGGGGCAAGGCGGCCGAGTCGTCGAAACTGCGTGCGGCCGGGGAAACCGACAAGGACAAGATCGAGCAGGACTCGATGACCGCGGCGCGCAAGTCGACGCGGCAGGCGGTCGAGGATCTCACCGGGGTCACCATCGACCACTACGCCGAGGTCAACCTGCTGAGCTTTTCCGAGATCAGCAAGGCCGTCGGCGGGGTCGAAGTGTGCCTGAAGAAGGCCACCAAGGACGAGAACTCGGGCGCGGACTTCCCGGCGGGCAAACAGCGGCTCTCCGGCGGCGCCGCGCTCGCTTTCGTGCGGCAGCGCGACAATCTGCCCGGCACCGACTTCGGCCGGATGCGGCGGCAGCAGGTGTTCCTCGCCGCGATGGCGCACCAGGTGCTCTCGGCCGGGACGCTCGCCGATCCGGGCAAGCTGAGCGATCTCATCGACGCGGTGAAGCGGTCGGTGGTGCTGGACCAGTCGTGGAACATCCTGGACTTCGTCAGCAAGATGCGCGGAGTGTCCGGCGGCGGCATCCAGTTCACGACGGTCCCCGTGGTGAACCCGGACTACCGGTACGACAAATCCCATCCCACGGCGACCGCGGTGCAGGTGGATCCGGCGCAGGTGAAAGCGTTTGCGGCCGGACTGATCGGCGCGGCGCCGCCCGCCGCGCCGCCTGGTGCGCCGAAGGCGTCGGTGGAGATTTCCAACGCCGGTGGGGCCTCGGGCCTCGCGGCGCGGGTCGCGGATGTGCTGAAGGGCAAGGGATTCGCCGCGACCGCGGAGGGAAACGCGCCGTCGCAGCGGACGTCGATCGTGCGCTACCCGGCCGCGCTCGCCGCCGAAGGCGCGGAGGTGGCGAAGGAGCTGGGCGGACTGTCCATTAAGGAATCGGCGGACGTTCCGGCGGGGCATATCCAGGTGGTGCTGGGGAAGGTCTACTCGGGACCGGGGGTGTCGGACGGCGGGTCTTCGGTCGGGGTGCCGGTGAAGTCCGACCAGCCGCAGCCCGTGACTTCGGACGGGGACAACTGCATCGACTGAGGTCGTGAGTGGCGGTCACGGTTAGAACCGGGACCGCCACTCACGAGCTGATCACGCGTGGTTGTGCGGCTCCAACCGAATCACCACGGCCTTCGACACCGGCGTATTCGACTTCTCCGCAACAGAATCCAACGGCACCAACGCATTAGCCTCCGGGAAATACGCCGCCGCACACCTCCGAGCCGTCGGATAAGCCACCGCCCGGAAGCTGGGTGCCCGCCGGTCCCCGTCCCGCCATTCCGAGACCAGATCCACGATCTCCCCGTCCGCAACCCCCAGCGCGGCCAGGTCGTCCGGGTGCACGAACACGACCCGGCGCCCGTCCTCAATCCCGCGATACCGGTCCGACAGCCCGTAAATCGTCGTGTTGTACTGGTCGTGGCTGCGCAGCGTCTGCAGCAGCAACCGCCCCTCCGGAATCTCCGGATACTCCAGCTCCGACACCGTGAACGTGCCCTTGCCGGTCGCCGTGCCGGTGAATTCCCGCGAGTCGCGCGGCGCGTGCGGCAGCACGAAACCGTCCGGTTCACGGACGCGCTGGTTGTAGTCGTGGCATCCGGGCACCACGGCGGCGATGCGGTCGCGGATCAGGTCGTAGTTCTTCTCGAACGACCGCCACGGCACCGAGTGGTCCGCGCCGAGCAGCCGCTCCGCCAAGCGGCACACGATGGCGACCTCGGACAGCAGTTCCTCGCTCGCCGGAGCCAGCCGGCCGCGCGAGGCGTGTACCTGCGACATCGAGTCCTCGACGGTCACGAACTGCCGTCCGGATTCCTGCTCGTCGCGTTCGGTGCGGCCGAGCGTCGGCAGGATCAGCGCGGTGCGGCCGGGGACGACGTGCGAACGGTTGAGTTTCGTCGAGACGTGCACGGTCAGCGAGCACGACCGCAGCGCGTCCGCGGTCCGGTCCGAATCCGGGGTGGCGGAGGCGAAGTTGCCGCCCATCGCGAAGAACACCTTGCCTCGGCCGTCGAGCATCGCGCGGATCGAGTCGACGGTGTCCCAGCCGTGGTCGCGCGGCACGGTGATGCCGAACTCGCGGTCGAGCGCGTCCATGAACGGCTCGGGCATCTTCTCCCACACGCCCATGGTGCGGTCGCCTTGCACGTTCGAGTGGCCGCGCACCGGGCACAGGCCCGCGCCCGGCTTGCCGATCATCCCGCGCACCAGCGCCAGGTTCACGACCTCGGCGATCGTCGGCACCGCGTGCTTGTGCTGGGTCAGCCCCATCGCCCAGCAGTAGATCGTGCGCTCGGACGTCGCGATCATCCGCGCGATGTGCTCGATCTGCTCGCGGGGCAGGCCGGTCGCCTTCTCGGTCTCCGGCCAGTCGATCTCGCGCAGCTGCTTGGCCCAGTCCTCGAAGCCGTGCGTGGACTTCTCCACGAACTCGCGGTCCACAATGGACCCCGGCGCGGCGTCCTCCCACTGCAGCAGCAGATGCCCGACCGCCTGGAACAGCGCCAGGTCGCCGCCGAGCCGGATCTGCGCGAACTCGTCGGCCAGCGGCGTGCCCTTGCCGACGACGCCGCGCACGTTCTGCGGGTTCTTGAACCGCATCAGCCCGGCCTCGGGCAGCGGGTTGACCGCGACGACCTTCGCGCCGTTGCCCTTCGCCTGCTCCAGCGCGGACAGCATCCGCGGGTGGTTCGTGCCCGGGTTCTGCCCGACGACCACGATCAGGTCGGCCTGGTGGATGTCGGCCAGCGACACCGATCCCTTGCCGATGCCGGTGGTCGCCGACAGCGCCGCGCCGGACGATTCGTGGCACATGTTCGAGCAGTCCGGCAGGTTGTTCGTGCCGTACGCGCGCACCAGCAGCTGGTACACGAACGCGGCCTCGTTGCTGGTGCGGCCGGAGGTGTAGAAGATCGCCTCGTCCGGGCTCGGCAGGGCGCGGAGTTCGTCGGCGATCAGGCCGAACGCGTCGTCCCAGGAGATCGGCTCGTAGTGCGAGGCGCCCTCGCGCAGCACCATCGGCTCGGTGAGCCGGCCCTGCTGGCCCAGCCAGTAGTCAGTGCGCTCGTTCAGCTCCGACACCGGGTTCGCGGCGAAGAACTCACGGCCGACGCGTCGTTTCGTCGCCTCCTCGGCGACCGCCTTCGCGCCGTTCTCGCAGAACTCCGCGAACTTCCGCTTCTCGCCGTCGACCTGCCTCGGCTCGGGCCACGCGCAACCCGGGCAGTCGAAGCCGTCCCGCTGGTTCAGCAGCCGCAGCGTGCGCGCGGTGCGGACCGGACCCATCTGCTCCACCCCGCGCGCGAGCGAAACCGCGACTCCCGGGATTCCGGCCGCCCAGCCTTTCGGCTTGCCTACCTCAAGGCGGGCTTCGTCCACGTCACCAGTCGGAGCTTCGCGAGTCATGCGAACATCGTCCGCCTTGGCGCCCGCGAACCCAAGGCGGGGGTCGTCACATCGCCGCCTGCCGGTTCCGTTCGCGGCGCTCGGCCCGCAGCAGAGCGCGGTCCGCGGCGGTCACGATCAGCAGCAACCCGCTGGTCACGATGAGCACGACGGCCAGCCGGTGCAGTCCGCCGGAGTCGGCGTGCCCGCCATAGCACTGGGCGATGACCGTGGCCGCGACTATCGCGCCGAGGTATTGCGCGGTCCGGAAGAGCCCGCTCGCGGTGCCCATCGTCTCGGCTGGCGTCTCGCGGTAGAGCGTCGTCTGGTTGGCGACGCTGGTGAGCCCTTGCGCCAGACCGAACAACGCGGCGAGCACGAGCAGCCAGATCAGCGCGGTGCCGTCGTTCACGAACAGCAGCGCGACCGAGCCAGCCAGAAGCGCGAGACCGACCAGCAGCAGCCGAAGCCGGACGCCCGTCGGCCGGCCGGACAGCGCGGCCGCGCCCACCGCGACCCCGGACATCGGCAGGAGCAGCAATCCGGCGGCGGATTCGGCGAACCCGCGGGCCTCTTCGAGCCACTGCACGTAGCCGAACATAATCGTGTAGATCGCCAGGAAACTCAGCGCCTGCCGCAAATACGTGCGCAGGACCGGGCCGTTCGCGGCGAGCATCCGCAGGTCGATGAACGGCTTCCGGGCGCGGAGTTCCACTCGAACGAACAGCGCGCCGAGCGCGATCGCCGCGGCCAGCAGCCACAGATCGCCGATGCCGGGCGCCATCAGGTAGCACAGCAAAACCAGCAGCGCGGCGGAAAACAGCGCGATCCCGGCGACGTCGATCCGCTCGGTCGGCTTCTCGGTCGGAGTGTCCTTCGGCACCCACAGCAGCGTCAGGACCAGCGAAATGCCAGCCAGCGGCAGGTTCACCGCGAAGATCGCCGGCCAGCCGAAGAGCGCGATGAGCACGCCGCCGAGCGTCGGGCCGATCACCATGACCGTCTGCGCGGACATCGCCAGCACCGACAACACCCGCGCCGGCACGCCTTCGCCGATCTCGTCGGCGCGCCGCCGCAGCACCGCCATCGCCGCCGGGAATCCGGCGCAGGTTCCGATGCCGAGCACCGCCCGTACGCCAGTAAGCCATTCGACCGAGATCGGGATCATCCCGGCGATCCCGGCCACCATCACCACGGACGCGCCGCCGAGCAGCACGCGCCGCGCGCCATAGCGGTCGACGAGCAGTCCGACGACCGGTTGCCCGACCGCGGTGGCCAGGTACAACGAGGAAATCAGCCAGGCCGTGCGGCCCGGTCCTGCGCCGAAGGCCTGTCCGATCGGGACGAGCGCGACAGCGATTAGCGTGGAGTTGATCGGGTTCAGCACGGCGCTCGCGACCAGCGGGGTCACCAGGCGCGCGCCGAAGCGGGATTTCGCGGGGGCGGTCGCGGTGTTCGTCGGGGCTCCTCAGGTTTAAGGGGTCAGCGCTGGGCGATCCGCTGCAGCAAGGGCAGCGCGCGCCGGACCGTTTCGAGTTCGTCGTCGGTCAATTCGTCGGCCAGTGCGGCGGCGAGCCATTCGTCGCGGTGCTGCCGGATCCCGATGACGGTCTTGGCGCCGAGATCGGAGAGCGAAATCACGACGCGCCTGCCGTCGGCGGGATCGCGCGTGCGGCTCAGGTAGCCGAGCGTGTCGAGCACGCCGAGCGTCGCGGCCATGGACTGCTGCCGGACGTGCTCCGCGGCGGCGAGTTCCGCCTGGGTCCCGGGACCTTCCCGATGCAGCCGGTTGAGCACGGCGGTCTGGGTCGGCGTGAGGATCTCGGCGTTGTCGACCTGCCGCAACCTGCGATGCAACTGGCCGACGACGCCGCGGATCCAACCGGCGGACTCGGCTACGTGCGGCGGGACGGACGGGTGCTCGGACATAAGCACAGTCTAGCCTGTTGAGTCCAGGCTGTGCATCCTTGGCCGTAAAGCCGTGAAGGGCTCCTTGAGGGAATCTGATTCCCTCAAGGAGCCCTTCACGGACTTCGGGCTAGAGCGGCTGGCTGCTGGTCTCCGAGGAGGAGCCGAGCCCCAGGATGTACCCGACCTTCTCGTCGTTCACCCCGATCGGCTGAACCTGGTGCACCACGATCGCCGCCGCGAGCAGCAGCACCAGGCCGACGATCGCGGCCACGCCCGGCCACCGGCTCGGGGCCGCGCCGCCGCGGCCGTACGCCGGGGCGGGGGCGCTGCGGCGTTCGCGCTTGCGCCGCTTCTTCATGTCCTTCTTGGCGCCGAGCCACGCGTCCCGCTGGGCGTGCTTGCGCCACTCCGGGTCCATGAGGTCCGGATGGGTTTCCATCCGGTCGTCCGGATCCTCCGGCCGAGTCATCGGCGCACCGCCTTTCCCCCTGCGTAACCCCGCCGCGGCGGGTTCGTAGACTTGTCCATTGTGACCGAGAACGCTCCGCAGCAGAAAACCGACCTTCCGGGTGCCTGGGACCCGGCCGCCGAGGAAGCCCCGATGTACGACCGCTGGGTAGCGGCCGGGTACTTCACGGCCGACGCTTCGTCGGAGAAGCCGCCGTTCTCGATCGTACTGCCGCCGCCGAACGTGACCGGCAGCCTGCACATGGGCCACGCGCTCAACCACACCCTGATGGACGCGATGAGCCGCCGCCGCCGGATGCAGGGCTACGAGGTGCTGTGGCTGCCGGGCATGGACCACGCGGGCATCGCGACGCAGAACGTCGTCGAGCGCCAGCTGGCCGGCGAGGGCCTGTCGCGCCACGACCTGGGCCGCGAGAAGTTCGTCGAGCGCGTCTGGGAGTGGAAGGCCGAGTACGGCGGCAAGATCCTCGGCCAGATGAAGCGGCTCGGCGACGGGGTCGACTGGTCCCGCGAGCGCTTCACCATGGACGAGAACCTGTCCAAGGCCGTCCAGACGGTGTTCAAGAACTTCTACGACGCCGGCCTGATCTACCGCGCCGAGCGGATCATCAACTGGTGCCCGCGCTGCCAGACGGCGCTGTCGGACATCGAGGTCGACCACAGCGACGACGACGGCGAACTCGTGTCGATCCGCTACGGCGACGGCGACGCCTCGATCGTCGTGGCCACCACGCGCGCCGAGACGATGCTGGGCGACACCGCCGTGGCCGTGCACCCGGACGACGAGCGCTACGCGCACCTGGTCGGCACCGAGATCGAGCTGCCGCTGACCGGCCGGAAGATCCCGGTGGTCGCGGACCGGCACGTCGACCCGGAGTTCGGCACCGGCGCGGTCAAGGTGACCCCGGCGCACGACCCGAACGACTTCGAGATCGGCCGCCGCCACGACCTGCCGATGCTGACCGTGATGAACGAGCGCGCCGAGGTCACCGTGCCCGGTCCGTTCGAGGGCCTCGACCGGTTCGAGGCGCGCCCCGCGGTGGTCGCCGCGCTGCGCGAGCAGGGCCGGATCGTCGCGGAGAAGCGGCCGTACGTGCACGCGGTCGGGCACTGCTCCCGCTGCGACACGGTCGTGGAGCCGCGGCTGTCGCTGCAGTGGTGGGTCAAGGTCGCCGAGCTGGCCCAGGCGGCCGGCGACGCGGTGCGCGACGGGCGTACCAAGATCCACCCGGCCGAACTGGAGAAGCGGTACTTCGACTGGGTCGACAACATGCACGACTGGACGATTTCGCGACAGTTGTGGTGGGGGCACCGGATCCCGGTCTGGTACGGGCCGGACGGCGAAGTCGTGTGCGTGGGGCCGGACGAGCAGCCGCCGTCCGGCGAAGGTTGGACGCAGGATCCGGACGTGCTCGACACGTGGTTCTCGTCGGGGCTGTGGCCGATGTCGACTCTGGGCTGGCCGGACGAGACCGCGGATCTGGCGAAGTTCTATCCGACCAGCGTGTTGTCCACCGGGTACGACATTCTTTTCTTCTGGGTTGTCCGGATGATGATGTTCGGCGTGCAGCAGATGGACGGGCGGCAGCCGTTCGACCATGTTTACCTGCACGGGCTCATCCGGGACGCCAACGGCAAGAAGATGTCCAAGTCGCGGGGGAACGTCATCGACCCGCTGGAGTGGATGGACGCTTACGGGGCGGACGCCACTCGGTTCACTCTTGCTCGCGGGGCCAATCCGGGTACGGACATGGCGCTGGCGGACGAGTGGGCCGCCGGGTCGCGGAACTTCTGCACGAAGCTGTGGAATGCCAGCAAGTTCGCGATGATGAACGGGGCTACGGCCGAGGGCTCGCTGCCGGATGCCGGCGAGCTGACGGAGTCGGATCGGTGGATTCTCGGGCGGCTCGCTGCCCTGGTGTCCGAAGTGGACGGGTTGTTCGAGGACTTCCAGTTCGCCAAGGTCGCCAATGCGCTGTACCAGTTCACGTGGAACGAGTTGTGCGACTGGTATTTGGAGCTGGCCAAGGTTCAGCTGTACCAAGGGGATTCCGCGCGGGTTGAGGCTACGCGGAAGGTGCTTGGGCATGTGCTGGACACGGTGCTGCGGCTGCTGCACCCGTTCGTTCCGTTCGTCACCGAGAAGCTGTGGACTGCCTTGACTGGTGGCGAGTCGTTGGTGATCGCGGCTTGGCCCACGGCGGTTGAGGGGTATGCGGATCCGGTCGCGGACGCTCGGGTTGCTGATGTGCAGAAGCTGATTACCGAGATTCGGCGGTTCCGGGCTGATCAAGGGCTGAAGCCGGGGCAGAAGGTTGCTGCCCGGTTGGCTGGGGAGGCGTTCCCGGCTGGTCACTCCGACGCGATTCGCTCGCTGGTTCGGCTTACTGAGCCGGAGGACGGGTTCTCGGTCAGTGCTTCGTTGGAAGTGGCGTTGGCTGGTGGCGTGGTGACTGTGGAGTTGGATACTTCCGGGACCATTGACGTTGCTGCTGAGCGGAAGCGGTTGGAGAAGGATCTTGGTGCTGCGCGGAAGGAATTGGCGCAGACTGAGGGGAAGTTGGGGAATGAGGCGTTTATTGCCAAGGCGCCGGAGCAGGTGATCGAGAAGATCAAGGTGCGGCGGGAGACTGCGGTGGCTGATATTGGGCGGATTGAGGCTCGGTTGGCTGCGTTGCCTGCTTCCTGAGGGCGGGGCGGCTCGTCGCCTGGTGGCGACATTGCGCCCGTTGTTGCGGCGGGGCACCCCGAAGCTGATTGTGACTACGGCGCGGGGGTGCTTGTCAAGGCGGGAAAGATGCCTTGACAAGCACCCC
>NZ_PQIA01000147.1 GCF_003385235.1 Amycolatopsis circi | reverse complement strand
GGTTTGCCGTGGAGTTTGTCGGGGCCCGCTTTGAGGAACGAGATGTGCTCGATCAGGCAGCCGAGCCCCGCCGCGATGAGTTTGCCGAACGGGTCGACGACGAACGCCGCGGTGTCCGCGATCGCGCCGACGATCGACACGCCGATCTCGACGCCCACCGCCGCCGCGCGAAGGCTTGACCTTCTCCGCCAGCTGCGCCAGCCTGCTCGCGGTCCGCCCGCCAAGCCCGACCACCCGGGCGATCTTGGACGCCATCGTCAGCGCCAACGAGATCCCCGAGCGGATCACGTTGCCCACCCCGACGACGATCGACGCGCCGAACGTGAACGCCGCCATCGCGAGCGCGATCAGCATGGTCGCGATGACGTCGCCGAGGAACGTCGTGATCAGGTCGCGGATCAGCGAGCGCACCACGGTGACCAGAGCCATCGTCGTCTCGACGACATAACCCGCGACGTCGACCGCGTGCCCGGCGCTGTCGATCTGGCCGCGCCGGTCGGCGATGTTCTTCTTGAACGCGTCGGCGCCCTCGCCCTGCCAGTTGGCGACCGTCTTCTGGAGCGTGGCGTCGAGGTCTTTCGCCGAGTTGCGCAGGTTCTGGCCGGTCTTGTGCAGTTCCTCGGCCATTTTCTTGATCGCCTCGGGTTTGCCGGCGAGTTTGTCGAGGCCCTCTTTGAGGAACGAGATGTGCTCGATCAGCCAGCCGAGCCCCGCCGCGATGAGTTTGCCGAACGGGTCGACGACGAACGCCGCGGTGTCCGCGATCGCGCCGACGATCGACACGCCGATCTCGACGCCCACCGCCGCCGCGTCGCCGCCGTGCAGGTGCTGGATTTCCTGGATCGACGAGACGACGCTGTGCCAGCTGTCCGCGACCCCCGCGCCGGTCGTGTTGTTCGAGTCCGTGATGGGAACGACGACGCTCATTTGACCTGCTCCGGCTTGAACTTGTCGAACGCCTTCGCGAGGTCCTGGTCGCCCTTGCTGTACTGCTCGCTGGCCTGGCGCGTCTTGTCCGCGCTGTCGGTCACGTCCTTCGCGACGCCGTGCAGATTGTCGGAGACGGCCTTCAGCGCGATCCGCGCCGGAATCGCGAGCACCTGACCGAGCACGACGCCGAACGCGTCGATGTCCCCGCCGTTGGCGTCGTCGACCGCCTTCGCGGAGTCGTCGACCGTCGGCACGGTGGTCTTGTCCATGTACTCGCTGAATGTGTGCAACTCGTCCGGGTGGACGGTGAAGCCGTTCCCTGCCACCAACACTCCTTCGCCTGCCGCGATCGGGCCGCGCCGAGTAGAGCAGCGGCGGCTGAACCGCAGGCGACGTCCGGGCGGACGAAGGTTGAACGAGACGGCCTTCCTGCCCGAGCGTCCGGGCCGGACTGCCCGGAGGGTCAGCCCCGCGCGCTCGGCCGGTTCAGGTAGGCGGAGAAGGACGACAGCAGAGCCGCGACGCCGACGATCGCGGTGACCCACCACGGGCCGCCGGTCACCAGGTTGAACACGAACGCGGCAGCCATCAGGACGGCGGCGACGATGTTCCTGATCTGCAGCCCGGAGGGTTTCGCCATGCCTCCACCTTCTCACGGCGGCCGCGGGCGGGGCTTGTCCGCCGCTGGCTAGATTGCTAGCATTCTAGAATGGCCGGTGAAGAGGTCAAACAATTCAACGTGTACCTGCCGGTCGAGCTGATCAAGCAGGTGAAGTACCGGGCGATCGAGAACGAGCAGTCGCTGTCCGCGCTGGTCACCGCGGCTTTGCGGGCTTACCTCGATACCCCTTCCGAACAACGAGAGGACGGCTGACATGAGCGACGGCATCACGATGCTCTTCATGGAGACGCACAACTGGGGCAAGACCGCGAAGTTCCTGCAGCGCGTGGGCTTCAGCCTCGATTTCGAGACCGACCACAACTCGGGCCAGCTCTCGAACGGCGACGGCGTGCCGGTGTTCGTCGCCGAGGTCCCGGAAAGCCAGGAGCCGCGGACGAGCGTGGTGGTGGCGGTGCCGGACGAGTCGGTCGACGCGGGGCTCGACGTCGTCGCCCCGTTCGAGGACACCCACTACGGCACGCGCGAGATGACCGTGCGCGATCCGGACGGCCGGGCCTGGATCCTGCGGGCCCCTAAGTGAGCCAGCCGGACCACACCGCGGTGCGCGTCGCGTTGTGGCGCGCGCTGCACGTGCTCGCCGATCCGCCGCCGCACGCGCTGGTCGACGAGATCGGTCTCCGGCTGGCGGATCCCGGCCCGGACTGGCGATCGAGGCCGGACATGGACCTCGCCTTCACCCAGCGGTTCCGCGCGGGAATCGCGCTGCGCAGCCGGTTCGTCGAGGATCTGGTGCGCGAGCGTGGGGTCTCGCAGTACGTCCTGCTCGGCGCCGGGCTGGACACGTTCGCGCAGCGGGAGCCGGAGCTGGGCGTGCGAGTGTTCGAGATCGACCAGCCGGGCACGCAGGAGTGGAAGCGGGACCGGCTGGCCGAACTCGGGCTGCCCGCGCCGTACCGCTTCGTGCCGGTCGACTTCGAATCCGGCGAACAGTGGCCGGAACGCTTGGCTGCCAACGGTTTTGAGCCGGAGAAACCTGCCGTGGTGGCATCGACGGGCGTCAGCATGTACCTGACCCGCGAGGCGAACGCCGCGACCTTGCGCGCGCTCGCCGGGTTCGCGCCGGGCACCGTGGTGGCGATGACGTTCCAGATGCCGGAGGAGTACCTGGACGAACCCGATCGCGCGGCGCGAGCGGCGGCGATGAAGGGCGCGAAAGCGGCCGGGACGCCGTTCGTGAGCTTCTTCGCGCCGGACGAGATGCTGGACTTCGCGCGGGAGTGCGGTTTTCCGGATGTCCAGCACGTCAGTGCGGCTGACTTGAACAAGCGGTATCTGTCGGCCCGTGCGGACGGGTTGGCGGCGGGGGAGGAGTTCCTGGTCGCGACGGTCAGCTGAACTCGGTTTCGCTGTATTCAACCGGAAACCCTTCGGCAGTAAGGAAAGCGTGCATCTGGGCGGCCAGGAGCCCGGGTGCCTGGAGGCGGACGGTGACGAACAACCGCCGGTCCAGGTGATGGATGGCCGTTCGCCGAACCGCACCCGTACTCAGGCCAGCATCCGGTTTACGGTGCCGTTTGCCGCCGAGAACTGATCACCCCGGTGTTGAACCCGGCCAGATGCAACCCGCCCGCGAACCGCGCGTGTTCGATCTTCACGCAACGGTTCATCACCACATCCAGCCCCGCCTCGCGAGCCCGATCCGCCGCGGCTTCATGCCACAACCCCAGCTGAAGCCACAACGTCCGCGCCCCAGCCTCGATGACCTCCTCGGCAACCCCGGGGAGGTCATCGTGCTTGCGGAACACACTCACCAGATCCAGCTCGCCGGGCACGTCGGCCAACGACGGATACACCGGCCGCCCCAGCAAGGTGTCGAGCCGCGGGTTCACAAAGTTGACCTCGTACCGCGTCGAAGACAGCAGATACGTCGCCACGAAGTAACTCGGCCGCGCGGGATTCGCCGACGCGCCCACGACCGTCACCGATTTCGTGCGCCCGAGAAGACGCCGCCGTTCGACCGCGCCGACGTCGTAACTCATGCGTTCACCGCCTTGTCGAGGGCTTGGTCGAGGTCCCACAGCAGATCCTCGACGTCCTCCAGCCCGACCGACAGCCGGATCAGATCGGCGCCGACGCCCGCCGCGGCGAGCTGATCCTCGGACAACTGGGCGTGCGTCGTCGAAGCAGGATGAATCACCAAAGTCCGCGCGTCGCCGACGTTTGCCAAGTGCGACAACAGCTCCACCGACTCCACGAACTTCTCGCCCGCCGCGCGTCCGCCCTTCACCCCGAACGAAAACACCGCGCCCGGCCCCTGCGGCAGGTACCGCGCAGCCCGCTCATGATCCGGATGATCCGGCAGCCCCGCGTAAGACACCCACGCGACCCGCGGGTCCGCGTTCAGGTACTCGGCGATCGCCCGCGCGTTGACGACGTGCGCGTCCATCCGCTGCGGCAGCGTTTCCACGCCCTGCAACAACAAAAACGCCGAATGCGGCGACAGCACCGCGCCGATGTCGCGCAGCTGCTCCGCGCGCAGCCGCGTGCTAAACGCGTACTCGCCGAAGTTCTCCCAGTACTTGAGCCCGCCGTAACTGTCGACGGTCTCGGTCATCCGGGGAAAGTTTCCGTTGCCCCAGTTGAACGTCCCCGCCTCGACGACCACGCCGCCGAGCGTCGTGCCGTGTCCGCCGAGGAACTTCGTGGCCGAGTGCAGGACGATGTCCGCGCCGTGCTCGATCGGGCGGCAGAGGTACGGCGTGGCGAGCGTCGCGTCGACCACGAGCGGAATGTCGTGCGAATGCGCGAGATCCGCCAGCCCGGCGAGGTCCGCGATCGCGCCGCTCGGGTTGCCGATCACCTCGGTGTAGATCAGTTTCGTGCGGTCGGTGACCGCTTTGGCGTACTCCTCGGTGTCGCCGTGCACGAACGTCGTCTCGACGCCGAACCGCGCGAGCGTCCCGGTGAGCTGCGTGACCGTCCCGCCGTACAGCCCGGCCGCCGACACGATGTGGTCACCGGCCTCCGCGAGCGCCGAGAACGTGAGGAACTCCGCCGCTTGCCCGCTGGCCGTCGCGACCCCGCCGATGGCCCCTTCGAGACTCGCGATGCGCTCCTCGAACGCCGCGACGGTCGGGTTGCCGATGCGGCTGTAGACGTTCCCGTACTTCTGCAGCGCGAACAGGTTGGCCGCGTCGGCCGCGTCCTCGAACACGAAGCTGGTCGTCTGGTAGATCGGCACCGCGCGGGCCCCGGTGGCGGGGTCGGGAGTGCCGCCGGCGTGCAGGGCGCGGGTGCGGAAGCCCCAGGTACGTTCGCTCATCGACCGCCACGCTAACCCAGCGCCTCCGCCGCCGACCATCCCTCCCGAAGAATGGTCCGGCCAAAGTCCGTGAAGGGAACCCTGAGGGAATCAGAGTCCCTCAGGGTTCCCCTCACGGACCTAGGCGCGCCGCCAAGTGCTCACCGAAACCGCCAGCGTCACGTCCCGTCCCGCCGCGGCGTCGAGCCGCTCCCGCCGCCCGTCCCGGTCCAGATGGAAGCCCGCAGGCCCCATCGCGACCATATCCCGCACCTGCGCGGCACTGAACGGCTGAGTCCGGACCACCTCCGCCCCGGACTCCCGCACGAACAACCCGCCCAGCGCGGCTTCGAGCCGTTCTTCCTTCCGGGAGTCCACCGCGAGCACCAGATCGCCCAGCTCCGCGAGATGCCCCGGCAACGGCGACGCCACCACGAGCTTCCCGCCCGGCGCGAGCACCCGGTGGAACTCCGCGGCATTCCGCGGCGAGAACACGTCCAGCACCACCGACGCCACCCCGTCGCCCACCGGCCACGGCTCCCACAGATTCCACACCGCCGCACCCAGCCGCGCGTGCGCCCGCGCGGCCCGCCGCAACGCGATCGCCGACACGTCCAGCGCCAGCCCGACCGCGTCCGGCGCGTCGTCCAGCACCCGCGAGAGGTAATAGCCCGGCCCGGCACCGGCGTCGATGATCAATCCCGGAGCAGAACCAGCAGCGGCTACCGCCTCGGCCAGCGGCTCGTACGCGCCCGAAGACAAGAACGCCGCCCGCGCGTCCACCATCGGCGCGGTGTCGGCTGTGCCCGCCGGGATGCGCGCGTGGAGGAGGTTGACGTAACCCTGCCGGGCCAGATCAAACGAATGCCGCCGCTCGCAGCGCAGCGTCCGGCCGGTCAGCGAGACCGGCTCCGCGCACACCGAACAGCGCAGCGCTTCGATCACCCGATCAGGCAAAGACATGGCGTTATTCGACCACGACGTTGCCTGACCGGACATTTCGCCCCATGCTCCCGGAAACGTCCCCGTAACAACCATCGCACCGGAGTTCACGAGGGGGAAACGTGAACCGAAGCCTGGTGAAACACCAGCGGCCAACACTTCCTCAGCAGTTGCCCACGGCACGGGAGGACGATTGTGCTGAACGCCGGAGACACCGCCTGGGTGCTGATCAGCGCCGCGCTGGTCATGCTCATGACCCCGGGCCTCGCGTTCTTTTACGGCGGCATGGTCCGCGCGAAGAGCGTTTTGAACATGTTGATGATGAACTTCATCGCACTCGCCATAGTCGGGGTGCTGTGGGTGCTCTTCGGGTTCTCGCTGTCCTTCGGCAACGACGCTTTCGGCGGCCTGGTCGGGAACTTCGACTATGCCGGCCTGTCGGACGCGTTCGGCAAGCTCGTCGGCTTGGCGAGCGAAGGCCCGCCCGCCGTTGCGTGGCCGGGTCCGGACGCATTGCCATTGCTCGCGTTCTGCATGTTCCAGCTGATGTTCGCGATCATCACCCCGGCGCTGATTTCCGGTGCCATCGCGGATCGCGCGAAGTTCTGGGGCTGGACGCTTTTCGTGACAATCTGGGTGATTGTCGTGTATTTCCCGGTCGCGCACTGGGTTTTCTCGTTCGACGGATTCACCGGCAAGGACGCGGTGGGCGGCTGGATCGCCAACCAGCTCAAGGCGCTCGACTTCGCGGGCGGCACGGCGGTGCACATCAACGCCGGCGCCGCGGGGCTCGCCCTCGCGCTGGTGCTCGGCAAGCGCAAGGGCTGGCCGAAGGACACCGGCCGTCCGCACAACGTTCCGTTCGTCCTGCTCGGCGCGTCGCTGCTGTGGTTCGGCTGGTACGGCTTCAACGCCGGTTCCGCGCTCGGCGCGAACGACCTCGCGGGTGTCGCGTTCACCAACACCACCGTCGCGACCGCGGCCGCGGTGCTCGGCTGGCTGGTCGTGGAACAGCTGAAGTTCGGCAAGCCGACCACCCTCGGCGCGGCTTCCGGCGCGGTGGCCGGGCTGGTCGCGATCACGCCCGCCTGCGGTTTCGTGAGCCCGCTCGGCTCGATCGCGATCGGCCTGATCGCCGGGGTGCTGTGCGCGCTGGCCATTTCGCTGAAGTTCCGCTTCGGCTTCGACGACTCCCTCGACGTCGTCGGCGTGCACCTCGTCGGCGGTCTGGTCGGCACCATCCTGATCGGGTTCTTCGCCACCAAGAGCGTGAACCCGACGGGCGCGGACGGCCTGTTCTACGGCGGCGGTTTCAAGCAGCTGGGCATCCAGGTGGTCGCCGCGCTTGCCGTTCTGGGCTACTCGTTCATCATGACGTTGATCATCGGGTTCGCGATCAAGAAGGCGGGCGGGTTCCGCGTCAGCACCGAGCACGAGGTCAGCGGCATCGACGAGGGCCAGCACGCGGAGAGCGCCTACGACTTCACCGGCATGGGCGGCCTCGGCCACTCGGCGACGTTCCCGGTCAAGCCCGTCACGAAACTCGAGGAGGCCAAGGCATGAAGCTCATCACCGCGATCGTCAAGCCGTTCACGCTCGACGACGTCCGCTCCTCGCTGGAACAGCTGGGCGTGCTCGGGATGACGGTGAGCGAGGTCCAGGGCTACGGCAGGCAGAAGGGCCACACCGAGGTCTATCGGGGCGCGGAGTACTCGGTGGATTTCGTGGCCAAGCTGAAGATCGAGGTCGTGGTGGACGACGTGGTCGTCGAGAAGGTCCTCGACGCGGTCACCACCGCCGCGCACACCGGGAAGATCGGCGACGGGAAGGTCTGGGTGACGCCGGTGGAGACCGTGATCCGGGTCCGCACCGGTGAACGCGGCACGGACGCGCTGTAGCCGATGACCGACGGGGGAGAACTCGCCCGAGCCACTGCGCTGCTGCTCGAAGGACGGCACGGAGCACCCGCATTGCGGGCGTCCCTGGTCGATCTCTACGAGTTCTGGCTCGGGAAAGGAGCAACGGCGGCCGGCGTCGACACCGCGGACCCAGGTGTCGCGCTGGTCGCCGTAGGGGGTCTGGGACGGCGCGAGCTGGTGCCGTACTCCGATCTCGATCTATTGTTGCTGCACAACGGAAACGGCAACATCGGGCAGATCGCCGACGCCCTGTGGTACCCGCTGTGGGACGCACGAGTCGGCCTCGACCACTCCGTCCGCACCCCTGGCGAGGCCCTGAAAGTCGCCGCGGAGGACCTACGCACCGCACTAGGTCTCCTCGACGCCCGACACTTGGCTGGCGACCCAGGCCTCACCGAACGCCTAGCGTCCGCCGCCCGCGACCAATGGCGGCGCACCGCCCGTAAACGCTTGCCCGAACTGGCCGAATCCGTCCACACCCGGTGGCACCGCAGCGGCGAGATCGCCCAATCCGCCGAGCCAGACCTGAAACACGGCCGCGGCGGCCTACGCGACTTCGGCGTCCTGGAAGCTCTCGCCGCCGGACAGCTCACCGCACGCCCCGGCGAAGAACTGTTGGCAGCCAAGCAACTCCTGCTAGACGTCCGCACCGAACTGCGCCGCGAAGCACGTCGCGAACGAGACATCCTCAACGCCCCCGACGCCGACGTCGTAGCGCACGAACTAGAGCTAGGCGACCGATTCACGTTGGCACGCAAGCTTTCCGGTGCGGGCCGGACCATCGCGTACGCCGTCGACGTCGCCCTCCGGTCCACAGTGGAACAACCACGCCCCCGCTTCGGCCGACGCCCAGTCCGCCGCCCGCTCGCCGAAGGCGTCGTACTGCACGGCGATGAGGTCGCGCTGGCCCGAGACGCACTCCCCGCGCGAGACCCAGCCCTTCTGCTTCGCGCCGCAGCCGCCTCAGCTCGCACCCGAAAGCCCATCTCACCAGGCACTTTGCGCACTCTGGCCGAATCCGCGCCCGAACTGCGCGAACCCTGGCCAGACGACGCCCGCAACGCGCTCGTCGAACTGCTGGGCGCAGGGGAGGGCCTAGTCGACGCAGTCGAAGCCCTAGACCGCACCGGCTTATGGTCCCGGCTGTTCCCCGAATGGGGTGCCGTACGCGACCTGCCACCGCGTTCGCCAGTGCACCAGTGGACAGTCGACCGGCACCTAGTCCAGGCATGCGTCGAAGCAACAAAACTAACCACCACCGTGTCGCGACCAGACCTCCTGCTGATCGGCGCCCTGCTGCACGACATCGGCAAGGGCCGCGACGCCGACCACTCCGAGTTGGGCGCGAAGATCTCCGCCTCGGTAGCGCAACGCCTAGGCCTGCCGCCCGCGGACGTCGCGACGGTCTCGGCCATGGTCCGCCACCACCTGCTGCTCCCGCACACCGCGACCAGACGCGACATCGGCGACCCGGCGACCATCTCGCGAGTAGTGAAAACCCTGGACCGCGACGTCGTCCTGCTGGAACTCCTGCACGCCCTCACCCGCGCGGACTCGCTCGCCACCGGTCCCGGCGTCTGGACCGACTGGAAGGACCGCCTGCTGGCCGAACTGGTCAGCGGCTGCGAGGAAGCAGTGCACGGCAAGGGTTTCACGCCTCCTGAACCACTGGACGACGACCAACGCGAGCTAGTCGCCGAGGCTGCTCGCACCGGCGTCGGCCAGATCCGGATCTCCGCACACGGCAAAGTCGTCACGGTGCTGCTCGCCGTGCCCGCAGACCGCGAACTGCTGGCTCCCGCAGCCGGAGTCCTGGCGCTCAACTCCCTGGAAGTCCACTCCGCAGTCCTGCGCGAACACTCCGGCCGCGGCCGAGCAGGCGTTTTCACCGCGTCGCCGAAGTTCGGCTCCCTGCCGGATCCCGCGCTGCTGCGGGAACAGTTCGCCCGCGCGGTCGCCGGAACGATGCCGCTCACCCAACGCTTGGCCGCGAAGGAACGCGACTACGCCACCTCGTCACCAGTAGTGGTCAAGCCAGTCGTGCGATGGTTCGACGACGAAACAAGCGGCCCCGACGCCGTAGTGCTGGAACTGCGCGCCGCCGACCGGATCGGCCTGCTCTTCCGCGTGGCCAGCGCCCTGCGCCGCGCCGAGGCCGACGTCCACTGGGCAAAAGCCGCGACCCTAGGCGGCGCGGTCGTCGACTCTTTCGCCCTCTCGCCACGCTCCGGCCACGTCACCCCACAGTGGCGAACCACCATCACCGACGCCGTCCTCGCCGCAGTCTCCTGAAGGTCCGTGAAGGACTCCTTGAGGGAATCAGATTCCCTCAAGGAGTCCTTCACGGACAGCTGGCCAGGGCAAGCAGCCCTGGCCGGATTGCGCCATCCGGGCTCACCCATCCGGGGTGTCGGAGGCGACAACCCCGATTCCGATGGCAGGATGGCAGGTCCGACCAACGGGCGAGGTGAACGCGGTGCGAGGTCACGACAACCTGCCCGAACTCTCGCTGCCCCCCACCGTCGTAGCCGGACACCTCCGCACCTGCGCGGAAGAACTCTCCGCCCTCCTCCGAGGCGACGGATCCGCGGCCACCCTCGGCGAACTGTCCGAGGTAGTCACCCAGCTGGTCGCAGGCCAGCACGCGCTCTCCCACGCCCTGGCAGGCCTCGCCGGCCGCATGGACGTCCGCAACCCCGCGCTCGCCACCGTCTCGCCGTCCGAAGTAGAGGTCCTCACCGAAGTCCTCCAGGCCGCCGCTTGCGCGGTCAGCTGCTCGGCCGAGGAACTCGCCGACGCCGAACCGCTCTTCGAGTTCACGAGCGACTCCGCAGGACCCGACACCCGCGTTTGAGTAGTGCTACTCAGCCCGGATTGAGGGACTTCACGCTGCCGCGCGCGCGTCCCAGGACGGCAGACTTCTCCCCAACGCCGGGTGGTCGAGGGGGAACCGCTCCGCGTGCCCGCGGCGGAAGGCCTCCTGGGGAGGTGAGCTCTTCCGCCACAGTTCCGGGGACGGCCGTGGGGAGCGGCCGCCCCGGAACTCCCCGGCCTCAGGAATCCGCGATCCGCGTCAGCAGCCCGGCCGCGAGCCGGAGCAGCTCCTGTTCGGTGGGGCTGAGCGTCCGTTCGAGAGCCGCGGCCAGCCAGGTCTCCCGTGCGATCGAGTACTGGCGCAGCTCCCGCAGCCCGGTCGGGGTGATGTCGATCAGCGACCGCCGCCCGTCCGCCGGATCCGGGGTGCGCGTGATCCATTCGCGTTCGGCCAGCGAGGCCAGGATCCGCGTCAGCGACTGCGGATGGATCCGCTCGGCCTCGGCCAGCTCGCCCGGCGTGTGCGTGCCGCCCCGGTACAGCCGCGAAAGCACCGCCAGCACGGCCGGTCCGGGGGCGGGCATGCCCGCCTCGGACCGCATCCGCCAGTTCAGCCGTCCGACGCCCTCGCGCACCGTCCGGGCCAGCGCCGCCAGCTCGTCGGCCCGGTGGACGTCGGGTTCGGTCTCCATCCCGACACAGTATTAGCCGCGAGCGGCACCGCAGCACTCGCCAACCGTCGTGCCGCGAAGCCGGGTTTCGGCGCACGACCAAGACCGGCTAGGCGGCCTCTCCCCGCACCAACGCGGCATACCGTCCGTCCGACGCGAGCAGCTCCGCGTGCGTCCCCCGCTCGACGACCCTCCCCGCGTCCAGCACCGCGATCTGATCCGCATGCTCCACAGTGGACAGCCGATGCGCGATCGCGATCGTTGTGCGCCCGGCGGCGAGCCGGTCCAGTTCCGCCTGCACCGCCCGCTCCGTGCGGTTGTCCAGCGAACTCGTCGCCTCGTCCAGGATCAGCACCGGCGGATTGCGCAGCAGGATCCGCGCGATCGCCATCCGCTGCTTCTCCCCGCCGGAAAACCGGTAACCGCGTTCCCCGACCACGGTGTCGTACCCGTCCGGCAGCGCGGCCAGCGTGTCGTGGATGTGCGCGGCCTTCGCGGCGTTCTCCAACTCCTCGTCGGTGGCGTCCGGCTTCGCGAACCGCAGGTTCTCCCGCACCGACGCGTGGAACAGATACGTCTCCTGGGACACCAGCCCCACCCCGGCGGCCAGCGACGCGAGCGTGACATCCCGGACGTCCGTCCCGTCTACGCACACCTTCCCCTCGGTCACCTCATACAGCCGAGCGACCAGGTAAGCGAGTGTCGTCTTCCCCGAACCCGTCGACCCGACCAGCGCCGTCGTGGTCCCCGCGGGCACGTCGAGATCGATGTCGCGCAACGTCCACGCACCGTCCTCGTCGTAACGGAACGACACCCCGCGCATCGAAACCGCCCCGCCGCTCAGGACCAGCTCGCGCGCACCCGGCCGGTCGCCGATCTCCACCGGCAGGTCGAGCACCTCGAAGATCCGCCCGAACAACGCCTTCGCCGACGCGACGTTCTGTCCTACGGTCTGCATCGCCGTCGCCGGCGCGAGCAGCCGGTTCAACATGCTGGTGAACGCGACGACAGTGCCCAGCGAGATCGGCGCCGCACCACCGGCGAGTTCCAGACCGGCCGCCCAGTAGACCAGCGCCGGGATGACCGTCAGGCTCATCGTCCGAGCCGCCCGCTGCCACCGCCCGGCCAGCGCGGCACTGCGCTCCAGCGCCGCGACCTCGCGCGATTCCTCGGCGAACCGGTCGCGCATCAGCTTCCCGTTGCCCATCGTCTTGGCCAGCAGCACGCCGGTGACCGACAGCGATTCCTCGACGATCGTGGTCAGCCGCGCCATCCGCCGGGTCCGGCCGCGGGCGAGCTTCCGCTGCTTGCCGCCGAGCCGCAGGGTGAACAGCAGGAACAACGGCACGACGACCAGGGACAACAGCGCCAGCTGCCAGTCCATGACCAGGATCGCCACCGCGATCGCCAGCGCCGTGGTGCCGTTCTGCACGATTGAAGCGGCGGTCCCGGTCACGACGTTGTCCACACCGCCGATGTCGTTGAAGACCCGCGACAGCACCTCGCCGGTCTTGGTCCGGGTGTAGAAGCCCAGCGACATCCGCTGCAGATGGCTGTACACGGCCACGCGCAGTTCGTTCATCACCCGCTGGCCGATGGTGTTGGACAGCCCGGTGGTCCGCACGCTCAACGCCCCGGACCCGAGCGCGGCGGCGATCATCCCGGCGGCCAGCAGGCTCACCAGCAGGGCGTCGCGGTGCGGCAGCGCGGTGTCCAGCATCTCCCGCAGCAGGAACGGCGAGGTGACGCCCAGCCCGGCCTGCACGACCAGCAGCGCGCACAGCCCGGCCAGCGCCCGCCGGTGCGGCCGGAACAGGCTCGCGATGCGGCGGAACGGGACCCGTTCTTCCTCGTCCCCTGCCGGTTCGGCGAGCGTCGGACGCCGCGCAGTAGCTGATGTCATACGCCTATGTTTACTTAATTCTCGAACCCGGTCGAACGGTTTTCGCGTGGTTGAGCTGTTGTCGCTCTGTCAACTAATACGCACACGCGTAGTACCCTTCCCGTACCCGTGAAGGCCGGGCGGCCGGGGCGGCTACCCTCGGAAGATGCCGGGGGTGCCGAGCACGCCCGGCACGCGAACTTTCGACCCAGCTGGAGCGTGCACCCCCGTGTTCGACACCCTCTCCGATCGGCTCACCTCGGCCCTGCAGTCGCTCTCGCGCAAGGGCCGGCTGTCCGACGCCGACATCGACGCCACCGCGCGCGAGATCCGCATCGCGCTGCTGGAAGCGGACGTCGCGCTCCCGGTGGTCAAGGCGTTCATCGCGAAGATCAAGGACCGGGCGAAGGGCGCCGAGGTCTCCCAGGCGCTGAACCCGGCGCAGCAGGTCGTCAAGATCGTCAACGAGGAGCTGGTCGGCATCCTCGGCGGCGAGACGCGGCGGCTGAACCTGGCCAAGAACCCGCCGTCGGTGATCATGCTCGCCGGCCTCCAGGGCGCGGGCAAGACGACGCTGGCGGGCAAGCTGGCGATGTGGCTGAAGAAGCAGGGCCACGCGCCGATGCTGGTCGCCTGCGACCTCCAGCGGCCGAACGCGGTCACCCAGCTGCAGGTCGTCGGCGAGCGCGCGGGCGTCACCACGTTCGCGCCGGAGCCGGGCAACGGCGTCGGCGACCCGGTCGACGTCGCCCGCCGCGCGATCGTCGAGGCCAAGCACGCGCAGCACGACATCGTCGTGGTCGACACCGCGGGTCGTCTCGGTGTTGACGAAGAGCTGATGAAGCAGGCCGCGGACATCCGCGACGCCGTGCAGCCGGACGAAGTCCTGTTCGTGGTCGACGCCATGATCGGTCAGGACGCGGTCACCACCGCCGAGGCGTTCCGCGACGGCGTCGGCTTCACCGGCGTGGTGCTCACGAAGCTCGACGGCGACGCCCGCGGTGGCGCCGCGCTGTCCGTCCGCGAGGTCACCGGCCAGCCGATCCTCTTCGCGTCCAACGGCGAGAAGCTCGAAGACTTCGACACGTTCCACCCGGACCGGATGGCCTCGCGCATCCTGGGCATGGGCGACGTGCTGACCCTGATCGAGCAGGCCGAACAGCACTTCGACCAGGAGCAGGCCGAACAGGCCGCGCAGAAGCTCACCAGCGGGCAGCTCACGCTGGAGGACTTCCTCGAGCAGATGCTCGCCGTGCGCAAGATGGGCCCGATCGGCAACCTGCTCGGCATGCTGCCCGGCGCGGGCCAGATGAAAGACCAGCTCGCCGCGGTCGACGACAAGCAGCTCGACCGGCTCCAGGCGATCATCCGCGGCATGACGCCCGCCGAGCGCGCCGACCCGAAGATGATCAACGGCTCGCGCCGGCTGCGCATCGCGAACGGTTCCGGCGTGACCGTCCGCGAGGTCAACGACCTGGTCAACCGCTTCTTCGAGGCGCGCAAGATGATGGCGCAGATGGCAGGCCGGTTCGGCTTCGGCGGCGCGGGCGGCGGAAGCAAGAACCGCAAGGGCAAGAAGGGGAAGAAGGGCAAGGGGCGCGGTCCCACGCAGCCGAAGATGCGCGGCGGGATGCCCGGCGGCATGCCGATGCTTCCCCCCGGCGGCGGCATGCCCGGCGGGATGCCGGACCTGTCCCAGCTCGGCGGCATGAACGACGTGCCCGGCTTCGACCCGTCCAAGTTCAAGCTGCCGAAGGACCCGAAGAACAATTGAGCCCGCTGCACCTGTCCGGCACCGTCCTGCCCGACGGCGAGCCGCGTGACCTCTGGATCCAGGACGGAAAGCTGTCGTTCGAGCCGGTTCCCGGCGCGGAAACGCTGTCCAGCGGCGGATTCGTGGTCCCGGGTCTCGTCGACGCGCACTGCCACCCGGGCCTCGGCCCGCACGGCGGACTGTCGGTGGAGGAGGCGGCGGACCAGGCCGCGACCGACCGCGACGCGGGCACGCTGCTGATCCGCGACTGCGGCCTGCCGCTCGACGTCCGGCCGCTGCAATCGCGCGCCGACCTGCCCACGATCATCCGCTGCGGACGGCATCTGGCCCTGCCGAAGCGGTACATCCCCGGGTTCGCGATCGAGCTGGACGACCCCGCGCTGCTGCCCGAAGCGGTCGCCGAACAGGCCCGCGACGGCGACGGCTGGGTCAAGCTCGTCGGCGACTGGATCGACCGCGGCCAAGGCGACCTCGCGCCGCTGTGGCCGGACGACGTCCTCGCCGAAGCCATCCGCGTCGCACACGACCTCGGCGCGCGCGTCACCGCGCACGTGTTCGGCGAAGCAGCGTTGCCGGGCCTGATCAGCGCTGGCATCGACTGTCTCGAACACGGCACCGCGCTGTCGCCAGACCAGCTAGCCGAACTCGCGCGCCGCAACGTCGCGTTGGTGCCCACGCTGATCAACATCGAGAACTTCCCGGGTATCGCGGACAAGGCGGGCAAGTACCCGACGTACGCGGCCCACATGCGCGCGCTGCACGCCGGCGTAGGGGAGATGGTGTCCTCGGCGGTTGAAGCAGGCGTACGCGTCTTCGCAGGCACGGACGCGGGCGGCATGGTCGCGCACGGCCGCATCGCCGACGAGGTCGAAGCGCTCCACCGCGCGGGGATGTCGCGTACGCAGGCGCTCGCGAGCGCGTCCTGGGAAGCCCGCGAATGGCTCGGCCACCCCGGCATCGAGCACGGCGCCCCAGCCGACCTGATCGTTTACGCGGACGACCCGCGCGCCGACCTTGCCGCCCTGCACCACCCGACCCACATCGTCTTGGGCGGCACGGTCTTCCACTGACCGCCCCAACGCCGCGCTGTGGATGTCCGTGAGGGGAACCCTGAGGGAATCAGAGTCCCTCAGGGTTCCCCTCACGGACGTTTCAGCGAGCAACGGCAACGGGCGACCGCGACGCGACCCCCGCCTCGATGGGCCACGCCACCGGCACATAGCGTGAACCCGTGGCCGAAGACGGTGGGGGAAAGCGAATTCTGGGCGCCCATTGGGCGTTCGCCGCGTTCTTTTTCGGAGTCGCCGGCTACTACCTCGTCACCCTCCTCACCGCGGCCGCCTTCAACCGCCACGTCGGCGACGACGACCCAGTCGAGGCGTACGCGGGACCGTTGCTGCTGCTGGCGTTCCTGCCGAACCTGATCCTCGGCATCGGCCCGGCGATTGCCTCTCTGCGCTACGGCTCCGGCCTCGAACGCGACTTCGGAATCCGCACCCGGGGCCGCGACCTCCGCATCGGCCTGGCCTGCGGCCTGCTCGCGCTCGTCGTCGGCTTCGTGCTGAACGCCGCCGAAATCGCCGTCTTCGGCGGCGACGAGGTGTCCGACAGCCCGCTCACCGACCTGCCCGACGTGTCCGGCGGCAGCCCGGTCTGGCTCATCACGACCGCGCTCGTGCTCGTGATCGCCGTCCCGCTCACCGAGGAACTGCTGCTGCGCGGCGCGCTGTGGAACGCCCTGGTGCACTACAAGATCCCGCCGTGGGTGGTGCTCGTGCTCACCTCGCTGGTGTTCGCGCTGCTGCACGGCGAGACCACGCGCACGATCGCGCTGTTCGGCCAAGGTCTCGTCCTCGGACTGGCGCGGCATTATTCCGGCCGGACCTCGGCGAGCGTGCTCGCGCACGCGGCGAACAACCTGCCGCCTGCCGTCCTGCTCTTCACCGGACATTGAGGAAACCGGTGACCAGCCGAGTACTGTGCGAAACCATTTCGGCCGCTAGGCTCGACCGGTGAGCAGAGCGAGCGCGGGGAGGCGGGCGTGACCACATCACAGCCCCGTGAACCCTTCCCGAGTGCGCTCTCCCCGGAGGAATTCGTGGCCGAACCGACCGCGTTCCCCGCGCATCGCTGGGGATTCGGGGCGTTCCTACTGGTCGAGGCCGTTCTGCTGGCGTCGGCCGCGTTCATCGGCGCGCTCGCCGGTCCGACGGCTCCGGGCGGGCCGCTGCCGATCAGCACGGTGCTGCTCGGCACGATGCTGCCCACCATGATCGCCGCGGGCGTCGCGGTGCTGGTCACCGTCGTCCGCGGCAACGGCCCGAAGCTCGACCTGCGGCTCGAATGGCGCTGGGCGGACGTCCGGACCGGGCTCAAATTCGGGATGCTCGGCCTCGTGCTCACCTCGTTGAGCGCCTACGTGTGGACCCAGCTGGTCGGCTCGGCGGACGCGACGTCGGCGATCAGCGCCCTGGTGGACGACCGCAAGATGTCCGTGCCCGCCGCCGCGGTGATGTTCGGCTACCTGTGGCTGCTCGGGCCGATCTGCGAGGAGATCATCTACCGCGGCCTGCTCTGGGGCGCGGTGGAGCGGCTGCAGTGGCGCAGCGAGCGATGGGGGCGCTTCGCCGCGTTCCTGCTGTCCACCGCGGTGTTCGCGGCCAGCCACCTGGAACCGCTGCGCACCACGCTGCTGCTGGTGATCTCCATCCCGATCGGGCTGGCCCGGCTGTCCACCGGAAGGCTGGCGGGCAGCATCGTCGCGCACGCGGTCAACAACTTCCTGCCCGCGGTCGCGATCCTGCTCGGAGCGCTCGGGCTCGCGTCGTTCTGACGCTGGTCGCGCACGCGTAACCGGGGCCTTGTGCGGGCCTGTGGACAGGCATCTGGCAGAATGTTTGCTTGCCCGCTTCCGCCGGACCCTCTCGCCGTGTGGAAGCTCCTGACCTCCGGGCGCCGCAGGCCTGTCCCCACGGGTTCCGCGCGCGCCCTGCACCACACAGCACTGAGGAGTACCCACACCCGTGGCCGTCAAGATCAAGCTGCAGCGCCTCGGCAAGATCCGTGCGCCGTACTACCGCATCATCATCGCCGACGCGCGCACCCGCCGGGACGGCAAGGCCATCGAGACGATCGGCAAGTACCACCCGAAGGAAGAGCCGAGCTTCATCGAGGTCGACACCGAGCGGGCGCAGTACTGGCTGGGCGTCGGCGCGCAGCCGACCGAGCCGGTCCAGCGCATCCTCGAGATCACCGGCGACTGGCAGAAGTTCAAGGGCCTGCCGGGCGCCGAGGGCACCCTGAAGGTGGCCGAGCCGAAGCCGTCCAAGCAGGACCTGTTCAACGCGGCGCTGGCCGCGGCCGGCGAGGAGCCCTCCACCGAGGCCACCACGCCGAAGAAGAAGTCGGCCCCGAAGAAGGCCGAGGCCGAGAAGGCAGAAGCCGCTGAGGGCGAGAAGTCCGAGTGAGCTTCCTCGCCGACTCCCTCGAGCACCTGGTGCGCGGGATCGTCGACAACCCGGACGAGGTCCGGGTCGAGCTGCTGACCACGCGTCGTGGCCGCACGCTCGAGGTGCACGTCCACCCCGACGATCTCGGCAAGGTGATCGGCCGGGGCGGGCGCACCGCGACCGCTCTGCGCACCGTGATGGGCGGCATCGGCGGCCGCGGCGTCCGCGTGGACGTCGTCGACACCGATCGCTGACCCGGATTCTCGGAAACGGTCAGGTATGGACGTCGTAGTCGGCCGTATCGCGAAAGCGCACGGCATCCGCGGGGAACTCGCGGTCGACGTGCGCACGGATTCGCCGCAGCAGCGGTTCGCGATCGGTGCGGTCGTCACGACGAAGCTGCGCGACGGCAGCACGAGAGAACTCACCATCGCAGCCGCCCGCGAACACAGCGGGCGGCTGCTGGTGCGTTTCGAGCAGGTGCTCACCCGCGACGTCGCGGAAACCCTGCGCGGTGCGCTGCTTCTGGCGGACACCGACACGCTGCCGCCCACCGGCGACCCGGAAGAGTTCTACGACCACGAGCTGGCCGGCCTGCGCGCCGAACTGCTCGACGGGTCGGTCCTGGGCAAGGTCGTCGAGGTGGTCCACTCGCCGGCCGGGGAACTGCTCGAACTCGATCATGACGGACGCTCGGTGTTGGTACCTTTCGTCCGCGCCATCGTGCCGGTGGTGGACGTCGCGGGGGGCCGGGTCGTGCTCGATCCGCCCGAAGGCCTCCTCGACGCTGACTGAGGGGGAGCCCGTGAAGTTCTGGACGAAGGCCGTCTTCGCGGCCGTTTTGGCCACCGCTTTCGCCGCGCCGCCCGCGCAGGCCGCTTCGCCGGTGTACGGCGACTTTTCGCTGATGTTCCAGCGCAGCGCCGGCCAGTACGCGCCGCCGGGGGAGAAGGCGTTCCAGTGGGCGTGGTCGCCGCAGTCGGCCACCGAATCGCAGATCACCTGGGGCGACCCGGTCACGTGGCCGCCGGCGACCGCTGAGCACTTCGTCCGCTCGGGCGACTGGGTGCTGCTCGACGGCTGGGACGGCAACGGCACGTACTACTCGGAACGGGTCACCGAAGAGTCCGCGTGCAACGGTGCCACGTGCACGCCGATCCCGTCCGACGGCGGCCGCCAGCACTACGTGCGCTGGACCGTGCCGTCCACCGACTACCGGCTCGTCGCGCGCGGCACGATCACCGAGAAGAGTTCGGGCAAGGTCGTCCACTTCGAGCATTTGCAGACGTGGGGCGCGCCCGCTCCATGCTCGAACGCCCGCTTCGGGGCGCGAACCTGCATCACGCAGACCGAAACGTGGTCGGACGACCACGGGCTGCCCGCCGGGTCGCCGATCCGCAAGACCCTGCACCGCAGCATCAAGATCGCGAAGGGGCTGGGCATGGCCTTCGCGATCGACCAGGACGTCCCGAGCCCGTGGCACGCCCAGGCCACCGAGTACTGGAACTGGTAACCGCTTGCGCATCGACGTCGTCACCATTTTCCCCGAATACCTCGACCCGCTGCGCGCCGCGCTGCTGGGCCGGGCGATCGACCGCGGCCTCATCGAGGTCGGCGTGCACGACCTGCGCGACTGGACCCACGACGTGCACCGCGCGGTCGACGACGCGCCGTACGGCGGCGGTCCCGGCATGGTCATGAAGCCGCAGATCTGGGGTCCCGCCCTGGACGACGTGTGCGGCGAGGGGACCCGGCTCGTGGTCCCGACCCCCGCGGGCAAACCGTTCACCCAGGAACTGGCGCACGCCTACGCCGAGGAAAAGCACCTGGTGTTCGCCTGCGGCCGCTACGAGGGCATCGACCAGCGGGTCGTGGACGACGCGGCCCGCCGGATGCCGGTCGACGAGGTCTCGATCGGCGACTACGTGCTGGTCGGCGGCGAGGCGGCGGTGCTGGTGATCGTCGAGGCCGTCGTCCGGCTGCTGCCGGGCGTGCTCGGCAACGCGCGGTCGGCGGCCGAGGACTCGTTCTCCGACGGCCTGCTCGAAGGCCCCAGCTACACCCGCCCGGAGGTGTGGCGCGACCTGGCGGTGCCGGACGTGCTGCGCTCGGGCAACCACGCGCTCATCGACCGCTGGCGGCGCGACCAGGCACTCGAACGGACGGCGCTTCGACGGCCGGATCTGCTGGCCCAGCTGCCCGAGGGCAGCCTCGACAAGCGGGACAACGAGGTGCTCGACGGGCTGGACTAGCAACTCAGTTAAGCCGAGTTGAGCACCCCCTGCAAAGTCAGTTAATCAAGTTTGCCATAATGGACCGGTTGGCGTGGCGCTTCAGCGTTGCCAGCCGTGAATGCCATCAGCCCCGGGCTAGTCGCAGTGAACTCCACTGCGCGCTCGAGCTGTACGTAAGCCACACGAATACGAGGACGGACCACCGATGAACACCCTGGACGCGCTGGACGCGCAGTCACTGCGTTCCGACATCCCGGCCTTCCGCCCCGGCGACACGCTCAAGGTGCACGTCCGCGTCATCGAGGGCAACCGCGAGCGCAACCAGGTCTTCCAGGGCGTCGTGATCCGCCGGCACGGCGGCGGCGTCCGGGAGACCTTCACCGTCCGCAAGGTCTCGTTCGGCGTCGGCGTCGAGCGCACCTTCCCGGTGCACTCGCCGAACGTGGCCGAGATCGAGGTCTTCAAGCGCGGCGACGTGCGCCGGGCGAAGCTGTACTACCTGCGCGAGCTGCGCGGCAAGAAGGCCAAGATCAAGGAGCGCCGCGAGAACCGCGAGACCGCCTCTGCCCGCTGAGCGGCGAGTCGGTTACCGGTAGCCTGGCGACGTGGTCGAACCTGTGTCGCGGAACGCCGATGAGGACGGCCCCGAACGCCCGGAAGAGGACCAGGAACGGTCCGGCGGGCGTCGGGGGTCGCACCGGCGAGGCAAGTCCTCGAAAAAGCGGTCGTTCTGGAAGGAACTGCCGATCCTGATCGTGATCGCCCTGGTGCTCACGATCCTGATCCAGGCGTTCCTCGCCAAGGTCTACATGATCCCCTCGGGATCCATGGAGGCCACGCTGCACGGCTGCCCCAGCTGCACCGGCGACCGGATCCTGGTCGACCGCGTCACCTACGACTTCACCGACCCCTCCCCGGGGGACGTGATCGTGTTCAAGGGCCCGCCCGCGTGGACCGAGAACGAGATCGCGCCGCAGGAGTCGAGCAACATCGTCGTGCGCGCGCTGCGCGGTCTGGGCTCGCTGGTCGGCTTCGCGCCGCCGGACGAGCGGGACTTCGTCAAGCGCGTCATCGCCACCGGCGGCCAGACCGTCCAGTGCTGCGACGACCGCAACCGGGTGATCGTCGACGGCAAGGCCCTCGACGAGCCCTACATTTACTGGGAAGACAAGAACCACCCCGTTCAGGAGTCGTTCGCCCCGGTGAAGGTCCCGCAGGGCGCGCTCTGGGTGATGGGCGACAACCGCAACAACTCCGCCGACTCGCGCTATCAGGGCGGCGGCGGACCCAACGGCGCCGTGCCGGTCGACGACGTCATCGGCAAGGCCCGCATCATCGTGCTGCCGCCAGGCCGCTGGGGCGGGATCTCGGACCACGATCCGCAGCAGAACGCCCAGCCGGTCGCGCTCGGCGCGCCCGCGTGGCAGCAAGGGCTGCCGCTCGGCATCGGCTTCGCCACCGCGGTGCCGACGCTCTTCGTCGGACGCCGGTTGAAGGCAGGCCTCCGCAAGGCGGCCGGCCGGAGACGGTAAGCGGTGCGCTCCGTCCGCGACTTCCGGGTGGTGCTTCGGTGACTCTCCCTTCTCCCCGCATTCCGGCGGAACCGCTGCGTCCGCCGCGTGCTGTGGTGCGCGGCGAGCTGTTCTGGGGTCTGCAAGGCGCCCTCGAACGACGCGGCCTCGGCCCGGTCGCCGGGGTCGACGAAGCTGGTGCCGGAGCCTGCGCGGGCCCGCTCGTGGTGGCTTCCTGCGTGCTCCGTCCGGGTGACGGCGCACGATTGCCCGAGCTGACCGATTCGAAGATGCTCACCGCGAAGGCCCGGGACCGGGTGTACGACCGGGTCCTGCAACGCGCCCTCGACTACTCGGTGATCGTCATCCCGTCCGAGCAGGTGGACCTGCTCGGCATCCGGGTGATGAACCTGGAGGGCATGCGCCGCGCCGTCGCCGGCCTGCGCACCCATCCCGGATACGTCCTTACCGACGGATTCCCGGTTCCCGGCATCCCCGCGCCCAATGTCGCGGTGATCAAGGGAGACCGCAGCGTCGCGAGCATCGCGGCGGCGTCGGTTCTGGCGAAGGTGACGAGGGACCGGATCATGGCGGGCCTGCACGAAGAGTTGCCGGCGTACGGCTTCGACGTGCACAAGGGCTACAGCACGTCGGACCATCTGGCTGCGCTGAGTGAGCACGGCCCGAGCCCGGCGCACCGCTGGTCCTACACGAATGTCGCCACTGTGGCCCTCGCACACGGACTCACTGCCCCGCATCCGGTCGTGCTCACCTACGCTGCACTGGAGAATGCCCTGGAAAAAGCGGGCGGGCCGGTCCGTGCCCCGGGCCGCTCGGTGGGTAAGAATGAACGCTCCGCCGCCGGAGCAGGACGAACGCGAGGAGGGGCGCGGATTTCATGAGCGCAGAGGATCTCGAGAAGTACGAGACCGAGATGGAGCTCTCGCTGTACCGCGAGTATCGCGACATAGTGGGCCAGTTCTCGTACGTGGTGGAGACCGAGCGGCGGTTCTATCTGGCCAACGCAGTGGACGTGCAGGTGCGCGACGGCGGTGGCGAGGTGTACTTCGAGGTGCGCATGTCGGACGCCTGGGTGTGGGACATGTACCGCCCCGCCCGGTTCGTGAAGCACGTCCGGGTCATCACCTTCAAGGACGTCAATGTCGAGGAACTCGACAAACCCGACCTGCGGCTCCCCGAGGACGGTCCGTTCTCAGGCTGACCCCCGCTTCGCTGCGAGGCCACCCGGCACTTGGCCGGGTGGCCTTCGTCGTCTCCGCCCCCTGCACACCTCCCCGACAATTCGGTCGCTCCTTCTCCTGTTGGACCAGCAGCGATCCACAACCCCCGGGTTATCCACAGCTGGCGTAAATCCCTCTGGCGCGGCCTCCGATCACGTTGCGATCGTGAAAGCACACGCACCGTGATCGACGGTGCTCACGCTGTCCGAGGGGGACACCATGAACGACGGCCCGCACCCCGGCGCGCACTGGCGCCGGACGTTCGGCCGCTGGGGCGAGGACCTCGCCGCCCGGCATCTGCAGGCCGCCGGCATGGTCCTGCTCAGCCGGAACTGGCACTGCCGCGAAGGCGAGTTGGACCTCGTCCTGTCCGAAGGCGACCGGGTGATCTTCTGCGAGGTCAAAACCCGCTCCAGCACCGAATACGGCACTCCCGCCGAGTCGGTGACGCCGGAGAAGATCGACCGCGTCCACCGAGCCGCCATGCGCTGGCTGAAAGAACATCGAGTCGGCTGGTGCCGCATCCGGTACGACGTAGTGACCGTCTACGCCCCAGACGGTGAAGAACCGGTCGTGCGGCACCTGGTGGGAGCTTTCTGATGCCGCACGCCAAAACCTGGTCCGTCGCGTTGCTGGGCATAGAGGGCCGAGTAGTAGAAATCGAAGCCGACCTAGGCGGCGGCCTAAGCCGAGTCACTCTGGTAGGTCTGCCCGACGCAGGCCTGCGCGAAGCAAAAGACCGAGTTCGTTCGGCCGTCCGCAACTCCGGCCAATCCTGGCCAGACGGCAAAATCACGCTGGCCCTGTCGCCCGCCAACCTGCCCAAAATGGGCTCCGGCTACGACCTGGGCATCGCCGCCGCGGTCCTAGCGGCCATCGGCGCCGTCCCAGCCCGAAAACTCCTGCACACGATCCTGCTGGGCGAACTGGCCCTAGACGGCAGAATCCGCCCAGTACGCGGCGTCCTCCCCGGCCTGCTGGCCGCCAAAGCCGCCGGTCACGAACGCGCCGTAGTACCGACTGAGTCCTTGGTAGAAGCCGCCCTAGTAGACGGCTTGGAAGTCTCCGGCGTAACCCGCCTAGCCGAACTGATCGCCTGGCTGAAAGACGAAGGCGACTTAGAACCACCCGCCGCGCCGGTCGCCGCCGCCCCCGCGGCAGTCCCCGACCTGGCCGACGTAGTAGGCCAACCAGAAGCCCGCTGGGCCCTGGAAGTCGCCGCAGCAGGCGGCCACCACCTCCTGCTGACCGGCCCGCCCGGCGTCGGAAAAAGCATGCTCGCCAGACGCCTCCCCGGTCTGCTGCCGGATCTTTCCGCGGACGAGTCCCTGGAAGTAACCGCCATCCACTCAGTCGACGGCTCCCTGTCAAAGTCGTCGCCCCTGGTCACAGTCCCGCCCTTCGTCGCCCCACACCACTCGATAAGCCCACCCGCCCTCATCGGCGGCGGCACCGGTCTGGCATCCCCAGGCGCTATCAGCCGGGCTCACCGAGGCGTGCTTTTCCTAGACGAGGCCTGCGAATTCGGCAACCAACGCCTCGATTCGCTCCGCACCGTCCTGGAAGAAGGCGAAGTCCGCATCGCCCGAGCCAAAGGCGTAGTCCGCTATCCCGCCCAGTTCCAACTAATCCTGGCCACCAACCCCTGCCCCTGCGGGC
>NZ_PQIA01000142.1 GCF_003385235.1 Amycolatopsis circi | reverse complement strand
GGTGGCAAGAGTTCGCGTCGTCCGGTGCGGCCGGGCGGTGGTCGCTGTCGCGGGGTCGATTGGTGCCGTGTGTGGAGACGCGAGGTTGTGCGTCGTTGCGGCGGGTCGGTCCGCTATCGCGTTTGTTGCGGCGGGTCGGTCGGGTGCCGCGGTCGCCGCGCTGGAGCCGTCCGGCTCTGCGATCGCTGCGGCAGGTTCAACCGACACTACGGCGGCCACGGCAGGTCCAACCGGCACTGTTGTCGGCACGGCGAGGCGGTCCGTCGTGGCGGTGGCGGCGGAAGGATCGAGAGTCACCGAGCCAGTCGCAAAAGGCATCGCCATCGTCGGGTTCGCAGCGGTGAAGCCGTCCCTCACCGCAAGCTCATCCGTCACCGAGTCAGCGCCGCCCGCGCCAAGCCCGTCCAGACTCACGTCCATCACCACGTCCGTCGTATTCGTCACCCCAGTCACCGCAGCCACCCCAGTCACCGCGACAGTGCGCACCAGCCGTTCTGAAGCAGAGCCAATCCAGGCCAGTGGAGCGGGCCGCGCCCAGACCCGGCCCTCCGGGTCTTCTGGCGGCACCCCGGCCCGCTCCACCGGGTCAGTAGGCGAACGAAAGCGCCTGGTCACCGGAGTCACCGGAGTCATCAGAGTCCTCGGAACCATCAGAACCGCCCGAACCGTCGGAATCGGAAGGAGCAGCGGGCGGCATCACCGCGTCCACACCGCCCCGTACGTACTTGCGCATCAGGTACAGCTCCACCACACCCAGCACCGCGTACAGCACCGTCAGCGAGATCAGCGACGTCAGCACCTCGCCGACAGTCAGCTTCGACACCGCCTGCGCGGTGAACATCCACATGCCCTCGACGCCGGTCGGGTTGGGCGCGACCACGAACGGCTGCCGTCCCATCTCCGTGAAGATCCAGCCCGCGCTGTTGCCGATGAACGGCGTCGCGATGCCGCCCAGCACCATCAGCGGGAACCAGCGTCCGCCGGGGATTCGGCCTCGCCGGGTGAGCCACAGGGCCAGCAGGCCGATGCCCGCCGAGATCGCGCCGAAGCCGATCATGATCCGGAAGCCCCAGTACGTCACCGGCAGGCTGGGCACGTAGTCGATCGGCTTTCCTGCCAGCGATCCGAGCGCCGGGTCGTTCGGGTAGTTCGTGCCGTATTTCGCCTGGTATTCGGTCACCAGGTTCTCCACGCCCTTGACCTCGGTCGAGAAGTCGTTGTGCGCCAGGAAAGACAGCAGCGCGGGCACATTGAAAGTTTTGACGTCCTCGCAGTTCGCGTTGGCCACGTCGCCGACCGCGATGATCGAGAAGCTCGCCGGCTTTTCCGTGTGGCACAACGCTTCCGCCGACGCCATCTTCATCGGCTGCTGCTCGAACATCAGCTTGCCCTGCATGTCGCCGGTGATCGCCAGCACCGCGAACGCCACCACGCCGACCCAGCCGCCGAGGCGCAGCGACGAGCGCCAGACGTCGCGATGTTCGTCCGAATCCGCAGAACGCTTACGCCACAGGTGCCATCCGGCCACGCCGACCAGGAACGCCGCCGCCACCGAGAACGCGCCGGCCAGAGTGTGCGGGATCGCGGCGAGCGCCGTGTTGTTCGTGAGCACCGCGCCGATCGAGTTCATCGTCGGCTTGCCGTTCACGAACTCGACGCCCACCGGGTGCTGCATCCACGAGTTCGCGGCGAGAATGAAGTACGCCGAGGCCATCGTGGCCAGCGAGAACGCCCAGGCGCAGGCCAGGTGGATCTTCTTGGGCAGCCGGTCCCAGCCGAAGATCCACAGGCCGAGGAAGACCGACTCCACGAAGAACGCGAGGAGGCCTTCCATCGCGAGCGGCGCGCCGAACACGTCGCCGACGAACCGGGAGTAGGCGCTCCAGCTCATCCCGAACTGGAACTCCTGCACGATCCCGGTGACCACGCCCATGGCGAAGTTGACGAGCAGCAGCTTGCCCCAGAACTTCGTCATCTTGAGGTGCCGCGGTTTGCCGGTCCGCACCCATGCCGTCTGCATGGCCGCGACCAGCACGGAGAGTCCGATGGTCAGCGGGACCATCAGGAAGTGGTAGACGGTGGTGATGCCGAACTGCCACCGCGCGAGCTCAAGGACATCCACGTGTCCGATCCTCCGCGCGCGCCCCCGCGCCAGCCAGTTCAACACGTCCTGAACTTGCCGGGACCAACGTCCCGCCGACCTGCCGAAAGCCGGTGCCGGGAGACCTCGGAGCTACCCCCGATCAGGTGGCGGCTAGCGCGTCTCCTCCACAAGCCACGACAGGTACCGCGGGCTGCCGCCGACGATCGGCGTGACGATGACCTCGGGCAGGTCGTAGGGATGGCGCACGTTCAGGAACTCCTCCAGCGCGCCGGACCGGTCCGCGGCCGTCTTGCACTCGACCCGCCATTCGGCCGCCGTCTGCACCTCGTCCTCCCACCGGAAAACGCTGGTGATCGGCCCCACGATCTGGGCGCACGCGGCGAGCCGGGCCTCGATGGCGCTCGCGGCGATGGTGCGCGCGGCGGCCTCGGAGTCGACGGTGGTGGTGACGACGACGTGGTCAGCAGACATGACCCGCACCGTACCGCAGCCGGAAAACAGAATTCGGCGCACCGAAAAAAATTATCCGGCTAACCGGTGTCGAGCATTCTGGCGACCTTATCAGGCAATTCGCGAAACCCATCAGCTTGCGGTTTTCTGAATCTCCCCTTTATCGTTGCAGTGAAAGGGGTGAGCACGAACCCATGTCTCCCGCATTGATCGCTCTGTTCAGCGCGTTCGGCCTGGTACTGGCCGTCGAGCTGCCGGACAAGACGCTCGTCGCGACGCTGGTGCTCACCACCCGTTTCCGCGCCTGGCCGGTATTCGCCGGAGTGTGCGTGGCATTCGCCGTGCAATGCGTGATCGCGGTGTCTTTCGGAAGCCTGCTCACCCTCTTGCCGGAAACGCTTGTTTCGGTGCTGGTCGCCGCGATGTTCGGCGTCGGAGCGTTCTTGCTGCTGCGCGAGGGCTTCAGCGAAGGAACCGAGGCGGGCGAGGACGCGTCGCGGTCCGGGCCGGGACCGGTGTCGTTCCTGCGCTCCGCGCTGACGTCGTTCGGCGTGCTCTTCGCCGCCGAGTGGGGCGACGCTTCCCAGCTGGCGACCGCCGGTCTCGTCGCCCGCCTCGGCAACCCGTTCGCGGTCGGGGTCGGCGCGTTCGTCGCGCTGGTGTCGGTCGCCGGGCTGGCGGTGTTCATCGGCGCGAAGATCCGCGACCGGATCCGGCCGAAGCTGATCCAGCGGGTCGCCGGGTTCGTGTTCGCCGGATTCGCCGCGTTCGCGCTGGCCCAGCTGCTCTGGTAACCGCGGTTTCACAGGAACGCCAGGTAACCTCTTCGGAACCCCCGAACGAGGACCAGGTGAACCCCCGGTGACGCCATGGCCTTCGCCATGACCGCCGAGGAGCGCCCGTGCCGACCACTTCACGCGCCGCCGTGTCGCCGGTGCACGGCAGGCTCGCGCTGGTCGGCATCGGGGCGGCCGTGGTCATCGCGACGGACCTGCATCTGCGGCTCTCCGCGCAAATCAGCCCGGTCTGGCAGACGCTCTCGGAGTACGTCTACGGCCGGCTCGGCGACCATTCGGCCGCGCGGCTGTTCACCGTCATGTGCCTGGCGCTCGCGCTCGGCTCGCTGGCGTTGCTGGCCGGGCTCGTTAAAGCCCGCCGTTCGCCCGCGGTCGTCCTCCTGCTCGGCGTGTGGTGCGCCGGTCTCACGATCTGCGCGACAGTCCCGGTCGACCCCAATGGCGAAGCCCGCTCCTTCGACGGCCAGTTGCACAACGCCGCCGCCCTCACCGCGTTCCTCGCACTTCCCACGGCCGCCTGGCTGCTGACCCGCCGCGGTCGCCGATCGTGCCCGTGGGAGCCGCGCCGCACCACGATCCGCAGGCTGGCCGTCGCGAGTTTCGCCAGCGTGGCAGTGGTGCTGGGCGGCTTCGTGTTCACGCTGATCACCGGGCCCGCGCACCAGGAAGTGACGCTCGGACTGTTCGAGCGGCTGCTGTTCACCGTCGACCTGGCGCTGCTGCTGACCATGGTCCGGCCACTGGTCGCCGCGTCCCGCCGCTAGGTCCGCAGCACCTCGGCTAACTTCGAAGCCGCCTCGACCGCCAACGGCCCGACCTCGTCCGAGACCAACGGCTCCAACGAGATCACCCCGACGCTCGCCCGCAGCCCCGGCACCCCACGCACCGGCGCGGCGACTCCCGAAGCACCGGCCTCGATCTCGCCGGTCGAAGCGACCCACCGGTCAATGCTGCCCTGCCGCAACGCCATCGCCCGCCCGGCCGCGCCCGCGGCGAGCGCGTGGCTGCTGCCGACCCGGTACGCCACGTGATAGCTCGTCCACGACGGCTCCACCACGGCGACCACTTGCGCATGATCGCCCTGCGCCACCGTCAGATGCGCCGTAGCGCCGACCTTCTCGGCCATCACGCGCAGCACCGGCCGCGCGGCCTCACGCAGCTGTGGGAGCACCTGACCGGCCAGCCGCAGCACTCCGACGCCGAGTCGCACCTTCGTGCCGTCTCGCCAGATCAGGCCACGTTCGGACAGCGGCACCAGCAGCCGGTACACCGCCGCACGGCTCGCGCCGATGGTCACCGCGAGTTCGGAGATGGTCGCCGCCTGCTCGCCCGAATCTGCCACCGCCTGCAGCAGCGCCAGACCGCGGTCGAGGGTCAGCGACCCCTCCCTGCTCACAGCAGCTCGAGTTCACCCAGGTCGGCCACCGGCTCGGCGAACGAAGCCGCCGCGTACGACCCGAACAGCTCCCGGACCGCCTTCGCGGCCGGTTCCGGCAACGCGCGCGCTTCGTCGGCGAGCGCCTTGCCGTCGGTCGATTCCAGCGCTTCGCGGACGTCGCCGCCGGAGAGGCAGCGCGCGGACGCGACGAGCAGGTTCAGGAAGCCGTGATGCGTGAAGCCGGTCTCCGCGTCGACGTGCCGGACCGCGCGGTGCAGGCTGTTCGTCGCCTTGAACGACGCCCCCGGCGAGCCGCTGACCACGGACAGGAAGTCCGCGACCTCGTCCACGCTGGGGAAGTTCTCCCCCGCCTTGCCGCCGCAACGGATCTTCGGCCAGCTGCCGTGCTCGATCACGTTGCGGACGCCGTCCAGCCAGCCGACGCCGCGGCGCGGCTCGACCACCCGGATGACGTCCTCGGGCACGAACTCCGAGACGCGTTCGAGCCACACCTCGTCGACGTCGGACGGGGCGGGCATCTCCACCATCCGCAACGACAGCAGCTCGCTGCGCGATTCGACGATCGAGATCGCCTTCGGGACGCCGCCGAGACCGGTGTCGATGATCAGCGACAGCGGCAGCGGCTCCTTCGGCTTGATCTTGATCAGCTCGGTGATCAGCTCGGGCAGCCGCGAGGCCTGGCACAGGAAAACCCCGAGCACCCCGGCGTGTTCCCCGGAGCGCGATTCGAAGTGCGCACGCAGCGCCTCCGGCATCGCGACGTCCGCGGGAGGGAAGAGCGCCGAGTCGTCGACGAGCCTCGCGAACAGGGGGGGAATTCCACGGGGGCCGGGTGGCGTGAGTTCCACAGCGCTTGACACGACTGACACGCTAGTAGCGTACGGCAAGAGGACAAAATCGTTCGCTCTGCGGACGCATTCCGAGCGCCGCTCGACGAAGGATCAACCGGCCCAATCCGCCCGGATCCAGCGTTCAGCCAATCCCCTGACCAGGGCTTTCCCGTACCATGGGTGATCTTCCCGCGCGCTCTTCCCTCCGCAGGGCAATTCAGGTTAGGCTCACCTAAGTAGGAGGTGAGCCGTGACCGAGGCACCCGTATCCGTGCGCCGCCCGCCCGCGCCGAACCCCGCCGAACGCGCCAAGACGATCGCGATCCGCGGCGGCCCGGCGACGATCATGCCGACGGTCGAGAACGCCGGCTGCGAGGCCGAACGCGTCGAGCCCGTCCTGCATCACGTGCACCACAGCGGAAGCGTCAGCATTCTTCTGCCGGACGAGCACCCGATGGTGTCCGCGTCCCGGCAGGCTCAGCGCGGCGAGCTCGCCGTCATGGTCGAACTCGCCGACCACGCCCCGGTGGCGCTGCGGGAACCGGTCCGCGGCCTGCTGTGGATCACCGGATGGCTCCGGCCGCTGACGGAGGTGTCGGCCCGCGCGCGTGCGGTGTCGATCGCCGAGCAGCGGCCGGACCACCGGCTCCTCGACGTCGGTCACGGCCTCACGCTGCTCCGGCTCACCCCGGCGTCGCTGGTCCTTGCCGACGCGGAGGGCACGCATTCGCTGCGGCCGCACATGTTCAGCGCGGCCCCGCCGGACCCGTTCCACGACTACGAGGCCGAATGGCTCCGGCACCTGGAAAGCGACCATCCGGACGTGGTGGAACAGCTGGCCCGGCACCTGCCCGCGAACCTGCGCGGCGGCCGGATCCGCCCGCTCGGCCTCGACCGGTACGGCCTGCGCCTGCGCGTCGAATCGACGGCGGGCGACCACGACGTCCGCCTCGCGTTCTCCCGCACGGTCGAGGGCCCGCCGCAGCTGGCGGCGGAACTGCGCCGGCTGCTCGGCTGCCCGTTCCTCCGCCACCAGCACGGCGAGGCCTGACCGTCCGTGAAGGACTCCTTGAGGGAATCTGATTCCCTCAAGGAGTCCTTCACGGACCTCAGGCGTCCGCCAGCTCCGGAGGGAATCCGCCGGTCGCGATCGGCCCCCAGCGCTCGATCGTGATCCGGATCAGGCTCTTGCCCTGTTTGCGCATCGCCTCGCGGTACTCGTCCCAGTTCGGGTGCTCGCCGGAGATGCTGCGGAAGTAGCCGACCAGCGGCTCGACCGAATCCGGCAGGTCGATCACCTCCGCGGTCCCGTCGACCTGGACCCAAGGCCCGTTCCACTCGTCCGAAAGCACGCACACCGACACCTTCGAATCGCGCCGGAGGTTGACCGCCTTCGCGCGCTTCGGGTAGGTAGCGATGACGATCCGGCCCTCGTTGTCGACGCCGCATGTGTTCGGGGACAGCTGCGGCCGTCCGTCGGCGCGGGTGGTCACCAGGATCGCGTGGTGACGCTCTTTGAGGAACGCGACCAGTTCGGCGCGCTCGACCTTCGTGTTGGTGGCGATAGTCCTCGGCATACCCCGACGGTAGCGTGCGTTCATGCGCACCACAGAGCGTTCCGGAGGGCCCTCAGGCCTGCGAGCCTGGCTCAACCCGGCACTTCCGGCGTTCCCGGCTCCGCTCACCGACGCCCGCGAGCGGCGCGCGGTCAAGATCGAGCTGGTCCTCGTTTTCGGCATCACGCTCGGGCTGTCCGGTGCGCGCAGTCTGCTGTCCCTTGTGGACTCTCTGTTGCGGCCGACCCCGTTGGCGCAGCAGCAAGTGCAGCTCAACGTCCCGCGCGCCGCGGCGAGCCTGCTGGACCTGCTCCAGCAACTGCTGAGCGCCGCGCAGCTGATCGGCTGGGGCGGGCTCGGGCTGTACCTGCTGTGGCGGGCCGGGGTGAAACTGCGCGAAATCGGCCTGAGCCGCCGCATCCGTTCCGACGTGCTCATCACCGTCGGAATCGCCGCGCTGATCGGCATTCCCGGGCTCGCGCTGTATTTCATCTCGTATCACCTGGGCTTCAGCCTCGCGGTGCAACCGTCCACTTTGGGCGACACCTGGTGGCGGCCGATCGCACTGACGCTTTCCGCGTTCGGCAACGCTTTCGCCGAGGAAGTGCTCGTGATCGGCTACCTCCTCACCCGGCTGCGCCAGCTCGGCGTGCGCGAGAACGCGTCGCTGTTCGGCGCCGCGGTGCTGCGCGGCTCCTACCACCTGTACCAAGGGTTCGGCGGGTTCGTCGGCAACCTCGTGATGGGGCTGGTGTTCGGCCGCGTGTGGCAGCGCACCAACCGGCTGTGGCCGCTCATCGCCGCGCATACTTTGTTCGATATGGTGTCCTTTGTCGGCTATTCGTTGCTGAAAGGCCGTCTTTCCTGGCTCCCGTGATGCCCGCTCATTAGGCTCGCACTTCGTGAGCGAGACGAGCGAGACGACCGCACCTCCCAGGGTGGACAGCGAAGTCGGGCCACTGCGGGCAGTCCTGTTGCACCGGCCGGGAAACGAGCTGAAACGGCTCACTCCCCGCAACAACGACAAGCTCCTTTTCGACTCCATCCCGTGGGTGAGCCGCGCGCAGCAGGAACACGACGCGTTCGCCGACGTCCTGCGCGGCCGGGGCGTCGAAGTGCTGCTGCTGGCCGACGTTCTCCGCACCGCGCTCGAGGATCAGCGCGCACACGCCGCCGGTGTCCACGCGGCGGTGGACGACCGTCGTCTCGGCAATGACCTCGCGGATTCGCTTAGGTCGCACCTAACGAGCGTCGACGCGCCCGCGCTCGCCGAGGTCCTGATGGCGGGCATGACGTTCGAGGAGCTTCCGTCCGCCGAGGGTGCGTCGCTGGTGCGGATGATGCACAATCCGCGCGACTTCGCCGTCGATCCGTTGCCCAATCTGCTTTTCACCCGCGATTCGTCGGCGTGGATCGGCGACCGCGTCGCGATCTCGTCGCTGACCATGCCCGCGCGGCGGCGGGAAACGGCGCTGCTCGACCTGATTTACGCCTACCACCCGCGATTCCGCCACGCCGCGCGCGCGTACGGCGCGCATTCCGCGCCGATCGAAGGCGGCGACGTCATGCTGCTGGCCCCCGGCGTCGTGGCGATCGGCGTCGGCGAACGCACGACTCCGGCCGGCGCCGAATCGCTCGCCCGTTCCGTATTCGCCGACGGACTCGCGCACACCGTCGTCGCGGTGCCGATCGAACAATCGCGCGCGACGATGCATCTCGACACCGTGTGCACGATGGTCGATGTCGACGCCGTCGTGATGTATCCGCTCGCCCGCGATTCCCTCACCGCGTTCACCATCAAGCCGACCGGCGACGGCGGCGTGAAAGTCGCCGGCCCGACGCCATTCCTCGAAGCCGCCGCGGAAGCGATGGAGATCGACCGGCTGCGGGTGATCGACACCGGCCTCGACCCGGTCACCGCGGAGCGCGAGCAGTGGGACGACGGCAACAACACGCTGGCACTGGCCCCGGGCGTGGTCGTGGGGTACGAACGAAACGCGGAGACCAACGAACGGCTCGCCGCGGCGGGAATCGAGGTGCTGCCGATCACCGGGTCCGAACTGGGGTCCGGGCGAGGCGGACCGCGCTGCCTGTCGTGCCCGGTGCGCCGCGACCCCCGCTAACCCAAGTTAGCCTTTCCTTAATAAGGGCAAACACATTAAGGGAAGGCTAACCAAAATAAGCATTTCCTTCTTGAGGAATGGTAACCCTAATAGGGTGGAGATCACCAGCCAAAAGTGGAAAACAATCGGACATTGACGTACCGTGATGGACATGGCCCTCACGAAGAAAGAACCGCGCTCCAAGTTCTACGAACTGCTGCAGGCGCAGATTCACAATGAGTTCAACGCCTCCCAGCAGTACATCGCGCTCGCGGTCTGGTTCGACAACGAGGACCTGCCGCAGCTCGCGAAGCACTTCTACAAGCAGTCGGTGGAAGAGCGCAATCACGCGATGGCGCTCGTCCAGTACATGCTCGACCGCGACCACCACGTCGAGATCCCCGGCACCGGCCAGGTCCGCAACGACTTCTCCTCCCCGCTCGAGCTGATCGAGCTCGCGCTGGAGCAGGAGAAGGAGGTCGCCGCCGACATCTCCGCGCTCGCGAAGGCCGCCCGTGCCGAGGAGGACTACATCAGCGAGCAGTTCACCCAGTGGTTCCTCAAGGAGCAGGTCGAGGAGATCTCCCAGATGTCGACGCTGGTCACGGTCGCGCGCCGCGCGGGTGACAACGTCTACGAGATCGAGAAGTTCCTGCACCGCGAGGCCGTCGGCGACGCCGGCGCGGATGCCGGGATGCCCCCGGTCGCGGGTGGCGCGCTGTAGCGCTCGAGCACGTCCGGAAGCCCGGTTGTCCCCATTGTGGACAACCGGGCTTCCGCCTGTGGATAACTATCGCCGCTCGTAATGCGCGATGAGCACGCCGGTGGTGGTCGCGACGCTTCCGGCGAGCGTGAACGCGGTCAGCGGCGCGGGTCCTTCGAACAGCCGCGCGCCGCGGCCGAGCGTCAGCGGATGGATCAGGAACGTGTAGCGGTCGATCAGTCCGGCGGCGTGCAGCGAACGCGCGAGCGAAACGCTGCCGATGATCGCAAGATCCTTGCCGGGCAAGGCTTTCAGCTCCGCCACGGTCTCCACCGCGGAACCGCGCAGCAGCACCGAATTCTGCCAGGCATCGGCGCTGTCGAGCGTCGTGGAGACGACGTACTTCGTCGCGGCGTTCATGTGCGTGGTGTACGGATTCCCGTCCGTCCGCGGCCCCCACGCGGTGGCGAAGTCCTCCCAGGTGCGTCGGCCGAACACCATGTCCCCAGGCCGGTCCATGCCCTTCCCCATCTCGCGCACCAGAATGTCGTCGGTATACCCGTTTCCCCACCCGCCTAGGTCGAACCCATTGTGGGTGTCCTCATCGCCGCGACCGGGGCCTTGCACGACGCCGTCGAGAGTGGTGCTCAGGATGACACTGATCGAACGCATCGGGAATGTCCTTCCGCTTCCGCGGACCGCGAACCGGCCCGTCACCCGCTACACGAGCGGCGCGGAGCCGAATCGACATCGGCCCGGCGGAATTTTCAGCCGGCGCAGTCCGGCGTCTTCGCCCGGACCTCGACGGCCTGGACAGCCCCGTCCGAATTCAGCGTGAAGTGATACGCGCCCTGGTCCCCGGTGGGCGACACGAGCGCGCTCCCCGACTCCGACGTGCCCGGATAGGTCGACGTGACCTGGTCCTTCGGCGTCCCGTCGCCCACGCCCTCCGGGGTGTGCGCGGCACCGTCGGGCTTCACCGCGACCACGCCGTTGTCCTGTGACACGACAGCGGTCGCGGCGGGAACGCCAGCGCCGCTGACGTCGTAGTACGTGCAGCCAGCCGATTCTTTCACCGCCGTGAGCTTCATGCCCTGGTCCGCGAGCTGCTGCTCGGTCATGCCGAGCTTCACCGCGCCCAGGCCGTCCGCGGTCACCAACGCTCCGGAAGCGGCCCTCGTTGGCGTTGTCTGCGGCGAGGCCGGCTTCGGGTGATGCGGATGCGCCGGCGGCACCGGAGGTTCGGCCGTACCGTGCTCCGACGATTCGACCGGTGCTTGGACCTGCGTCGGTTCGGCGCTCGAAGGAGGCTCGGGGACCGAAGAAGGCACCGTGGGCTGGGCCGACGCGGCGCGCTCGGCGGTGAAGTCAGTTGCCGCGGGCGGCGTGCGCAACTGGATCACCACCAGCCCGGCCGACACCACCGCGAGCACGCACGCCGCCCCGGCCGCGGACGTCAGGACGCGCTGCCTGCGCCGCCGCCTGCGCGCGCCCGCCACGATGACTGACGCGGCGTCCTCGGTTGGCGAGACGGCCAGCCGGTCGTCGGCGAGGAGGGCGCGGAGGCGCTGTTCCAGATCTTCAGGTTCGCTCACCCTGCGTCGCCTCCTTCCTGGTTCCTCAGTTTCGCCCGCAAGGACGCGATCGCCTTGCTCGCTTGGCTCTTCACCGTCCCCTGGCTGATGTCCAGCGCCTTGGCGATCTCCACTTCGGACAGTCCTTCGTAGTACCGCAACACCATCACCGTGCGCTGCCGCGGCGGGAGGTCGCGCAGCGCCTGCCACAGCGGCTCGTGTTCGAACGGGTCCTTCGCCGGGCTCGGGCTGGTCTCCGGCAGGTCCGCGACGAGGTTCTCCCGCCGCGTCCGGCGCCAGCGGCTGACGTGCGCGTTCGCCATCGAACGCCGCACGTAGGCCAGCGGGTCGCCGGTCTTCTGCTGCACGTACGACCAGCGTGCGCCCATCTTTTCGAGCACGGTCTGAACGAGGTCCGCGGCGTCGTGCGGATTTCCGGTGAGCACGTGGCCATAGCGGAGCAGGCCGGGCAGGGCCTCGCGCACGAACTCGCCGAAGTCCGTGATCGTGTTGACGGCTTCCGCCTGGCTGCCTGCCCACGGCCGATCTCCGCTCGTGAGGGGCAACGCGGCTGCTGTCACCGTATCGCCCCTTCCCCGGATGACCGCGTCGAGCGACGGCTCCTCGTCATCCCCACCACGCATGAGCGCCCCCCGGGGTTGTCCCGTCTCCGTCGCTACTTTCCGTAGCTGTGGACAACTGAGGTCAGCGCACGGAAAGCGACTCGGGCAGCTTCAAGGCGCCGCCGGTGTCAGTGGGGAAATCGTGTACCGAGACCACAGCGTTTCGCGGGACCGGACCGTAAATGTGCGGAAACTGGATTCCGCGCGGGTCCGGCGGCGCGCCGTCCTCCCAGCGGACGGGCGCGTCGACCAGCTTGGGGTCGATTTCGAGCAGGACCAGGCCGGATTGGCCGCGGAAGAGCGCGTTGGCGGGCAGGGCGACGGTGCCCGGGTCCGAGCAGTGGATGAAACCGACGTCGTCGAGCGAGGACGCACGGTATTCGCCGTCGGCGGGCACCGCGGCCCACTCGTCGCGGGTGCAGATGTGGAGGATCACGCTGTGATCGTCCCATCGACTTACCCACATGTGGACAACTCGACCTGAGTTGTCCACATGTGGATAGGTCAGCGAATGGTGAGCTGCCGACCGATCAGGCCGTCGCGAGCGCGCCGCTCGGCGGCGTTGAGCGGCTCGGAGTCGAGCGACTTGAGCGCCTCGTCGAGCCGGGCGCCGAGCTGGTCCTTGGGCTCGGCCCACTCCCGGGCGTGCGCCTCGGGGTCGAGGTCCCACACCGGGACGAGCAGGCCGTGCGCGCGGAACGAACCGGCGTAGCGGGTGCCCTCGCCGAGCCCGAGCGTGCCCGCCGCGGACAGCCGCGCAAGCGCTTGCAGCAGCAGGTTCTCCGGTTCCGGACGGACCCAGCGCAGGTGCGCCTTCTCGCCGGCGAGCACCCAGTACGCGCCGGAGCCGAGCCGATCGGTGGGCATGATCGCGGCGTTGGCGCGCTCGAGGGACACCGCGACGTCGCCGGTCGCGTCCGCGTCCTCGGGCAGCCACCACGCGAAGTCGGTGTGAAGGGCGACCTCCAGCTCCGCGCTCGGCACGAGCAGGTCCTGGAGCCGGTTGTGCTCGTCCGGGTCGGTGGGCGACGTCGTGTCCGGCACCGACAGCACGTCGCCCGGTTCGGCGTCGAGCAGCCAGCGGAGCGCGCGGCCGAGGTCGCGGCTGATGTCGGAGGACCGCGTCTGCACCTGCAGACCGAGGAAGCGCTCGCCGTCCGAACGGACGAACGCCGCGGCGGCCATGGGCAGCACCGTGCCGAGCGTGACGTCGCCGCCGTCGGCGAGCGTGAGCTTCGCCGTGGCCGACGGGACGAACTCGCGCAGCGCGATCAGCTCCGGCTCCGCCGCCAGACCCTCGAACGGCTGCCCGACGAAGACGTCGCGCACCTTCGGCTTGCGGTCCGGCTTCGGACCCTTCTTACGCGCGCCCTTACCCATTTCACCCTCCTTGAACTCGAAGTCAGACGCTATCGAAGCGACCGGCCGTCCAGGCTCGCGGGTTAGAGTCTGCTCGTGTTCGACCCTCGCGATCCCGCCTTCCTCGCCGACCCGTATCCCGCGTTCGCCGCGCTGCGCGCCGAAGGCGAGGTGCACCGGCACGATGGCCTCGGCATCGCGATCACGGTCTCGCACGCCGCGTCCGCCGCCGTGCTCCGGCACCGCGGACTCGGCCGGATCTGGACCGACGCGCAGCCGCTCGAACGGTTCGCGTCGTTCAACCTGCTGCACCGCAACTCGTTGCTGGAGAACGAACCGCCCGCGCACACCCGCCTGCGCCGCGTCATCGCGGGCGAGTTCGGCCGGGGCCACGTGCAACGGCTGCGTCCGATGGTCGGGGAACTCGCGGAGTCCATGGTGGACACTCTGGCCGCGAAAATCGCCGCCGACGGCAGCGCGGACCTGCTCGAACATCTGGCGCAACCACTGCCGGTCGCGGTCATCGCGGAACTGCTCGGCGTCCCGACGTCGGACGGCTCGCAACTGGTGGCGTGGAGCAACGCCATCGTGAAGATGTACGAATACGGTCTGTCCGAGGACGGCCGCGACGCCGCCGAGCAGGCCGCGGCCGATTTCGTCGCGTATTTGCGCGAGGTTGTCGCTGGCTCCCCGCGCGGGATCGTCCGGGACCTGACCGCGAGCGAGTTGACCCCCGACGAGGTTGTCGCCACCGCGGTCCTGCTGCTGATGGCGGGTCACGAGGCGACGGTGAATGTGATCGGCAACGGGGTGACCGCGCTGCTCACCCACCGCACGGAATGGGAGCGGCTTAGGTCCGACCCAACGTTGCTGGACACGGCTGTGGAAGAACTGATCCGCTTCGACTCGCCGCTGCAGTTGTTCGAGCGCACGGCGACCGAGGACGTGGAGATCGCCGGTCACCGGGTCGCGAAGGGCTCGAAGATCGGTGCATTGCTGGGTGCCGCGGCGCGCGACCCGAAGGTGTTCGACACGCCGGACACCCTGGACGTCGGCCGGTCGCCGAACGCGCACCTCGGGTTCGGGATGGGGATCCACTACTGCGTCGGGGCCCCGCTGGCTCGGGTGGAGATCGCGGCGGCCCTGACGGCGCTGACGAAGCGGCTTCCGGGGTTGCGGCTGGCTGCCGAGCCGGAGCGGAGGCCGGAGTTCGTGATCCGGGGATTGCGGGCTTTGCCGGTGACTGTCTGAACCTCACCGCAGCCCTGCGAACAAGTCGTCCTCCAGTCCGGTTCCGATCTCGACAGCGCCATTCGTGCCGGCCAGGTGGTAGTCCTCCCAGGGCCACGCCTTTCGCTCGATCTCCCGGGAGTGCGCGAAAAACGGGTGCGCTGGGTCCATCTGCGTGGCGTGCGCGCGCAACGCGGCGTCCCGGGTGGCGAAGTGTTCTTCGCAGCGGATTCGGGTGGTCACGGTGAGCAGGTCGGTTGGCGGTAGTTCTTCCAGTACTGGGCCCATCATCGACTCTTCGCCAGCAGCGAGGGTCGCCTGGTGGATGGCTTCGAACCAGGATCGGCTGAGGGTGGCCAAGTAGTAGAGCTTGCGCGGGGTGCCGTCGTCGGATTCGTCGAACGCAGCGGTCGTGACCTCGTGCGTGCGGATGTGGTCGGGGTGTGGATAACCGCCGGTTTCGTCGTAGGTGACCACTACCTGTGGACGGAATTCCCGCATCAGCTCCAGCAGCGGTTTTGTCGCTTCAGCTATGGGAATCTCGGCGAAGCTTCCGGCGGGGGACGGTTCCGTCAGGCCCGAGTCCTCGTGGCCCAGGAACGTTTGGCGGATGCCGAGAATCCTTGCCGCATCAGCCATTTCTCGCCGACGGATGGCGGGCAGATTCCGTCGGATGTCCTCTCGGTCCAAACTTGGGTTGAGTACATCACCGCGTTCGCCGCCGGTGCAGGTGGCTACCAGGACGTCGACGCCTTCGGCTGCGTAGCGGGCCAGGGTGGCGGCACCTTTGCTTGATTCGTCGTCTGGGTGGGCGTGCACGGCCAAGAGGCGCAGCGTCATGCGCGGCTTCCTTTCGGGAAGAAGAGGGCAGGGATAAAGCTCAGCAGGGAAAGGCCAAGTGCCCAGGTGAAAGTTGTGCCGAACGCGGCGGCACCGGCCGGTTGCGCGTGCAGGACAGCCACCAGCAACGCCGTGCCTAGCGAGCCGCCGATGCGGTTGACGACGTTGATCCCGCTTGCCGCTCGCGGGATTTGGCTGCGTTCCAGCGAGGTGTAGAGCATCGTCATGCCGGGTGTGGTCGTCGCGCCTAGGCCGAACCCACGGATCAGCAACGAGATTGTCAACAGGATCGGGCTGGGGGAATCGCCGAGTTGGGTGAAGGCGATGGTGCCCAGCAACGACAGCGCGATGCCGGTGAGCATGACTGTTCGCGAGCCGAAGCGGTCTAGGAGCTTTCCGCCGGCGATGAGGACGACGGCGGAGCCCAGAGCTTGTGGAGCTAGCAGGAGCCCGGCGGCGAGGGCGGAGGTGTGCTGGATTTGCTGGTAGTAAAGCGGAAGCAGCAACATCGAGCTGTACAGCGACGCGCCCAGCAAGAAGGTGCTCGCGCTCCCGACGGCGAAAGCCTTGTGCGCGAACAACTTCAGATCGAGCAGCGGCGCTTGCACACGGCGGGCGTGCCAGGCGTAAGCGATCAGCAGTACGGCACCGGCGATGGCGAACGTGTTGGAACCTTCGCCTAGGCCGTACCCAAGAGCACCGAGTCCGGGCGGGAGCAGCAGGAGGCCGCGGACGTCGAGTGGGTCGCGCGTGCCGGCTGGTGCTTCGCGCGGCAGCACTCGGACGGCAAGCAGCAAGGTGGCGACGCCGAACGGCACGATCCCGAAGAACAGCCAGCGCCAGCCCAGATCCTGAACGAGCGCACCGCCGAGCATCGGGCCGAGTACCGGCGCGACGGTCGCGGGCAGCGTGACGACGCCGATCATCCGGCCCAGCCGAGGACCGGCAGCCTGCGCGAAAATCGCCTGGCCGACCGGTTGCATGAGACCGCCGCCGAGGCCATGCAGCACGCGGAACGCGATTAGCGCAGGAGCCGACCAGGCGAAACCGCACAGCACCGTCCCCAGCGTGAAAAGCCCGACGGCCGCGATCCACACCTGACGGCCGCCGAACCGGTCGGCGAGCCAGCCCGACAGCGGGATGGTGAGCGACGCGGCCAGCAGGTACGCGCTGGCCACCCACTGCACGGTCGGCAGCGAGCTGTCCAGGTCACGCGCCATCACGCCGATCCCGACCGACACGATCGTCGCGTCGAGGATCGACAACACCGCGCCCAGGATCAGCACCCCGCCGAGCCGGCGAAGCCCGGAATCGGACACCGGAGCCTGCGTGGTCATCGAGTCGCCTCATTCATTAGGTCGGACCTTAGATTAGGTCGAACCTAGTTAGTGGGTCAAGCACAATTTTAGGTCGGACCTAGTACACTGGCCGGGGTGAGCCTCAGGGAGCAGAAGAAGCTGGAGACGCGGCAGACGATCTCCGCCGTGGCGACGCGGCTGTTCATCCAGCGCGGGTTCGACCAGGTGACGATCGCGGAGGTCGCGGAGGCGGCGCGGGTCGCCAAGATGACCGTGACCAATCACTTCAGCCGGAAGGAAGACCTGGTCTTCGACATCCGGATGGACTTCGTGGACTGGCCGGCGAACCTGGTCCGCGCCGATCCAGAGACGCCCGCGCTGGTCGCCGTGCGGGACGGATGCTTCGCGGAACTGGACAAGACGAGCCCGATGCTCGGATTCGCGGAAGTGTCCTTCGTACGGATGGTGCGGCAAAGCGAACGCCTCACGTCCGCACTCCGGGATATGCACGTGGACCGGGAGACCCAGCTCGTCGCCGCGCTGCTCGACCGGCATCCGGACCGCGAAATGCTGTCGCGGACGGCCGGGGCGCACCTGACGTCAGTGCTGCGGCTTCTTCTCGACGACGTCTGGCAGCTGACCTGGCAGGACGTCAAGCTGGACGACCTGGTGGAGCAGATCCGGGATTCCGCGGCAGTCGCGTTCGGGCAGCTGGAACCGGCGCTCGGCGACCTTTAACGCGCGGCGCCGACCGGACGCGCGGTCCGCAGCTCCGGCTCCGGTGCGCCCTCGATCCTGAGCACGCGGAAGTCGCGCAGCCGTTCCGGGGCGATCGGCGTCAGCAGGTGCGAGAACCGCCGGATCACCAGCGCGGTGACGATCGCGAGCCCTGCCGCGGCGAGGTCGGTGAGCGCGACCAGCAGAACGCTGTCCGCCATCGCCTGTACTCCCGGCCGGATGCGCCAGATGATCGTGACGACCAGCAGGACCCAGTTGGCCAGCCACGCGCCCCACCAGCCGAGCACCAGCCGCGAGGGCTTCGGCCGTTCGTCGCGGGGACGGCGGAGCACGGCGTGCTCCAGCTCGCTGACCACGGACAACGCGAGCGGCAGATTCACGATCGGCACCAGCACGCTCACGAGCACCTGCCAGACCGGCCGCGGCGGCGTTTCCCCCGCTTCGTCGGCGGCGGCTTGCCGGGCGACCAGCAGCCACCAAACCGAGAGTCCCGCCGGGAGCAGCGAAAAGATCGTGGTGAGCAGGCCGGCGAGCATGACGAAGGCATCGGAGAATCCGACGACGCTGCTGTTCAACGCGGAATCGCGGCTCTCGACGAGCAGGGCGTACCGCCAGATCTCCGCTGCCGCCGCGATCACCGCGAGGACGGCGAACGTCCAGAGGATCGTCGTGAGGCTCCGCGCGAGCACCGGAATGCGGTCGATCGGCCGGATCTCGCCGGACGCGGTGCCGGGCACGTTGGTCGGACGGCGCCAGGTCAGGTTCGGAAAGCCCCAGCGCGGCGGGACCGGATAGGACGGCGGTCCGGAGTAGGGCGTCGCGGGCACGGCGCGGCGACGGCGGACGGCACTCGGCGGCGGGGAGGCGACCCAGCGCAGCTTGGCCGCGCGCTTCGGCGGAGTCGGCTGCGGCTGTTGCTGAGCCGGTCGATGGATCGCGCCTTGCGGAGCGGCGGTGAACGGGCGGGCGTAGCCCTGATGCTGCGGGTACGCCTGCGCGGGGTACTGCGGATGCGCGGGGTACTGCGGCTGGTACGGATGGGCGAACTGCTGGCCGGGATGCGCGGACCCGGCTGGCGGCTGCGCCCAGTGGCCGGGGTGCGGAGGCTGGACCTGCCCCGCAGGACCGCCGTGCTGGCCGGGGTGCGGCTGCGGGCCAGGCTGGACGAAGCCAGTCGGCTGCGCATACGCACCGCCGGACTGAGCGGGATACGACTGCGGACCAGGCTGCGAAGCCGAGCCAGCCCGACCAGACCCAGGCTCATTCCCCTGCGGTGCCCACGGTCCGGCATGACCCGCGCCAGGACCAGGCTGCCCGTAAGCGGCCCCCTGAGAACCGGACGTGAACCCAGTCCCGCCCTGACCAGCGTCAACCGGCGCACCAGAAGGCTCGCCCCGCCGGGAACCGTCCCCTTCGTCCCGGCCGAAGCCAGGAACGAACGACACCGGATCCGAGGATTCCGGCGGCTCGGGAACAGACTGGGCAGGCATCCGTCAGAGAACCTCGGGTTCAGCGTCGGAGTTTTCGCTCACCATGCGGCGGCCTTCGCGGGCCCAGGCTCCCATTCCGCCCGCGACGTTGACCGCGTCCCAGCCGCTCGCGTTCAGCCAGGCCGTGGCGCGCGCCGAGCGGCCGCCGGAGCGGCAGATGACGTAGACCGGGTTGTCCTCGGGGAACTCGGAGAGTTCCCCGACCCGCGCGGGCAGTTCGCCGAGCGGGATGTGCACCGCGGCGGGGGCGTGCCCGGCGGCCCACTCGTCGTCCTCGCGGACGTCGAGCAGTGCGACGTCCGCGGGAAGGTCGCGGACTTCAGCGGTCGGAATTTCAGCAGGGCTCACCACAGGTTCCATGCTCCCATGTCAGGACGTTGTACGCGTGTGAGGAACGCTAACCGCTACGCCTTGCGGTGTCGTCCCCGGCCGGCGCGCAGCTTGTCGTCGGCCTGGCCGAAGCGGGCGACCGCGCGGTCGCGCATCAGGCCGAGCGGGTCGGGGGCGTGCAGGCGCAGCATGATGTCGTTCACCAGTTCCGGGCGGCCGGACCGGGTCAGCCGGCTCACCACGTAGGTCGCCAGGAACGCCGCGGGCACCGAGATCAGCGCGGGCTGCACGGTGTACCACGGCATTTTGTCTCCGGTGTACTCGCAGACGATGTTGTACGCCAGCGCGCCGAGCACCATTCCGCCGCCGACGACCATCCCCGCCAGCGCGCCCGGCCAGCTGAGCTTGCGCCACCAGATGCCGAGCAGCAGCAGCGGGCTGAACGTGGACGCGGCGAGCGCGAACGTCATCCCGATCGACAGCGAGATGTCCTCGGTGCGGAAGATCAGCGTGAGCGCCATCGGGCACACCGCGACCAGCAGCGTCGCGACCCGGAAGTCCTTGACCCGGCCCGGCAGCAGGTCCGTCGACACGACCCCGGCCACGCTCACCAACAGCCCCGAGCAGCTCGACAGGAACGCCGCGAACGCGCCCGCCGCCACCACCGCGGCGAGGATCTGTCCTGGCCAGCCCGGCAACACCGCGGTCGGCAACAGCAGCACGGCCGCGTCGGTGTTGCCGGTGAGCAGCAACTGCGGCACGTACATCCGCGAGAGCGCGCCCAGCATCGTCGGGAACAGGTAGAACAGCCCGAGCAGGAGCAGCACGTGCACGGTGGTGCGGCGCGCGGCCTTGCCGTCGGGGTTGGTGTAGAAGCGGACGAGCACGTGCGGCAGGCCCATGGTGCCGAGGAACAGCGCGAAAATCAGCGAGTACGTCTGCAGCAGGTCGCTGATGCCGCTCGACGCCGGGTGCAGCCACGCGTCGTTCGTCGTGGGCGCGTCGCTCACGATCGGCACCGGCGTTCCCGCGGCGAATTCCAGCGTCGTTCCCGAGGACACCTTGTGCGGCACGAGCGGCGACCAGCGCGCCATGCCAGCCGCGGGACCGCCGTCGATGTGGCCGTGTGCGTAGAAGAACGTCTCGGTGGTGACCTTCACGGTCACGTCGGTTTCCACCGTCACCTTGGTTTCCGACGGAAACAGCGGAGGCGCGGGCGCACCGAGCGCACGAAAGCCGCCCGGGCCGCCGCCGGAGAAGAAAACCATGCACAGCACGAAAGTCGGCACGGCGATCGCGAACAGCTTGAGCCAGTACTGGAACGCCTGGACCACGGTGATCGCGCGCATTCCGCCGGCCATCACGTTGACCGCGACCAGGACGATGACGAGCAGCGCGCCCGCCCACGCCGGTACCGGCACGATCTGCGCGAGCGTCAGCCCGGCGCCCTGCAGCTGCGGAACCATGTAGAGAATCCCGATGAACACCGCGCCCGCGGTCGCGAACCGGCGCAGGCCGATCGAACCGAGCCGGGCCTCCACGAAGTCCGGCAGCGTGTACGCACCGGACCGGCGCAGCGGCGCGGCGACGAACAGCATCAGCGCGAGGTATCCGGCGGTGAAGCCGATCGGGTACCAGGTCGCGTCGGCGCCTTGCTTGAGCACCATGCCCGCGACGCCGAGGAACGACGCCGCCGACAGGTATTCGCCGGAAATCGCCGCGGCGTTGCGGCTGGATCGCACGGTGCGGCGGGCGACGAGGAAATCGTGCGTGCTGGTGGCACCGCGCGACGAACGGAAGCCAAGGTAGAACGTCGCGAAGGCGACCAGCACCAAGCCGGTCAACGTCCACGGGGTCAGCTGCACGGCGTGAATCCTCGCACGACCGCACGGTTTCCGGACGCGCCGCCACCAGGGCGCGCCGCCCCCGCGCGGGTCAGTTCTCGATCATGTCGACGAAGTCGCGTTCGTGCCGCTCGGCGAGCCGGTTGTACCAGAGGCCGACGGCGAAGAGGAACGGGAACGGAAGCAGGCCGAGCACGAGCCACGGGATCGGGATGCCGATCACGGTAAACCGCGCGACCGCCGGGAGGAAGTAGAACAGCGCGGGCAGCATCCCGAGCACGACCAGCACGAGCACCGCCAGCCACACCGACGTCCGCAGCTGCACCTTCACCAGGTCGCGGACCAGCAGTTTTCCCCAGCTGGTCTGTTCCTCCAGCTCGATCCTCCCGCGCATCCGGCCGGACGACTGCCGCGAATCGGCGAGCACCACGCGTTCCCGTTTCGGCCGCACGTGCGCGGGTTCGCTGGACCGCGGGGCCGGTTCGGGTGCGGGCGGCACCGGTTCGACCACCGCGCGGTCCTCCGGCCGCACGCCCAGCGTCGGGTCCGGTTTGCGGACTCCGTTCTCGAGCCGGTGGTAAGGGTCTTCGGGCGAGGACATCGACGGCTAGCCGCCCCGGCCGGAACCGACGATGCGGTCCTTCAGCGCCCGGGTGTGCCGTCGGCTGACCGGCAGGACTTTCTCCTCGTTGCCGATCACGACCTGGTAGCCGCCCTGGCCCATCCGCATTTCGGTGATCAGCGGAAGCGCGACCAGGAACGACCGGTGGATCCGCACGAATCCGGCCTTCTCCCAGCGTTCCTCCAGTTGGGCGAGCGGGATGCGGACCAGGTGGCTGCCCTCGGTGGTGAACAACCGCGCGTAGTCGCCCTGGGCTTCCACCCAGCGCACCGACGAACGCGGGATCAGCTTCGTGGTGCCGGCGAGTTCGACGGGGATGACCTCGTCGTCGTTCTTCACCGGCTCGGCGCCGCCCTGACCGGCGGGCGGGCCCGCGACCGTGGCCAGCTTCTCGCGCACCCGCGCGACCGACCGGTCAAGCCGATCCTGCTGGAACGGCTTGAGGACGTAGTCGACCGCGCCGAGGTCGAACGCGTTCACCGCTTCCTCGGCGTGCCCGGTGACGAACACCAGTACCGGCGACGGGTTCATCGCCGTGATCACGCGCGACATCTCCATTCCGGACAGGCCGGGCATGTCGATGTCGGCGAACACGGCGTCGACCGTCGGCAGGCCGGTTGCCCGCCGGGCAGCCAGTTCCGGGTCGTCATGCGAGAACAGCCGCAGCGCGTCGGAGGCGTCCGAGGCCTGGAAAACGCGGTGGATGTGCGGGTTGTTCTGGAGACCGTGGCTGAGTTCGTCCAGCCCGGCCAGCTCGTCGTCCACGGCAAGGACGATGAGTTTCCGGGTGTCGTCGTGAGCACTCACAGTGAGACGCATCCTGCCGATTGCGAGGTGCATTGTCCAGACCCCAGCGGAGAGAGCCGCTTGTGAGTGGCGTACCGGAGTCGCCGCTCACCAGCTGTCACAGACCGAAACGCGACCAGGCCGCCTTCGTGGTGACCGCGTCCAGCAGCGCGCTCGCCGCCGCGGGAGCCCCGATCCCGAGCCGCGCGAGCAGCGGTTTCTTAGGCTCGGCCACGGAAATCTCAGCACCGGGGTAACGCTTGTTGACGATCTCGCGCAGCGAACCGAGCCCGTCGACGAGCCCGAGGTCGACCGCTTTCTGCCCGAGCCAGACGTCGCCGGTGAACAAATCGGTGGAATCGGTCAGCCGGTCCCCGCGGCGTTCCTTGACCCATTCGACGAACAGTTCGTGCAACTGGCTGTGCATGTTCTTCAGCCACTCGACGTCCTCGGGCTTCTCCGGGCTGAACGGGTCGAGCCGCGATTTGTTCGCTCCCGCGGTGTGCAGCCTGCGCTCGATGCCGAAGCGTTCGAGCAGCCCGGTGAACCCGAACCCGCCGCTGATGACGCCGATCGAACCGACCATGGACGTCCGGTGCGCGTAGATCTCGTCGGCCGCGCAGGCGAGCCAGTACCCGCCGGACGCGGCGACGTCCTCGGCGAAGGCCAGCACCGGCACGCCCTTCTCGTCGGCCATCTGCCGGATCCGCTCCGCGACCAGGCCGGACTGCGTCGGCGCACCGCCGGGCGAGTTGATCTGCAACGCGACGGCCTTGAGCCGGTCGTGCGCGAACGCCCTGGTGAGCGCGGATTCGACGGCACCGAGGTTGATCGCGCCACGGGCCAGCGGAGACGGCGTCGGCGTGATCACCCCGTGCAGCTTCACGACGGCGACCACGTCCTTGCGGTCGCCCCGGTCGCCGAGCACGGGAATGCGGGAAGTCAGCTTGTCGGTCACGCTCATCTGCCCAGGCTAACCAGTTCAGTGCGCGGGCAGCATTCCCGAACGCGAGCCGTGCACTCCGTCGGGTTCCGGTTCGGGCTCCACCGGCGCGGGCGGCTGCTGCGGAACGTCGGCGGAGTAGTCCGGCATGTTCGGCCGCACGCCGAGCTTGAACTTCGGCACCCGCAACGCGACCTTCATGCCCGCCCCCGGCGCTGTTTCGACGGTGAGCGCGTAATCCTCGCCAAATACTTGTCGCATCCGCTGGTTGATGTTGCCGAGCCCGACGTGCGCGCCGGTGCGGTGCGCGTTGCGCAGATCGGTGAGCTGCCGCGGATCCATGCCGATGCCGTCGTCCTCGACCGTGATCAGCGCTTCGTGCCCGTCGTCCCGCGCGATCACCGTGACGCAGCCACCGCTCGGCTTGCTGGCCAGCCCGTGTTTGACGGCGTTCTCGACGAGCGGCTGAATGATCAGGAACGGCACCACGACGCTCAGCACCTCGGGCGCGATCTTCATCCGCACCTCGAGCCTGCCGCCGAAACGAGCGTTTTCGATGGTCAGGTACCGGTCGATGTTGCGCAGTTCCTCGGCGAGCGTCGTGTACATGCCGGAGGTGCGGAACGAATAGCGCGTGAAGTCCGCGAAGTCCTGAAGCAGTTCGCGCGCTTCCTCCGGATCGGTGCGGATGAGCGCGGAGATCGTGTTGAGCGCGTTGTAGACGAAGTGCGGCGAAATCTGTGCGCGGAGAGCTTTGATTTCCGCCTGCTGCAACTGATTGCGCGATTCTTCCAGCCGCGCAAGCTCGAACTGCGTGCAGACGAATTGCCCCACGGCTTCGGCCATCTGCACCAGCTTGCCGCGCGTGCGCCCGACCACGATCAACGTCGCCTCAGCCTCGCCCTCAACGAGAATGGGCACGATCGCGGCGGTCTTCATCTTGCAAGTGCCCCGGTGATTGCACGGCATCTTGTTGTGATCAGCGACGGCGCGGCGATGCTTGCGCAACGCGGTGCCAATGTCCTCGACGACGTCCAGATAGTGGTCGGTCGCCTCGCCAGCCCAGGACAGCAGCGTGCCTTCACTGTCCGTGATACCCACGGCGAGACAGTCGAGCACCTCGAGCAGCTCCGCCGTCATCCGGTTGGCGGCCTCCTCGTCGAGCCCCGCCCGCAAGTTGGGCGTGGCCTTGGACATCCGGTGGACGGCCTGCAGAACGGCGTCCTGGATGACGCCCTTGGGCCGGCGCGCCCGGAAGGCGAGGACCAGCACCACGATCACCAGGAGGCCGACCAGGACCCACGGAACGACCAGCGCGTAGGGGAAGTCGGACACGACGTCCATGCTCTGCGCTCGACCGACCGGGTGCAAGGTCTGCTTCCCACTTTCTGTCCGTTGGCGACGCCGAGAGTGGCCAAACCCTACCGTCACTCCCGGTGAGCGTGAGGATCTTGCGCCATTCGAGTGGCTGCGGTGGCGGTGGGTCGCCGAAGAGTGGGTGACGGGACCCTTCACGGCTACGCAAAGTTAGGGATGACGGTCCCCTTCATCGCTTGGCTAGTGCGGATGAGGGTTCTTGGACGCCCCCCGCCCCCGCTGACTCGACCCAAGTCCGTGAGGGGAACCTTCACGGACTCAGAGTCCCTCAGGGTTCCCCTCACGACCAACGACGGTCCGCGAGGGACCCCTTCACGGACTTGGATTCCCTCAAGGAGCCCTTCACGGACCCACCGC
>NZ_PQIA01000141.1 GCF_003385235.1 Amycolatopsis circi | reverse complement strand
GTCGATCCCGCAGCGCAAGGGCGACCCGGTCGTGTTCTCCACCGACGAGGGCGTGGGGGCGGACACCACCGGCGACAGCCTCGCGAAGCTGCGTCCGGCGTTCGCTCCGGACGGCACCATCACCGCCGGTTCGGCGTCGCAGATTTCCGACGGCGCGGCCGCGGTGATCGTGGCCAGCCCGGAGAAGGCGGCCGAGCTGGGCATCACGCCGCTGGCCGAGATCGGCGCGCACGGGGTCGTCGCCGGTCCGGACGCGAGCCTGCACGAGCAGCCGTCGAACGCGATCCGCGCCGCGCTGAAGAAGGCGAAGCTGGACGTGGGCGACCTGGACCTGGTGGAGATCAACGAGGCGTTCGCCGCGGTCGGCCTGGTGTCGAGCGAGAAGCTCGGGCTGGACGAGTCGAAGGTGAACGTCAACGGCGGCGCGATCGCGCTCGGCCACCCGATCGGCGCTTCCGGCGCGCGGCTGGCCGTGCACCTGGTGCACGAGCTGCGCCGGCGCGGCGGCGGTCTCGGCGCGGCCGCGCTGTGCGGTGGCGGCGGCCAGGGCGACGCGCTGCTGATCCGCGTTCCGTCGGCGTAAGTTGGCCGGCCCGGACCTCGACGAGCTGGTCGGCCGCGCGCGGGAAGGACAACCGCGTGCGGTCGCCCGGCTCATTTCGCTTGTGGAGGATTCGTCGCCGCGAGTGGCGGACATCGCCGCCGCTTTGACGCCTTACACCGGCCGGGCTCGCGTCGTCGGGCTCACCGGTCCGCCCGGGGTCGGCAAGTCGACGTCCACGTCCGCGCTGCTCACTGCCTTGCGCGGCGAGGGTTTGCGCGTCGGGGTGCTCGCGATCGACCCGTCGTCGCCGTTCTCCGGCGGTGCTTTGCTCGGCGACCGGATCCGGATGACCGAGCACGCCACCGATCCCGGCGTGTTCATTCGCTCGATGGCGACCCGGGGACATCTCGGCGGCCTGTCCTGGGCGACCCCGCAGGCGGTGCGGGTGCTGGACGCCGCCGGGTTCGACGTGGTGCTGATCGAGACTGTCGGGGTTGGACAGTCCGAAGTGGACGTTGTGAAACTGGCGGACACCACAGTGGTCTTGCTGGCTCCGGGCATGGGCGACGGCATCCAGGCGGCGAAGGCGGGCGTCTTGGAGATCGCAGATGTGTTCGTGGTCAACAAAGCCGACCGCGACGGTGCCGACGCGACGGTGCACGACCTGAAGCAGATGATCACTTTGGCCCGTCGCGAACTGCGCGGGCCGAGTTGGCGGCAGCCGATCGTCCGCACGGTGGCGGCGAAGGGCGAGGGCGTCGACGAGGTGGTGTCGGCTTTGCGCACGCACCATGAATGGCTTGTCGCGCATGGGGAACTGGACCGCCGCCGCGCCGCTCGCGCCCGGGAGGAAGTCGCCGCGATCGCATTGCGGCGGTTGCACGCGGAGCTGGCGGATCTCCGGCACGGGGACCGGCTGGGGGAGCTGGCGGAGCGGGTGGTGGCCCGGGAGCTGGACCCGTTCGCGGCGGCGGACCGGTTGATTGGCGAGCTGAAGGGCTCGTGAGCGGCAATCCCGGTTCTAACCGGGATAAACACTCACGACGTCTGTGCCGCCTCAAACAACGGCTTCGTCACCTCCCCACTGAACTGCGGCCCCACCAGATACCTCACACAGCCCGGGACGTCGCGCTCGCACGGCTTCCCATCCGCGGCAAAGAACCCCGCATGCGTGTTGTCCCCGACAACCGTGCCCAGCCCCGTCGCCGGGTTGAAGTCGCGCAGTCGAGGACCGCCGCTCGAACCGCCGCCCATGACGCACGCCGTGCCCCACTGATCGGGAGAGTCCGGATAGGTCGCGGTGCCGGTCCACTGCCGTGCCGTGCCGGTGCAATACGCCAGCCTCGCCCCGGTGTACTCCGGCAGTCCTTCGCGCGCCGGGTCGGACGCCGCCCGCGGGTAGCCGAACTGTGTCACCTTCGCCGCGCCTGGCCGGTCGAAGCCGATCTGCTGCGCGCCGACTACGTCCTGCACCAGCTGTCCTGATTCGTTCGGCCCGAGGACCGCGAACGCCTGGTCGTAGGTGTCGAACTTCCGCGCGTTCTGCTGATCGTTCGCGAGCCAAGTGCGGTCGGCGACGCCGATCCGGGCGGCGAACTTCCCGTACGGCGCCTGTCCGTCGTGGTAGCCGGGGATGAACATGACGTGCGCGTTCCAGACGTTGTGCTCGCCGAGGAGATCGGTGTTGTTGACGCAGTGCCCGGCGGTGACGATCGTGCTGCGGTTCTTGCTGCGGACGACGGTTGCCGTGCAGCTCGCGTCCTCGCCGTGGTCGGTGTAGAAGAGCCGGCCGATCGTCTTCGGGAGCGGGTTCGACCACGGGGCTCCGTCGGGACCGCTCTTCGGCGGGTTCTGCGACGACGGCTCAGTCAGCTCGGCCAGTCGTTGGGGGGTCCAGTAGGCGAGCACTGCCTGCTGTTCGGCGGCGGAGGACGCGAGCGGTTGCTGCACGGGACCGGCGGGGACGGCAAGAAGCCCGGCGACCAGTCCGGCGAGAAGGGGAGTGATCATGAAACCGCACGGTAGGAGGCGGGTGTCAGGAACCGGTCAGGATGCGACTTTCGCCGGAAGCGCGGGCACTTTTCCGTCCCTATACTGCGATCCTCCGTGCACTGGGAGGGAACCGGAATGAAAAGACTGCTCGTGTCCGTGCTGACCGCGTTGTCGCTGGTCGCCGTGGCTGCACCGGCTTCGGCTGCCGAAACGGCGCCGCCGAAGGTCACCTCGGGGCCGTGCCAGTACACCCCGACTCCGGACGATCCCGCGGTTCGCCCGGTTTCGCTCCCGCGCGATCCGAAGCACACGCCGGACCACGGCAGTGTCGACGTCGCGGTGTTTTCCAACCAGGGCCTGCTGCCGCTGCGGCTCAACCGCGCGGAAGCGCCGTGCACAGTGCAGAGCTTCCTGCACCTGGCGGCCAACGGCTTCTACAACCGGACAACCTGCCACCGGCTCACCGCGTACCCGACGTTGAAGGTCCTGCAGTGCGGCGACCCGTCGGGCACCGGCGAAGGCGGCCCGGGCTACAAGTTCCGCGACGAACTGCCGACGACGCTCCCGCCCGCCCCGTCCGACCCGACCGGCAAGCGCCGGACGTACGCGCGCGGCTTGCTGGCCATGGCGAACGCCGGGCCGGACACGAACGGCTCGCAGTTCTTCGTGGTGTACGGGGATTCCAGCCTGCTGCCGAATTACACGGTCTTCGGCACGGTCGGCTCGACCGGACTGCGCACGCTGGACCGCGTCGCGGCGGGCGGCATCCAGCCGGACGCGGACACGCCGCCGGGCAAGACGCCGGTGGACGGGAAGCCGGTGCGGAAGACGGATCTGGAGCTGGTTTTGCCGCTCTGCCTGTTCTGCGGGCGCTGAGCGGGAAGGGGCCGCGCGCGGCCGGTTGACCAGGCGCGCGTCGTCGACCGGGATTCAGCTGCGGGTCCTTCCGAACCTCCGGCCGTCTGGGACGCGGTGACCGTCAGCACGGCGGGGTTCAGCGGGATCCGGCTCCGCAACGCTCGGCCGCGGGCCTGACTGGCCCACGCCACCCAAACCGAACTGGACCATTCGTCTAGGCCACTCCCGATTAGCGTGGGTGGCATGACGAAGCGAATCGCGCTCGCCACGGGCGGGTTGTATCAAGCGATGTCCCACCTGCAGGGCGAGGTGAAGAAGGCCAGCGCGAACGCGGGGCTCGACGTGAAGCTCATCGAGCTGGTCAAGATGCGCGCGTCGCAGATCAACGGGTGCGCCTACTGTCTCGACATGCACGCGGCGGAGGCCGTCGCGGCGGGAGAAGCGCCGCGGCGGCTTTACGTGCTCGAGGGGTGGCGCGAGACGGAGCTGTTCACCGAGCAGGAACGCGCCGCGCTCGCGTACACCGAGGCGATGACCCTGATCTCGGACCACAAGGACGTTCCCGAAGACGTCTACGCCGAGGCGGTCCGCGTGTTCACCGAGGACCAGTATCGCGCGCTGGCGTGGTGCGTCGTCGCCATCAACACCTGGAACCGGCTCATGGTCGCGAGCCACGCCGCGCTGCCGGAGCGTGCGGAATGAGCGCCGAGAAGCTGCGGGCGCTGCACGTCCCGGGGAAGCCGCTGATCCTGCCGAACGCCTGGGACGCGGATACCGCGAAGGCGGTGGAAGCGGCCGGGTTTCCGGTCGTGGCAACGAGTTCCGCGGCGGTCGCGGCGGCGCTCGGCCAAGCGGACCACGAAGGTGCGTCCGCGGACGAGATGTTCGCGGCGGCCAAGCGCATCGTGGACGCGGTGTCGTTGTCGGTGACTGTAGACGCCGAGGCTGGATACGGCTTGGCACCAGACGACCTCGCTGCCCGGCTGAAAGAACTCGGTGCGGTCGGCTGCAACATCGAGGACACCGATCACAGCAAGGGCAGTCAGCGACCGGCGGCGGAGCAAGCGGAGTGGCTCGCCGGGTTGCGCCGGGCAGCTGGCGACGGGCTCGTGGTCAACGCGCGGGTGGATTCGTTCCTTGGGGCACCGGATGAGCAGGCGGTGCTCGACGACGCGGTGGCTCGCGGGCGCGCGTACCTCGAAGCCGGTGCCGACTGTGTGTACCCGATTCTCGTGCGTTCGCCGGAAGTGCTGGCCGAATTCGTCCGTCAGGTGGGCGGTCCGGTCAATGCTTCGGCGCTTCCCGGCGGTCCGGGTCTGGCCGGGCTTGCCGAACTGGGGGTAGCCCGGATTTCCCTGGGGGCCGGGTTGTGGCGGTATCTGCGCGGCGTGCTGGAAAGCACGCTCGGCGGGATCGCGCAGGGGAACCTGCCGTATTAAAAAACCGCTGGGTGCCGCGGCGAAGCGGCACCCAGCGGTTTCCCTGGATAAAAACTCAGTGCGGCACGGCCTTTTCCGAACCGGCACCAGTAAGCGCCCGGACTTCCATTTCGGCGTACTTCGCCTGGTCGTGTTCCTTCGACAGGATCGTGCCGAGCCAGCCGAGGACGAACGCGATCGGGATGGACACCAGACCCGGGTTGTCGAGCGGGAACCAGTGGAAGTCGACGCCCTGCAGCATCGACGCGCTCTTGCCCGTCTTCGGGTCGACCGGCTTCCCGGAAACGGCGGGCGAGAACACGATGAGCACGATCGTCACGATCAGCCCGCCGTAAATGCTCCACAGCGCGCCCTGGGTGTTGAACCGCTTCCAGAACAGCGAGTACAGAATCGTCGGAAGGTTCGCCGAAGCCGCCACCGCGAAGGCCAGCGCCACCAGGAACGCGACGTTCTGCCCGTTCGCCAGAATGCCGCCGAGAATCGCGACAATGCCGATCACCACGGCGGTGACCCGGGCGACCCGGACCTCCGAACCGGTGTTGGCCTTGCCCTTCTTCAACACGTTCGCGTACACGTCGTGGGCGAACGAGGCGGACGCGGTAATCGTCAATCCCGCGACCACGGCGAGGATCGTGGCGAACGCGATCGCCGAGATCAACCCGAGCAGCACCGGGCCGCCGAGGTTCAGGGCCAGCAACGGCGCCGCGGAGTTCACGCCGCCCGGAGCCTTCTTGATCGCGTCCGGTCCGACGAGCGCGCCGGCGCCGTAGCCGAGCACCAGGGTGAACAGGTAGAACACGCCGATCAGCACGATCGCCCACACCACCGAACGACGCGCCTCGCGTGCGGTCGGTACGGTGTAGAAGCGCATCAGCACGTGCGGCAGGCCCGCGGTGCCGAGTACCAGCGCGATGCCGAGGGAGAAGAAGTCCAGCTTCGTCGTGCCGTCCTTGCCGTACTGCTTGCCCGGCCCGAGCAGCGCTTCGCCGGCGTGGCCCGCCTTGTCGACCGCGCCCTGAAGCAGCGACGAGAAGTTGAAGCCGTACTTGCCGAGCACCCACAGCGTCATCGCCAGCGCGCCGACGATCAGCAGCGCCGCCTTGATGATCTGGACCCAGGTGGTGCCCTTCATGCCGCCGATGAGGACGTAGGCGATCATGATCACGCCGACCACCGCGATGACCAGCGACTGCGCGGCCTTGCCCTCGATGCCCAGCAGCAGCGCGACCAGTCCACCCGCGCCCGCCATCTGCGCCAGCAGGTAGAAGAACGACACCACGAGCGTCGAAATCGCCGCCGCCGCGCGCACCGGACGCTGCTTCATCCGGAACGCCAGCACGTCGCCCATGGTGAATTTGCCGGTGTTGCGCAGCAGTTCCGCCACCAGCAGCAGCGCGACCAGCCACGCCACCAGGAAGCCGATCGAGTACAGGAATCCGTCGTAGCCGTACACCGCGATGGCGCCGGCGATGCCGAGGAACGACGCCGCCGACAGGTAGTCGCCGGAGATCGCGATGCCGTTCTGCGGGCCGGTGAACGCGCGGCCGGCCGCGTAGTAGTCGGACGCGGTCTTCGTGTTGCGGCTCGCGCGGAACACGATCACCAGGGTGATGACCACGAACAGCGCGAAGATCGTGATGTTGAGCGTCGGATTGCTGCCCTCGACGCTCGCCGCGAGAGTCTTCACGCCTCCTCCTTCGCCGGATTCTCGATGTCGTCCTTGATCCGCTCGGCGAGCGGGTCGAGGTTCTTGTTGGCGTAACGCACGTACAGCCACGTAATGAGGAACGTGGACACGAACTGCAGCAGCCCGAAGAGGAGGCCGACGGTGAAGTTGCCGGCGATCTTCGTGCTCATGAAGCCGTGCGCGTAGTCGGCGAGCAGGACGTAGAGCAGGTACCAGGCGAGGAACAGTCCGGCCATCGGGAACACGAACCGGCGGAGCCTGCCGCGGAGTTCGCGGAACTCGGCGCTGTCGTGCACCTGTTCCCAGGTCGGGTCCGGCGGCGCGCCGGACGGGTCGCCTGCGCTCATGGGATCTCCCTTGTGCGACGCTGCGGATGTGGTGCGCGACACAGTAGGGAGGACGCCCGGGCGAGGGAACCGTCAGCCGCTCAAACGCTTTGCCGCACGACGAACGGTTGACGAACGGTCACCGGGCGTGGACGAAGGGCGTTCGTCGAGGTGCAGCCGCAGCATCGCGGCCCCGGCCCAGGACGGCGGGCGCCCGCGCAGCGATACCGCGAGCATTACGCCGAACGCGAGCGGTACCGACCAGGGTGCCGGTTGCGAGACCAAGATCGCCACCCAACCATGCATCGCGGGTCCGGCCAGCGCAAACAGGATTGACCCGGATGAGGCAGCCAGCCCGGTCAATACGCCAGCGATCGCACCGGCCGCAGTCAGCCGCTGCCACCAGATGCCGAGCACCAGCAGTGGGCAGAACGTCGACGCGGCGACGGTGAACCCCCACGTCACCAGCACTCCGGCGTCGAGCCGCGCGGACGGCAGCGCGAGCAGCACCATCGCGATCGCGGCGAACACGACCGTCACCCGCAGCCGCCGCAGGCCACCGGGCATCAGGTCGTAGGCGAGTGCACCGGACATCACCAGCAGCAATCCCAGCGACGTCGCCAGAACCGCCGCGAACGCGCCCGCGGTCAAGAGTGCGGTGAACAACTGCCCGGCCCAGCTGTGATCGACTTGCGAGGGCAGCGCGACGACCACGGTGTCGGTGTTGCCGGACAGATACAGCTGCGGCACGAGCACCCGGCCGAGCACGCCGTAGATGCCGGGGAAGAGGTAGAAGACTCCGAGCAGCGCCACGGTGATCGCGGCGGTGCGGCGCGCGGCGCGGCCGTCCGGGCTGGTGTGGAAGCGCATCAGGACGTGCGGGAGACCCATCGTGCCGAGGACGGTCGCGATGAGGACCGCCCACGTGCCGAGCAGCGGGTAGCCCTTGTCGATCTCCAGCAGCGGACGCTGCCAGTCCGGCCCGCCGAGAGCGACCTCTCCGCTGACGCCGGGAACCTGCGCACCGGCGGCGAAGGTGAGTTGTTCTCCCTTGTGCACCACCAGTTGCCCCGCCGGGACGGTGCCGCGGACCTCGATCGCGGTGGGTTCGCGGAAGGTGAGGGTGACGTCGTGGTCGAACTGCACCGGGGTGGCGTGCGAGAAGCGGGTGAACTCCACCGGCGTGAGGCTCGCGTCACGGGTTTCGGTGCCGACGTGGAGCACCAGCCATAGCGCGGGGACGAGGAACAGCACGAGTTTCAGGAAGAACTGGAACGCCTGGACGTACGTCGCGGCGCGCATTCCGCCGAGGGCGAGCGTGACGCTGACTGCGGTGCCCGCGATGACCACGCCGACCCAGTACGGAGTCCCGCCGACTGCGGTGAGCACCAATCCGGCGGTACGGAATTGGGGGACTACATAGATGGTCCCGATCACCAGCACGACCACCGCGGCGAGGCGGCGTAACGCGGGGGAGGCGAGGCGGGCTTCGGCGAAGTCGGGGACTGTGAGTGCGCCGGACCTCCGCATGGGCGCGGCGACGAGCACCAGCATCGCGACGTACCCCGCGGTGAAGCCGACGGGGTACCAGAGCGCGCCGACGCCGTCCTTCACCATCAGCCCGGCCACGCCGAGGAACGACGCCGCGGAGAGGTATTCGCCGGAGACCGCGGCGGAGTTGACGAAGGGCGAGATTCGCCGTGATGCCACCAGGAAGTCGGACGTCGTACGCATGGCGGCGACCCCGCGCACGCCGATGAGCAGCGTGACGAGGACGACCGGAGCTACCGCGAGCGCGATGTCCATCTATCCGCCCACGCCTGCCTGGCCCGGCCCGATGTGGCATTGGGGCGCCGCGGGCGTTCGGCTCACCGCTCGTCCTCGATCTTCTCCGCGCGGCGCAGCTGCCACCACGAGAGCCCGGCCAGCACCGGGTACGGCAGGACCGCGATCAGCAGCCAGGACAGCGGAATTCCCCACAACCGCACGCTGTCGAGCGACGGCGCGAGAGAGAACAACACCGGCAAACCCAGCACCAGCACGAACATCGCCACCAGCGCGGGGATTCCGCGACGGCGTTGGATCCGGTACAGCACGGCCGCGCGTTCCGCCTCCGGTGCGCGCAGGCGGGGCATCCGCCAGCGGCCGCGTTCGAGCCGCCGCGACCGGGCGAGTCTCGTCTGCGGGCTGGTGACGGCGACGCGTTTGGTGCGGCTCACCGGGCACCCCTCGTGAGTGGCAATCCCGGTTCTAACCGGGATTGCCACTCACGAGCCGCAAGGGTGAGGTCGGCTGGTGGCTGCAGCTCGGGTGTCGTGAGTGCTGGTGCCGGTTCTAACCGGGATTGCCGCGCACGAGCTGCAAGGAGGGGCCTGGTGAGACACGGGCGCTCCCCAACCACCCTCCTCACCGGGCGCTCCCAAGCTGCCCGCGCTGCGCCGCCTCTAGCAGCCGGTCCCGAAGATCCCGCGCGTGCCGTCGGCTGACCGGCACATCGCCAGCCTCGGTATGCGCCAGCAACCCGCCCGTCGTGTCGCTCCGCAATTCCAGCACCGCGCTCACCGCGAGCAGGAATCCGCGGTGCACGCGAGTAAATCCAGTGCCTTCCCAATATTCTTCGAGCCGCGAGATCGGCATCCGCACCGGATGCACGCCGCCGCGCGTGTGCAGCCGGACGTAATCGCCGTTGGCTTCGGCGAACAGCACATCGTCGCGGCGGACGTACCGAGTGCGGCCACCGGAATCGACTGGCAGCGCGGCCATCGCGTCGGGCGAGGACTTCCGACGGCCGCTCGGCACCAGGCGGGTCACCTTCGCCAGCGCGGCGGCAAGCCGTTCCGTCCGCACTGGCTTGAGCAGATAATCCACCGCACCAATGCCGTACGCGGCAACCGCGTGTCCGTCGTGCGCGGTGACGAACACGATCACCGGCGGTTCGGACAGTTTCGCCAGCAGCGTCGCGAGTTCCAGCCCATCCAAGCCCGGCATGGAAATGTCAAGGAAGACCGCGTCGAAATGGTCTGCCTGCAACAGTTTCAGTGCCTTCAACGCATCGCTCGCGCCGACGACCTCGCCGACTTCAGGTGCCTCGCGCAGCATCCGGCACAATTCGTCCAACGCCGGCGCGAGATCGTCGACCGCCAGCACCCGCAGCCCGCTCACGGCAGCACCCCCGGCTGGAACCGCGGCACTCGCAGCACGACCCGGGTGCCTTCGCCGACCGCCGTTTCGACCGTCAGCCCGTACCAGGCCCCGTAGACCGTGCGCAATCGTCTGTCCACATTGGCCATTCCGAGCCCGGTGCCGTCGCCGCTGCCCGCGAGGATGGCGGCGGCGCGTTCGGGCTCCATGCCGACCCCGTCGTCCTCGACGCTGATCACGCAGTCGTTCCCTTCCGCCTGTCCGTGCACCTGGACGAGCCCGGTGCCCGACCGCGGCTCGATGCCGTGCCGGATCGCGTTTTCCACGAGGGGTTCGAGTACCAGGTACGGCACCGCCACCGCAAGCACTTCCGGCGCGACGCGCACCTGAACCTTCAGTCTTTCGCCCAGCACCGCCCGCTGCAACGCGAGATACGTTTCCACCGCGCGGAACTCCTCCGCGACGACGGTGTACTCGCCGTGCCGCGACAGGCTGTAGCGGGTGTAGTCGGCGAAATCGAGCATCAAGTCACGGGCGCGGTCCGGTTCCGACCGGACGAACGAGGCGATCACGGTGAGCGCGTTGTAGACGAAATGCGGCGACATCTCCGCCCGCAGGGCCCGGAGTTCAGCCTGCGCGGCCTGATCCGCCGAAGCCTCGAGCCGACCCCGTTCCAAAGCCTGTACGACGAGGTCGGAAGCCTGCCGCAGCACCGCGCTGGGCACCTCGCCGACCAGCAGCAACGCACCCGCCAGTTCGTCGTGAACGTGCAACGGAATTGCCGTTACGCCGCCCGTGGTAATCGACTCTTCTTGGTGCAGCACGTCGTCCAGAACCTGGGACACGGCGTCGTCGGCGCCGGGTCGGCCGGACCACATCAAGGCACCGGACAGATCGGCCAGCCCCAGCCCGGCCACGTCGAAAAGCCGTCGCAGACCGTGTGCGGCGCGTCGGGCGCGGACTCCGGAAAGGCCGTCCTTCAGGTCGTCGGCGACTTTCCGCGCCGCGCCGAGCACGCCGACGGCGTCCGGACGGGAGCGCCACGGCAGCCGGGCACTCTCGGTCATCGACGGCCTCCCCTCGGGTACCTGGGGGAGAAGATACTAGCCCGGAACACGGCGAAGGGGACTTTCCGTGCGGAAAGTCCCCTTCGGCAGAGCCTGAGGCTAGCACTTCTGCTTGTAGAAGTACTTCGAATTCGCGTCCAGGTCGTCCTTGGTGATCGAGTGCAGCTGCGCGGTCAGATCCCGCTCGGTCGGCTTGCCCTCGAGCGCGGCCACCGCCTGGTCGACGCCCTTCGTGCCGATCTGCGCCGGGTCTTGCGCGATGAGCGCCTGGTACTCGCCCTTCTTCAGACCGTCCACTTCGGACGGGCTGGCGTCGAAGCCGACCAGGTTGACCTTGCCGATCTTGCCCGCGTTGCGCAGGCCGGTCGCCGCGCCCTCGCCGGTGTTGAGGTTGGTGGCGAAGATGCCGACGAGATCCGGCGTGGAGACCAGCGCCGCGGTCACCTTCGACGCGGCCTGGTCCGGTTCGTTCTTGGTGAACTGGATGCCCGCCGACTTGAGGTTCGGGTGGTTTTTCAGCTCGTCCTCGAAGCCCTTCGCACGGGCGGCAGTGGTGGACGTGCCCGCGATGGTGTCGAGGATCAGCACTGAACCCGGCTTGTCGCCGACGAGCTTCGCCATGGTCTGCGCGGCGAGCTTGCCGCCCTCGGCGTTGTCCGAGGAGACCGACGACACCGCGACGCTCTTGTCCTTGAGCGAAGTGTCGACCTCGACGATCTTCGTGCCGCGGTTCTTCACCAGCTGGATCGGTGCGAGCATCGCCTGGTCGTCAGTCGGCGCGACGAGCAGCGCGGCGGGCGGGTTGGAGCCCATCGCGTTGACGATCGGAGTCTGCATGGCCGCGTCGAACTTCTGCGGCGCCTGGGTGGTCAGTTCATAGCCGAGCTTCTTCGCTTCGGCCTCGGCGCCGCACTGCATCGAGATGTAGAACGGCTCCGCCTGCACGCCCGGCACCAGCGCCAGCTTCTTGCTGTTCGCCGAGTTGCCGCCGGGTTTGTCCCCGGACCCGCTCTGCCCGATCTGCCCGGCGCCGCACGCGGTCACCAGCATCGCCGCGGACGCGAGAGTCCCCGCGGCGAGGACGGTTTTGCTGAACTTCATCGTAAGCACCTCTTTGTACTCGGGGACCGATTCAGCGGGAGTTGCGCTTGCGGCGGCGGCGCTGGTCGAACCACACCGCCGCGATCAGGACCGCGCCGATCGCGATGTATTGCCAGTAGTCCTGCACGTGTGTGATGTTCAAGCCCTTGTTCAGCACCGCCGGGATGAACACCCCGATCACCGTGCCCAGCATCGAACCGACGCCGCCGAAGAGGCTGGTGCCGCCCATCACCGTTGCGGAGATGGCGTTCAGATTGTCGTTGGTGTGCGCCGAGATCGTGGTCGAGGCCTGGTACGCCAGCGACATGAAACCGGCGATCCCGGCCAGGAAACCGGTGAGCAGGTACACCTTCAGCAGGTGCGCGGTCACGCCGATGCCCGACCGCCGCGCCGCCTCGGCGTTCGAGCCGACGGCGAACGTGTACCGGCCGAACCGCGTGGTGTGCAGCAGCCACGCGCCGATCAACGTGATCACCACGGCCACCAGCACTAGGTTCGGGATCCCGCCGAACGACGTGCCGTAACCGAGGGTCTTGTTCAATTCAGCGGGCACGCTGCGCACGTCCGACCCGCCGTTGAGCAGGTAAGACACGCCGAGCGCGGCTCCCATGGTGCCGAGCGTGACGATCAGCGGCGGGATGCCCGCCACCGCGATGAGGAACCCGTTGATCAGGCCCCAGAGAGTGCCCGCGAGCACCGCCGTGACGAGCCCGACGGTGATGACGCCCCAGCCGGCGTGCGAGGCGTCGCCGCCGCTGAGCGCTTCCATGGTCTTGCCCGCGACCATGCCGGCGAAGATCAGCACCGACCCGACGGACAGGTCGATGCCGGAGGTGATGATCACGAACGTCATGCCGACCGAAAGCACCAGCAGCACGGACGTTTCGATCAGCAGCGTCTGAAAGGTGAACACCGTCGCGAACTCGGCGGGCGCGATGGCGGTGAAGACCGCGATCAGCGCGATCAGCACCAGCGCGATCCAGAACGTGTTGGCCCCGATGAGCCGTTTTCCCAGCGGAGGCTTGACGAACTCGCCGTCCACAGTGGTCTGAATGTCCTTGACCGGTGCGCTCATCAGGCCGCCCCCTCCTGGACCAGCGCGCCGGTCATCGCCGCGACCAGATCCTCGAGTTTCGTGTCCGCACCGGCGAACCGGGCGACGCGCCTGCCCTGCAGCAGCACCTCGACCCGGTCCGACACCGAAAGCACCTCGGGCATGTTGTGGCTGATCAGCACCACCGCGATGCCTTTGTCCCGGACCTTCTTGATCACGTCCAGCACGCGCCCACGCTGCCGGACGCCCAGCGCCGCGGTCGGTTCGTCCATGAACACGACCTTCGACGCCCACGCGACCGACCGCGCCACCGCGACGCTTTGCCGCTGCCCGCCGGACAACGAGCCGATCGACACTTCGGTGCTTTGCAGCGTGACGCCGAGCCGCTCGAACTCGGCCACCGCCTGGCGGCGCATCTCCGCCTTGTCGAGCATGCCGAGCTTGCCGAGGAAGCCCTTGCGCGGGATTTCCCGGCCGAGGAACAGATTCGCCGCCGGGTCGAGGTCCGGCGCGACGGCGAGATCCTGGTACACGGTCTCGATGCCGGCCCGGCGCGCGGCCACCGGCGAGTCCAGGCGGACTTCCGCGCCGTCGAGCAAGATCCGGCCCGACGTCGGCTGTTCGGCCCCGGACAGGCACTTCACGAGCGTGGACTTGCCCGCGCCGTTGTCGCCGATCAAGGCGGTCACCTCGCCCGCGCGCGCCTGGAAAGACGCGCCGCGCAAGGCTTCCACCGATCCGTAGTGCTTGGTCAGGTCCACCGCGTCGAGCAGGATCTCGCTCATCGGCGCTAACTCCCTTCGGGGGCGGGCGGGCGGCAGCGGATGACAGTGAGCGAACCGGACAGCTCGGTCTGGCCCGCGGAGAACGGCACCGCGTAGGTGTCGCCCTTGGTCACCGGGAACTCCCCGCCGTGCTCGGTGCGCAGCGTGCCCTCGCCGTCGAGCGCGACGAGCACGCTGAACGACGGGTCGAGGGAGAACGCGTTGCCGGACAACTGAATCCGGTCGGCGCGGAAGAATTCCGCCGAGTCCGGCGCGAGCAAGTCCACTGTGGTCGCTTCGTCGCCGGAAGTGTGCTTCACGATCGTCTTGAGCCGGTCGTCGTCCCAGCCGGAGGTGTCGAGCGTTTCGATCGCGGTGTCGAAGCCGATCCCGAGGTGGCCCTTTTCCGGCGAGGCAAGGAAATCACGCCATTCGAGGGTCAGCGAGAAGTCCGTCGGCTGCTGCAGTTCGACCACGAACACGCCCTCGCCGATCGCGTGCGGCAGCCCGGCCGGGATGTAGACCGTGTCGCCCGCCTGTACCGGGATGCTGTTGAGCGCGCCCAGCATGCTCGGCGCGTCCTGCTCGCGGGTCCACTCGGCGACGGTTTCCTTGCTCAGCGTCTCCCGGAAACCCGGGTACACGCGCGGGTCGTCGCCGTAGGTGCCGACCACGATCCACGCCTCGGTCTTGCCGAAATGCGAGTCGAAGTGCTTGCGGGCGAAGGAATCCGACGGGTGGAAGTGCACCGGAAGCCGCTGTCCGGCGTCGAGCAGCTTGACCAGCAGGCCGGTCGAGTCGCCGAGTTTGGCGACGTGCGCCGCGCCCAGCCACGCGTCCGGGTCGCCGCCGACCGCGTCGCGCAGCCAGATCCCGCTGGGCAGCTTGGTGAGACCGTGGGTCTCCTGGCCGAACATGGTCGTGACGGAACCGACCCAGTCCTCCGGCCCGAATTTCGAGTCGGTGCCGGTCGCGCCGCGCAGGGCGGCGATGGCGTCGCCGCCCCGGTAGAACTGCGGCGGCTGGTTGGCCGGGAGCGCGACCGGCTCGAGGTGCTTGGTCACAGGGCGGCCTCACCGGAACCGCGGGCGACTAGGTGCACGGGCAGAACTACCTTTCTCGGGGCGGACTGATCGCCCTGGATGCGGGCGAACAGCAGCTCGGCCGCTGCGTGCCCGAGGGCGCTGACGTCGTGGGCGATCACGGTGACCGGCGGGTCGAGCAGATCCGCCAGCTCGAAATCGTCGAAGCTCACCAGCGCGGGCCGGTGCTCGGAGTGCGCGAGCGCGCGCAGCAGGTGCACCGCGACCCGGTTGTTGCCCGCGATCACGGCGGTGGCCGGATTCGGCCCGCCGATCAGCTTGCGCACGGCTTGGCCGACCGTTTCCGGCGTCGGCGTCTGCATCGCCACGAGGCTCTCGTCGTAGGAGATCCCGTTGCGCACACAGCCTTCGCGGAATCCGCGGAGCCGCTCGGCGGCGGTGAAGATGTCCGGGCTGTCGCCGAGGAACGCGATCCGGCGGTGGCCGTGCCGCACGAGGTGGCCGACCGCCTCGATGGTGCCGCCGAGGTTGTCGACGAGCACGGTGTCGGCCACGATGTCGCCTGCCGGGCGGTCGAGGAACACCACCGGCGTGCCCGCGCGCATTTCCGGCACGAGATACCCGTGCTGCAGCCCGGCGGGAACGATCAGCAGCCCGTCCACGCGCCGCGCGCAGAACTCCAGCGACAGCTCGCGTTCGCGGTCGGAGTTCTCGCCGGACGACCCGGTCAGCACGTGTCTGCCGAACGACGTCGCGATCCGTTCCACCGCGCGGTTCAGCTCGGAGTAGAAGGGGTTGCCGACGTCCTCGACGACCAGGCCGATGGTGCCGGTGGTCGAGCCGCGGCGCAGGTTGCGGGCGCCGAGGTTCCGGCGGAACCCCAGCTGTTCGATCGCGGCCACCACGCGCTCGGCGGTGTCCGGATGCACCGCGGGCTCGTCGTTGACGACCCGCGACACCGTTTTGATGCTGACGCCGGCCAGCCGGGCCACATCGCTCATCGTGGCCCGCCTGCTGGCGGGGCGGGGAAGTCCGTCCGCGTCCCGGCCCGAGTGAGACAACGTTGTCATAATGCGGGGGATTGGACACCATCCGGCCGCTCGGTGTCAATGCTTCGGGGTTCGCGCTGCCCGCTTCGACGAATCCGCTGGTGCGGATGGTGGACATCGTTGTCTTGAATCGGACAGGCTCTCACCGCGGTCTTGACGATCCGGTGAGCCATTGCCGAAGGTAGCCCGCATCGACGGTGCGCGACAAGGTTGTCATCGATGCCTCGAAGGCCGGTGAGGGCGGGTTCGCGCCGGACAACTGGAGAGGCGATGGCGATGGCGCGAGCGCGCTGGAGAGCCGGACTGATCTTCCTGACATCCGCGGCCGTGGCGACAGGGGCCTCCTTGGTCCCCGCCGCATCCGCACTGGCCGATCCCGCGGCGAGCGCCGCGAAGACCGCTGACCTGGCGAAGTGGGTGAACCCGTTCGTCGGCACCCGGCCCGGCGGCGCGGACCACGGAACCGGCGGCGGCGCGGGCAACACCTTCCCCGGCGCGGTGGCGCCGTTCGGGATGGTGCAGTGGAGCCCGGACACGAAGAAATCCCAGCCGGGCGGCTATTTCTACGACGACAACACGATCACCGGGTTCAGCCTCACGCACCTTTCCGGCGCGGGCTGCACCACGTATCAGGACCTGCCGTTCATGCCGTACGTCGGCGAGATCAGCACGTCGCCCGCGACCGATCCGGGCCATTACACCTCGACGTTCTCGCATCAGAACGAGCACGCGACCGCCGGCGCTTACGACGTCGCCCTCGACAACGGCGCGAAGGTCGAACTGAGCGCGACGCAGCGCACCGGTTCCGGGCGGTTCACCTACCCGGCTGGCGCGGCCTCCACGCTGATGGTCAACACTTCCGGCTCGGTCAACGGCACCGACGACGCGTCGATCAGCATCGGCAAGGACACCATCAGCGGCTGGGCGACCAGCGGCCGGTTCTGCGGCGCGAAGGACTCGTACCGGGTCTACTTCTCGGCGAAGTTCGACACGCCGTTCGAATCCGTCGGGACGTGGAAGAACGGCGCGGTGACGCCGGGCAAGACCGCGGAAACCGGCGGTGCCAAGGCGAAGGTCGCGCAGCCCAACGGCATCGGCTCCTCGATGGCGCGTCCGGCGGCGGCGAAACCGCAGGACACCACGGTGAGCGGGCCGGGCAGCGGCGGTTACGTGACGTTCCCGAACCTCAACGGCGCGCAGGTCAACGTCCAGGTCGGACTGTCCTTTGTGTCCGTCGACGGGGCGAAGGCGAACCTGAAGGCGGAGAACAACGGCAAGAAGTCGTTCGACGCGGTGGCCGCGTCCGCGCGGAAGGCGTGGAACGACCAGCTCGGCAAGATCCAGGTCAGCGGCGGCAGCGACGCCGACACCACGACGTTCTACACCTCGCTGTACCACTCGCTGATCCAGCCGAACGTCTTCTCCGATGTGGACGGTCGCTATCCGGGCTTCGACGGCCGGATCCACCAGGCCGAACGCGGGCACGCGACGTACACCAACATCTCCGGCTGGGACATCTACCGCTCCGAGGTCCCGCTGCTGGCCACCATCGCACCGAAGCAGACCTCGGACCTCGTGCGCTCGATGATGGCGTTTGCCGAACAAGGCGGTTCGTGGGACCGGTGGACGGTAGCGAACGACTACACCGGCGTGATGAACGGGGATCCGTACCACATCATCGTTTCCAGCGCCTACGCGTTCGGCGCGCGTGACTTCGACGCGCAGAAAGCGTTGCTGCTCATGATCAAGGGCGCGACGCAGCCGACGCAGGGCTACACCGAACGGCCGGGTCTGCAGGACTACCAACGGCTCGGCTACGTGCCCGGCGCGGCGGCGGACACCCTGGAGTACACGAGCGCGGACTTCGCCATCGCCCAGTTCGCGAAGCGGCTCGGCGACAGCGCCACGTACACCACGTTCATGAAGCGCGCGCAGAACTGGCAGAACCTCTACAACCCGGGCAGCGGACACCTGCAGCCGCGCAACTCGGACGGCTCGTTCTCCGCGAACTACGACCCGGCCAGCTCGCAGGGTTGGGTCGAGGGCAACGGCGCGCAGTACGACTGGATGGTCCCGTACGACCTCGGCGGCCTCGTGACCGCGTTCGGCGGCACCACCGCCACGCAGTCGCGTTTGGACACTTTCTTCACGAAGCTGAACGCCGGAACCCATGAGCCGTATGCGTTCCTGGGCAACGAGCCGAACTCGAACGCGCCCTACGTGTACTCGTTCGCGGGTGCTCCGGCGAAGACGCAGAACATCGTGCGCCGGGCGATGGACGAGCTGTACAACCCGCGTCCCGAAGGCTTGATCGGCAACGACGACCTCGGGCAGATGTCGTCCTGGTACGTCTGGTCCGCGCTCGGCGTCTACCCGGAGATCCCGGGCCGCGCCGAAACCGTGCTGACCACGCCGCGCTTCGCGCACGCCGAGGTGACCACCGGCTCGGGCAAGAAGATCACCGTCAACGCTCCCGGCGCCGGCGAATACACCAGCAACCTCAAGGTGAACGGCACCGCGGCCAGCAAGGCGTGGCTGTCGGAGGGGCTGATCTCGCAGGGCGGCAAGCTGGACTTCACCCGGTCGGCGACCGCTACCGCGTGGGGTTCCGCGCCGGCTGACGCGCCGCCGTCGTTCCGCGAGCAGGAGAAGCCGAGTCTGTCCTTTGTGGATCCGGCACGTGCGGTGGTGCCCGCTGGCACGACCTCGACCGCTTCGGTGGGCGTGCAGGATCTCTCTGGCAGCGCGCGGACTTGGACCTATTCCGCAGGTAGCGCCGACGGCATCACGCTGTCGCCCGCGACCGGTTCCGTTCAGGTCCCGGCGGCCGGAAAGGGCCACGCTCAGGTGACGGTGAGCGTTCCGGCGGGCACCTCCGACGGGCCGCGGCGGATCCCGGTCACCTTCTCCTCACCGGGTCTCGCGGACGTGCAGGCGGTGCTGACCGTCCTGGTGGCGAAGCCGAACAGCTGGCTGGCCACAGTGGACAACACCGGTCTCTCGCCGGACGCGAACTCGGCAGCCGGGAACTTCGACGGCGGTGGCTGGAGCTACTCCGCGGACGCACTGGCCAAGGCCGGTGCCAAGCCGGGCAGCACAGTGTCGAGCGACGGGCTGAACTTCACCTGGCCGTCGTACCCGGTCGGCGACCCGGACAACGTCGTGGCCGCGGGTCAGACGATCAACCTGTCCGGTTCGGGACGGCTCGCGCTGCTCGGCTCCGCCAGCAACGGCAACGCGCAGGGCACGCTCACCGTCACCTACACCGACGGCAGCAAATCCACCGCCGCCATCGGATTCTCCGACTGGACCCTCGGCGGCGGCGGAGCGCAGCCGGCGTTCGGGAACCGGATCGTCCTGTCCACCCCGTACCGCAACTCCGCGGGCGGCGACCCGCAGCAGATCCGCACGATGGTGTTCGCCACCGCGCCGATCACGCTGGACGCGGGCAAAACCGTCGCGAGCGTGACGCTGCCGAGCGGCGTCAGCGGCGGCTCGCTGCACGTCTTCGCCATCGCCGCGGGCTGATCCACCGTTCCGTGAAGGGCTCCTTGAAGGAATCTAATTCCCTCAAGGAGCCCTTCACGGACTTTTCCCAGAGGAGTCTCATGAGGAGCAGGGTTTTGGCGAGTGCGGTGGCGCTCGCTGTCACCGCGGCCGCGCTCACGCCGGTCGCGGCGCAAGCGCGTCCGGCAGATCCGCTGGACGCGGTGAACACGTTCATCGGCACACAGGACGAGGGCAACACCTTCCCCGGTGCGTCCGCGCCTTTTGGCATGGTGCAATCCAGCCCCATCACGACGCACTACGCCGGATATCTCTACACCGACACCGCGATCCGCGGCTTCGGCCATTTCTTCCTGTCCGGCGCGGGATGCTGGGAACAGGGCGGCCTCGTGTCGATGCTGCCCACCACCGGCGAAATCGGCCCAGGCGCGGCGTTCGACACCAGCAAGCCCGCGACGTTCGACCAAGCCAAGTACGCCGCGCCGTACACGCACGAAGGCGAAGTCGGCAAACCCGGCTACTACAAGGTGCATCTCACCGGCTACGGCGGCATCGACGTCGAAACCACCGCGAGCACCCGCAGCGGCGTCGAACGGTACTCGTTCGATAAATCCGGGCCCGCCAACGTTTTCGTGAACGTCGGACAGGCCAACGCGAAGGAACCGGTCAGCGGCAGCAGCGTCCGGATCGTCGACGACCACACCATCGCGGGCACCGTCGAATCGCAGGCCTTCTGCGGCGGCAAGCCCTACACGACTTACTTCACCACGAAATTCGACCAGCCGTTCTCTTCCTACGGAACCTGGTCACCGGACGGTGGCACGCCCGGCAGCCGCTCGGCACAAGGCGGTGCGGGCCTGCGCGGCGCGTGGCTGACTTTCCCGAAGGGCGGCCAAGTCACTGCCACCACATCGGTTTCCCAAGTGGACGCTCGCGGTGCGGACACGAACCTCGCCGACTCGCGCGTCCGTCCGTTCGACGCGGTGAAGAACGACGTCCAGCGCGCCTGGCGCCGTGAACTGTCCAGTGTGGACATCACCGGCGGCACCCCGGACGACCGCACAGTCTTCTACACCTCGCTCTACCACGCCTTCCTGCAACCGCTGACCGCGAACGACGCCGACGGCCGGTACTACGGCTTCGACAAGAAGATCCATCGCGCGATCGGCTGGACGTACTACGACTTCTTCTCCCTCTGGGACACCTACCGCTCGCAAAATCAATTGCTGGCCCTGCTGAAACCGGACCGGGCCAGGGACGTCGCGAAAAGCATCCTCGCCATCCACGACCAAGGCGGCTGGCTCCCGCGCTGGGCGTACGCGAGCCAAGAGACAAACACCATGACCGGCGACCCGGTAACGCCATTCCTGGTCGACCTGTGGCGCTTCGGCGCGCTCAGCGGCGACGAAATGCACGCCTACCAAGCGCTGCTGCAGAACTCCCGTGAAATCCCGCCCGCGTCGTCACCGTTCCAAGGCCGCTCCGGCAACGCGAGCTACCAGGCCGACGGATTCGTCCAGTACGACCCGAACTTCCCGAAGAAGGGCCAGGACACCGACCCGGCACACGGCGCGTCCGCGACCCTCGAATACGCCCTCGGCGACTGCTCCCTTTCGGTGATGGCGTCGGCGCTGGGCCACAAGCAGGACGCGAAGCAGTTGGCGGCCAAAGGCCGGACGTACGCGACGCTGTGGGACCCGTCCGTGACCGACCGCGGCTTCACCGGCTACTTCCGCCCGAAGGTCACCGGCGGCAGCTGGTACACCCCGGCCGACGGCCCGTACAGCCCGCAAGGCCAGGACGGCTTCCACGAGGGCACGGCCTGGCAGTACCAATGGCTGGTGCAGCAGGACGTGCCCGGCCTGGTCGCGAAGATGGGCGGCGCGGCCAACGCGGGCAAGCGGCTTGACGACTTCTTCGCCTACGACGACCTGGTGAAGGACCCGGCGAAGACCGCGCACGAGCAGTGGGTCGTCGGCCCGTACGACTACTACAAGCAGTTCCGCTACAACCCCAACAACGAGCCCGATCTGCACTCGCCGTGGATGTACACGCTCACCGGGCAGCCGTGGAAGACCTCCGCGGTGGTGCAGGCCGCGCACACGTTGTTCACGAACGCCCCCAACGGCGTCACCGGCAACGACGACCTCGGCACCATGTCCGCCTGGTACGTCTTCAGCGCGCTCGGCCTCTACCCGGCCGTCCCGGGCACCGGCAACTTCGTGCTCAACGCGCCGCGGTTCGCCAAGTCCGTGCTGCACCTGCCGAACGGCCGCGACTTCACCATCAACGCGCGCGGCGCGAACGGGGCGCAACTGCAGTACGTCTCCGGGCTTCGCGTCAACGGCACGGCGTCGGACAAAACGTTCGTCAGCCTCGAACAACTGCGCCGCGGGTCCACTCTGGACTTCTCGCTGACCGGCGACGCGCCCAAGGCCACGTGGGGAACGTCACGCTCCTCCGCGCCGGCTTCTCCTTGTGCCGGTTAGTGATCGCTGCGAGACAGTCGGTGAAGGCCGCCTCCCGGATCCTGGGATCCGGAGGCGGCCTTTCTCGTTAACCGGGCATTTCCCGCCCGTTTCCGCCTGCCGTCCGGAATTGGTGCAGACCTTTGCCGGGACCGCTCGTGACCAGAGTCACCGGCCCCGGTGTTCCGGTGAGGCCGGTCACGCCTCACACTGGTCTCATACCCGTTCGACAGCGCTGTTGACGCCAGGCGGTTTCCGTCCGCCTTGGACAGTCGCGTCGGACGTGTTTTTTGTGTGTGCAGTCAGCACGCACCAGGTGACGCACAGGAGGATGTCGTGTCCAGCAAGGCCGCTATCGTGTTCCGCGTGGCCGCAGTCGCCGAGGCCCTGTCCTGGCTCGGCTTGCTGATCGGGATGTTTCTCAAGTACGTCGTCGACGCGTCTAACGAGGGCGGCGTGCCCGTCCTCGGCATGGTGCACGGCGTCGTCTTCGTCCTGTACCTGATCACCTCCCTGTCCGTGGCGAAGCCGCTGGGCTGGCGCGGCAAGACCCTGGTGCTGGCGCTGCTCGCGAGCATCCCGCCGCTGTTCACCTGGCTGTTCGAGAAGTGGGCGCTGCGCAACGGCAAGCTCGACGGCCCGCAGCGGCTCACGCACGGCGGCGTCGGCCTCTTCGTGCGCACGCAGGAGCCGGTCAGCGTCTGAGCCCCCGTTTTCCCCTCGCGCCTCGTGAGTGCTGATGCCGGTTCTAACCGGCATTGCCACTCACGAGGCGTTTTTACGTGAAGTCGCCCGCGGACTTGCGGACCTTGGTGAGCAGTTCGGTCAGCTGCTCCACCTGCCGCTCGGTGAGCCCGGTGAGCCCGAAATCGATGCCGGTCACCGCGGCGGTGGCGGTTTCCCGCAGTGCTCGGCCGTCGTCGGTGATCTCGACGAGCGTCGTGCGCCGGTCGGTGGGATGCGGCACGCGCTTCACGAGCCCGTCGCGCTCCAGCCGGTCCACTATGTTGGTGACGCTGGTGGGATGCAGCTGCAGCCGTTCGCCCATCACCCGCATCGGCAGCCGCGAGTTGCGGGAGAAGGTGAGCAGCACGAGCGCCTCGTAGCGGGCGAAGGTGAGGCCGTGCGGCTTGAGAGCGCCGTCGACCGCCGACTGGATGATCTGCTGCACCCGCATCACACCGGTGACCGCGGCCATGGTTCCGGCCGGGCCGATCCGGTCTTCCCACAGCTGCGCGGCACGGGCGATCGGATCGAACGGCAGCGGACGGTTCATGGAAGCCGAAGCTACCAGCGGGTACCCCGGTCGTGGGGGTCGGCCTGGGAGAACAGGGAAGGAAGTCGACATGATCGTCGCGTTCAGCGTGAGCCCCTCGGCGGGAGAACCGGACGGCGGAGTGAGCGAGGCCGTCTCGCGCGCGGTGAAGGTGGTGCGCGAATCGGGGCTGCCGAACTCCACCAGCTCCATGTTCACCGAGATCGAAGGCGAGTGGGACGAGGTCATGGCGGTGGTGAAGAAGGCGGTGGAAGCCGCGGGCGAGGGCTCGGCGCGCGTCGGGCTGGTGCTGAAGGCCGACATCCGCCCCGGCTACTCCGGACATCTCGCCGCGAAGGTCGAGCGGGTCGAAGCACATCTGCGCGAGGACTGAGCCGCAGCTGAGAGGCGGACTGAATCCGGGCGGTTCTCGGCCCGGCGGTTCCTGGCGGAGCTACGGGATCGGCGGCGTGAACGCGATCGTCCAGCGCCCCTTGGCACTCGTTACCGCGAGCCGGTAGCTGAACTGCTCGCCCGCCCCGGTCTTCCCGTGCACGACGGCCGTGGTGGGGGAGTGCTCGTCCGGCGAGAGCTGCACGGAAATGTCGCGCGTGTTGCCGTCCTTGAGGACGCCGACGTAATCCTTGGCGAGGTCGTCCCCGCCCGAACCGGGGACGTCGAAAAGCCCGGCGAGCGCGTCCGCGTCCCGCCTGCTCAACGCGGCGGCGAGTTCCGTCCGCAGTTCCGGCGGGGACGCCGCACCGGGCGGGTCCTGGTGCGCGACGGTCACCGTGATGCTGGCGATCCACGCCACCGCGACCACGACGGCAGCGGCCACCGTGACGTTGCGCCGGCTGAGCATTCTCGGCCTCCCTGTTGTCCTCGCGGAGAGCATGCCTCAGCGGCGTGCTCATGCCAAAAGCGAACCTCGGGGCTGCTGCTGAACTCTGTCGGCGAGGCGTGCCAGGATGGAGGGCGTGACACACCCACGCGGATCTGCAGCGAACTCAGCGGCCATGTCCGCCGCGTTGTCCGGCGCGGTCGACCTGTCCGCGCTCAAGGCAAGGGCGGAAGCGAGCCGGAACCAGCCGCCTTCGGGCGCCGGGCAGCCGGACGGAACCCCCGCACCGTCGTCGGACGCGGTGCTCGAAGTCACCGAGGCGACCTTCCAGTCCGTCGTCGAACTCTCGCTCAACCAGCTTGTGGTCGTCGACCTGTGGGCCGGCTTCTCCGAGCAGTGCCAGCAGCTGACCGCCGTGCTGGAGCGGCTGGCCGACGAGAGCGGCGGCGCCTGGGTGCTCGCGAAGGTCGACGTCGAGGCGAACCCGCGCATCGCGCAGGCCTTCGGCGCGCAATCGGTCCCGACCGTGGTCGCGATCGCCGGCGGCCAGCCCGTGGACGCGTTCTCCGGCGCGCTGCCGGAGCCGGAGATCCGCAAGTGGCTGGGCTCCCTGCTCGACGCCCTGCGCGACCGCCTCCCGGGCATCCGCGCCGCCGAGGAGGCCCGCGGCCCGGTCGAGGAGCCGGAAGACCCGCGGTTCACGGAAGCCGAGGACGCCTTCGAACGGGGCGACTACGCCGGCGCACAGGCCGCGTACGAGCGCATCCTGGACGCCGAACCAGCGAACGAGCTGGCGAAGAACGCCCTCGCGCAGGTCAAGTTCACCGCCCGCGCCGAAGCGGCCGACCCGAGCGCCCGCGAGAAGGCCGAAGCCGACCCGAAGGACCTCGACGCGCAGCTGGCGACCGCGGACCTGGACATCGCGGAACAGGACGTCGAGGGCGCGTTCCGCCGCTTGGTCGACGTCGTCCGCCGCACCGCCGGGGACGACCGCAACCGCGTCCGCGAACATCTGGTCGCCCTGTTCGAACTCTTCGACCCCGCGGACGAGCGCGTCGCGAAGGCCCGCCGCGACCTGGCGAGCGCCCTCTTCTGAGCCTTCCCGCTCGCTGAACGTCCGTGAGGGGAACCCTGAGGGACTCTGAGTCCCTCAGGGTTCCCCTCACGGCTTTCAGCCCACCCGCGCCGCCCCTGCACAAACCTCAGGCGTATTGCTTGGAGCAGGAAGACGACCCCTCCAAATACCCCCGCCGCAACGCCTCAACGCGATCGAACCCGCTGTCCGGCCGCTCCCCGTTCACGTTCGCCGACACCAGCCCGTCCGGCCGGAGCAGATCCGCGATCGCCTCGTCCAGATCCCCGGACGACAACTTCAACCGCACCCCGCCCGTCGGATTGTTCGAGAACGCCGCCCAAGCCCCCACCAGACAAGCAGTCCGCAGCCCAGCGTTAGGCGTGTCGATCGACGCCCCCACGCCCTTCTGCACCCCCACCGCATACCGCGACGCCAGCTCGGCG
>NZ_PQIA01000136.1 GCF_003385235.1 Amycolatopsis circi | reverse complement strand
GGCAGGAGGGTGGTCGGCGTCCGCCGGCGGAGATCCTGCCGGCGACGGGTCGGGGGGCGGGGTTGTGTTGTGGAGGCGGGCGGTGCGAACGGCCAACCGGTCGTGCGAGCGCGCGTCGGCGCCCGGCCTCGTATCTGTATCGATGCCGCGGGCCTGGGCGCTACGTGCGTTTAGTGAATTTTTCGTTCACTCGACCGGCGGAGTGCCGAATGTGGCCGCGATAATAAACGGTCGTCGCAGGTAATGGTGACCGGTGCGGAAAAAACCGAAAGGGATTCGCGTGCGGTTTCACTCGGACGGCCTAGTCCGAAAGAATTGGCCGGCGGGGCCGAAAAGACGGAATTGGGCGGGCTATCCGGTCTGTCCGCATGCGGTCCGCGCCTGCCTGGACTCGGGTATATGCCCTGACGTGCAACGGTAATCGAATGGGACTAGTTTTCGAAGGACCCGTGCCTGCCCGCTCCTCCGGCGAATCGGGCGGCTCCCGCAAGGGTGTCCGAGCGCAGGGACTGAATCCCGTGCCGGAATTCGTTTTCCCATGCGGATTCCTCGGTCAAGGACTCGTTTTCCAGCAGTGCCGCCCGGTCTTCCCGCAGGCAGATTTGCGGAAACGCGGCGAGTTCCCGCGCCAATGCGACAGCGGCGGGCAATGCCTGCCCGGAAGGCACGACGCGATTCGCCAATCCCATTCGGTGCGCTTCTTCCGCGTCGACCGGACGTCCGGTGAGCACCAGATCGAGCGCGTGGCTCCGCCCGATCAGCCGCGGCAGCCGGACGGTGCCGCCGTCGATGAGCGGGACGCCCCAGCGGCGGCAGAACACGCCGAACACCGCCGTTTCCTCCACGATGCGGAGGTCGGCCCAGATCGCCAGCTCCAGTCCGCCCGCGACGGCGTGTCCGGACACCGCCGCGAGCACCGGCTTCCGCAACCGCAGGCGCGTCGGCCCCATCGGACCGTCGCCGTCCGGCTCGGTCCGGTTCCCGCGGCCTTCGCTCACCGCCTTGAGGTCCGCGCCCGCGCAAAAGGTCCCGCCGACGCCGTACAGCACCGCGACGGATGCGGCTGAGGCGTCGAATTCCCGGAAGGCGTCGGCCAGTGCCTCGGCGGTGGCGCGGTCGACGGCGTTGCGGCGCTCCGGCCGGTTGATGCCGATGGTGGTGACCGGGCCGTCGTGCTCGACCAGCACAGTGCTCACGCGGGGCCTCCTGCGGAAGAAGCGGTTGTCCCGGCAGCATGCCACGGCCCGTAGGCTCCGGCACTGGGGTCGGCAGAGGACCGGCACGGGAAGGGAACTGCGACATGGACGCCGAGAGCCTGGCCGCGTTCGGGTTCGAGCTGGGAGTGCTCAAGCGGGTCCGCCGCGCGGGCTGGTGGCAGGCAGGAGTCCGGGACCCGGAGTCGGTGGCCGAGCACAGCCTCCGGGCGGCGCACCTGGCCGCTCTGCTCGCCGCCGAGGAAGGCGCGGTTCCCGAGCGCGCGGCGTATCTCGCGCTGTGGCACGACACGCAGGAGACCCGCACCGGCGACCTGCCGCACACTGCCGCGCCCTACTTGACGAAGCCGGAGCCCCGGGCGATCACGGCGGACCAGACTGCGGGCTTGCCGCGTGCGTCGGCGGAAACCGTGCGGACGGCGGTAGACGAGTACGAAACGCGCGAGTCGCCCGAAGCCCGGTGCGCGAAAGACGCCGACAAACTCGAAATGCTTTTCCAGGCCCTCGAATACCGGGCGACCGGAGTCTCCACAGTGGACGAATGGCTCGCATCGGCGCAGGCCGGGCTCTTCACCGGAACCGCCCGGCGCGTCGCCGAGGCCGCGCTGGCGACGACGCCGCTGGCCTGGCGGACTCGTTAGAGACCACCCATATGGGCGCACTTTTGGTTTAGGACTGTCCTCTCTGGGAAAGCTCCAAAGTACGACCATCTCGGGGAGGCACAGGATGAACCGGAAACTCACGGCAGTACTGGCCAGTATCGCGGCGATGGCGGCAACGATCGGATTCACGGCGACCGCGGAGGCGGCGGGACCGCCGTGCGGCGCTCAGGCGAAGGCGTGCTTGAAGCTGTCGGCGAACACCGCCTGGCTGATGGACAACGGCAAGGTCACCCGCGGCGGCGTGCCCGTCACCGTCGGCAAGCCCGCGTATCCGACTCCGGTGGGCACGTTCCGCGTGCAGTACAAGGATCTTCACCATTACAGCAAGCAGTTCCATGGCCCGATGCCGTACTCGGTCTTCTTCACCAACACCGGGGTGGCGTTTCACCAGGGCAGCCTGAAGGTCCAGTCGCACGGCTGCGTCCACCTGTCCCACGCCGACGCGGCGGCGTTCTTCACCACGCTGCAGCCCGGCGACGTGGTCCAGGTCGTGCGGTAATCACCCGACGGGAATCGGCCGCCGCAGCGCTTGCCGGCGCAGGCGGCCGAACCCCCTCGGGTTGTTGAACCCGAACACGGCGACGGTCTGCCCGTCGCGGTGATAGGTGGCGAGGAACGACTCGTCGTCCGGACCGCCGTCGGCGAAGCGCAACTCGTCGCCGGGGGAGGGATGCCCGGCCAGCTGGAGCGTCCCCGCGTATTGATCGGACCAGACGTAACCGCTCGGCTCGTATTCCCGGACCACCTGCCCGGCCAGCAGGTTGGCGACCGCGACGGAAGCCTGCTCGGTGGCGTTCGTCCAGTGCTCGTGCCGGGTGCCCGCCGGTCCGCAGGCCGCGACGTCGCCCGCGGCGACCACGTTCGGCAGCGACGTGACCAGGCCGGTGTCGGTGCGGACGCCGTTGCCGATCGCCAGCCCGGAGCCGTCGAGCCATTCGATCGCCGGGACCATGCCGATTCCGGCGACGACCACGTCAGCAGGCAGATTCTCGCCGGTCTCCAGCTGTACGCCGGTGACTCGGCCGGAAAGCGTGGAAAGCCCGGCCACCGAGGTGCCGCAGCGGAGAGTGACGCCGTTCCGCCCGTGCAGGCGCGCGCAGATCGAGCCGAGTTCCGGCCCCAGCACGCGCGCCATCGGCGTCGGCAATGCCTCCAGAACGGTGACTTCCAAGCCCAAGCTATTGCACGTCGATGCCACCTCGGCCCCGATGAACCCGCCCCCGACGATCACCACTCGTGCGCCGGGGACCAGCTCCTCACGGAGGGCGAGAGCGTCGTCCAAGGTGCGCAGAACATGAACTCCGGCAACGGCTTCCGTCCCAGGCAAGGCGCGGGCCCGGCCACCGGTCGCGAGGATGACGCCGTCCGCTTCGAGTTCTCCGTCGGAGAGGACGAGGCGCCCGGTGGCGGGGTCGAGCCGTTCCGCGCGAGTGCCGAGCCGGACGTCCAGCGAAGCGAGATCGTCCGCGTCGAGCAGGTCGAGCGACTCACGCGAGGCGGCCCCGGCCAGGAAGGCCTTCGACAGCGGCGGCCGGTCGTAGGGGAGATGCGGCTCTTCGCCGATGAGCACCACGCGACCGTCGAACCCCTGTGCGCGCAGCTCCTGCGCGGCGCGGGCACCGGCGAGCGAAGCGCCGACGATCGCGACCGTCTTCACGCAGCGTCCTCGGCGGCGTCGGCGAGCACGTAGATCACGCCCCCGTCGACCTGCACCTGGTACGTGCGCACCGGATGCTTGGCGGGCAGGCAGGACGGCAGGCCGGTGCGCAGGTCGAAGAGCGCCGCGTGCAGCGGGCACTCCACGAAGCAGCCTTCGAGCCAGCCGTCGGCCAGCGACGCGTCCTGGTGGGTGCAGGTGTCCCCGATCGCGTACAGCTCGCCGTCGGCGTTGAAGACGGCGATGGGCTCCGGCCCCGCGATCCGGACGGACTCGCCCGGGGGCAGCTCGTCCACAGTGCACGCGCGCAGCATTGATTCCTCCGAAGCTGGGGATTGTTGCGTATTGAGGAACACTCGACGTGATACGCAACAGAGTCTGAGCGCGCCGGAGGGGTGCCGTCAAGAGGTTCCGGGGTGGAGTTTTTCGGAGCATGGTTCCGGATGAAAGCCCTGGTCGAAGGCGGTTCCGGCGAACGGGTGCGGCACCGGGAAGGGTGCTTGACAGCGCCCCCGCCGGGCCTCATCTTGTTCCGTAGAGGGCAACCAGACGCGTAATACGCAACTACGATCGTGTTCGAGAGGAGCCCTGCCGGTGACCGCCATCGACCTCCCGCAGAGCCTGCTGCCGACTCTGCCCGGGCCGCACTACACCGACCCGGCGATCTTCGCCCGGGAGCAGGAGCGGATCTTCGAAGCGGGGTGGTTCTGCGCGGTGCGCAGCGCCGACCTGCCGTCGCCCGGCTCGTTCGAGACCGTGCAGGTCGGCCGCGAAAGCGTGCTGATCACGCGCGGTCGAGACGGGGCTTTGCGCGCGTTCCTGAACGTGTGCCGCCATCGCGGCGCGCGCCTGTGCACCGACGAGAAGGGTTCGGTGAAGCGCGCTTTCCAGTGCATGTACCACGCCTGGACCTACGGCCTCGACGGAAAGCTCGTCGCCGCACCGAATCTGACCGGGATGCCTGACATCGACCGCGTCGAGTACGGACTGACGAAGGTGCATCTGCGCGAATGGCTCGGCTACGCCTGGGTTTGCCTCGCCGAGGACGCACCGTCCTTTGCGGACACTGTGCAGGCCGACGTGAGCGAACGACTAGGCGGGCCAGGCGAAATCGAGGCGTACGGCATCGAGAATCTGTCGCTGGGGCGGCGCATCGAGTACGACGTGCGCGCGAACTGGAAGCAGATCATCGAGAACTTCATGGAGTGCTACCACTGCGCGACCATCCATCCGGAGCTCACCGAGGTGCTCCCGGAGTTCGCGGATGGCTACGCGGCGCAGTATTTCGTCGGACACGGCGCGGAATTCGGCTCGGACGTCACCGGGTTCACGGTGGACGGCGGCGACGGCCTGCAACAGCTGCCCGGGGTCGGCGAACACCAGGACCGCCGGTACTACGCGATCACGATCCGGCCGCAGGTGTTCGTGAACCTGGTGCCGGACCACGTGATCGTGCACCGGATGTTCCCGCTGGCGCCGGACCGCACCCTGGTCCGCTGCGACTGGCTGTACCTGCCGGAGGTGGTCGAGTCGGGCGCGGACCTGGACCGGTCGGTGGAGCTGTTCCACCGGGTGAACCAGCAGGATTTCGAGGCGTGCGAACGGTGTCAGCAGGCGATGGGCTCACGCGCGTACGCCCGAGGCGGCGTGCTGGTGCCGAGCGAACACCACATCGGCGAGTTCCATGACTGGGTGCGGGCGCGGACCGGGGGCTAGGCGTTGCGCCGGGTCGTCGTGCGTGTTTATGCCGGTTCTAACCGGCATAAACACGCACGACCCCGCTCAGATCAACGCCCGGATCGCCTCCTCGAACCCGGTCACGTGCTCCAGCGTCAGCGCCGACGCCTTGTCCGCGTCCCCCTCGACGATCGCCGTCAGCAGCGGCGAATGCTCGTCCACGTGCCCGGCCATCCCGCGCAGCCGGGGGAGGAACACGCACCAGATCCGGGTGGCGAGGTTGTCGTAATGAATCAGCGTGTCCTCGAAGAACGGATTGTGCACGCAGTGGTAGATCGCGCGGTGAAGCTCGAGATCGGTGCGCAGGAGGTCGGCGTTTTCCTTCGGCGTGGCCGAATCCAGTTGCTCGCGCAGTTCCGCCAGGCGCGCCCGGTCCGCGTCGGTCGCCCGCGTCGCGGCGGACGCGGCGGCCGTCGGTTCGAGGGTGCGCCGGACCTCGGAGATGTGCGCGAGGTCGGAGATGTTGACGTCCGTGGCGAACGTGCCGCGGCGCGGGTACGCGACCACCAGGCGTTCGGTTTCGAGGCGCTTCAACGCTTCGCGGATCGGCGTGCGGCCCATGTCGAGCGCGGTGCCCGCCCATTCCTCGTTGATCGGGTCGCCCGGCTTGATGTCGAGCATGACGAGGCGGTCGCGCAGGAACTCGTAGGCGCGTTCGGCCAGCGACGGGGCGGCGGCCGGGATGACGTGGTTGACCGGGGTGCTCACCCGCCCTACTCTACAGCGAAGATTGATATATCAGTAGTCGACCAGTTGTCCGACACGGGAGGCCAGCCGGAATGACCACGACGGACCAGCCCCGTCCCCCGGGCGCGGACCTGCCGGACCACCCGGATTTCCTGTGGCGGGACCCGGAACCGCGGCGCGCCTACGACGTCGTAGTGGTGGGCGGCGGCGGGCACGGCCTCGCGACCGCCTACTACCTCGCCAAGGTGCACGGCATCACGAACGTGGCGGTGCTGGAGAAGGGCTGGCTCGCCGGCGGGAACATGGCCCGCAACACGACGATCATCCGGTCCAACTACCTGTGGGACGAAAGCTCCGGCATCTACGAGCACTCCCTGAAACTGTGGGAGGGCCTCGAAGAAGACCTCGGCTACCCGATCCTGTTCAGCCAGCGCGGCGTGCTCAACCTCGCGCACAGCCTGCAGGACGTCCGCGACAGCGTGCGCCGGGTGAACGCCAACCGGCTCAACGGGATCGACGCGGAATGGGTCGACGCGGACGGGGTCAAGGAACTCTGCCCGATCGTGAACACCTCGCCGGACGTGCGCTACCCGGTGCTCGGCGCGACCTACCAGCCGCGCGCCGGAATCGCCAAACACGATTACGTGGCTTGGGGTTTCGCCCGCGCGGCAGCGGAGCTGGGCGTCGACCTGATCCAGAACTGCGAGGTCACCGGCATCGAGACGCGCGACGGCAAGGTCGTCGGACTCGACACGAGCCGGGGCCGGATCGCCGCCGGGAAGGTCGCGTTGTGCGCGGCCGGGCACAGTTCGGTGCTGGCGAAGATGGCCGGGATCGACCTGCCGCTGGTGTCGCATCCGCTGCAGGCGCTCGTGTCGGAACTGCTCGAACCGGTGCACCCGACGGTGGTGATGTCGAACGCCGTGCACGTCTACGTTTCCCAGGCGCACAAGGGAGAACTCGTGATGGGCGCGGGCATCGACTCCTACGCCGGCTACGGGCAGCGCGGCGCGTTCCACATCATCGAGGACCAGATGGCCGCCGCGCTGGAGCTGTTCCCGGTGTTCGCGCGGGCGCACCTGCTCCGGACCTGGGCGGGCATCGTCGACGTGACGCCGGACGCGTCGCCGATCGTCGGGCTAACCCCGGTGGAGAACCTCTATCTCAACTGCGGCTGGGGGACCGGCGGGTTCAAGGCCACGCCGGGTGTCGGCGACTGCTTCGCGCACACCGTCGCGAAGGGCAAGCCGCATCCCTACGCCGAACCCTTCACCCTCGACCGGTTCACCACCGGCGCGCTCGTCGACGAGCACGGCGCCGCCGCCGTCGCGCATTAGGAGCCACTGTGCAGCTGATTCCCTGCCCCTGGTGCGGTCCCCGCGAGGAGACCGAATTCCACTACGGCGGCCAAGCCCACGTCGCGTACCCGCGGGAGCCGGCGGCGCTGTCCGACGAGGAGTGGGCGAAGTACGTCTTCTTCCGCGCCAACCCGAGCGGCCCGCTCGCCGAACGCTGGACGCACAGCGCGGGCTGCCGCCGCTGGTTCAACGCCGTCCGCGACACCCGCACCCACGAACTCGCGGCGGTCTACCGCCTCGACGAACCCCGGCCGGTGACTCCATGACCTTCCGCCTCCCCAGCGGCGGCCACGTCGACCGCGACACCCTGCTCCAGTTCACCTTCGACGGCCGCGTCCTCAGTGGACACCCGGGCGACACGCTCGCCTCCGCGTTGCTCGCCAACGGCGTCCACCAGGTCGCCCGGAGCATCAAGCTCGGCCGTCCGCGCGGCATCATGGCGGCAGGCGTCGAAGAGCCGAACGCGGTGGTGCAGCTGGAAAAGCCGTTCCCCGAGCCGATGCAGACCGCCACCACCGTCGAGCTGTTCGACGGCCTGGTCGCGCGCAGCCTGTCCGGACAAGGCCGGTTGGCGACCGAACCGGACCCGGCACGGTACGACGCGAAGCACCTGCACTGCGACGTGCTGGTGATCGGCGCGGGACCGGCCGGTCTGGTCGCCGCCCGCACGGCAGCGCGAGCCGGAGCCCGGGTCGTGCTGGTGGACGACCAGCCCGAACCCGGCGGTTCACTGCTCGGCTCGAACGAATACCTCGACCTCAAGCCCGCCGCCGAATGGGCCCGTGCGATTGCCGACGAACTCCGCGCGACCCCGGACGTGCACATGCTCGACCGGACCACCGCGTTCGGCGCCTACGACGACGGTTTCGTTTTGGCCGTGCAACACCGGACGTCCGGCGCGGCCCGGCAGCGGGTGTGGCGGATCCGCGCGCAGCAGACCGTCCTCGCGACCGGCGCGCACGAACGCCCGATCGTGTTCCCGGACAACGACCGCCCCGGCATCCTCCTCGCGAGCGCCGCACGGACTTACCTGCACCGGTACGGTGTCCTCCCCGGCCGCCGCGCGGTGGTGTTCACCATGGACGATTCCGCCTACGCCACGGCGATCGACCTCGCCGACGCTGGGGTTGAAGTCCCGCTGGTGGTCGACGTTCGCCCTGCCGCACCAGAAAACTGGGCCGCCGCGTGCGCGGAACGGGGGATCGAGGTCCGCGCCGGGGCCGCGGTCAGCGGCACGGAAGGAACCGAGCGCATCACCGGCGTGCGCGTCGCAGGGGAACTGATCCCGTGCGACTCGCTGCTGGTCTCGGGCGGCTGGACCCCCGCAGTCCACCTGTTCAGCCAGCAACGCGGTGCCCTGCGCTATGAACCCGCCCTCGGCGCGTACCTCCCGGACGGCGACCTCCCGACTGCTCGAGTGGCAGGCAGCGCGAACGGCACCTTCGACTTCGCCGGTTGCGTGCGGGAAGGTCGAGCGGCGGCTCAGAAAGCCCTGGCTGGAGCCGGAATCGAGGCACCCGCACAAATCCCGCTCCCGGTCTCTGACGCACCGCCGCGCGAGCTGGCACCCGCCGTCGAGTGGCAGATCCCCGGCACTGAGCCCGAAGTGGACACCCGCTTCGTGGACCTGCAGCGCGACGCGACCGTCTCCGACGTGCTCCGCGCGACCGGCGCGGGCCTCACCTCGCTGGAGCACGTCAAGCGCTACACGACCATCGGCACCGCGCACGACCAGGGCAAAACCTCCGGCATGCTCGCGGCCGGGATCACCGCCGAAGCCCTCGGCGTCGACCTCGCGGACCGCCGCCCGACCACCTACCGCCCGCCGTACACGCCCGTCGCCTTCGCCGCGTTGGCCGGTCGGAACCGCGGCGAGCTGCACGACCCGGTCCGCGTCACCGCACTGCACTCCTGGCACGTCGAGCACGGCGCGGAGTTCGAGAACGTCGGCCAATGGAAACGGCCCTGGTACTACCCGCAGCCGGGGGAGGATCTCCACGCGGCGGTACGGCGGGAGTGCCTTGCCGCTCGCACCGACGTGGCCATGATGGACGGCTCCACGCTCGGCAAGATCGACGTCCAAGGCCCGGACGCCGCCGAGTTCCTGGACATGCTCTACACGAACCTGATGAGCACGCTCAAGGTCGGCCGGATCCGCTACGGCGTGATGTGCGGCGTCGACGGCATGGTGATCGACGACGGCACCGTCATCCGCGTGGCCGAGGACCGCTTCCTCGTCACCACGACCACCGGCAACGCCGCGATGGTGCTGGACTGGATGGAGGAGTGGCTGCAGACCGAGTGGCCGCACCTGCGCGTGTTCGCCACGTCGGTCACCGAACACTGGGCCACCGTCGCGCTCGTCGGCCCGCGTTCGCGCGAGATCCTGGCCGGGCTCGCTCCGGAGCTGGACGTCAGCAACGCGGCCTTCGGTTTCATGGCCTGGCGCGATGCGGAGGTCGCCGGGATCGCCGCGCGGGTGTGCCGGATCAGCTTCTCCGGCGAGCTGGCATACGAGATCAACGTGCCCTCTTGGTACGGCCTGGCGCTCTGGGAAGCCTTGGCGGAGCTGGGAAGCACGCCGTACGGCACCGAAACCATGCACGTCCTGCGCGCGGAGAAGGGTTACCCGATCATCGGCCAGGACTCCGACGGCACGGTCACCCCGCAGGACCTCGGCATGAGCTGGGCGGTGTCCAAGAAGAAGATCGACTTCCTCGGCAAACGATCCTTCTCGCGGGCAGAAAACCTGAGCCCGGACCGGAAACAGTTCGTCGGCCTGCTGCCGGTCGATCCCACCGTGCTGCTGCCGGAGGGCGCGCAAATCATCGAGACCGCGCACGTCCCACGCCCGCCGGTGCGGATGCTCGGGCACGTCACCTCCAGCTACCCGAGCGCCGCGCTGAACCGCACCTTCGCGCTCGCGCTCGTTCGCTCCGGCCGGGAACGGATCGGCGAAACGCTGTACGTCCCGGTCGGCGACGAGGTGGTGCCGGTGACGGTCGCCGAATCCGTGCTCTACGACAAGGAGGGGACCCGTCGTGACGGCTAAGACCCTGTCTCCGCTCTCGGAGCACGCGGGCCTGCTCGCCAGCAACGCCCCAGCTTTGCTCGCCGAGGAACGCCCGTTTCTTTCGCAGCTCAACGTCCGCCTCCGTGAAGGCCACGACGCCGCAGCAGCAGTGCTCGGCACCGCGCTGCCGGACGCCTGCCGGTTCACCAGCGGTATCGGCGACGTCCTATGGCTCGGCCCGGACGAATACCTCGTGCTCGGTGCTCCCGAAGGCACCGAAACAGCGCTGCGCGAAGCGATCACCGTCGGCGCGGTCACCGAGGTGTCCGCGCAGCGCGCCACGGTGCAACTCGCCGGGCCAGCGGCCCGCGATGTCCTGGCGCACGGCTGCTCGATCGACCTCCATCCGAAGGCCACCCCGCCGGGCACCTGCGTTCAGACGTTGCTGGCCCGCACCGGAATCGTCCTGCTGGTGCGGGAAGCGGGGGAGTTCACCGCGCTCGTGCGCCAGTCTTTCGCCCCCTATTTCGCCGCCTGGCTCGCCGACGCGGCGCTGGAATACCGAGAGGAGGAGTCTTGACCCAGTTCACCTTGACCCTGCACTGCCCCGAGCGCTCCGGGATCGTGCACGCCGTGACGACGTTCCTCGTCGGCAACGGCTGCGACATCGTCGAACACCAGCAGTTCGACGACGACGTGCACGGGGAGCTGTTCCTGCGCACCGAATTCACCTGTGCCGGGCCGGCCACTGCGGACGATCTCACCCGCGAGTTCGACCTCGTCGCCCGCGATTACGCCATGCAGTACCGGTTTTCCGACCGCACCCCGGACCGGCTGCTGGTGATGGTGTCGAAGGCCGGGCACTGCCTCAACGACCTCCTCTTCCGCTGGCGGGCAGGCGCACTCGGCGCGGAAATCGCGCTGGTGGCGTCGAACCACGAGGACCTGCGGCCGATGGCCGAAGCCGCCGGACTGCCGTTCGTGCACATTCCGGTGACTCCGGCGACCAAGCCGGAGGCCGAGCAGCGGCTGCTGGACCTGGTGCGGGAGCACGACATCGACCTCGTCGTGCTGGCCCGCTACATGCAGGTCCTCTCGGACGAGCTGTGCCAGAAACTGCAGGGCCGCGCGATCAACATCCACCACTCGTTCTTGCCCGGCTTCAAGGGCGCGAAACCGTACGCGCAGGCCTACGACCGGGGCGTCAAGTACGTCGGCGCGACCGCGCACTACGTGACCCCCGAACTCGACGAAGGCCCGATCATCGAGCAAGAAGTGCAGCGGGTCGACCACTCGCACTCGCCGCGCGCACTCGCGACCGTCGGCCGCGACGCCGAAGCCCTCGCCCTTTCCCGCGCGGTGCGCTGGCACTGCGAGCGGCGCGTCCTCCTCAACGGCACCCGGACCGTCGTCTTCCGCTGACCTATCCCAGGGAGTTCTCATGACCCGTGTCGTGATCATCGGCGCCGGAATCGTGGGCGCGAACCTCGCCGACGAGCTGACCCTGCGCGGCTGGACCGACGTCACCGTGCTCGACCAGGGGCCGCTGCCGCTGACCGGCGGTTCGACGTCGCACGCGCCGGGGCTGGTGTTCCAGACCAACCCGTCGAAGGCGATGACCGAATTCGCCGGCTACACCGTCCGCAAGCTGCTGGACCTCGGCTGTTTCGAGCAGGTCGGCGGCATGGAGGTGGCCAGCACCGCGGTGCGCTGGGAAGACCTGAAACGCAAGCACGGCTGGGCGACGTCGTGGGGCGTCGAGGCGCGGCTGATCGACCCGGACGAATGCGTCCGCCGCTGGCCGATGCTCGACCAGGACCAGATCTTCGGCGCGCTGTACGTCCCGACCGACGGGCTCGCCGTCGCCTCGCGCGCGGTGGACGAGCTGATCAAACGGGCTTCCTCGCGTGGCGCCCGGTTCGTCGGCTCGACTCGGGTCATCGGCATCCAGCAGGCACACGGCCACGTCACCGGCGTCGAAACTGCCGACGACGTGGTCCCGGCCGACATCGTGGTGTCCTGCGCCGGATTCTGGGGCTGCGAGATCGGCGAGATGGTCGGCATGACCGTCCCGCTGCTGCCGCTGGCCCACCAGTACGCGAAAACCGGCCAGCTCGCCGAACTGGCCGGAGCCGACCCGGTGCGCCCGGCGCTGCCGATCCTGCGCCACCAGGACCAGGACCTCTACTTCCGCCAGCACGGCGACCGGCTCGGCATCGGCTCGTACGCGCACCGCCCGATGCCGGTGGACAAATTCGCCGAACCCGGTGAGATCTCCGCGTCCGCGATGCCGTCGATGCTCCCGTTCACCGAGGAGGATTTCGCGCCGTCGTGGGAGGAAAGCAAGCTCCTGCTGCCCGCGCTCGGCCAGACCAAAGCGGAGGAGGGCTTCAACGGCATCTTCTCCTTCACCCCGGACGGCGGCTCGCTGGTCGGCGAATCCTCTGACGTCCGCGGATTCTGGATCGCCGAGGCCATCTGGGTCACGCATTCCGCGGGCATCGCGAAGGCGGTCGCGGAGTCGATTGTGGACGGTCGCTCCGAGACCGACCTGCACGAGCTGGACGTGCACCGGTTCGAGGAAATCCAGCTGGCCCCGGAATACATCCGCGAAACCGCGCAGCAGAACTTCGTCGAGATCTACGACGTCCTGCACCCGTTGCAACCCCGGCTCTCGCCGCGCGACCTGCGGGTGAGCCCGTTCCACGCCCGGCAGCGAGAGCTGGGCGCGGTGTTCCTGGAGGCGGGCGGCTGGGAACGGCCGCACTGGTTCGAGGCCAACGCGTCGCTGCTGAAAGACCTGCCGCACGACTTCCTCCCGCCCGCACGCGACGCCTGGGCCGGGCAGTTCCACTCGCCGATCGTGGCGGCCGAGGCCTGGCACACCCGAAACCGCGTTGCGATGTACGACATGACGCCGCTCAAGCGCGTCGAGGTCAGCGGGCCGGGGTCGCTGGAATTCCTGCAAGGGCTCACGACGAACCAGCTGGCGAAATCGGTCGGCTCGGTGACGTACACGCTGATGCTCGACGACGCGGGCGGAGTCCGCAGCGACATCACCGTGGCACGGCTGGAACCGGAGCTATTCCAGGTCGGCATCAACGGAAACATCGATGTCGCGTACCTGCGCAGCCGCGCCCCGGAGGGCGTCCGGGTCGAGGACACCACCGGCGGCACCTGCTGCATCGGCGTGTGGGGCCCGCTCGCCCGCGACCTCGTGCAACCGCTGTCCGCGGAAGACCTCTCGCACACCGGGCTCAAGTACTTCCGGGGCCGCCGCGCGCGGATCGCCGGGGTGCCGGTGACCATCCTGCGACTGTCCTATGTGGGCGAACTCGGCTGGGAGATCTACACCTCCGCGGACAACGGCCAGCGCCTGTGGGACGCGCTGTGGCGCGCTGGGCAAGGGTTAGGCGTCATCGCGGCCGGACGCGGCGCGTTCAACAGCCTCCGGCTGGAGAAGGGCTACCGGCTGTGGGGCACCGACATGACCACAGAGCACGACCCGTACGAGGCCGGAGTCGGGTTCGCCGTGCGACCGGCGAAGGGCGAGTTCGCGGGCCGGGCAGCCATCGACGGCCGCAGCGAAGAAACCTCGGCGCGGCGGTTGCGCTGCCTCACCGTGGACGACGGCCGGACTGTCGTGCTGGGCAAGGAACCGGTGTTCGTGGACGGCGCCCCGGCGGGTTACGTCACGAGCGCGGCCTACGGCTACACCATCGGCCGTCCCATCGCCTACGCCTGGCTGCCGGGCTCGGTGCAGGTCGGCGACGCAGTGGAGATCGAGTACTTCGGCCAGCGAGTCCCCGCGACAGTGGCCGCGGAACCGCTGGTCGACCCCGGGATGGAGCGCATCCGGCGCTGAGTGGGAGGAGACCCGCCATGCGGGACCAGATCGTGAGCGACTTCCTGAAAACCCTCGCCCGGCCCGCGATCCCGGCTCCGGCCGGGGCGACCGTCGCGGCCCTCGCCCTCGCGCAAGCGGCGGCACTGCTGAGCCGGGCAGCCGGCGGCGACGCCGAAGCAGACCACCTCACCCGGCATGCGTTGCGGCTGGCCGAGATCGACGCCCACGCCGTCACCCACGACGTCCCCGACCGAGCCCAGCCCGCCGCGGATGTGGTTGCCGTGGCGGGGGAGGTAGTCCGAGTGGCGGAACGGTTGCTGTCCACTGTGGACCCCGCAGCCTTGGTGGACGTGTCCGCCGCGGCGGAAATGGCGCGTTCGTCCGCGACGACAGCGCGAGTCGCGGTCGAGTCCCGGCATGGCGCTCTGCTCGCCGAGGAGCCGGACGAGGTCGCCGAACGAGCAGCCCGGGTCACGGAGGCGGTGCGGGTCCGTGAAGGACTCCTTGAGGGAATCTGATTCCCAATGCCAGGGACTTAAGCTGTGTGACCACGGCCTGCTGACCGTCCATAAAGGACATCAGTAACGCCTAAAACGCCCGATTGATGCCCGCATGACTGTTTTCTCAGGTCCGTGAGGGGAACCCTGAGGGACTCTGAGTCCCTCAGGGTTCCCCTCACGGACAGCACATGGCGCACCAGCCTCGTCCCCCGCACGCGACCGGGACAAACACACCTCAAGCCGCACCCGCGGCGCCGCCTTAAGTCCCTGGCATTGGAATCTGATTCCCCCAAGGGGCCCTTCACGGACGTCGGGCGGCGGGGGGCGAAGGCGGCGGCGGCCAGGGAATGGCAAGATCTGCGGTGTTCCCCAGGACACCGCAGTGAGGATCGCCGCATGGCTGTGCCGCCCCTGCTCACGCTGAACAACTCCGTCACCGTCCCGCAGCTCGGACTCGGCATGTACCAGGTCCGGCCCGACCAGGTCGCGAAGGTCGTCGCGACCGCGTTCGAAGCCGGATACCGCAGCATCGACACCGCCGCGATGTACGGCAACGAGGCCGAGGTCGGTGCCGCCGTGCGGGAGTCCGGGCTGGCGCGCGAGGACATCTTCGTCACCACGAAGGTTTGGAACACCGACCACGGCTACGACAACACCCTGCGCGCGTTCGACCGCAGCGCCGAAGCGCTCGGCGTCGGCCCGGTCGACCTGTACCTGATCCATTGGCCGAAACCGGAACTGGACCGCTACGTCGAGACCTGGCGCGCACTGGAACTGCTGCTCACCGAGGGCCGGGTCCGGGCGATCGGCGTGTCGAACTTCGGCGTCGACCACCTGCGGCGGCTGCTCGACGAGACCGACGTCGTGCCGGTCGTCAACCAGGTCGAACTGCACCCGTGGCAGCAACAGGCCCCGCTGCGCGCCTTCCACGCCGAACACGGCATCGCGACCGAGGCGTGGAGCCCGCTGGCCCGCGGCAGGCATCTGAACGACCGGGTGATCACGTCGCTGGCCGCGAAGTACGGAAAGACGCCCGCTCAGCTCGTGCTGCGCTGGCATCTGCAGCTGGGCATCATCGCGATCCCGAAATCCGCGACGCCATCGCGAATCCGGGAGAACGCGGCGGTGTTCGACTTCGAACTCGCCGAGGACGACCTGCTGGCCCTGGCCGAACTCGACTCGTGAGTGGCGGTGCCGGTGAGAACCGGCGCCAGCGCTCACGACCCCAGCGGCACCGCACCCAGGCCAGCGCAGGAGGGCAGGGCGGCAGGCGGCTGGGAAGGCGTCGTGAGTGTTCATGCCGGTTAGAACCGGCACGAACACTCACGAGGTGGTCGAGGAAGCACGCTTCCCCACCGCCGCGAAGCCGTCTGGCCAGGGCGCGGTCATGCGGCGTATCCCGGATACGCGACACCGCCCCAGCCCAACGCGGACTGAGGCGGTGTCGAGAACGAGAGATCAGGAAGCGCGAATGCCCGCCGCGGCGAAGTCGGCCAGCTGCGCCGGTTCCTTGAGGAACGCCCGGAAGCTCTGCGTCCCGCGCTGCTGGACCTCGTCGATCGACGTCCCGGACAGGCCGACGAACGGGTAGTCCGCGGGCGGTCCGGAACCGATCGGCATCGCGGGCGAGCCGATGACGTCCGGCTTCGCCTTCGACAGCTGCGAGACCCAGTACGACGATTCGGGGATCCAGCCGTCCGGCAGGCCGCCGATCGCGTCGAGGGAGGACTTGCCGGTGAGCGCGTTGAGCACGTCGGACGCGGGCTTGCTGTCCACCGCGACGTGCACGCAGCTGCCGTGCACCTGCGTCAGGTCCTGGTTCCAGCGCGCCGCCGCGGTCCCGACCGGCTTGGCGATCTGCGGGGTGACCACGATCCGGATGTCGGTGCGGCCGCCGTTGCAGCTGGCGGCCTGCGCCTCGGCGCGGTTGTTGAGCACGCTGTCGGCCCAGTTCCATCCGACGACGCCGAGCGTCGCCAGCACCACGAGCCCGAGAGCCACGAGAGGCCACTTCGCGATCCGCCTGCGGGGAGCCTTCTTGGCGACGATCCGGTGCGATCCGGTCGTCTCGCTGCGGCCGACGGGCCGCTTCGGCGGATCGAGGGGGTGCGGCACCGGCTCCTCGGGCAGGTTGTGACGCCCCATCGTTGTCCTTTCGTGATGTGCACAACACGCTCTGTCATGCAACCAAACCGTTATCACTCTATCAGGCCAGCGACCTGCGGTGAATATTGTTACGCAGAGTTGTCGGCTCGGTAGTCGGGTGACTCCGGCGCCGTTTCCGGCGGCTTCGCCGGGTCGGAGAGGAGAGCGCGGCAGAGGCCGATCAGGCGGGCCCGCAGCGGCGCGGCCCGCTCGGCGAATCCGGCCTGGGCGCGGGCGTAGGAGGCGCGCCCTTCGGCGGTCTCGATCGGCACCGGCCGGTAGCCGTAGTCCGCTAGATCGTACGGGCTGGCCCGCATGTCCAGTTCACGGACGTCCGCGGCGAGCGCGAAACAGTCGCCGACCAGCTCGGCGGGCACGAACGGATCGAGCTTGTAAGCCCACTTGAAAAGATCCATGTTCGCGTGCAGGCAGCCCGGCTGCTCCAGCGCGACCTGCGACTCCCGCGTCGGCGCGAGCGTGTTGCGCGGCCGCGCGGGGTCGGTGAAGAACCGGAACGCGTCGTAGTGCCCGCACCGGATGTCCATCGATTCCACGACCTCGTCGGTCCCGGCCGACCCGAGCCGCAGCGGGACCTGCGCGTGCCGCACCGAGTCCGCTGGCTCGCGGTAGACCATGGCCCATTCGTGGAGCCCGAAGCAGCTCAGCCGCGGCGACCGGGACGCCGTCGCCGACAGCAGCTTCAGCACGAACTCGGCGGTGCGCGCCCGGCGTCCGGTGAAGGCCGCTGGGTCGAGCAGCACTCCGGCGTCGGTCTCGACGTAGGCCGGACGGTCGAGGAACTTCCGCGCGGACGCGCCCGCGAGCACCACGCCCGGACCCGGCTGCCAGCGTTCGAGATGCCCCGGCCGGTGCGAGTAATAGGTGAACAGGAAGTCCAGCACGGGATGTTTCTCGTCCCGCGCCCGTCGTTCCTGGTGCGGCCCGGTCCACGCGCGCATCCGCTCGGCGTGCGCTCGCTCCCTCGCCTGCCAGTCCGCCTCGGCGAGCACGACCAGCGCGCTCATGCCGCCGCCTCCTTGTCGAGTTTCACGCTGGCTGTCCGGGAGGCGGCGGCATGAGTGCCGATGATTCGCTTGCAAGCTGCGCTCATGCCGCCACGTGGGTGCCGTCGCGAACGGTCCCCACGTATTCCTCGACGAGGTCCTCCAGCGCCACCACGCCGACCGCCGCGCCGGAAGCGTCGAGCGCCCGCGCGAGGTGGCTGCCTTCCTTGCGCATGGCCGAAAGCGCGACGTCGAGCCGCGCGTCCGAGCGCAATTCGGTCAGCGGCCGCGTCTTGTCGTCCGGTACCACCGTGCCGGGGTCTTGGCCGACGAGATCCAGAACGTCCTTCACGTGGATGTAGCCGGTGAGCGAACCGTCCTCTGTGCACACCGGGAACCGCGAGAACCCGGTGGTGGACACCGCTCGCTCGACGTCGCCGAGCGTCGGTCCGCAGGGGAGCGTCGTCAGTTCCGAGGTGGGCACGAGCACGTCGGCGACGGTCTTGGCGACCGACGACAGCGTCTGCGAAAGCCGCTGGTGCTCGGACTGCTCGAGCAGCCCCTCCTGGCGCGATTCACTGAGCAGCTCGGCGAGTTCGTCGGAGCTGTACGCGGTCTCCAGCTCGTCCTTCGGCTCCACCTTCATCAGGCGCAGCAACGAGTTCGCGACGAAGTTGAGGAACGCGATGATCGGGTTCGCCACCTTCACCCACGCCACGTGCACCGGCACGAGCCACAGCGCCAGCCGCTCCGGCTCGGCGATCGCGAGGTTCTTCGGGACCATCTCGCCGATCAGCACGTGCAGCATCGTGATGAACGCCAGCGCGATGGCGAACGAGATCGGGTGCAGGAGCTGATCGGGCAGGCCGAGCAGGTCGAAGAATCCGGACAGCCGGTGCGCGACCGCGGGCTCGCCCAAGCGGCCGAGCAGCAGCGAGCAGATGGTGATCCCGAGCTGCGCCCCGGCGAGCATCTGGGACACGTGCTTGCTCGCGTTGATGACGATCTGCGCGCGCGTCTTTCCCTGCTCCAGCAACGCTTCCAGTCGGTCGCGGCGCGACGAGATCAGGGTGAATTCCGCGCCCACGAAGAACGCGTTGGCCAGCAGCAGAACCACGACCAGTGCGATGTTCAGCCAGTCGCTCACGCGGTCACCTCGTGTTCGGCCGGGCGCACCTGGACCTCGGCGACGCGGTGCCGGTCCATGCTGGTGACCGCGAGCCGCCAGCCGTCGACCTCGACGGCGTCGCCCTCGGCCGGGATGGCCCCGAGGCGCTCCAGGATCAGGCCGGCGATGGTTTCGTAGTCGCCCTCGGGCATCCGGAAGCCGGTGATTTCGCGGACCTCGTCCGCGCGCAGCTGCCCGGACACGAGCCAGCGGTCGGCGCCGAGCTGCTGCGCGGCCGGGGCCTCGCGGTCGTCGTGTTCGTCGCGGACGTCGCCGATGATCTCCTCGACCACGTCCTCCAGCGTGACCAGCCCGGCGGTGCCGCCGTACTCGTCCACCACGATCGCGAGCTGGTAGCGCGAATCGCGCAGCCGGTTCAGCAGATCGTCGCCGGGCAGCGATTCCGGCACCGTCGGCACCGGGCGCATCGCCGAACGGATCCGCGTGGTGGCCCGGTCCGCGGCGGGGACGGCGAACGCCTGTTTGACGTGCACTGCGCCCTGGACGTCGTCGAGATCCTCGGTGTAGACCGGGAACCGCGAGAATCCGGTGCGCCGGGAGATGTCGATGAGGTCGTCGATCGTGTCGTCCACGGTGAGCGATTCGACCTGCACGCGCGGCGTCATCAGCTCGTCCGCGGTGCGGTCGCCGAAGCGCAGCGAACGGTCCAGCAGCTCCGCGGTGGACGTGTCGAGCTTCCCGCTTTCCGCGCTGGAGCGGACGATCGAGCCCAGCTCCTGCGGCGAACGCGCGGAACGGAGCTCCTCCTGCGGTTCGATGCCGAACTTGCGGACGACGAAGTTGGCGCTGTTGTTCATCAGCGTGATGAGCCAGCGGAACAGCGCGGAGAACCGGGCGTGGTAGCCGGAAACCGCGCGCGCGGTCGGCAGCGGCCGGGCGATCGCGATGTTCTTCGGCACCATCTCGCCGAGGATCATCGACAGGAACGTGGCCAGCACCAGCGCGACCGCCACCGCGGCCCAGGACGCCGCCGAAGCGGGCAGCCCCATGGCGTCGAGCAGCGGGCGGACCAGGTCGCCGATGAGCGGCTCGGCGAGGAAACCGGTGATCAGCGTGGTGAGCGTGATCGCGACCTGCGCGCCGGACAGCTGGAAGCTCAGCGTGCGGTGCGCCTTCTGGACGGTGCGCGAACGCTTGTCACCGACCTGGCGGACGTCCGCGTCGACGGTGCTGCGCTCGAGCGCGGTCAGCGAGAACTCGGCGGCCACGGCGAGGCCGGTGCCGATCGTGAGAAGAAGGAAGAGCAGCACGCCGAGCACGGAAAGCAGGACGTGGATCACAGCGCACCGTCCGGGACGGCGGAACGGACGGCGGGCGGGAAGCCGGGTCGGGCGGGACCCGGCCCGGTACTGTCACCGGGCGATGGCGCAGCGCGCACGGATGGAAGTCACTCCTCGGTATAAGTGGTTTGTAGTGCGACGATGCCGACAATCGTACCGGGTCCGGACAGCCGCGCCCCGGCAGGACGCGAACCCGGCGCCGGATTTTTCCTCTCGCCGAGGCGCGGGCAGCGGCTCAGCCAGCGGCGACGCGGCGCCCGGCTTGGCAAGTGAGTCGCGGACAACACCGCCGCACCAGGCACCGGCTCTGTCCACTGTGGCGGTTCAGCGCGGCCGTCGGCCCAGCAAGGCGACGAGCCGGTCGGGAGCCGCGGCGGTGCGGCCCGCCGCGACCGGCGGGTCGAACAGCCCGAGCCCCTGCCAGTCGTCGATCATCGGGCGGAGCACGTCGAGCAGCCGTCCGGCGAGGCGGCCCGGCACCGGATTCGGCCGGCCCAGCGCGGTGGCGAGATCCCAGCCGTGCACGGCGAGGTCGAGCGTCATCTGCCAGCCGTACTCCTCGGCGGACACCAGCCCGAACGAGACGTGCACGGTGCGGCGCAGCGCACCGGGGGAGAGCCACGCTTCGCGCGCGGCGGCCGAAGCTTTCTCCCAGACTGCGAGCGGGTCGTCGCCGAGCACGTCGCCCTCGTAGCGGGTGCCGACCTCGTCGAGCGTCGCCCCGGCCAGCAGATGCGGTACCCAGAGTTGTTCGACCGCCAGATGATTCACCAGATCGCGTACCGACCAGTCGGTGCACGGCGTGCCGCGGGACCAGTCGCCGGAGCCGGCGGCGTGCACGGCTGCGTCGAACACGTCCAGTGCGCTGCCGTGGGCGGCGAGGAGATCCACGGGGCACATTGAACACGAACCGGGCCGATCGCGCGGGCAGTCAGCTGCGCGCGCCCGGCCGGTGCCGCCGCACGGTCTCCTCGACCAGGTCCAGCACCGGACCGAGATCGTCGCCCGGAAGCCCCATCGCGAGGTGCGACACAAGCCCCTCCAGCACGAGTTCCAGGAACGCGGTCAGCACGCTGACGTCGACGTCGTCGCGCAGGTTGCCCGCCTTGCGCTGCCATTCGAGGCGGTCGCGGGTGGCCTCGGTCAGCTGCTGCGAGCGTTCCGCCCACCGGCCGCGGAACTCCGGGTCGGTGCGCAGCCGCCGGGAGACCTCCAGCCGGGTGCCGAGCCAGTCCGCCGGATGCTCGCTGTTCCCGGCCAGCAGGTCGCGCATGACCTGGACCAGGCCCTGTTCGGCGACGACGTCGGCCATCCGCACCGCGTCGTCCTCGGCGAGGGCGAGGAAGAGCGATTCTTTGTCGCGGAAGTGGTGGAAGATGGCCCCGCGCGACAAACCGGTGGCTTCTTCGAGGCGGCGTACTGTGGCACCCTCGTAGCCGTAGCGTGCGAAACACACGCGCGAGCCGTCGAGGATCTGGCGCCGGCGTGCGTCGAGGTGATCCTGGCTGACCCGTGGCATCCTGAAATCCTGACATCGAGGACCGGGTTCTCGCAATCCGTACGTACGTACTGTGACGAGACGGCGGAACGGATGCGCGCCGTCACACTGGCGGGTTCTCGGCTGACACGACCGGGCCGGTTGACTACGCTGTGCACATCACGACTGGCATCTCACGACGTGAGCACCGGGAAAGGGAGCGGCCTTGGTCATCGGCGAGTCGGGCCGTGCGCGCGGCGGTTTCGCCATGGACGCGGCGGAGCTGACCGCCGTCATCCGCCTGTGGGAGGACCAGCTCGGCAAGATCGCCGCCGACGGCCGCGCGATCGACGAGATCCTGGCCGTCTTCGCCGCCCCCGGTTCCGACCCGGCGAGCGCGGAGTATGCCGCCGCCGGCGCCGATTCGCTGCGCACGCTGCGCGACCAGAACGAGGCGCTGCGCCGGTACGCCGCCGGATACCTCGACAAGCTGCGCACCGCGCGGGACCGGACGGCCGAGGCGGACCAGGCCGGCGCCGATCTCGGCCGCGGCCGGTAAGCGGACGACCCCGGCTGCGCACGAAGGGAACCAGGTGGACGGCAAGCAGATCTTCGACAACTTCCGCGGCGGCGACACGTCCGGTTTGCGTGCCGCTGCGGCGAAGGTCCAGGAGCTTTCGGCGGCTTACCTGGAGCGTGCGCAGAGCGTGAAAGACCTGCAGGAGCGGATGGTGCGCTCGTGGACCGGCGACTCCGCGGACGCGGCGAAGGCGGGCGCGGGACCGGTCGAGGCGGGGTTCCGGGAGTCCGCCGACCCGCTCGACCTCACCAGCGCGTCGATGGACACCCAGGCCAGCAGCTTCGAAAGCTCCCGGCACGCGGTCGTCGACGTGCCGCCTCGCCCGGAGCGGCCGCAGCCGTGGGCGGGACCGCTGCAGGCAGTGCTCCCCGCGTCCGCCGCGCCAGTGTCCTTTCAGGACGGCATCGACCGGTTCCACGGCGCGAACGAAAACAACGTCCGCGTGATGGAGCAGTACCACGGCGTCACCGCGAACACGAAACGCGTGCTGCCCCGGCAATACGGCCCGATCGTCCCGGACAGCACCGCCGTTCACCGGACCACTTCGGACCGAACAGCCACGCAAGCCGCCGCGAGCAATGACCGGAACGGCCCCGGGGCCGCGGTGCTGCCGACTCCAGTGGGCGAACCGTCGCAGCGCGGCTCAGGCGCGGCGGTCGGCGGTGCTCCCGTCGCGCAGGGCGGCCCCGGCGACAGCTTGCACTGGCGACCGGATTACCTCCTCGAGTCTGATCCCGAAGGCGCGTTCGGCGTGGACGGTTCGGCGACCCTGCCGGTTCTCGGCGACGAGGAGGAGTAGCCGGTGGCCGATCCGGCGGGACGAGTGGATGTCCCGGTCGAAGCGCTCGCGGCGCTGGCCGAACGCGAGCAGGTGGGCCGGCTGCACGTGACGCTGCGGCCGGATCCGGCGTGGCTGTCGGAAACCGAGCGCGACGAAGCGGCCAAGCGGGTGGACGACGCGCTCGCGCTGGCCGGACTGGTCGACTCGCGCGGCCGGGCCACTGTGGACTTCCTCGACTGGCTGCCGCTGCTCGTGCGCCCGGTAATCGAGTACTACGGCTGGGTCGCGACCGGCGATCGAACCTACGGGGTGCTCGCCGCGGCGAGCGGATTGCAGGCGGTGCTCGCAGTGTCGGACGGCGAACACGTCGGCGTCCAGGAGATCGACCGCGAACGCGTGCTGGAAACGCTCGTCGAGCAGCTGCCCGCGGTCGGCCCGGGCGGCGGGTATGTGCGCAGCGTGCGCGTCGCGGACCTGACCGAAGCCGCGCGCCGCGGCGAGGGCGCTTTTCCGTTGGACCCGGTGTTGTCGGACGTGCTAACTCTGGTGCAGCGTCCGGTGCACGGAAGCGGAGAGCTGTACGCGGGACGGCGCGACGACGTCGGCCGGTACGTCCGGTTGGAAGAACCATTGCACTACGCGGACACGGACTGGGGCCGGTACCTGAGCTACACCGTCGGGGCCGGACCGGACGCGGAAATCCGGATCGGGCCGGCCGGCCCGGCCGAACTGTGCGGTGCGCTGCGGGCTCTGGAGCGCACCCTGAACTGAGGGGACGCTCCTTGCGCTATCCGGAAATCGAACCGTACGACAGCGGCCTGCTGGACGTCGGCGACGGCCACCAAGTGTACTGGGAAACCTGCGGCAACCCCGACGGCAAACCCGTCGCCGTCCTCCACGGCGGCCCGGGAACCGGCTGCAGCGAAGGAATGCGCCAGTTCTTCGACCCGGCGCGCTACCGAATAGTCCTGCTAGACCAACGCGGCAGCGGGCGCAGCATCCCGCACGCAGGCGACACCGTCGACGCACTGAAGGCGAACACCACCAGCCACCTGATCGCGGATCTGGAGCTGCTGCGAGAAAAACTGGGAATCGAACGCTGGCAACTCTTCGGCGGCTCGTGGGGCTGCGTACTAGGCCTGGCCTACGCGGAACGCCATCCCGACCGAATGACGGAAATCGTCATGATGGGCCTGGCCACCGACCGCCAGATCGAAATCGACCTGCTGACCGGCGGCCTGGCCGGAATGTTCCCGGAGGCTTACGCCCGCTTCCGCGAAGGCGTACCGGAAAACGAACGAGACGGCGACCTGGCAGCGGCCTACTACCGCCTCCTGGCCGACCCGGACCCGGCAGTCCACGAGCCCGCCGCACAAGGCTGGAGCGATTGGGAAGCCGCAATGCTCCCCGGCGTCCCACCCTCCCCGAAATTCGAAGACCCCCGCTTCAAACTGGCCTTCACCCGCCTGGTGACCCACTACTTCTCGCAAGGCTGCTTTCTGGAAGACGGCGGAATCCTCCGCAACGCAAGCAACCTAGCCGGAATCCCGGTAGTGCTGGTGCAAGGCATCCTGGACCTGAGCAGCCTGGTAGGCACCCCCTGGCTGCTGGAACGCGCGATCCCGGATGCAGAACTGATCCTGGTAGGCGGCGCAGGCCACACCACCGCACTCCCAGGCATGGAAAACGCCCTGATCGCAGCCACAGACAAATTCGCCACGAGTCCGTGAGGGGAACCCTGAGGGACTCAGAGTCCCTCAGGGTTCCCCTCACGTCCCCAAACCGCACCAACGCACCCAGCGATCGAGGCACCCACACCACCCCCGCACCCCGATACGAAGCCTTCTCTGCGGTCTGAGGGTGGTTGTCAAGGCATCTTTCCCGCCTTGACAACCACCCTCAGACCGTCAGCACAATCAGCTTCGGGGTGCCCCACGCACCCAACGTGCGCAATGTCGCCGCCAGGCGACGAGCCGCAGCCAGTCAGGGAATCATCAACGCAGGCGCCCCCACCGAACCAAGCGATTCCGCGGCACGAGCCTCCCGAACCATCTCAGCCTGCCGCAAAGCGGTAACCCGAGGCGGAACCCGATCCAAATGCCACTCCGCCAGCACCAACGCCACCTTGGCCTGCATCTCAGTCCGCAGCCGCAGGAACGAATCAGCCGGATCCGCCCCGACCTCGCCAAGCAGCAACCACCAAGCCCAAGCAGCAGCCCCGGCATTGGCAATGAAGTCCGGAATCACCGCCACCCCACGCGCAGACAACGCCGCCTCAGCCTCCGGGGTCGTAGCCGCGTTAGCCGCCTCGACCACCACCTTCGCCTTGACGAGATTCTCGTTATCCACCCGCAACGCATAAGAAATAGCCGCAGGCACAAAAATATCCGCCTCAGCCGATACCACGGCCTCCCGAGGCAACGACTGCACCCCCTCAGGCAGCCGCCCCCGGTCAACCTCCCCGAACCGGTCCCGCAACTCAAGCAACGCAGGCACGTCCAACCCCTCCGGGTCGTACAACGTCCCAGCAGCATCCGCGACAGCGACGACCTTCATCCCCGCCTCATGCAGATACCAAGCCGCGCCGCCCCCCATGGTCC
>NZ_PQIA01000001.1 GCF_003385235.1 Amycolatopsis circi | reverse complement strand
CCCCCGCTCCGCGTCCTCCTCGCCCGCACCGCCAAGACCGCGGGCCAGGCGTTCGACCGCGCACTGGCCGAGGTCGGCGGATCGCAACCGGTCTGGCAGATCCTCATCGCGCTCAAAACCCGCCAGCACGCGAGCCAGCGCGAACTCGCCGACGCGGTCGGCATCCAGGGCGCGACGCTCACCCACCACCTCAACGGCATGGAAACCGCAGGCCTGCTCACCCGCACCCGCGACCCGGAAAACCGGCGCGTGCACCAGGTCGAGCTGACCGACCACGGCGAGCGGACCTTCCACCGCCTCGCCGACGCCGCGATCGCCCACGACAAGCGGATGCGCCGCGGGTTCACCGACGACGAGATCGCGACCCTGGCCGCATTGCTGGGCAGGCTCGCGGAAAACGTGACGCAGACGGACCCGTGAGCGCCCGAGGAAGCGCTCACGGGTCCGAGTCAATGCAGTTACGGGGTTGCCGGGCAGGTCTTCCAGGAGAAGTGGTAAACCGTCTGGACGCTGCCGTCCGTCGAGTCCATCGTCAGGAAGCTCGTCGTCTTCGCCGGGTCCGAAGAGCCGGCATACGCCCGCAATTCCGTGTTGACGTTCAGGTTGCGCTCCTGGCCGCACGGTTCGTAGATAATCGCGTCGATGTCCGTCGAATCCGAGAACTGCCAGTCATTGTCGTAGAAACCGTCGAGCCGATGAGACGCGTACGCGGTCGGCGAGTTTCCCTGGAAATAGTAGTTCGCGCGCTCCACGCCGTACGCGCCGCCTTCGAGGTGCCCGAATCCCCGGTAGTCCGCCGAGGCCACGCCGTACGTGAACCCCTGCGGAACGTGCACGCGAAGGCCGATCTGGCAGTTCTTCCGGAAGTCCGTCGGCTGCGCGCCGACCCCGACCTGCGCGGTGTACTGGCTGTAGGTGACGGTGAAAGCGGTGTTGTCGGCCGAAACCGAAACCGCGGCCGTGTCCGGCGGGCAGCCGGTCCCGTTCACGGTCGCGACGTCGATGATAATTTTGTCCGGCGGAGGATTCTGCGGCCAAGAATGCGGCGTAATAGTCGAAGAAAGGGCCAAAAGCGCAGCGGCCATCGTGGTAAGCATGGGTTCCTTCCCATTACTTCCGATGCGAGCGGGGGTTTCGTCAGGGTAGCGCGAAAACTACTCTCCGCACCCCACTGAACGGAGCAACGAACATCCTTAGCTGCACACAGCAACAGGTTAACAAACCGTTGACAAAAGCTATTATGGACAATTGACGAATCAACAAAAATGATTCAAAAATACACGACCCGGAACCGCCCGGCCCGGCTGATCCGGACAACCGCGGCGGAAACCGGCCTGCGAACCGGGGCAATCAGGACAGTTCGAGCATCGAAGCAGCCGACGCGCCGACCCGGGCCTTCCGCACGATCCGGCGGATTCTCCCGGCATCGCGACCCGTCGCGTCCACAGTGGCGCGATCCGACGCCTCCGGACCCGCCGCGCCCGCACCGGCCCGCAACGAGATCGTGATCTCGAGTTACGCCCTTCGGCGCGCTACTTAAGGCGGATCGCCGCGGCCGCGAACGTGATCCTGGCTACCGTGACTGGACGCACCCGGACGGCGCCCGCCGGTAGGGCTAGCATCCTCGGTACTAGCCAAAGTCGTCTCAAGCTGGAGAAGCGCAATGACCCAAGCCCCTGTCAACGTCACCGTCACCGGTGCGGCCGGCCAGATCGGCTACGCGCTGCTGTTCCGCATCGCGTCCGGTCAGCTGCTCGGCGCCGACACCCCGGTGAAGCTGCGGCTCCTGGAGATCCCCCAGGCGGTCAAGGCGGCTGAGGGCACCGCGATGGAGCTGGACGACGGCGCGTTCCCGCTGCTGGCCGGCATCGACATCTTCGACGACCCGAAGCAGGCCTTCTCCGGCACGAACATCGGCCTCCTGGTCGGCGCCCGCCCGCGCAGCAAGGGCATGGAGCGCGGCGACCTGCTCGAGGCCAACGGCGGCATCTTCAAGCCCCAGGGCGAGGCGATCAACGCCGGCGCGGCCGACGACATCAAGGTCCTCGTGGTCGGCAACCCGGCCAACACCAACGCGCTGATCGCCCAGTCGCACGCCCCCGACGTGCCCGCCGAGCGCTTCACCGCGATGACCCGCCTCGACCACAACCGCGCGCTGGCCCAGCTGGCCAAGAAGCTCGGCGTCGCCGTGACCGACCTGAAGAAGGTCGCGATCTGGGGCAACCACTCGGCCACGCAGTACCCGTCGGTGCAGCACGCCGAGGTCAACGGCAAGAACGTCGCCGAGACCATCAACGACGAGGCGTGGCTGGCCGACACCTTCATCCCGACCGTCGCCAAGCGCGGCGCCGCGATCATCGAGGCCCGCGGCCTGTCCTCGGCCGCGTCCGCCGCGTCGGCCGCGATCGACCACGTCTACACCTGGGTCAACGGCACCGCCGAGGGCGACTGGACCTCGGCCGGCGTCGTCTCCGACGGCTCCTACGGCGTCCCGGAGGGCCTCATCTCCTCCTTCCCGGTCACCGCGAAGGACGGCAAGTACGAGATCGTCCAGGGCCTGGAGATCGACGAGTTCTCCCGCCCGCGCATCGACGCCTCCGTGGCCGAACTGGCCGAGGAGCGCGACGCGGTCCGCAAGCTGGGCCTGATCTGAGGTTCGTTTTCCGCGATGGCCGCCCCGGTTCTCCGGGGTGGCCATCGTTCGTTTTCACGTCTTTGCAGGTTGTTTGGGCAGTGAGAGTCGGCAGATGTCTCACGACTGTGGTATTTTTTCATTCGCCAACTGTATAGGTCGTTATACAGTTGAGAGTAGTTCGTGCAACCGGCGGGCGACGCCGAAGTCGGGCACCGTGTGCGTGCCGTCCCGGAGATCTTTCGCCAGCTGCTCGTAGACCCGCCCCACATTCGCCGCCTGGACCGGCAACTCGCTGACCTCGTTCACCGGAACCACTGTCCATTCCGGACTCTCCGCGCGCGCCGAGTGAAGATCCAGCTGACCGATCTGCAGTTGCGCCGCCCAGGGATCGGTCTCCGGCGCGGAAGTCAGCGCGAGATTCCCTTCGGTGCCCGCGATCTCGATACGCGTCCGCGGCATCGCCGCTTCCCCGTCGTGCAGATGGACGGACACCACTGCCCCATCGTCGAGTTCGGCGTGGGCGACGAAGTGATCCGGTGCCGTGACCGCGATCGGCTCCCCCGTCTCGGCCACCCGATGCGAGCCGTTCCGGATCGCGGTCCGGGCAGTCAGCTCGCGGATCGGCCCGAGCAGGTGCTGCACGAGGTCGAGCGTGTGCCCGCCGAGCACTTCGACCAGTCCGGCACCGGTACGGCGGTCGTAGGTGTAGGCCGTCCACCCAGGGACTTCCCGGGCGTTTCCCTTGCTGCGCGAGCTGTACACGGTCGCGGACTGCACGGTGCCGATCCGGCCCTCGGCGATCATCTCGCGGGCCTGGCGGACGGTCGGCGAGAGCCGCGCCTGCAGCCCAACAGCCGTGTGCACCCCGCCCCGCTCCCCCGCCGCAGCCAACGCGGCGGCTTCCGCGACGGTCGTCGCCAACGGCCATTCGCAGTAGACGTGCTTGCCTGCCTCCAGCGCGGCCGTCACCAACTCCACATGCGCGGGCACCTTCACCGTGACGACAACCAGATCGACGTCCGGATGCTCGGCGAGACTCCGCGCGTCGGTGAACGCGTGCCGGGCACCGAAGCGAGCACGCGCCTCCTCCGCACTGCTGGTGCGAGTGGTCGCGACGGCGGCGAGCGAGAAGTCCGGCGACGCGGCGATCGCCGGGATATGCGCCCGCCCTGCCCAGCCGCGATCCGGGTTCGCGCCGAGGATGCTGTATCGGCGAGTGCCGTCGCTGGACGCACTCCTCGCCGCGATCCTCACCGACACCATCGACGAGATGACCGACCGCGCCGCACACACGCTCGACTCCCCCGACCCGTGGCAGGGTTTCGCCGAGTTCGCCGAAATCTACGTCCAGCTACGCGCGTCCAGCTGCGGGCTGCACGACGCACTCTCCGGGCGCGGCGAACGACTCGACCTGGAACCACGGATCACCCGGCTGCAGCGGGCGATGCGCCAACTCGTCCAGCGAGCGCAAAAGGCCGGAGTGCTCCGTGCCGACCTCGACTGGCGGGACGTGCCGTTCGCGCTCGCCACCGCGATCCCGCCGGGACACACGATCGGCCTCGTCCCGAGCGACGACCAGTGGCGGCGGAACCTGCGCATCATCCTCGACGGCCTGCGCCCGGCACGATCGCTTGCTCCAGAAGGCCCTGCAGAACCCGCTGTTCCTTCGGATTGAGCCCGGCCAGCGGCGAATCCCGGGTCAGCAGTTCAAGCAGCCGTTCCCGCAGCGCCATGCCGTCCTCGGTCAGGACGAGATGCTTGGCGCGGCGGTCGCTCGGGTGCGCACGCCGCTCGATCAGGCCCTGTTTCTCCAGCTTGTCGACCACGAACGTGGCGTTCGACGGCTCGCAGCTCATCCGCTCGGCCAGTTCCCGCATCGTCATCGGGCCGGTCAGCTCCCGCAGCGCGGTGGCCTGAGCGGCGGTCAGCCCCAGCGTCACCGCGCGCTCGCGGACGTGGTCGGCGATCTGCTGCGCCAGCCCGTTCACCAGACCGCACAGCTCCCGCTCGGCGATCGCCCGAGGTTCCGTCATGGCCCCATCCTAGCAACTCCATCAAGTCATAATATTTAAAGCTTGAATGTTTCTAGCTTGATGCTTATGGTCGGGGCAGACCGAGGGAAGGGAACGAAACCGTGCTCGACGACCGACTGCGCCGGCCCGCGCTGCTCCAGACCGTCCACCTGGGCGAGACGAAGGTGTCCTTCGTGCCGGACGGTGCCGTGCAAGGGAATCCGCGGCTGTGGCTGCCCGACAGCACCGACGAGACCTGGGCCGCGCGCCCGGAGTACCTGGACGACGACGGCTACCTCGTCGCGAGCATCGGCGGGCTCTTGGTGGAACGCGACGGCCGGGCGCTGCTGATCGACGCCGGGTTCGGGCCGCAGTCGGTACCTGCCGAGCCGGGAGCGCCGAACGGTGTGCTGTACGGCGGCGCGCTGCTCGACAACCTGGCCGCGCTCGGGCGGAAGCCGGAAGACATCGAGGCAGTGGCGTTCACGCACTTGCACTCAGACCACGTCGGCTGGGCGTGGCAGCCGACCGCGTTCGCCCAGGCCGAATATCTGGTGCCGGAGCCGGAATGGACGCAGCGCGAGGTGTCCGCCGAGACCGACTCGATGGCACCGCGAGTCCGCACCGTCGAGGACGGCCAGGAAGTGTTTCCCGGCGTGCAGGTGCGTTTCGCCGCCGGGCACACGCCGGGACACGCGGAATACGTCATCACCGCTGGCGGCCAACGACTGATCGCGTTCGGCGACGCGGTCCATTCGCCGGTGCAGATCGAAAATTCCGACTGGTCCTGCGTCTACGACCACGATCCGGTCGAAGCCGCCGGCCACCGCCGGAAACTCGTCACCGAACTGGCCGAACCCGGCACGATCGGCTTCGGGAACCACTTCGCCGACGTCGTCTTCGGGCACGTCCGAGAGGGCCGCTGGCAGCCGCTCGACCGCTAGGGTCGGGCGCATGGCCCGGCTGATCCATCTCAACGGCCCGTCCGGCATCGGGAAATCCACCGTCGCGCGACGGTACGCCGATCTCCGCCCGGGCGTGCTCGATCTCGACGCCGACCAGGTGCTCACGATGATCGGCGGCTGGCGGACCGCGTTCTGGGACACGCTGCCCGCCGCGCGACGGCTCGCGCTCGCCATGGCGGAAACGCATCTGCGAGCCGGGTACGACGTGGTCATGCCGCAGCTGGTGGCCCGCCTCGAACAGGCCGAACGATTCGAGGAGGCCGCTCGGGCGGCAGGCGGCGACTACGTCGAGATCATGCTCACCGCGCCCCGCCCGCAGGCGAAAGCCCGGTTCGCCGCCCGCGGCGACCACGCGGCCGCCGACGCGATGGCCGATTCCGGCGGCCCGGTCGTGCTCGACCGCATCCACGACCACGTCGCGGAGTACCTCCCGCTCCGTCCACAATGCACGGTCCTGGACACCGAACACCTCGACCCGGACGAAACGTGCGCGAGCGTCGCGGCGATTGTTGCCCGCCGAGCAGCGGCAGAGGCACCGAGTGCACGGAACGGGGACCAAACGGGAAACCTGCCGCCCGGCCAAGCCTGAGCGCGGTATATGTCGAGGAGTGCCAGGACACAGAGCCGACGCGGTCCGGCCGCCGCTCGCCGCGCGCGCCCTCGCCGAGGGCCGGGTGCGCACGCGGGCCGGATTCGCGTTCGCCGGTGTGGAAATCGCGGTTGTCCCGGCTGAATCCCGCGCAATTCCGCCGCTCGACGGCCAAAAGCAGGCCGGAACCGCAACGCCACTCCCCTTCGACGGCCCGCTCGCCGCTGCGGCTCCTGGAGTCCCCGGCCGGGCGACGGCATTCCTCGACCCGAACCCGCGCCCGCCATTCCGGAAGAGACTCCCATGCCCGAACCCGCTGCCCGCACGGACTTCCCCACGCCGCCCTGGCTGCTCAGCGCGACCGACAGCGTCGCCTTGCGCGCCCTCGCCGCGGGCCTCCTCGACACCACGGCGTCCGACCTCGACCTCTCCTACACGCTCGCGACCCGGCCCCCGCTGGCTCTCCGCGTACTAGTCCCGGCGGGCGATCGAGCCGCGCTCGAAGCCGTCGCGAGCGGCGAGACGACCGGCCAGCCCGTCGCGGCCCGCCCTCGGCTGACCTTCGTCTCCCGCGGCACCGAACTCCCGCCGGGCAGGGAAACCGAGTTCGCGCAACGGTCTCCGCTCTTCTCGGAAACTTTCGACGCGATGTTCGGCGATTATCAGGACCGCCACTTCGCTTTCCAAGGCGCACTGTGCTGCCTGCTGGAATCCTGGGGCCTCTACCCCGAGGCAGTCGCCCGCGTGACCAAGCGGCCTTGGGACGACACCGCCCTTGCCCTGGACCTCACCCCGGCGTCCGTCCAAGATCTCCTCACGGAAATCGCCTGGCTGCACACCGCGGGCATCCGGGTCGCCTGGAACGCGGTCTTCGCCGGAAGCGGCGCCCGTCAGGTCGACCTCTCCGCCGAGACCCTGCTCTACCGTCCGCGGTGGGTCCCCGTCCCAGCCAAGCCCGGCGAAGCCGAAATTCTCGAAATCCCCGCCAGCAAGGACCTCCGCTCCCTCACCGCCCATACCCTGCACGCTCTGCAGCAGCGCGAAGACCGGCTCGTCGTCGTCACCACCAACGCCACCGGACGCGATCCGGACTTGGCGAGCGCTGCGGTCTGGGGCCTCCTCACCACGGCAGCCGCCGAATACCCGGGCAAGATCACCGCCGTAGACCTCGACTCGCCAACCCCCGCGGCTGAGATCCTCGACCTCGTCGGCGGCACCACCGAACCACAACTCGCGATCCGCGACGGAGACCCGCACGCCTTCCGGATCGGCCCCGCCACCGCCTTCACCGCCCGCCCCATCGATCCGTCCGGCACGGTCCTGGTCACCGGCGGCACCGGCGGGATCGGCGCACTGCTGGCCGAACACCTCGTCGCCGAGCACCACGTCCGGCACCTCGTGCTGGCGAGCCGCGGCGGCCCCGCCGCGCCCACCGCCGAGCACCTCCAAAACCTCGACGCGGACGTCCGCATCGCCGCCATCGACGTCGCCGACCCAGGTCAGGTCGAGAGCATCATCGCCTCCTGCAACCCGCCGCTGACCGCCGTCGTCCATTGTGCCGCCGTAATCGACGACGATGTCCTCGCGGCGCAAACCCCCGAACGCCTCGACCCGGTCCTGCGCGCCAAAGCCGACTCCGCCCGGATCCTCCACGAAGCGACCAAACACCTGCCGCTGTCCGCCTTCGTGCTCTTCTCTTCCCTCGCCGGGACCTTCGGCGAAGCCGGACAAGCGAACTACGCCGCCGCCAACCGGTTCCTCGACGCCCTCGCCGCGCACCGGCACGCCATCGGCCTGCCCGCCGTGTCGATCGCGTGGGGCCGATGGGACCCCGCGATCTTCGACGCCGCCCTCGGCAGCGAAGAACCGATCCTGCTCGGCCCCGGCGTTCTCCCGACCGCGCCCGGCACGCCGCGCGCTGAACGGACTTGCCCGTCCGAAGGGAGTTTCCCCGCGCTGCTGACGAATACCCCGGCCAGAAGATGACATCCGTCATCGGGTCCGTCCACAGTGGGCCGCAATACTCAGTGGCATGAACAAGATCCGGACCGCAGCCGCGGCCGCCGCCCTCGTCGCAGGATTCTCCGTGCTCGCCCCGGCCGCCGCCGACGCCACTACCTCGCCCCTGACCTTCGGCATCTACCCGGGCGGTTACGCGGGAGGCGGTTCCACTACCGGAAAACCCGACAATCCGGCCAAGGTACGGAAAGCGTTGTCGGAGCTTCAATCCGGGCACAAGCCGTTCCTGCTCCGCGACTACGTCGGCTGCGGAAGCGCCTTCCCCGACGACGAAATGCAGTACCTCGCCCCCGGCCGCCGGCTCGACGTGGTGCTCAGCTACTCCGGCGAAAGCATGCCGGAATGGCAGACCTGCGTGGAGAACACGGTCCACCGCTACGGCCCGGTCGCCGACACGATCTCGGTGACCCTCGAACAGAACGTGGTGCCCAAGCCGAACGGCGACACCGCGTTGGTGCAAGGCGTGCTCGCCGGAAAGAAGACCGCGGACCAGGACGGGTACCGCCGCCTGCAGATCGGCTTCGACGAGGTCGCCTTCACCAAACCGTTCACCCAGTTCTGGCAGCACCTCGCGCAGCTCGGCGGCGCGGAGTTCAGCCGCTCGGTCGGCTTCGTCGGCATCGACCTCTACCCGGACGCCGGCCTGCCCGGCATCCCGCCGCAGACCGACCTCGCCGGGTTCGTCCACCAGACCCTGCACAACGTCCGCACCCAGGAGATGCCGATCGCCGGCCTCGGCCGCGACGTGCCGATCCGCGTGTCGGAGAACGGCTGGGCGACGCACACCGCCGAGCGCACCCCGGCCGACCAGGCCCGCGCGCTCACCACGGAAATCCTGGCGATCAACCAGGACCGCGTCGCCGAGAACGTGGCCAGCTACGAGATGTTCGACCTGCGCGACGACGTCACCGGCTCCCCCAGCCCGTTCGACAACTTCGGCCTCATGACCGACGACTACGCCCCGAAGCCGATGTACTGGCTGTACCGCGGCCTGGTCTCGGCTCTCGGCCGTCATTGAGGGTTTTCGCTTTGAACACAAGCCGGGCGCTAGGCGAATTTCTTGCCTAGCGCCCGGCCGTATAGGTCGTTATACACCAATCAGGCGACGGAGATGTCGTCCGCGTAGATCGGGCTCTGGCCGTACCAGCCGTGGACGTACACCGTCACCGCGCCGGACGAGCCGGTCGTGAACGGCACGGTCAGCTTGGTCCAGCCGGAGTTGGACGTCCACGAGTTGGCCGTCGCTCCCCCGCGCACCCCGGCGTAGGCGTATCCGCCCTGCACCCACGCCGTCATCGTGTACGCGTGATTCGGCGCGAGGGCAAGGTTTTGCGCCGCTTCCCCGGTGGCCGAGGCCGTCGGCGACACCTGCAGTGCGTGACTGCCGGAGTGCACCGGGGAGGACACGATCTTCCCCCCGGTCCACGGGCTGAGCACACCGGTTTCGAAGTTGCCGTTGATGACGCTGCCGGTCGGGCTGGTTCCGTTGACTGTCAATGTATACGTCGCGGTGTGGCTGCCGCCGCCCGCGACCGAGCCGGTGATGGTCAGCGGGTAGACACCCGGCTGAGTCGCCGCGGTCGTGGTGATCGACAGGTTCGCAGTGTCCCCCGCCTTGACCGTGGCGGGGCTGACCGACGCGGTCACTCCGCCCGGCGCACCGCTCACCGAAAGCGAAACCTGCTGCGCCGTACCGGAAGTCACCGCGGTGGCCACCTTCCCGGTCGCCGAGCCGCCCGGGTCGATCGAAGCCGAGGCGGGGCTGGCCGACACCGAGAAGTCGTTGCCCGGCACCGGGGTTCCGCCGGTGAACGGAGCGAACGTGTGGCTGAAGTACCACTGGTCCTGCGGGATGCCGGAACAGGTGTCCTGCGCGCCGGTGCCCGGGCAACTGCCGTTGTCCCGCTGCAGCGCCCAGAACGACAGCAGGTTGATGCCCTTGGACACCGCCCAGTTGTAGACGGTGGTCGCGTCCGCGGTGGTGAACGTTTCGGCGGCGCCGAAGTCGTCGATTCCCGGCATCTCGGTGATGCCGACCATCCCCCACAGCTGGGCCTGCGTCTTGTCCGGGTACAGCGACGCCAGCTGCGACACCAGCCCGGCCGCGGCCGTCTCGGTGTCCTGCGCCATCTGGTGGCTGGCGTTGTCGTAGTAGTCGAAGGTCATCAGGTTGACCACGTCGACCTTGGCCCCGTTGGAAACCGCGTTCTGCAGGACGCCCAGCGCGCTGGTGAGACCGCTCGTGGTGGTCGGCAGCGTGTAGGAGATCTGCAGCGGGCGCCCGTTGGCCGCGGCCCAGTCCTGGACCTTCTTGATCGCCTTGTTCCGGCGGTCGATGCCGGCGGAGTTGGTCAGCGAGTTGTCCTCGATGTCCATGTCGAGGCGCGGCACGTCGTAGGTGGTGATCAGCGATTCGTACGCGGCCGCGATCTGGTCGACGTTCGTGCAGCTGTCGGCGATCTCGGTGGCCTTGTTGTCCGCGGTGTAGCCGCCGAAGGACGGGATCACGTCCCCGCCGCGCGAGCGGATGGTGCGGAAGTCCGCGCCGAACGTCGAATCCGACACCGGCATGCTGGCGTCGCCGTTCCAGAGGACCGTGCACGACCCGGTGGACGCGGTCTGCAGGAAGGCCATGGTGAGGTGCTTGACACCGGCCTGCTGCGCCATGTCGGCCGGGCTCTGGCCGTTCCAGGACTCGAAGTAGGGCGCGAACACGTGGTTCGGCAGCGGCGTCGCGGCGTGCGCCGGGGCCGCGGTGGCGACCAGCACGCCGAGCGGAGCCGCGGCGGCGGCCAGGACAGCGGACAATCGTGACAAGTGACTTCTTCGTCGCATGCGGGCTCCAGTGCCGAAAAGGGGCCGTGCGGCGGCGGCGCACGGCCGGAACCTTCCCAGAATTGGACTGGACCAGTCACCCGTCAAGGTCTAGACCACTAATGCGGCCGAACGGCCGGGTCGGATCGTCGGGCGCCACCGGGGCCTGGTGGTCCGCTGCCGGACCACCAGGCCCCCGTGGGTCAGCCCACCTGTTCCTTGGCCGGAGCGGGCGCGCCGAGCGCGAACGTGGTCGACCGCGTGGTCAGCGAAATCAGGGCCGCGGCCAGCGTCGACACCGCCAGGAAGCCGAACGCCGCGGCGAACCCGAACCGGTCCGCGAGCCAGCCCATCACCAGCGGCGCGAGCACGCCGGCGAGCTGTCCGCCGGTGTTCACCAGGCCCATCCCCGCCCCGACCAGGTCGCGCGGCAGCACCCGCAGCGGCAGGCCGACGATGCCGATCGAGGCGAGGCCGCTGATGAACATCGCGACCGTCTGCAGCACGGTGAATCCGGTCGCCGAATCCGACAGCAGCATCGCGACGAGCACGCCCGCCGCGGCGACGAGCGCGGGCACCACGAGCCACCGCGGCCGGCGGTCGAAGTACCGGCTCATCAGCCAGCCGCCGATCAGCACCGCCGCCGCGCTGACCAGCTGCGGGATCGCCGCCGAGATCCCCGCCGCGACCAGCGAAAGGCCCTTCGTCTCGACCAGATACGACGGAACCCAGGTGATCATCCCGTAAGCGAGCATGTTGAAGCAGGCGAACATCGCCGCACAGCGAATCACCAGCTTGTTCCGCAGGACTTGCGACACCGGCACCTTCACCGGGGCGACGCGCGCCTCGGGTTCGGTCAGCTCGCGCGGCAGCGGCGCCGGGAGCAACCGCCACAACGCGAGCCCGACGATCAGCCCGGCCACCGCGACGATCCAGAAGGTATGCCGCCAGCCCGCGGCGACCACGAGCGGCGCGACCAGCAGCGGCCCGAGCCCGGCCCCGACCGAGTTGGACGCCAGCAGCAGTCCGGCACCGCGACTGCGGCCCTCCTGCGTCGTCCGCTCGGCCAGTGCCTTGAACGCCGCACCGGGGAACAGCGCCTGCGCGAACCCGAACGCCGCGCGCAGCACGAGCAGCACGACCAATCCGGGCGCGAACCCGGTGGCGGCGGTGAACACCGACCACGCCACCAGGGAAATCACCAGCAACGGCCGCGCCCCTGCTCGGTCCGCGAGCAGCCCGCCCGGCATCTGCCCGAGCAGGTAGGCGATCGCGAACGCGGACACGACCAGCCCCTGCGTGGTCTTGGAAAGCCCGAACTCGGCGCCGATCAGCGGCAGCGCGACCGCGATCATGACGCGGTCGATGTAGTCGATGATGAAGACGCCGACCAGCAGCGCCAACGTGGTCCGTTCGGTCCGCCGCACGACCGGGGCGGAAGTCGGAATGCTCACCGTCGGATCCTCCTTGATTCGGCGATGCCGCATTGTGCGGTCATGCACCCCCTCCGCGGCTTCGTCGGATCCGCCGAATCCCGGGCCCCGGCGTCAGCGGATCCGACGAAGAGGCGGTTTCGCGCAGGCAGGGACGCCGGGGCACGGGCGGCGGGCACGGCCGAGGGGCAACCGGATACGACGATCGGCGGCCGCTACCGGCGGATCAGCGAACTCAGGCCCGGCTGCCGTCTTCCACCGACACCGAACGGGCCTGCCGGACCGGTCCGGCACCGCAGGCTGCTGGCGTTCGGCACTGGCGCAGTCGCGTTCGCTGTGTGCTGGCGCTGTGGCTGCCGAACATCGCGGTCACCCGAGCCCGAGCGTTTGCCCTGGAACGCCAACGGCGGGGCTGATCGCCTCAGCCCCGCCGTATAGGTCGTTATACACCCAGTTTACGCGCCCGCGAGCCCCCGGCGCTTCAGCAGCGGTTCGATCTCCGGCGCGCGGCCGCGGAAGCTCGCGAACGCCTCCATCGGGTCGACGCTGCCGCCGAGGCCCAGCAGGGTCGAGCGGAAGTGGTCGCCGTTTTCCCGCTTCAGGCCGCCGTTCTCGGTGAACCACTCGACGGTGTCCGCGTCGAGCACCTCGCTCCAGATGTAGGAGTAGTACCCGGCGCTGTAGCCGCCCGCGAAGACGTGGTTGAAGTACGTCGTCCGGTAGCGCGGCGGGACGCTTTCCAGTGCCACGCCTGCCTTTTCGAGTGCTTCGGCCTCGAACCGCTGCACGTCCTCCACCCGGTCGTCCGGGCCGAGCCGGTGCCACGCGAGGTCGAGCAGCGCCGCGGCCAGGTACTCGGTCGTGCGGAAGCCTTCGCCGTACTGCTGCGCGGCCTCCAGCAGCTCGACCTGCCCGGCGGGCAGCGGCTCCCCCGTCTCGTGGTGCTTGGCGTAGTTGGCCAAAATCTCCGGCCAGAACATCCACATCTCGTTGACCTGCGACGGGTACTCGACGAAGTCGCGCGGCACGTTGGTGCCGGTGAACGTCGGGAACTCGACGCCGGACAGCAGCGAGTGCAGCGCGTGCCCGAACTCGTGGAACGCGGTGCGCACCTCGTCGAGCGAGAGCAGGGTCGGCTCCCCCTCGCGCGGCTTGGTCACGTTCAGCACGTTGACCACGACCGTGCGCCGCCCGAGCAGCCGCGACTGGTCCACGAAGTTGTTCATCCACGCGCCGCCGCGCTTGGAATCGCGGGTGTAGTAGTCCATCAGGAACAGGCCGAGCCCGCTGCCGTCGGCGTCGAAGACCTCGAAGATCCGCACCTGCGGGTGGTACTTCGGCAGGTCGTTCCGCTCGGTGAAAGTCAAGCCGTACAACCGGTTCGCGGCCGCGAACACGCCGTCGTGCAACACCCGGTCCAGCTCGAAGTAAGGCCGCAGCGCCGCGGTGTCCAGCTGGAACCGCTCGCGCTCCACCTTCGCCGCGTAGAACGCCCAGTCCCACGGCTGCAGCGTCGCGCCGGGCACGTCGGCTTCCAGCAGCTTCTGCAGTTCCGCCGCCTCGGTGCGCGCGTTCGCGACCGCCACCGGCGCGAGCCGCTCCAGCAGCCCGCCGGCGGCCTCGACGGTCTTGGCCGTCTCGTCCGCGATCACGTACGCCGCGTGGTTCGGGTAGCCCAGCAGCGCGGCCCGCTCGGCCCGCAGCCGCGTGACCTCCTCGACGATCGCGTTGTTGTCGTAGGCGTTTCCGCGGTTGCCGCGCGACACCGAAGCGGTGAAGAGCCGCTCGCGCACCGCGCGGTTTTCCAGCGACGCCACGGCCGCCTGCGCGGTGGGCAGGGTCAGGGTCAGCACGTACTTGCCGTCGAGTCCGCGCTCGGCCGCCGTCTGCGCCGCCGCCGCGATTGCGCTTTCGCCGAGCCCGGCCAGCTCCGCGGCGTCGTCGAGCACGACAGCGAGTTCGTTGGTGTCCCGCAACAGGTTCTGCGAAAAGCGGGTCTGCAGCGTCGAAAGCTGCTCGTTCAGCGCGCGCAGCTTCGCCTGGTCGTCCTCGGGCAGCCCGGCGCCCGCCCGGCTGAAGTCGGTGTACCGGCGTTCCAGCAGCCGCAGCGCCTCCGGGCTCAAGCCCAGTTCGGCGCGCTTCTGGTACAGCGCCTCGATGCGGGCGAACAGCCGCGGGTTCAGATGGATCGCGTCCGCGTGCGCGGCCAGCTTCGGAGCGAGTTCGGCCTGGATCTCCTGGACCTCGTCGGTCGCGTTCGAGCCCGAGATGTTGAAGAACGTGCCGGACACCCGGGTCAGCAGCGCCCCGGCCCGTTCCAGCGCCGCGATCGTGTTCTCGAAGGTCGGCTCGGCCGGGTCGTCGGCGATCCGCTCCACGTCGGCGGCGTGCTCGGCGAGCCCGGCCTCGAAGGCGGGCCGGTAGTGCTCGTCGGCGATGCGGTCGAACGGCGGCAGCTCGTAGGGCAGCTCGCTGGGGACGGCGAACGGGTTGTCCGGGGAAATCATTCGGGTTTGCGCTCCTGGTTCTCCGCGTGGTTCCGCCCACCCTACGGGGTCCGGCATCCGACGGAAGGACTGTCGATCGTCAGCGGCCCGAGCTTCCGCCCACCACCGCGTCGCTGGAACCCTTCTTGGCGCGGCCGCGTTTCTTGGGCGGCGGCGGCACGATCCCGGCCAGGTCGCCGCCGTGCTCGTTAACCCGGAGCACGAACGGCCGCGTTTCGGTGTAGCGGACGACCGACACCGCGGCCGGGTCCACGACGATCCGCTGGAAGGCGTCCAGATGCTGGCCCAGCGCGTCGGCCAGGATCGACTTGATCACGTCGCCGTGGCTGCACACGACCCACACCGCGTGGTCGCCGTGCTCGGCGGTGATCCGGGCATCGTGCGCGCGGATCGCGGCCACCGCGCGCGCCTGCATCTCGGCGAGCCCCTCCCCGCCCGGGAAGACCGCCGCCGACGGGTGCGCCTGCACCACGCGCCACAGCGGTTCCTTCACCAGGTTCTTCAGCTCCCGGCCGGTCCACTCGCCGTAGTCCACTTCGGACAGCCGCGGTTCGACGACCTTCTCCAGGCCCTGCGCGGCGGCCAGCGGCGCGACGGTCTGCTTGCAGCGCAGCATCGGCGACACCACCAGCTCGGCGACCGGCACCCCGGCGAAACGCTCGACGAGGGCGGCGGCCTGGGCCCGGCCGGTGTCGTCCAGCCCGACCTTCGGCGTGCGCCCGGCGAGGACGCCCGAACCGTTGGCGGTGGACTTCCCGTGCCGCAGCAAGATGACCGTACTCACGACGCCACCCTAACCGGTGATCCGCGGGTTCAGCCGCCCGCGGGTCCCGCGTTCGGGTCGAGCACGCCGCCGAATACCAGGCCGAACAACACGACGCCGAGCACCACGCGGTAGATCACGAACGGCACGAAGCTGCGCTTCTTGATGTAGGCCATCAGCCACGAGATGACCAGGTAGCCGACGCCGAACGCGACCAGCGTGGCCAGGATCGTCGGCCCCCACTGCGCGTTCTCGCCGTTCTTGCCGATGTCGGTCAGCTTGTACAGCCCCGAGCCGAACACCGCGGGCACCGCGAGCAGGAACGAGTACTCCGCGGCTTCCGAGCGGGTGTAGCCCATCAGCAGACCGGCGCTCGTCGTGCCGCCCGAACGCGAGACGCCCGGGATCAGCGCGAGCGCCTGCGCGAAGCCGTACGCCAGGCCGTGCGGCACGTTCAGGTGGTCCAGCGTCCGCTGCTGCTTCGCGGTCCGGTCGGCGAACAGCAGGATCAGGCCGAACACGATCAGCGTCGTCGCGGTGATCCGCAGGTCACGGAACGCCCGGTCGATCTCGTCCTGCAGGAGCAGGCCGAGCACGACGATCGGCAGCGAGCCGACGATGATCAGCCAGCCCAGCCGCGCGTCCGGGTCGCGCCGCCATTCCGGGCGGTAGACCGAAAAGAACCAGGCGCGCAGGATCCGGCCGATCTTCGGTCCGAAGTAGAGGATCACCGCCAGCTCGGTGCCGATCTGGGTGACCGCGGTGAACGCCGCCCCCGGGTCGCCCCAGCCCGACAGCGCCGCGACGATCCGCACGTGCGCGCTCGAGGAGATCGGCAGGAACTCCGTGAGCCCCTGCACCAGGCCCAGGACCAGGGCCTCGAACCATCCCATCAGGCCGCTCCCGCCGGTTCGCCCGCCCGCACGGGGCGCAGTCCGATTCGCACGATCGGCAACCTATCGGGTGGTTCCCGAGGGCTCCCGCGAGGGCGCCGGACGTCCGTGAGGGGAACCCTGAGGGACTCTGAGTCCCTCAGGGTTCCCCTCACGGACCTGCGGACACGCCAGCGAGGGAATCAATCCGGCATTTCGTCGACACGCGTCACCTTGTCCGGGTCGCGGCGGGCGCGCCCACTAGGCTCGGCGGTCGTGGAAAAGCGACAGCTCGGCCGGTCGGGACTGCGGATATCGCGGATGGCCCTCGGCACCATGACGTGGGGCGGCGACACCGATCCGGACGAGGCGGCCAGCCAGCTGGTCGCGTTCGTCGACGCGGGCGGCACGCTCGTGGACACCGCCGATCTGTACGCCGGCGGCGAGGCCGAGCGGATGCTCGGCGAGCTGCTGTCGGACCTGGTGCCGCGCGAGGACATCGTGCTGGCCACCAAGACTGTCGCCCGCCGCGGGGACGGCCCGTTCGGCGGCGGAGCCTCGCGCGGCGCGCTGCTGTCCGCGCTCGAAGGCTCGCTGCAGCGGCTTCGCACCGACCACATCGACCTGTGGCAACTGCACGCGTGGGATTCCTGCGTACCCATTGAGGAGACGCTGTCCGCGCTCGATTACGCGGTGACGAGCGGCAAGGTCCGCTACGTGGGCGTGTCCAACTACGCGGGCTGGCAGCTCGCCACCGCCGCCTCGCTCGCCACGGTGCCGCTCGTGTCCGGGCAGTTCGAATACTCGTTGCTGGAACGCGGCATCGAACGCGAAGTCGTCCCGGCCGCGGCGCACCACGGGATCGGCGTGCTGCCGTGGGCGCCGCTTGGTCGTGGAGTGCTCACCGGCAAGTACCGCACCGGAACGCCCGCCGACTCGCGCGGCGCGTCCGCCGAGTACGCCGGATACGTCGAACACCACCGCACCGAACGCGCCGCGCGGATCGTGCAGGCCGTAGTGACCGCCGCCGAGGGCCTGGGCACGTCGCCGCTCGCGGTGGCGCTCGCCTGGGTCCGGGACCGGCCCGGCGTGGCCGCTCCGGTCGTCGGAGCGCGAGACACCGGCCAGCTCACCGGCTCGCTCGCCGCCGAAGACCTCACGCTCCCGCCCGCCATCCGCAGCGCGCTCGACGACGTCAGCGGCATCGAATTCGGCTATCCGGAACGGGGCACCCGATGAGCCGCAGGTGTCGGGTCGGTGACACGGGCGTGACGGTTCGGCGTTCGGAGAGGATATTGGAGGGATCTGTTCGCCGGAGCTTTGCTGGAGGTTTCAAGGTGCGTCGGCTCACCGCCGCGTCGCGGATCGCGATCCCGCTGGCCGGTGCGCTCGCGCTGTCCGCCTGCTCGTCCTCGGCCGAACCGAAGGACAATCTGCAGGTCGTGGCCAATCCGACGGCCGCGAAACCGGCCGTCTCCCCCGCTCGCGCGGTGCCGCCGGCCGGGCAGGTGCTGCCGATGCCGGTGGTGTCCGCGATCGCGACCGACCAGCAGAGCCACACGCTCGTCGTAGCACTCTCGCAGCCGCCTGAGCTGCGGCTTTACGATCTCGGCTCGCTCGGCGCCCCGAAGAAGACCGTCGCGCTGCCCGGTCCGGCGGAATCGCTCAGCGTGTCGGGAGGCCAGGCTCTCGCCGCAGTCCCGGGCAAGGGCGTGCTCGCCCGCGTCGCGCTGCCGAGCGGGCAGCTGACCGCCGAGAAGGTCGCCGGACAGCCCGCTGCCGGGACCTCCGACGGACCGGACACGCTCGTCGCGGTCCGCGACCGCAAGGCCGTCGAGGTGCTGGCGAACGGCGCGGTGGCGAAAACGATCACCGGGCAGCTGTACAGCGCCGACGACGTGGTCAACACCGGCAACGGCGTCGTGGTCCTCGACCGGCTGCGCACCGCCGTGTTCAGCGTGGACGTCCAAGCCGGAACCATGGACGAAGGCCTGCGCGCGGGCGACGGCGCCGCCAACGCGGTCGCCGACTCCTACGGCCGCGTGCTGGTCACCGACGCGCGCGCGGGCGCGCTGCTCGCGTTCTCCACCAACCCCCTGATCCTCCGCCAGCGCTACCCGGTCCCGGGCGGCGCGTACGGCCTCGCCTACGACGCGAAGCGCAGCCTGGCGTGGATCACCCTGACCGCCCGCAACGAGGTCGTCGGCTACGACGTCCGCGGCGGAGAGCCCGTCGAGAAATACCGATTCCCGACCGTGCGACAGCCGGACACGGTGGGCGTCGACGACCAGAGCGGCCGCGTGTTCGTCGGCTCGGCCGCGGGAGAAGGGACCCAGGTGATCCAGCCATGACGACAGTCGACGAGGCGGTGGTCGAAGGGGATTGGGAGTACCGCCGCCTGCGCCTCCCCCCGGCGGTTTCCCGGCGCGCGGCGATGATCCAGCTGTCGATTCACGCGGAGTTCGCGGGGTGGGAGCTGCGGACGGTGCGGCTGTATGCGGACGGGACTCGGCGGGTTTGGCTGCGGCGGAAGCGCACGGCCGACTCCCACTCGCCAGGGCTGCCTACCTGACCTGCTTGGCTGTGTTTGATTGCCGCGACTTCGTCGCGGCGGAGAAATCGCCTTCATCCGGTTTCTTCCCTCCCGATCCGCTCGGCCCGGGGGCCGACCGGATCGCTCAGTCCAGAAACCGGGGCGATTTCTCGGTGGGGTCGAGTGCTCAGGAAGAAGGACGGCAAGGGCATCTGGCTCATCAGCGGCGGCGCACTGGCCGAGGCTGGCAGGGTGGATCTGGCGCAGCGATGTCGTGGGCATGCTCGGGGCGCTCAGCCATCTGCTCGGCGCCTTCGACCGGATGACGAATAGGCGGCACCGATTTTCGACACCGCCCATCCGGATGTCAGCTAAGCGCGGCCATCCACTCCGCCCACTTGGCTTCCTCCGCAGCCACATCGACGTCCGGCGCGACGACGTGGTGAGTCGCCACCAACGGCCCGCGGAAGCCCTGCATGAAGCAGAAAAGCCCCTCGCCCGTCCGGATCCCGACCGTCTGGTCGTTCACCGCGTACAGCACCCCATCAGCCCCGGCCAACCGGACTTTCGCGCCGACGGTCAGCTCTTCCACGCCCAATTCCTTCGCCAGCGCAACCCACAACGCAGGCCAGTCCGCGATCACCGTCGACCCGAACGCGGTAATCGGCGTCGCAGTACGGCCGGGGAAATGCTGCACGAACTCCACCAGGTTCCGGAAGAACAGCGCGCCGCCCGCCTTCATGGCCTCGAACTCGTCCGCCCAGTCGTCGCCGGGCAGGAAGCCGCTCGTGACGCAGCGGATCACCGAACTGCCGCCGTCTCGGCCCTCGACGAGGAATTCGTACGCGATCCGCCGTCCGTCCGGCTCCGGTTCGCCGCCGTAGGCCAAGCGGTTCGGCGGGTCCCACGCGGTGATCCCGTGCGTCGGCTCGTAGGCCGCGAACGCTCCGCGCACCGCGCCGCCGACTCCGCCTTCGACCTCGTTGCGGCCCATGAACCACGAATCGATGCCCGGCCCGGTCGCGATCGCCGCCCAGACCTGTTCCGGTTCGACCGGCACCTCGGCGACGTCGATCTCCCGGAATTCCTTACCCATGCTCGTTTTCCTCCCCCATCGGCACACTCGGGTGCACCGCCAGCACCACCCGGTGCGCGCGGCCGTTTTCGGCTTTTTCGTCGTGGTACTTAGCCACCAGCGTGGTCACGGCCGTCGCCAGTTCCTCCGCGAACGCGGCCCGGTCGGCCGCCGACGCGAACCGGACCTCGCCGTCGAGAGCGAAGGTGGCGACGCGCTTTTTCGCTTTCGCCGCACCGGTGATCAGGATTCCGACGTCGCGCACCAGCCGTCCGGCGACCGCCAGCAGCCAGCGCGCGGACAGCCGGTCCGGCGACTGCGCCGGGTCGGGCTGCACGGCCGCGAGCGCGGACGGCGAGATCACGTACGACGACGCGGTTGCCTGCATCATCCGCTCCGTGACGTTGCCCTTGCGCCGCTCCTCGACCAGCTCCACCAGACCGTGCTTTTCCAGGGCGCGCAGGTGGTAGTTCACCTTCTGCCTCGGCAGGTCGACGCGAGCCGCCAGCATCGTCGCCGACGCCGGCTGCGCCAGTTCTGCCAGCAGCCGGGCCCGGACCGGATCGAGCGAGACCTCGGCCGCGGCCGCGTCTTCGATCACCGCAACAGGAAACATGCGTCCTATCGTGCGGCTGAACACTCAGGTTGTCAAGACAGGTTTTGTTGTCGGTAGACCTCGTGCACGACCGACGCGATCCGCGGGACCACCTGCGCGGCGGCTTCCAGCGGAACGACGTGCCCCACGCCGGGCAGCACCACGGCGTATCCCTGGGCGAGCCCGCGCACGAACTGCTCGACGTCGGCGGGCGCGACGATCCGGTCCCGCTCCCCCACGATCGCCGTCACCGGCAGGTCTCCGACCAGTGTCAATGCGGCCTCTCGCGCGTAGGCGTCGAGGGCGGGCCGGAATTGAGAGATGGTGTGCGGCCAGTTGCCGCGGATCATCTTGACGGTCAGCTCGACCTGGTCCGGGTCGGGATCGTCGCCGAACAGCCACCAGCGCAGCCCGGCGCTCACCGCGCGGCTGGTGTGTTCGCGGACCAGCCCGTACAGCTTCGCGCCCAGCACCATTTCCAAGTCCTGCGCGACTTTGCCGAGCGCGTTGGGCCACGCCGCGGACGCCTCCGTGGCGATCCGCCCCGACGACGTCGACAGCAACACCAGGCCACCGGCGCGCGCGGCGAACAGCTCCGGATGCCGCTGGGTCAGCGACATGACCGCGAGCCCGCCCATGTCGTGGCCGACGAGCACGACGCGCCCGTGCGGGACGGCCTGCTCGATCACCTCGGCGAGGTCGTCGGCGAGCTGGCCCATCGTCGCGGTGCCGCGCCCGGCCCGGCCGGATTCGCCGTGCCCGCGGTGGTCGTAGCTGACCACCGCGAGCGGATGCTCGACCGCGTCCGGCAGCACCGGGGCGATCCGGCCCCAGCTGCGCTGGTCGAGCGCGTAGCCGTGCAGCAGCACGACGGTCACGGCCGCCGCCGGGTCGCCCCTGCGCACAAGGTGCAGGGGCGTGCCGTCGGCGAGCCGGAACTCGGGCATCAGGACGAGCGGAGAAACCGGTCCAGCACGCGGACGCCGAACTTCAGCGCGTCCACCGGGACACGCTCGTCGACCCCGTGGAACAGCCCGGAGAAGTCCAGGTCAGCGGGCAGCTTCAGCGGCGCGAAGCCGAAGTTGCGGATGCCGAGCTGCTGGAAGGACTTCGCGTCGGTGCCGCCGGAAAGCATGTACGGCAGGGTGCGCGCACCCGGGTCCTCGGCGAGCACCGCGGCGGTCATGGCGTCGACGAGCGCGCCGTCGAAGGTCGTCTCGACCGGCGGCAGCTCCATCCACTCCTTCTCGATGTCCGGACCGAGCAACTCGTCCAGCTCGCGGTCGAACGCCTCGATCCGACCCGGCAAGATGCGGCAGTCGACAGCGGCCTCGGCGACCGACGGAATCACGTTCGACTTGTAGCCCGCGGTGAGCATCGTCGGATTCGCGGTGTCGCGCAGGGTCGCGCCGATCATCCGGGAAATGTTGCCCAGCTTCGCGACCGCACCCTCGAGGTCGTCCTCGGGAAAGTCCCAGCCGGTGATCTCGGTGACGCCAGCGAGGAACTCGCGCACGGAATCGGTCAGCACCAACGGGAACTGATGCGTGCCAAGCTTCGCGACCGCCTCGGACAGCTTGGTGACCGCATTGTCGCGGTGGATCATCGACCCGTGGCCTGCGGTGCCGCGCACGCGCAGCTTCATCCAGCGGATGCCCTTCTCGGCCGTCTCGATCACGTACGCGCGAACGTTGTCCTTCAAGGTGATCGAGAAGCCGCCGACCTCGCTGATCGCCTCGGTGACACCCTCGAACAACTCCGGCCGGTTCTCGACCAGCCACTGCGCACCGAACTTGCCGCCCGCCTCCTCGTCAGCGACGAACAGGAACACCAGATCGCGCGGCGGCACGATATTGTTGATCTTGTAGTGCCGGGCCAGGGCCAGCGTCATGCCGACCATGTCCTTCATGTCGACCGCGCCGCGCCCCCACACGTACCCGTCCTGGACCGCCCCCGAGAACGGATGCACCGACCACTCGGCCGGGTCCGCGGGCACGACGTCGAGGTGGCCGTGGATCAGCAACGCCCCGCGACGGGGGTCGGCCCCCGGCAGCCGCACGATGACGTTGTGCCGATCCTTGCCGCCGGACTCGACGTAGGTGATCTCGTACCCGGCGTCAGTCAGCTTCTCCGCGACGTACTCAGCCGCGACCCGCTCGCCCACGAGGGTTTCGGGGTCGCCGGTATTGGTGGTGTCGATGCGGATCAGCTCGCTGGTAAGCGTGACAGCCTCGTCCGCGGCGGCGTCGATCAAGTTCGGTTGGGTCACCGGCCATTCCTATCATCCGCCGCGCCAAGACGCCGCCGTCCCGGCGAGTGGAACCAGCACCGGGCGCGCCGAGCAGCATCCGTGAGGGGAACCCTGAGGGACTCTGAGTCCCTCAGGGTTCCCCTCACGGACAGCCATTCCCTCAAGGGGCCCCTCACGGAACCAGATTCCCTCAAGGAGCCCTTCACGGACCACCACCCAACCGCAACAGACGCACCCAACAATCGAGGCACCCAGCCCCTCCCCCGCACCCCGATACGAAGCCTCCCTGCGGTTCGGGGGTGCTTGTCAAGGCATCTTTCCCGCCTTGACAAGCACCCCCGAACCGTCAGCACAATCAAACTTCGGGGTGCCCCACGCAACCACCGTCCTTCCGCGGCGAAGCCGCGCCACCCCACCCCGCGCCCCGACTGATCCGCCAGTCAACCAAAGATCGCAACTCCTTGGCACACAACGCCTAACCGAAACCGTTACATCCCCACCCCCACCAGAGTTGCGATTTTCGCAACGCACCATTACCGTCTCCGCCCATGGACGAAACGGACCAGCTGAGAGAACGAGTGCGACAGCTGATCCAGTCCATGCCCGTCCCCCAACGCGAGTTCGCCGCCGCCATCGGCCTGGACCAGACCAAACTCTCCAAAGCCCTCAACGGCGCCCGCCGCTTCTCCCCGCACGAACTCGTCCGCGTAGCCGAATACTCCGGCGTCACGGTGAATTGGCTGCTCAACGGCAGCGACGACGCCAAAACCGTCACCGCCGTGCCAGCCCCCGCCGCCGGAACAGCGAGCGACCCCGACGAGCTGGCGCAGTCCGAGCCAAGACGGCGGATCCTCGAGACCGCCTGGCAGCTCATCGCCGAACGCGGCTACCACCGGGTGCGCATCGCCGACATCGCCCAAGCGTGCGGCACCAGCACCGCGGCCATCCACTACCACTTCCCCACCAAAACCGAAGTTCTCGACGAAGCGTTGCGGCGCAACGTGAAGCTCGCTTTCGACCGGCAGGTCGCCGAGCTGCACGCGGTGCCCGGCGCGCACGACCGGCTGCTCAAGCTGGTCGAACTCCAGCTGCCCACCGAGGGCCTGCTGCGCGCCGAATGGTCGGTGTGGCTGCAGGTCTGGAACGAGGTCGCGCTCGACCCGCGGCTGCGTTCGCTCTATACCGATTCCTACGACCGCTGGTACCAGACCATTCTCATGACCATCCGCACCGGCCAGGAGCAGGGCGTGTTCCGCCTGGCCGACCCCGAGGCCGCCACGGCGCAGCTCACCGCGCTGATCGACGGCCTCGGCATCCAGGTGCTGACCGGACGGCCCGGCAGCACGGTGGGCGCGATGCGCGCGCACCTGCACGACTTCATCGACCGCTCGATCGTCCAAGGAGCCTGATGAACCACGAGGTCATCGTCACCTGCGCGCTCACCGGCGCGGGGGACACCACCCGCCGGAGCCCGCACGTTCCGGTCAGCCCGGCACAGATCGCCGAGAGCGCCATCGAGGCCGCCAACGCCGGCGCGGCCGTGGTGCACATCCACGTGCGCGAGCCCGAAACCGGAGCCCCGTCGCGGGACGTCGCGCTGTACCGCGAGGCGGTGCGGCTCGTCAAAGAGTCCGGTGTGGACGTTGTCGTCAACCTCACCGCGGGCATGGGCGGCGACCTCGTCATCGACGCCGAGGACCCGCTCAAGCCGGTCGACGGCACCGACCTGGTCAACGCGCACGACCGGCTCCCGCACGTCGAGGAACTGCTGCCGGACATCTGCACGCTCGACTGCGGTTCGCTGAACTTCGGCGAGGGCAACCAGCTTTACGTGTCCACTCCGGACATGCTGCGCACCGGCGCGAAGCGGATCCAGGAGCTGGGCGTGAAGCCCGAGCTGGAGATCTTCGACACCGGCAACCTGTGGTTCGCCACGAAGATGGTCGAGGAAGGCCTGATCGACCCGCCGCCGCTGTTCCAGCTGTGCATGGGCATCCCGTACGGCGCGCCGCCGGATCCCGGCCTGCTGCAGGCGATGGTGCACCTGCTGCCGGAAGGCGCGCAGTGGGCGTCGTTCGCCATCGGACGCGACCAGATGCCATGGGTCGCGCAGTCGGTGCTGCTGGGCGGGCATGTCCGGGTCGGGCTGGAGGACAACCTCTACCTGGCGCGCGGCGTCAAGGCGACCAACGGCCAGCTCGTCGAACGCGCGGTGGACATCGTGCAGAAGCTCGGCGCGGACATCGCCGGCCCGGACCGGGCGCGCGAGATCCTCGGGTTGAAGGAGCGCGTGAATGCCTGAGACCACTGTGGACACTGTCGCCTGCATCGGAGCCGGAGTCATCGGCGGCGGTTGGGTAGCGCACTTCCTCGCCCAGGGCTTCGACGTCCGGGCCTGGGACCCCGCACCAGATGCCGCGGAGAAGCTCGAACGGCTCGTCAACGCAGCCTGGCCCGCGCTGACCGAACTGGGCCTCAAGCCGGGCGCGAGCCGAGACCGGCTCACCGTCACCGCGACGCTCGCGGAAGCCGTCGACGGCGTGGGCTTCGTCCAGGAAAGCGCGCCGGAAGACTTGGCGCTCAAGCAAAAACTGCTCGCCGACATCGACGCGGTCACCGCGCCCGACGTCGTGATCGCCTCGTCCACCTCCGGCTACGGCATGACCGAAATGCAGGTCGCCGCGAAGACGCCGGAACGGCTCGTGGTCGGGCATCCGTTCAATCCGCCGTACCTGATCCCGCTGGTCGAGGTCGCGGGCGGGAAGCTCAGCGCGCCGTGGGCGGTTGAGCAGGCCGCCGCGTTCTACCGGCGCGTCGGCAAGTCCGTGATCACCATGGACCGCGAGGTGCCCGGGTTCATCGCGAACCGGCTCCAGGAAGCGCTGTGGCGCGAAGCCCTGCACATGGTCGCGAACGGCGAGGCGACCGTCGAGCAGATCGACCTTGCGATCACCGACGGGCCGGGCCTGCGCTGGCCGATCCAGGGCCCGATGCTCACCTTCCACCTGGCCGGCGGCGAGGGCGGCATGGCGCACATGCTGGACCACTTCGGACCGTCGCTGAAGTCGCCGTGGACGCGCCTCGAAGCGCCCGAACTCACCAAGGACCTGCGCGACGCCGTCGTCGCCGGGTGCGACGACGAGGCAGACGGACGGACGATCGCCGACCTGATCGCCGAACGCGACCGGGCGGTCATCGCGATCCAGCGCGCGGTCGGGCAGGCCCGTCGTGGCTGAGTACCGCGACCGCGTCCGTCCAGAATGGATCGACTACAACGGTCACCTCTCCGAGCCCTACTACGTGCTCGTCTTCGGCGACGCGACCACCGCGCTGATGGACATCGTCGGCCTCGGCCCCGGCTACCGCGAGAGAACCGGGGCGTCGCTGTACACAGTGGAGGCTCATGTGCGGTACCTGCGCGAAGTCGGCGCGGACGCCGAACTCGACGTGACTACCTCCGTGCTGTCAGTCGGCGCGAAAAAGGTGCGGCTCTGCCACGAGATGCGGGTCGGCGGCGAACTCGTCGCCACCGAAGAGCTGTTGTGCCTGCACGTTTCCGGGGGCCGCGCGACGCCGTTCCCCGCCGAAGTCGCCACCGCGCTCGACACGCACCTCGCCCCGGTCCCGGACTACGCGGGACGCGCCATCGCCTGATCCCCCTCCCCCCACCGTGTCGTGAGTGGCAATGCCGGTTCTAACCGGCATTGCCACTCACGACACCCGCTCGAAAGTCACCCATGGAAGCCCGATGTAAACCGACCAACGTTTCCCGCCGCCGATTCCTCACCACCGCGCTCGCCGGCGCCGCCCTCGCCGGCGCCGCGCCCCTGCTGGCCGCCTGCGGCTCCACCGTCGCCGCGGCCGTGCCCTCCGGACCGCCCAAACGCGGCGGCGCCCTCCGCGTCGGCGTCACCGGCGGAGGCGCGTCCGACACGCTCGACCCGCACATCCCCGCCACGAACCCGGACATCGCGCGGGTGCTCAATCTCTACGAGCCGCTCCTGCTGCGCGATCACAACTACCGGCTGCAGATGCTGGTCGCCGAATCGCTGAAGTCCTCGCCGGACGCGCGCACCTGGACCGCCGTGCTGCGGTCGGGCATCCGCTTCCACGACGGCCGCCCGGTGACCCCGGCCGACGTCGTCGCGACCTTCCGCCGGATCACCGACCCGAAGGACCCGAAGAGCGGCGCGGCCGGGCTGACCATGCTCGGCGAGGTCGTCGCCACCGGCGACCGGACCGTCGAATTCCGCCTCACCGCCCCGAATTCCGGCTTCGACGACCTGCTCGGCCAGTACAGCCTCGGCATCGTCCCCGCCGATTTCGACGTCAAACGGCCGATCGGCACCGGACCGTTCAAAGCCGACACGTTCACCGCGGGCCTGCAGAGCACCTTCGTGCGCAACGAGCACTACTGGCGGCCGGGCGAGCCGTATCTGGACCGGTTGTCGCTCATCAACTTCGCCGACGACGACGCCCGGATCAACGCCCTCCTCTCGTCCCAGGTGGACGCGATCGACCAGGTCCCCGTCGCGCTCGTGGACGTGCTCCGCAGCGACCCCCGCATCCAGGTGCTGCGTTCGGAAACCGGGACCTGGCTGCCGTTCACCATGCGCGTCGACCGGCCGCCGTTCGACGACGTCCGCGTGCGCCAGGCGCTGCGGCTGGTGGTCGACCGCGAGCAGATGATCAACCAGGTGCTCAGCGGGCAGGGCCGGGTCGGCAACGACCTGTACGCGCCCTTCGACCCCGCGTACAACCGGCAGCTGCCGCAGCGGAAGCAGAACATCGCCGAGGCGAAACGGCTGCTCGCCGAGGCGGGCAAGCCGAATCTCGACATCGAACTGGTCACCGCGCCGATCCAGGCCGGTGCGGTCGAGGCCGCGCAGGTGTTCCAGCAGCAGGCCAAGGCGGCCGGCGTGAACGTGCGGATCCGGAAGATCGACACCACCACGTTCTACGGCGAGAACTACCTGTCCTGGGATTTCGCGCAGGACTTCTGGTACACGCGCAACTACCTGCCGCAGGTCGCGTCCGGTTCGCTGCCGAAAGCGCCGTACAACGAAACCCATTGGAACGACCCGGAATTCACCGACCTCGTCACGCGGGCGAGCGCCACGGTCGACCCGAAGGCGCGCGGGGACCTGCTCCGCCGGGCGCAGCAGATCGAGTACGAACGCGGCGGCCTGATCGTCTGGGGCTTCGTCGACCAGGTCGACGCGTACCAGTCCTATGTGGCCGGCTTCGTGCCGGACCGGACCGGGATCTCGCTGTCGGGCTACCAGTTCCGGCAGGTCTGGCTCGGCACGGCGGAAGGCGGCGCGGCATGACCCGGCTGATCCTCAAACGGCTTCTCGTCAGCCTCGTGGTGCTGTGGCTGGTCACGCTGCTGGTGTTCGTCGCGACGCTGCTGCTGCCGGGCGATCCGGCACGGGCCATCCTCGGCCAGCAGGCGACTCCGGAGCGGACCGCCGCGCTGCAGCACGCGCTGCACCTCGACGAACCGGTCTGGCAGCGCTACCTGACCTGGCTCGGCGGCCTGTTCACCGGTGACCTCGGCACCTCGACCTCGACTCAGGGCCCGGTCACGACGCTGCTGGCGGACCGGGTGTCGGCCTCGCTCGTGCTGCTCGTGCTCGCCGCGGTCATCGCCACCCCGCTCGGGCTGGCACTCGGCACGTGGAGCGCGATGCGCCGCGGCCGCGCCAGCGACCAGGTGGTGTCCGGAATCAGCCTGGTGATCGCCGCACTGCCAGAGTTTGTCATCGGCGTGGCGCTCATCGTTCTCTTCGCGACGACGGTGTTCCGCTTTCTGCCGTCGGTCACGCTCACGCCGCCAGGCGAAGCGGTATGGGCTCAACCAAGTCAGCTCGTCCTGCCGGTGCTCACCCTTGTATTGGTCGTGACGCCGTACATCACGCGGATGATGCGCGCGACGATGAACGAAGTCCTCGACTCCGGCTACGTCGAAATGGCGCGGCTCAAGGGAATGCGCGAGCGGACGGTGCTACTGCGGCACGCCCTGCCGCACGCGGTCGGCCCAGTCGCGCAGGTCGTCGCGATCCAGCTGGCGTGGCTGGCCGGCGGCGTCGTGGTGGTCGAATTCCTCTTCCGCTACCCCGGCATCGGCCAGGCGCTGATCGACGCGGTCGGCAAACGCGACGTCGCCGTGGTCCAGGCGGTGACGCTGCTGATCGCCGCGGTCTACATCGTGGTCAACCTGCTGGCCGACGTGATCGGCATCCTCGCCGATCCTAAGCTCCGGACGGAGGCAGTGCGATGACCGCGGTCGAAGAAGAACAGGTGGTCCCCGCCGTCCCGGAAACGCCGCCGCGCGCGGCCGGGCTGATCCGCACCGCCTGGGCGTTCCCGCAGGCCAAGGTCGGCACCGTACTGGCCGGAGTCGTCATTCTGGTGGCGCTCGTAGGCCCGTGGCTCGGCCCGGTCATCACCGGCCACACCACCACGGACTTCGCCGGAAAGCCGTTCAAACCCGACGGGCTGATGGGCACCGACGGCCTCGGCCGCGACGTCCTGACCCGTTTCCTGGCTGGCGGCACCACACTGCTGCTGTACGCCGTCCTCGCCACCGCGCTCGGCATCGTGCTCGGCGCGCTGCTCGGCATGGTCGCCGGGTACGGCGGCGGCTGGCTGGACGGTCTGCTGATGCGCGGCAACGACGTCCTGCTGTCGTTCCCGCAGCTGGTCATCGCACTGCTGGCGATCGCGGTGATCGGCCCGAAGGGCTGGCTGCTGGTGCTGGTCATCGGGTTGACGCACGCGCCGCGGACCGCACGGGTCGCCCGGCAGGCGACCGTCTCGGTGCGCAACCACGACTACATCCGCGCCGCCGAGATGTACGCGGTCCCGCGCAGCCGGATCCTGCTGCGCGAGATCCTGCCGAACATCACCGGCCCGCTGATGGTGGAGCTGGGACTGCGGCTGACCTACTCGATCGGCTACATCGCCTCGCTGTCGTTCCTCGGGCTCGGCATCCAGCCGCCGGCCGCGGACTGGGGCCTGATGATCAACGAGAACCGGATCGCGCTCGTCGTGCAGCCGTGGGGCGTGCTGCTCCCGGTGGTCGCGATCGCGGTGCTGGCCGTCGGCACGAACCTCGTCGCCGACTCGCTCGCCTCGGCCGCGGCCGGGCGGACCCGGGAGGGACGGGCATGACGACCGCTCTGGAGGTGACCGGGCTGGCCGTGCGCACCGCGGCGGGCCGTCCGGTGCTGCATTCGGTGTCCTACGAGATCGCGCCCGGCGAGGTGCTCGCGCTGGTCGGGGAATCCGGCTCCGGCAAGACCACCGCCGGATTGGCCGCGCTCGGCCACTTCCGCCGCGGCCTGGTGTCCGGCGGCGGCAAGGTGGTGCTGCACCCGCGCGACGGCGAACCGGTCGACGTCCTGACGCTCGACGACGCCGCGCGTCGCCACTTGCGGGGCAGCGCCGTCGCCTACATCCCGCAGGACCCGGCGCTGTCGCTGAACCCCGCGCTGCGGGTCGGACGGCAGATCGCCGAAGTACTGGAGACGCACGGATATCCGGGTTCCGCGGACGAGCGGGTGGCCGAGGTGCTCGCCGAGGTCGGGCTGCCGTCCGACGAGGCCTACCAGCGGCGATACCCGCATCAGCTGTCCGGCGGGCAGCAGCAGCGGGTCGGCATCGCAATGGCGTTCGCCTGCCGCCCGAGTGTCGTGGTGCTGGACGAGCCGACCACCGGCCTCGATGTGAAGACCCAGGCGCTCGTGCTGGAAACGGTGCGGCAGCTGACCTCCGAGCACGGCGTCGCGGCGCTCTACATCACGCACGACCTCGCCGTGGTGGCGCAGCTCGCGGACCGGGTTGCCGTGATGTACCAAGGAGATCTGGTCGAATGCGGCGTCGCCGATGAGGTGTTGCGGCGGCCGAAGCACGCGTACACGAAGCGGCTTCTCGCTGCCGTGCCAGACCTCGGCGCGGAGCCGGCCGCTGCTCCCCCGCCGGACGACGCGGTACTGGCCGCACGCGACATCCGGCTGTCCTACGGGCAGCAGAAGGTGTTGCGCGGCATCGACCTCGCCATGACGCGCGGGGAAAGCGTGATGCTGCTCGGCGAGTCCGGCTCCGGGAAAACCACGCTGTCGCAGTGCATCGCCGGGCTCAACCGGGGTTTCACCGGCACTGTCGCGCTCGAAGGCGCCCCGCTCGCCCCGGCCGCCCGGCAGCGCAGCACCGACGAGCTGCGGCGGATCCAGTACGTCTTCCAGAGCCCGTTCTCGTCGCTGAACCCGCGCAAGACGATCGCGCAGTCGATCGAGGTCCCCTTGGTGCGCTTGACTTCTCTCTCCCGCACCGAGCGGCGGAAGCGCGTCGCCGAGACCTTGGACCGGGTCCGCTTGCGGCAAGACCTCGCGAACCGGCTGCCGGACCAGCTCAGCGGCGGCGAACGACAGCGCGCCGCGATCGCCCGCGCGCTCGTGACCACGCCGGACGTCCTGGTGTGCGACGAGGTCACGTCGGCGCTGGATGTCTCGGTGCAGGCCACCATCGTGGAACTGCTCGGCGAACTGCGCCGCGAACTCGGCATGGCGATGCTGTTCGTGACGCACAACATCGCCCTCGCCCCGGAAGTGGCGGACCGGATCGCGGTCCTGCGCGGCGGCGAGATCGTCGAGGAAGGCACCGTCGAATCGGTGCTGAACTCCCCGTCGCACGAGTACACCAGCGAACTTCTCGCTACGACGCCGAGGCTGTGAGGAGCCGGTCATGACTGTGCACGGAGCGGTAAAGCCCGGTTACGAGGGCGTACGGGAAGCGTTCGGCGACCTCATCGAGGCGACCACTGGCGGAGCCGCGTTCAGCGTGTTCCGCGACGGCGCGCCGGTGGTGGAGCTGTGGGGCGGCTCGGCGGCGGACGGCGTGCCGTGGACCGAGGACACGCGAGCCGTGCTGTTCAGCGGCACCAAAGGCGTGGTCGCGACCGTCCTGGCGATCCTGACCGCGCAGGGAAAGCTCGACCCGGACGAGCGCGTCGCCCGCTACTGGCCGGAATTCGCCGTGGCGGGCAAGGAAAACGTGCCGGTCTCGCAGGTGCTGTCGCACACCGTCGGCCTGCCCTACGTCGAACCCGACCTGCCGATGCTGGACAACGCCGCGAACGCCGACGCCCTCGCCGCCCAGCGTCCATTGTGGACTCCCGGCACGAAGGTCGCCTACCACGCGCTCACCTACGGCTACCTCGCCACCGAGCTGGCCCGGCGCGTCACCGGAGCGGACCTGGGTGCCCTCGTCCGCGATCTCCTCGCCGAGCCGCACGGCCTCGACCTGCGGCTCGGCACCCCGCCGACTGTCCCGGTCGCGACCTTGCGGCGCGCGCCCGGCTACCGGATCAGCACGTTCCTCCAGGACGAGGAACGCCGCCGGATCGTCGAGCGGATGTACCGCGGCCTGCTCGACTCGGGCGACTCGATGAACTCGCCGGAGTACCGCGGCGCGACGCTCGCGGCGGGTGGCGCAGTCGGCACCGCCACCGCGATGGCCCGCCTTTACGACCTGTTGCGCTCGGGCAAGCTCGTCCCGGCCGACATCCTCGCGCAGGCGACGCGCACCTGGTCCGAAGGCATCGACGCGATCAACGACCGCCCGCTGCGCTTCGGCCTCGGCTTCGAACTGGCCGATCCGATCGGCACCTACGGCCCCGCCGACGCCGACCCGGCCGCCTTCGGCCATTCCGGCGCCGGCGGCGGCCGCCACGGCGCGTGGCCGACCCGGGGTGTGTCGTTCTCCTTCGTGACGAACGAACTCCAGGCCGAGGACGTCGACCACCGGGCTTCCTCGCTGCTGGCGGCGCTGCACGAGGCCGCCTGACCTACCGTGGACGCATGCGGATCGTGTCCCTGCTGCCCGCCGCCACCGACCTGGTCGCCGCCCTCGGCAAGGCGGGCGATCTCGTCGGCCGCACCCATGAATGCGAATGGCCCGCCGAGATCGCCTCTGTGCCGGTGGTGACGGCAGCCGACCTCGACTCCGACGCCCTGACCAGCCGCGAAATCTCCACCGCGGTCGGCTCGTCCCACCAAGGATCGTCGCTCTATTCCGTCGACGTCGAGCAGTTGGCCGCACTCGCGCCAGACCTCGTGCTCACCCAGGACCTGTGCGAGGTCTGCGCGGTGTCCTACACCCGCGTCGCAGCGGCGGTAAGGATGCTCGACGCCGGTCCGCGCGTGCTCAGCCTCGAACCGCGCACGCTAGACGAAGTCCTCGGCTGCCTGACCACCCTCGGCGACGCGCTGGACGTCCCGGACCTCGCCGCCGCCCGAGCAGCCGAACTCCGCTCCCGACTCGCCTTGGTGCGCCGCCAGGTCGCCGGACTCCCGAGGCCCCGCGTTGTCGCACTGGAGTGGCTCGACCCGCTCTGGCCAGCCGGACACTGGGTGCCCGAACAGATCACCGCCGCGGGCGGCATCCCGTTGCTCGCCGAGCCGGGCGAGCACACCAAGCCGATGACGTGGGACGCCGTGGTCGCTGCCCGCCCGGACGTCCTGCTCGTCCTCCCCTGCGGCTTTTCCCCGGACCGCACCGAGTCTGAACTGGACGTCCTCACGTCGCTGCCCGGTTGGACCGATCTGCCCGCCGTCCGGAACGGCCGCGTCTGGCTCCTCGACGGCCCGTCGTACTTCAACCGCCCCGGCCCCCGAGTAGTGCGTGGCGCGGAAATCCTCACGACGGTGCTCCACGGAATTCCCGCCGAACCCGCAGTCAGTCCCGCGGAAGCCCGGCGCGTCGTGCCTGCTTAGGCCGGTTCTGACCGGCCTCGCCTTTCACGACTCCGCCGCTTCCCGCGAAAAGATCGTCCGTCCGGGAAGCCGCGCGCCCCCTTTCGTGTTGTCTTCAAGCAGGACCGGCACGGAATGGGGTGCGTCGCATGGCTACTCCCGAACGGCACGCGGCGGACTACCCGGCGCCTCGGCTGGCCGTCGATCTCCCGATCGCCGCCCTCCTCATCGCCTCCCTCGCGCACTGGATCCGCGGCGCGCCCGCCGACGGCGTGATCTTCTTCGCCGCCGCGATCCTCCTGCTCTTCACCGAACGCCACCCCGCCCCCGCGGACGTCCTCCTCCCCGCCACCCGGCTGCCCGGCGCCTCGCTGATCGCCGCCGCTGCACTGGTAGCGCTGGTCTTCGGCCGCCAAACCGTGCCGATGTTCCTCACCGTCGCCGCGATCGGCATCGGAGCGCTGGTCGTGGAATGGCGGGACCCCTCGCTCGCGCCGCAACCAGTCCCGCGCCGCGGCTGGCTGTGGGTCGCGCTGGCGATCTCCTGGTGCCTCTGGGAACTCATCTCGTTCATCTACGAACAGGCCGCGGGCGGGCTCTCCCTCACGCACCCGACGATGAGCGACCTCGTCGACCCGATGCTCGACAACCGCGTCGTGCAGGCTCTCGCACTCGGAGTCTGGGTCGCGGCCGGGCTGGCGATGCTGCGCGCGGCCGCCGCGGCGAGGAGAGCGGCATGAGCAGCAGGCTGATCACCGAAATCGGCTTCGGCGCGATCGTGGCCGCCGCCATCCTGTTGTGGCTGGGCAGCCGTCTGTTCCCGAAGAAGATCCCGCCGCTGACCAGCGTGCTCTCCGCGCTGATGCGCAAGCGGTCGACCCGCATCGCGCTCGTGCTGGCCTGGTGGTGGGTCGGCTGGCACTTCTTCGTGCAGAGCTGACCGGGAAAATCATCGATTATTTCTGCTATAGTCGATGACATGACCAGCACTGAACGCCTCGAGGTCTCCCGGCTGATCCCCGCTCCCGCCAGCGCCGTCTTCGCGGTCCTCGCCGACCCGCAGGGCCACGTCGACATCGACGCCTCCGGAATGCTCATGGACGCCGAAGGCGAACCGGTCACCCAGGCCGGAGACCGCTTCGTGGTCCACATGGACCGGGAAGCGCTCGGCGACCGGCCGATCGGGAAATACGACGTCGAGGTCGTCATCACGAAGCTCGTCCCGGACAAGGAGATCGCCTGGACCGTCGAGGGCAGCCTCCGCCCGCACGTCCGCCACATCTACGGCTACCGCCTCGAACCCGTCGAGGACGGCACCCGCGTCACGTCCTATTACGACTGGTCGGAGCTGACCGAGGAGTGGAAGGAGCGGCTCACTTTCCCGGTCGTCCCGGAGTCCGCGCTCAAGGCGACCCTCGGCATCCTGGAGCGCACCGTCCGCCGCCGCGCCGCCGGCTAGCGGTACCGCAACGCGGTCGGCTTGCCCTGCTCCGCCAGATACTGCTCGAAGGTGACCACGCCGTCGGCGTGCTCCGGGGCCAGATTCGCGCCGGTCGCGTAACTCCGGCCGATCCGCCCCGGAGCAGGCACCGAAACGAGCCGCTTGTCCTTCCCGGACGCGGCGAGCAGGGCACGCGCCAGATCCGCCGTCGTCCGGACCGCCGGCCCGCCGAAATCCGCGACCCGGCCCTGCGGTTCGCCCTGCGCCAATTCGACCAGCCGCGCCGCGACGTCGCGCACGTCGACGGGTTGGAACCGGAACTTCGGCACCGGCACCACCGGCAGCCGGGCGGCACCGGCGAGGATCGTCCGCACCAGCGCGTGGAACTGCGTCGCCCGCAGGATCGTGTGCGGCATCCCGGACCCCGCGATGAGCTTCTCGGCAGCCAGTTTCGCCTGGTAGTACCCCATGGGGATCTTGTCCACGCCGACAATCGAGACGTACACGAGGTGCGGGGTCTGCCCACTCCACCGCGCGGCCTCGACCAGCGTCCGGACCGTCTCGACCTCCCGGCGATAGTCCGTCGCGCAATGGATCACGGTGCCGACTCCGGCGACCGCGACATCGATGCCCCGCCCAGTGCGCAGGTCTCCGGCTGTCCATTCGACGCCTTCGCTGGACCGCCGCCGTCGTCGGCTCAACGCCCGCACCGGCGCTTGCGCGGCCCGGAGCCGTTCCACGACCACCCGGCCCAGTTGTCCGCTTCCGCCGGTGACGAGGATCTGCTCGGCCACGTCGTCCTCCCGCTGCCGCACTGCCCGGGCTCAGCCGGCTCTCGCCCGCCATCCTGGCATGCCGGGTGCTGTACGGGTCAAAACTACGAGCGGGTCAAAACTTCGAGCGCCACCGCACCGTCGGCTCGTTCGCGCTGTCCCGGCGCGGCTGGTCCTTCCGCAACAGCACGGACAGCCGTCCGTACGCGGTGATCAGCTCGGACGTCGCCTCGTTGCCCCGTCCGGCCCGGGCGTGCTCGAACCCCTGCCGCAACGCGGCCAGCGCCGCCGGTTCCGCAGTCGCGAGCAGGCCCGCCGCTTCGGAGACGGTCTCGGCGAGCCCGTCGAGCATGGCCTTGGTTTCCGGCCGTCCGGGCGCGACAGTCAGCACCGGCGACAGCTCGCGCAGCTGGTGGTGCAGGCGATAAAGCACGGCGAGCGGATCGTTCTGTCCAGCACTGTCCATCGTGCTCTCCTCCGCTCGGTCTCCGAGGAGACGCGGCGGGGGCTCCCCCATGACGCCAGGCGCCCGAATGACTTCGCTCAGGAGTCCTCCGCCTCCAACCCGTCCCGGTCGGCCCACTCCAGCAACGGCTCGAGCGAATACGCCACGTCGTCGATGCCCGCGTGCAGGTCGCCGAGTTCGGCGAAGCGCGCGGGCACGGTCGCGATGGTGCAGTCGTGCGGATCGACGTCGTCGACCTCGTCCCAGCGGATCGGCGTGGACACCAGCGCCTCGGGCACGCCGCGCACCGAATAGGCGCTGGCGATCGTGTGGTCCCGGGCGTTCTGGTTGTAGTCCACGAACAGCTTCTTCGGGTCGCGGTCCTTGCGCCACCAGGTGGTGGTGACCTCGTCCGGAGCCCGCCGCTCGACCTCGTGCGCGAAAGCCAGCGCCGCCCGGCGGACGTCGGCGAATCCCCAGCGCGGCTCGATCCGGACGTAAATGTGCATCCCGCTGCGGCCGGACGTCTTCGGCCAGCCGCGGATGCCCAGCTCGTCGAGGATTTCCTCGGCGACATGCGCGACCCGGCGCACCGTGTCGAACCCGCATTCCGGCATCGGGTCGAGGTCGATCCGCCATTCGTCCGGCCGTTCGGTGTCCGCGCGCCGCGAGTTCCAGGGATGAAACTCCACAGTGGACATCTGCACCGCCCACGCGACGTGCGCCAGCTCGGTCACGCACAGCTCGTCAGCGTGCCGGTTGTAGCGCGGGAACTGCACCCGCACCGTTTCCAGCCACGGCGGCGCACCGTTCGGCACCCGCTTCTGGTGCACCTTCTCCCCCGCCACCCCGGACGGGAAGCGGTGCAGCATGCACGGCCGCTCCCGCAGCGCGCGCACTATGCCGTCGCCGACGGACAGGTAGTAGCGGACGAGATCGAGCTTCGTCTCGCCGCGCGCCGGGAAGTACACCCGGTCCGGGTTGGACACCCGGACCGTCCGGTCCCCCACCTCGAGTTCGACGGCCTCGCCCTTCGCCATGGAACCGACCGTATCCGGAAATCGCCCGGTGCGTCAGCGGCCGAACGGCACGAGGGTGAAATGTCCGGTGCCGCCGGGTTCGATCACGCAGGCAGCGCGGCCAGTACGGAGCGGTCCAGTTTGTACACCGTCACCGTGCCCGACCGGAAGGCCACCGACATGCCCGGAAGACCGTCCAGGTTTTGCAGTCCCGGCGCCAGCTCGAACGTCGGCGCGGTGTACCAGCTGTTCGGCGAACCCGGTCCCGCGCCCATGGTGGGCGCTTTGCTGTCCACGTAGACGTAGCCGATGTTCAGCGACAGCACGGTCTTCCGGATCTTCGGGTCGGTCGGATAGTCGCGGAACGAGCGCAGCAGCTCGTAGGTCACCGGCTCGAGGGCCGAGCCGAGGGTGACCACGTTGACCACCGGCACCCGGTCCTCGACGTAGGCGTAGGTCGAGCCGTCGTTGGCGCTGTTCATCATCCGCTCGCCGGGCTTGATGTGTTCCTCGACGAACTTGGCCGCGCGCTTGTCGTCGTCGTTCACCCTGGTGAACTCCGGCTTCGCGTAGCGGCTGGCGATCACCTGGGCGTTGCGGTGCTCGTAGGGAACCGCGGCGTAGGCCACGTATCCGGCCATCACGACCGCGAGCAGCGCGGCGGCGACCGGACCGGCGAACCGCCGGACGCGGGCGAACACCGCCGGGCTCTTCAGCATCCCGGCCAAGCGGACGATCCCGATCGTCACGAAGACGACCGCGATCGCCGCCAAGACCGGAATGAACAGCGAAATGTGCGACTGAATGCGCACATACGATTTGTAGAACGGCGATCCGACCATCGAGCCGACGCCCGACCACGGGTGCACCTTGAAATCGACGACGATCGCCAGCCAGAACAGCCACATCGCGGCCACGCCCCAGGCGCGGCGCAGCACCACGACGACCAGCACCCCGACCAGAGCGAGCACGCCGGCGCTGAGCTGGGAGAAGATGCCGTGCGGATCGAAATAGCCGCCGTAGGTCAGCTTGAGGTTGCTCGACAACGCCTCGCCGAACGGGCCCGGCGGGATGTCCGGCGACCACGTCCCGGTGCGGGTGGCCTGGCTCGCCGAGCCGAGCAGGGTCGTCGCCGACGCGAGCGCGGCGACCAGCCCCGCGGCCAGCAGCACCGGCCATTGCCCGCGCAGGATTTGCCGCCCGCGCTTCGTGCACGCCTCGACGATCCAGAACACCACCACGCTGAGGCCGACGGTGGCGGCCACGCTCGGGTGGACCGAGAACACCCCGGCCACCCCGATGCCCAGCACGAGAGCGCGCAGCCAGCGCGAGCCCGGGCCCCAGCCGCGCAGCCCGCCGACGGTGATCAGCGCCGCGATCACGCCGGGAGCCATGCTCATCGCGGCCGCGTTCGGCGCGATCCCGCCGTCGTGCAGGAGTTGCACGCCCGGCCGGTACAGCCCGGCCGCGACCAGCGCCGCCGCCCCGCCGGCGAGGGCGGTCCAGCCGGAGCCGGCGCGCAGCCTGCGGAACACCGCGGCCGCCAGCGCCGCCGAGCCGAGCACGAACACCGGCCCGGTGATCAGGGCGTTCATCACGTTGAAGCCGGTGATCGGCCCGCCGGTCAGCTGGCCCGCCAGCGCGGCCGGCAGCGGCAGCCCGGACGGGTAGAACGACACCGGCTGCCCGGTGAGCACGTCGATCGGCAGGAGGTCCCACGGCGCGGCCCGGCCGGTGTCGCTGATGTAGGCGACCAGCACCATGTGGATGATCGTGTCGTGTTCCTGCGGGTAGGTGTCCCAGGAGCCGAGGCCGCCGTGCCATTGCTGCAGGGCGAGCGCGATGCCGCCCAGCACCAGGACCGCGGCGCCGATCTTGGCCGTCAGGAGCCATCGGCCGGCCAGCGCGGGCAGCAGCGAGGTGTCCGGCTTCTCGATCGGCGCGGGCTCGGTGCGGCCGCGGCGGAGCCAGGCGACGCCGAAGACGATCGCGGACAGCAGCAGGGTCACCGCGAGCGCGAGCGGAATCCCGAAGGACAGCCCGGGAATGCCGGACGCGAGACCGGCGAGACCGTAGACGCCGACGCTGACCGGCGCGGTCAGCGCGGCCAGCCACAGCTTGTCCCGGATTCCGGCGGCGAGTTGCACCAGCAGCCCCGGCAGAGCGAGAACGACCAGCCCCGCCAGCGGGTACCAAAACAGACTCACCGGGAGGACCACCCAATCTCGTCAAGAACTCTTCGGATTCCGCCGGGAACTGCGTCCGCGCGGAAGACGGGGCTCCCGGTCGCGCGTCTGGCCGAACGATCCGGCTTCGCTTTCGCTTTTCGACGCGCGGCCTTCCGGCCCCCGCCGAGAATACGACACCGACCTCGCGATCCTGGTACCGGCCCGACGGAAGTTGATCGCGGGCGGAGCAGGGCCGCGTCGAGCCTGCCGCCTGGACTGTCTCGCTTCCGCCGGGCGGCGCCGTGCCTGCCGGAACCAGGCCCCGCCGCCGTCCACATCGGATAAGTCCGGTCCGGCGCTTGCCGGGCGGGCCAAGCGGATCCGCGGCGGCGGTGCTCGCCGGTGCGTTCGCTCAGCGAGCACCACCGCCGGACCCGGCCTATTTGCCTGCGCCGCGTGCGGGATCGGAATCGAGCACCGCCGTCTGTTTCGCCAGTCCGGACGTCGACCGGGTGCTGTGTTCCACGGTCAGCCCCCGCATCGCGACCGGGTAGTCGAACCGGTACACCGCGACTGGTTCGCGGAGTTTGTCGCCGCGCAAGTACGTCGGCACTTCGGTGGCCTTCGCGTCGGCGTACAACGGCACGTACGGCCCCCCGGCATCGGCGGAGTAGGAAACCCCGACCAGCGACTGCGCGTCCTGGCCGGGCGCGAACCGGTAGCGGACCGGTTGCACGATGCCGTCCGCCAGCGAGGCCGGGGTGCGGCACGGCACTACGAACGCGTTGGTCCAGTCCAATGTCACCGGCTCGTGCACGGGGATCACGTTCGTCAGCGGAGTCAGCCGCGGAATCCGGGGCGCGGTGACCGCCACCCAGCCCGACGCGCCGGGGTCGTCGTCCCGCGCGACGACCCGGACCCGTTGCGCCCCCGGTGCCTGCCAGCGGGGATCGAAGCGCGCGTCGGCCCACTTCCCGCTGTTGTCCTCTTTGGCCTTCATCGTCGCCAGCACGGTCCCGTCCGCTTTCGCGAACTCCACCGACACTTGCACTTTTCCGTGCCCGGCACGGGAAATCACGACCGGCGGCGAATCCGGCGACCCGACGCCGGCAGGCAGGTCGTACCACCCGGAGACGAGCGTGCCGGTCCGGGACGGCGAGCCGTACGAACTCCACGCCGGATGCTCGGGGTCCGCGCCGAACGGGGCCCGCGGCGGGGCTTCCGGCGGAAACGCGGTGTTCGTCGCGAATCCTTCCGCCGAGTCCGGGGTGGACGGTCGGAGCACCCCGGCACCGATGTCCGGTTCGACGTCCAGCCAATCCTCGACGCCGCAGGAGTTCCCGGCGGAGCCGGCGCTCGCGGCGAGGCCCAGCGAAGCCAGATTCGACCGGCCGACGGAGTAGGTGCCCCAGCGCAGCTTCACCGCTTGCGCCTGCCCGACCACCTCGACCGCCGCCGTCAGGGCCGCCACCGCGACGATCACCCAGCCGGCCCTCGGCAGCCAGCGCGGCGCCCGCCCCGCTCCGTCCCGCCGGTTCGCGGTCCGCCAGGCCCCGGCGAGCGCGCCGGCCAGCGCGACGGCCAGTCCGGCCCAGAGGGCCAGATCCGCCAGCCGCACGCCCTTCACCGTAGGGACGGTGTCGCCCCAGCGAACGTCGTAGTCGGACTGCATCCACCACCAGTTCGGCGCGGACCAGGCCAGCCACGTCGTCGCCGCGACCAAGCCCAGCGTCGCCGCCCGTGCCCACCACGAGGAGAGCGCTCCGCGCGCGAGGGTGTGCACCAGCAGCGCGATCACCAGCGTGCCGAATCCGGCCAGCGCCCCGAAGTGGTGCGTCCACTTCGTCGGCGTGAACGCGAGCACGACCAGGCACAGGACGCTGACGACGACCATGCGGCGGGCGGGCCCGACGGCCAGTCCCGGGGCTCGGCGCCGGATCAGCAGCACGGCCGTCAGCACCATCGCCAGGAGCATCAGCAGCACCGGCACCCGGCGGTTCAGCGCGCCCTCGACCACCGACGGGTCGAGCAGGGTGGCATAACGGTTGATTTCGCTCTGCCACGGGAGATCCGGACCGATTTGCTGCCGGACGGCGGTCGATTCCAGGACGGCGCTCAGCGGCTGGTCGTAGAACGCCGTCAGCAGCGCGCTGGCCCCGGCTCCGGCGACTGTCGCGATCGCGCCCAGCACCCGCAGGTCGTCGCGTCCGCGCAGCAGCCGGAACAGGGGGCGCACCGCGGCGAGGAACGGCAGAAAGGCCGCGATCCCGAGCGGGTTCGTCGTCGCGGTGGCGCCCGCGACCACCAGCCCGACCGCGAGCGGCGTCACCGCACCGGTCGCCACGGCGCGCTCGACCAGTGCGAACACCGCCAGCGAGCCGAACACGATCCACGGCTCCGGCCGCAGCCCGACGTCGAAGGCCAGGTACCAGGCCAGGAACAGCGCCGCGGTCGCCCACCGGGTCCACCGCGTCGGCCGGTCGACCAGCCGCGGCAGCACCAGCCGGTCGATCAGGAACCAGGACGCCAGCCCCAGCAGCACCGACGGCAGCCGCATCCACACCATGGCCGGCGTGACGCGGCCGAGGAGCGCGTACAGCTCGTAATACCAGCCCCACGGTGCTTCCGGCGCGTTGAACCAGCGGAAGTAATTGCCGGTGAACCCGCTCGTCTCGCGGGCGCGCAGCATCGTCGAGATGTATCCGTCGTCCACGGTGAGCGCACCGATGACGGCCCAGATTCCGAGCACCCCGGTCACGACGAGGTCCGCCGGCCGCGGCACCCACACCCGGCGCGGAAGCAGCCGGACCCGTCGCGCGACTCTCCGGTCGCGCCGGATCAGCAGCACGATCATGGCGAGCAGCGCGAGCACCGACACGACGCCGAGCGCGACCTTGACCGCGCTCGGCGTGCTGACCCAACGGGTGTCGGGTTCGACCTGCGCGGTCACCGCGCCCGGATGCTCGGTGTACAGCCCAGTGACGACCGGCTTGCCCGTTGTCTTGGCGGTGCCGACGGTGGTGCCTTGGCCGTCGGCGTGCACTGCCAGCCGGCAGCCGGGACCGACCGGGCCGCGGAACAGTTCCTTGCCGCCGAGTTCCGCTTTGACCGTGCCGTCGACCGCGCGGATCTCCAGTCCGCCGGCGACGGGGTCCGCCCCCTGCTTGCCTTCCGGCGGGGTGGTCGCCAGCGCCAGCCCGTTCGCGTCGGTGCACCGGACGGTCGCGTCCAGTCTGGCCGGGTGGTACGGGTACAACGGCAGCGCGGTGTCCTGGGCGCCGTCCCAGCGGTATGTCGTCGTCTCGGTGTTCACCGGCGCCACGGTGAACAGCACCGCGGTCAGCGCGGAAAGAAGCCCGAGTCCGATGATGAGCCAACGATGGCCGGTCTGCCTGCGTGCGGTGGTGTCGGAATCTTGGGTCGGCACCGCGCGGAGTTTAGTGTTCCCGCGTATCTCCGCCGTGAAGCGGTCCGGCGGCCGCCAGGCCCCGCCCGCGAGGGCGGTCGTCGTCGGTCCCCCGGGCCGGTTCCGGGTCCGGTCGCTTCCGTCCACTGTGGAGCATCCGCCCGTCCCGGCGCCGCGCTGTTCCGGCGACCGCCGCGCTCTGGCGAGCGTTCCCTCCCGCCGATACCCTTGAGGCCGCCCCGGATTACCCGAAAGTCTCCGGCCGGACCGTCCACCGTGGACATCCGCGCAGCTCCAGCACTATTTCCGGAAGTCAAACGGGTTCCGCCCGATTTACCCGGTTCCTCCACGGTGATCTGGAGCACACCTTAAGTCCAGCCTAGGTGTGCTGCGTCACGCGGTCCGGTACCGCTAGCGTCACGCAACCATGGAATCCACAGTGGTCGCCAAAGAGGGCGACAACTACACGAAAGCACTGGGCAATCGCCAGGTGCAGATGATCGCGATCGGCGGGGCGATCGGGGTCGGGCTCTTCCTCGGCGCGGGCGGGCGGCTCCACGAAGCGGGACCTTCGCTGGTCCTTTCCTACGCGCTGTGCGGCATCGCGGCGTACTTCGTGATGCGGGCGCTCGGCGAACTCGTCATGCACCGGCCCAGCTCCGGCAGTTTCGTGACGTATGCCCGCGAGTTCATCGGCCCGTGGGCCGGGTTCGTCTCCGGCTGGATGTACTGGCTGAACTGGGCGATGACCGGGATCGCGGAGATCACCGCGGTCGCGATCTACGTGCACAAGTGGCTGCCGGACGTGCCGCAGTGGATCACCGCGCTGGTCGCGCTCGGCGTGCTGATGGCGGTCAACCTGCTGAGCGTGAAGCTGTTCGGGGAACTGGAGTTCTGGTTCTCCGTCGTGAAGGTCCTCGCGATCGTCGTGTTCCTGGTGACCGCGCTCGGGCTCGTGTTCACCGGCGCGAACATCGGCGGCACCACCGCCGGCGTGCACAACCTCACCGACCACGGCGGGTTCTTCCCGGCCGGTGTCGGCATCGCGCTGATGACGCTGCAGGCGGTCGTGTTCGCCTACTCCGCGATCGAGGTCGTCGGCATCGCGGCCGGCGAGACCAAGGACGCGCGCAAGGTGCTGCCGAAGGCGATCAACGGCGTCGTGTGGCGGATCGGCGTGTTCTACGTCGGTTCCGTGCTGCTGCTGGCGATGCTGATGCCGTGGCCGTTCTACAACGGCGGCGAAAGCCCGTTCGTCACGGTGTTCTCGCGGCTGGGCATCGGCGGCATCGGCGACGTGATGAACGCCGTCGTCCTCACCGCCGCGCTTTCCTCGTGCAACTCGGGGCTTTACTCCACCGGCCGCATCCTCCGCGCCCTCGCCGACGAGGGCGAGGCGCCGAAATTCGTCGGCAAGATGAACTCGCGGCACGTGCCCTACGGCGGAATTCTCTTCACGTCGGTGGCCTACGTCCTCGGCGTGGTGCTGAACTACATCGTGCCGTCGAAGGCCTTCGACATCGCCACCGCGATCGCGTCACTCGGCGTGGTCGCGACCTGGGCGACCCTGGTGTTCTCCCAGATGCGCATGCGCCAGGCGGCGTTGCGCGGCGAACTGGAGCGGCCGAGCTACCGCATGCCCGGCGCGCCGTACACCGGCTGGGCCACGCTCGGCTTCCTCGTGCTGGTCGTGGCGCTGATGGGATTCTCCGACGGAGCCGAGAAGATCGCGTTCTACTCGATCCCGGCGATCGTCGTGGTCCTGGCCGTCGGCTGGCGGCTGGTGTCCCGCAGGCGGCAGGCGCGCACCGGCGCCTGAGCGGAGCCCGCGTTCCCCCATCCCCGCGAACGCGGCACCGGCCCGGCCGCCCTTCCGGCACCTCCGGAAGGGCGGCCGGGTTCTTTCACCACAACGGGAAGTCGACCCCGTGCTCCGACTCCGGCCGCGGCCCGAAGATCCGCCGCTGCGCCTCCTCGATGCGCCGGTCGTTGATCGACGCCTCGCGCCGGCTCATCAGCCCGTTTTCGGCGAACTCCCACAGTTCGTTGCCGTAGCTGCGCCACCATTGCCCGTCCGCGTCGCGGCTCTCGTACTGGAACCGGACGGCGATGCGGTTCTCGCGGAACCCCCAAAGTCCCTTGCGCAGCGCGTAATCCTGCTCGCGCTCCCACTTCGCGGCGAGGAACCCGACGATCGCGGCGCGGCCAACCACGTGCGTGTCTCGGTTGCGCCACACGGAATCCGGCGTGTACGCGAGCGACACCTTCTCCGGATCTCGCGTATTCCACGCGTCTTCGGCCGCCTGGACCTTCTTCAGCGCGGCGGACAGGTCGAACGGCGGGAACGGGGGCCGCGATTCGGTCATGGCCGGGGTCCTTTCACTTGATGAGCTGGGGATTGCGCGGGTACGGCGTGTGCGCGACCTGACGTGGTGCGGGCCGCCCGGAAACGATGCGTCGCACCTCGAACCGAACGATCCGGCCGGTGTAGCCGTCGTCGCCGGAACGGCCCGCTTCTCCCCATTCGATCGCGGCGGTGCCGGAGACCTGCAAGGCCTGGCCGGTGGCGAAGTCGAAGAAGAGCAGTGCGGCTTCCGGGTTCGCGGCGAGGTTGCCGAGGCTGTTGAACAGGTTGTTGCCGGGATAATCGGGCCACCACAAGGCATTTCCCTCGACGCGGACGAATCCGGGCGCGCCGCCGCGATGGGACGCGTCCGCGCCGTGGCCAGGGTTGATGGTGCCGAGGAAGAATGTGTCGGCTGCTTGGATCAGCTCGGTGTCGCCATCGCTCAGTTCGGTGCGTTCTTGTACCGGTGCTACTGGCTCGGCTTCTTCGGACAGGACGCGCTGCTGGATGTATTGCGGGCAGTTGCCGTACGCCTGCTCGATGTCCACGATCAGGTGGTCTTCGGCCGAAGTGGCGAGGCTGCCGTTGATCCGGACGCGGCGGCGAGTGGCGAACTCGATGCTCGTCAGGCCGACCTGCTGCCCAGGCTGGAGCCCGTGCAACGGATCGCCCTTCGGGAGCCCACTGCGGATCGCGAGCGTCGTCGCCGATCTGGTTTCCAGGAACCCCGGCGGGCCGATGATCGGCGAGGTCCACAGCCGCCCGTCGACGTCGCGTCCGGTCAGGACAAGGAAGGTCCGTTCGGCCAGGAACCCCGCCATCCCCGCGGAAATCCCGGCAGGCTCGGCCATCCGGGACAGGCGCGCGGCCTGCCGTTCGACTCCGGCCTCGCGTTGGACAGCCAGCTCTCCGGCGTGGAAGACCTGCTGGATCACCGAGTTCATGCCACCTCCTTTTCTCACGGGTTACGCGTTGATGTTCCGTGAGGAGTTCTAGCAGTCGCTTCTCACGGATGCAACCCGTTCCACCCGTGATACGGTCTCGGTCATGGGGATGCTGCCGCACGAGGTCGTGCCGGTCCGCCTGATGGCGACCGTCTGGGCCGACACGAGCGGGCTCCACGACGACCTGCGCACCCGCGAAGACCTCGACGCGTGGCTCGACGACGTCGGCATCGAGCGCGGGGCTCGGCACTCGTCCGCCGCCGAACTCGCGCTGGCGCGACGGCTTCGCGACGCCGTCCGCCGTCTCGCCGCCCAAGTCACTGCGGACGATCGACAACCCGCGATCCTTGAGTTGGATACCGCCCTCGGCGACTTGAACGACCTAGTGACCCACCTGCCGGTCCCCCAGTTGACCTTCGTGGCCGGGAAATTGCAGGAGAGTTCGTCGCGCGGCACTTCGCCTGTGGTCACCGGATTAGCCCGCGTGGCGCGAGAATCGATCGCGCTTTTAGGCGGGCCCGAAGCGGCGAAGCTGCGCGCCTGTTACGCGCCGGGTTGCGTGCTCTACTTCATGAAGACGCATCCGCGCCGCGAATGGTGCTCCGTCGCCTGCGGCAACCGAGCGCGCGCCGCACGGCATTACGAGAAGATCCGGTCGGCGCGCTGACTCATCCCAGCAGCACCACCGCCGTTTCCGCCGCGCGCTCGAAGACGTTCTGCGCGACCCGCATTCCCGCCATCACGACCGCGCCCTCGTGCAGCAACATGATCTGTTCGGCGACCTTGTGCGGATCGGAAACCCCGGCCGATTCGGCCAATTCGACGAAAACGCCGAGCATCCACCGTTTGCTCTCGGTCACCACCGCATACGCCGGATGCGCGGGATCGCTGATCTCCGCGTGCGCGTTGATCATGCTGCAGCCCTTGCCGCCGTACTTCTTCGCCCAAGCCTCGGACGCGTCGAACGCCGCCGCCAGCCGGTCCCGCGGAGCCGCCCCGGCCTTCTCCAGCCACTCGCCCAAGAACTCTCGCCAGCGCGCGTCCCGGTCGGCCAAATACTCCACGACCAGCCGATCCTTCGAGCCGAACCGGTCGTAGAGGGTCTTCTTCGTGACCCCCGCCTTCGCCGCGATGACGTCGACGCCTACCGCGTGGATCCCCCGCTCGTAGAACAACTCCGACGCGGCTGTCAGCACCGCGTGCGCCTTCGGCGTCCAGTCGATCGTCATGGCACCAGTGTATACCGATCTGTATAGTCCGGTGCCATGAGTAAACAGATCGGTATAGTCGGAGCGGCGGTCCTGTTCGTGGCGTGCTGGTCGTCCGGGTTCATCGGCGCGAAACTCGGCGCGGAGGACGCCTCTGTCCCGACCGTGCTCATGTGGCGGTTTCTGCCGCTGGCGCTGGTGCTGGCGCCGTTTCTGCGCCTGCGACCGGTCGGCGAACTGGGCAGGCACGTTCTGATCGGCCTGCTGTCGCAGTCGGGCTACCTGCTCACCGTCTACTGGGCGATCGGCGAAGGCGTCAGCACCGGCACGACCGCCCTCATCGACGGCGTGCAACCGCTGGTCGCCGCCGCGGCCGCCGGTCCGTTGCTCGGCGTCGCCGCGACCGGACGGCAATGGCTCGGACTCGCACTGGGGCTCGTCGGCGTCGTGCTCGTCAGCTGGTCGGACGCCGCGTCGCACGCCCCGGCTTGGGCGTATCTGATCCCGTTCGCCGGAATGCTCGGGCTAGTCGCCTCCACCGTGCTCGAACGCCGCGCTCGCGTGCCCGCTCCCCCGTTGCGCGCGCTGGCCATCCACTGCGCCACGTCAGCGGTCGTGTTCACTGCCCTCGCGCTGGCGACCGGGAGCGCGGTGCCGCCCGCGTCCGGGCACTTCTGGTTCGCCCTGACCTGGCTGGTGGTGCTGGCGACCTTCGGCGGATACGGGTTGTATTGGCTGCTCGTCGGACGGATCGGCATGACCTCGGTGAACAGCCTGATGTTCCTGATCGCGCCGGTCACGTCGGTGTGGGGCACGCTGCTGTTCGGCGAACCGTTCACCGTGCTGACCGGCGTTGGGCTCGGGCTGGCCTTGGTCGCGGCCGTCGTCGCTAACGGACGGGTCAGCCGCCGTACCTCTGCTGAACGACCGACGGAGTCTCCAGGTTCTTCCCCGCGTCCATGTTCTGCGCGAGCCGGAGGTACTGGCCTTCCGCCCACATCAACGGCGCCGCGCTCCCGGTCGGACGGCCCAGCCCGAAGCACGCGGCGTCGGCGCGATCCCACACCTGCTCGGGAATGAAGTAGCCGTCGTTCGCCGCGTCCGCCATCGACTTCAGGTACACCGCCGCCGAACGCCCGTTGGCCAGCTCGTACTCGCCGCGCTCGCCGGACAGGACCGGCCAGAGCCGCCCGAACCGCTGCGGCCCGTTGGCCGGCCAGCCGGTGCAGGCCGTGGTGCTCTCGCCGTAGTTGTCGTGCGGGTAGCGGTGGAAGTAGATGTCGCCGTTCGGGGTCGTCACCTGCGTCGGCGCGTTGCCGTCGCGGGCCGCCGCCGTCGGCGTCACCGACTCGGCGATCTCCGGATCCGCCGGGGCGCGGACCCCGAGCCGGACCAGGTCGAGGAACCCGAAGTCGACGACGTCGTGCTCGTAGAAACAGCCCTCGTCAAAGCAGATCTGGCCAGTGTCGTTCGGGTCGGTTCCCTTGTCGATCCGCTCGTAATACGTGTGACCGCCCCAGTAACCGGAGGTCGTCCGCGTCCAGCTGTCGAGCTGCGCCCGCCACGAGTCCGCGGTGGACTCCCACTGCTGCGCCGCCGCGGTATCGCCGTTGGCCCGCGCGATCGCCCCGGCCGTGACCAGCCCGGCGACCTCCGCCGCGATCGACGACGGCGACCGGCCGTACTGCTCCTCCCACCGCTCGGTCGTCGCGGGCCCGCTCGTCCGGATGTGCTCGGCCGTCACCTTGACCCGCGCGTACGTCGTCGCGTCGGTGAGCCCAGTCATCCAGGCGAGAAGGATCGCGTCGGAATCCTGGTCGAGCTGCTCGCAACAGCCGAGCTGCTGCGGCGTCGCCCCTTGGACCCCGCTCACCGGGCTGTACCGCGGAAACGCGCCCGCCGGGTACGTCGTCCCGTCGCCTTGCACAGGCGCGGAAATCCACTGCGAGGACCAGAGGAACTGCGCCATCCGCTTCGCCTGCGCCGCGTCGCCGGCCGCGAGCAGCCCGGTGGCCTGCTGGTACAGATCGCGGCCCCACACGCGGTGGTAGCCGTCGTTGAGCGCATCGCCGTTCACGACGTCGCCCCACGGCGTGGCGAGCCCCGCGACACTCGCGCCGCGATGCGTCTTGTCCTCCGCCGCGTGCAACGCCATCAGCGCGACGTAATACGCCCTCCGCTGCCGCTCGTCGCCCGCCACACTGCCCGGCGCCGCCTTCAGGCTGCCGACATACTCCTCCCACCCGCGCCGATACGCCTGCTCAAGATTGTCGAACCCGCTCGCCAGCGACCCGTCCGCGGACGCCGCCGCGCCCCGCGCGTCACTCCCGTACCCGAGTGCGACCGAGAACGTCGTGTCCTGCCCGACCGGGATCTGTCCACATTGGACTATATTGCCGTAATTGGTGGAATCGAATTGATTCGCAAGACGTTGATGTGCCCGCAAGTCTACCAGGCAATCGCTCGCGGCGCCGGAATATCCGTTGTCGTGCGCGACGAACCCCGTCGAGGCGCGCAACGCCGACGCCACAGTCGTCTTTGCTCCGAACAACTCTTCGGTCCCACTGGCCGTCAGCCCAGTCCCGTCCCACGCCGCGGTGTCGTTCGCCGCGCCGCCCGCCATCGACGGATTCGCGAGCAGGTAAACCTGGTACTGCCCGCCGTCAAGCGACTGAAACCGGGTGCGGGTAAGAAGAGTCGGCCGTCCGGAGTCGGTGACGTACGTCGTGGTGATGCGATAACGACCGTTCTTGGCGGTGTTCGTGACCGTGTACTCGAGCGCCTTCTCGTCCGGCATCGAGACGACGTGGTCCGTCGCATCGCGCTCCAAGTCCACAAAGGACTTTCCGTCCGTGACGACGTACTGCATGTCCTGCATGTTGGCGACGTCCGCACGCGGATAGAAGACCTCGGACGTAACGCCCCTCGCGACGGTGAACCACAACGGGCTCGCAGTTCCGGCAGCGGTCCCGAGGGCGGATTTGTCCCCGGTTGTCCAGGATGACGGCCCGCCGCAGCAATCCCCCGGCGCGCCTCCCGCCACTTGGCGCGCCTCGGCCAGCGTCGCCGTGCTTCCGGCCGCTCTGCCTGCCATCGAACCGGGCTTCGCCCCCACTTCCGCGGGCGCGATCCCTTGCCCCACCACTGAAATCCCCACGACCGCGACCACCGCCGCCGCCCGTCCCCACTTCCCACCGACCATGCCGCTCATGCTGCCCGCCGCCACTGCCCGGAACAACAGCCGAACGGTGGGAACCGCCTCGCCGCGCTCGCTCGTCCCCGCGGTGCTCCGATACTCCCACCCGATGGAGTGACCGCGAAGGCCCGGAAACTGTCGTACCCGGATGGTCTCCTTATTCCCGAAGCGGCGCCCGCCCCCGGGACCGCGCTGAACAGAGGAGCGTCACATGGCCATCGAAACCGTCCGCATTGTCATCCGAGACCTGCTCGCAGACCCGCGCGCTCGATGGGGAGAACCTGCAGAAAACGTCGCCGGAACCTTCATCGTGCGGACCTCGACGCATGATCGGGCCGGTCAGCCTGACCGGCAGTCGAGCACCGGTCTTGACGCGACGGGCAGGTTGGGTCCACGTCGTCGGCGAACAACGATCGCTCTGCCCCGCTTCCCGATGTCTTTCATGCGGGTTCTGATCGGTGTTTCCTCGATCATCTCGGCGACGGCGCCCGCGACAGGCCCACCGGAGTCGAGATCAAGCCCGGGAGCAGGGCGCGGCGCTCCTGCTCGACCGCGCTCATGCATTCATCACGGCTGAACGCGCAAAACTGTTGATACACGGCAAACGATCGAGGCTCATCGATCGTCAGAATCGCCGCCATGGACTTGGTGGCACACAATCAGGGAGTTTGTCATGGCTGGAGAAACTGTCATCACAGTGGTCGGGAATCTGACTTCAGACCCCGAACTGCGATTCACCCCGTCCGGCGCGGCGGTCGCGAATTTCACGGTCGCGTCGACGCCTCGCACCCTCGACCGGCAGTCCGGCGAATGGAAGGACGGCGAGGCGCTGTTCCTCAGGTGCAGCGTGTGGCGGCAGGCAGCGGAAAATGTCGCCGAGAGCCTCACCCGAGGGGCGAGGGTCCTGGTCACCGGACGTTTGGTGCAACGGTCTTTCGAGACCAAGGAGGGCGAGAAGCGCACCGTAGTCGAACTGCAGGTGGACGAGATCGGTCCGTCTCTGCGGTATGCCACCGCGAAGGTCACCAAGGCCAGCCGAAACAACGGCGAAACGAGCGGCCCGGGCGGAGACAGCTGGGGCCCCGCGCCGGTGTCGGCCGGAGTCGGCGCGAGTGAGGAGCCGCCCTTCTGATCGCTCCACGTCGGCGGCCGCGGCTGTCGTCCGCTCCTGCCCGCAGCTCCGGGTGCCGCAGCCCAACCTGCCCATAACTGGACCATCTCGCAAACCGTCTCGACTACCGCAGCCATCAACAGGCCCTATCGACGATTTCGGAGCCGCCATCGCGACCACAACTCTGCAGACCGACGACGCCTGGTGCCGCGATGGCCTCCGGCCAGCCCGCTCGGAACGCACCGTCGTCACCGCCGACGCCTCGGCAGCGCTCATCTCCGCGAACCGGAGGCGACGCCGCCGCAAGCCGACCTCCGACGGAAGCACACTGCCACCGTCACCGCCACCGGCGACTCGGCGGCGCTCACCCGCCGCAACCCGGAGGCCGCGCCGCCGCAAGCCAACCCCAGACGCAAGCACACCGTCGCCAACGACTCGTAGCGCTCACCCTCCGCGAACCGGAGACCACACCGCCACAAGCCGATCTCTAGTGGAAGCGCACAGTCGCCACCACCGATGCCTCGGCGGCGCTCATCTCCGCGAACCGGAGGCGACGCCGCCGCGGGCCGACCTCTGACGCCGGAAAGCCACCGCCCGCGCGGGGGGTGGCGTCCGCATCACCGACCGGCGGCCGGATGCGGGGGTCCGCCCACAGACAAGGCGAACCCCCGCACAGGTCCGGTCGATCGTCACCGTCCGCCACGCTCGCCGCGGCGTACCGCTCAGCCCTAGTCACACCTGGTATTCGCCGGAGCCGCCGGAAGTGTTCATCCCGGCCGCGCCGCACCAGTGGTCTGGTCCTTTCCGCAAAAGGTCCATACCACTGGGCGAAGAGCCGACTATCGGCCCTGACCGGCCGGCAATTGCGCTGGTAGCTTCCGTTTCATGCCCGCATCTCGCCGGACCAAGGCCGGAATCCCTGTCCTCGCCGCGATTTCCGTACTGCTGCTGGCTCCGCTCTCCGCGCCAGCCGCCCAGGCCGCACCCGCCGGGCATCCCGGCGTCAGCGTGCGAGACGAATGCAGCACCCCGTCGATCAACCGGCTGCAGAAGTGGCTGGCCAGCGGCGAAGGAACGACCGTCCCGCCCACCGGAAGCCTCCTCGTCCCCGAAGGCGACGGCTACGCGGCGAAGGTCGTCTTCCAGAACAACGAATGGCACGTCGCCGTGGTCTGGCTGGGCAACCAGTTCGACGCACAGGCCGACCTCAGCCATTCCACCGGATTCTGGCTGACCTACAGCGCCGACGACGACTTCTACGTCCAGTTGCGCCCCGCCTCGCACTGGAGCGGCGGCGACAAATGGCTGACCCGCATCCCCTCGACCGGCGGCCAACTGGTCCGCACATTCTTCCCGTTCGACCCCGCTTCGTGGACCTGGCTTCCCGAACTGGGCCAGCCGCAGTACTCTTTCGCCTCCGCGCTGACCGAAGCCCGCGGCCTTGTTTTCGTCGGCAAGACCCCCAACAACCTCGACTTCCGCGAACTCCTCATCGACGGCTACCAGCCGCCGTGCCTCTGACTCCCGCCAAGGTTCCGGAGCCCGGCAGTTCGGGACTAGCTTCGTCCCGAACTGCCGGGCCCGCAGCCATTCCCCGCCGCACCAGGCTTCGAGCCGCCCGCTAGTTCTGCACGGTCGGCCGGATCGTGATGTCGCCGATCTCCACGTCGTCCGGCTGCTCGATCGCGAACGCGATCGCCCGCGCCACCGCGGCGGGATCCAGCGCGAACTCCTCGACCCGCCGCCGAATCCGTTCCCGCTCCGCCGGATCGTCGATCGAATCCGCCAGCTCCGTCCGGACGAACCCCGGCGACACCGACGTCGTCCGGAGCACCCCGTCCGTCGATTCCTGCCGCAGCGCCTCCAGAATCGTCCGCACAGCGTTCTTCGTCCCGGCATAAACCGCCTGCCCGGGCACGATCTTCAACCCAGCCGTCGACACGGTCGTCACCAGATGCCCCCGGCCCTGCCGCCGGAAAACGGGCAGTGCGGCCGCGATCCCGTTCAGCACCCCGCGCACGTTCACGTCGATCATCGCCGACCAGCCATCGACATCGACGTCCGCCACCGGCCCCAGTTTGGCGATCCCCGCGTTGCCGACCAGCACGTCGAGCCGACCGAACTCCTCGACCGCCCGCTGGACGAGCCGGTCCAGATCCGCGCGCTGAGTCACGTCGGCGACACACGCGACCGCGCGCCCACCTTCGTCGCGGATTTCCTTCACCAGCGCGTCGAGCCGATCTTCGCGGCGCGCACCCAGGACGACCGCCGCACCCCGAGCGGCGAGCAACCGGCCGGTCGCCTCGCCGATTCCGCTGCTCGCCCCGGTGATGGCGACGACTTTCCCAGTCAGCTCGGACATTCCTACCCCTGACACTTAAATGGACACGTGTCCGCACAGCTTACCGGACACGTGTCCGAATCGGCGAGAGGGCACGGGCGGCATCAGCATCGGCTGGAGCGCAGTCAAAGAAGCGTGAGCGCCGCCGGAGTCCGGCCCCGCGCCAGGTCATGCTCAACCGACCGAACGACCACCGGAGAAAGGCCCGCAGGTGAGCGACCTAGCTGCCGCACTGATGCTGATCGGCGTATTCATTGCCTTCGCCCTGACCTTGCGCGCTGCCCAGCGGCGCCTGACCCGCGATCAGCAGCAGTGCTCGCCCCGCCAGGCCCCGAGCCCTTCGCGCACCGCGACCGCGGCGATCGCCAATGCCGCGGCCGGATCCGCCCAGCTCCAGCCGAACAGCGCATTCACCAGCAGCCCGACCAGCAACACCCCGGAAAGGTAAGTGCAGAGGAGCGTCTGCTTCGAATCGGCGACGGCGCTCGCGGAGCCGAGTTCCCGGCCCGCCCGGCGTTGCGCAGCCGACAGCACGGGCATCACGACCAAGGACACCGCGGCGAGCACGATCCCCACCGTCGAGTGCGAAGCCTCGCTTCCGAACAGCGACCGCACCGAATCGACCGTGACATACGCCGCCAACAGGAAAAACGACACCGCGATCACCCGCAGCGCGGCCCGTTCCCGGCGTTCCGGATCCGCGCTGGCGAACTGCCACGCCACAGCCACCGCGGACAGCACCTCGGCCACCGAGTCGAGTCCGAACGCGATAAGCGCCGACGACGACGCGATCGTCCCGGCCGACACCGCGACGATCGCCTCGACCACGTTGTACGTGATCGTCCCGGCGACCAGCCACCGCACTCGCCGACGCAAAACTGTGCGCCTCTCGACGTCCAGCGACCGGCCGACCGCCGCATCGCCGCAGGTACCCGCGTGACAGCAGGAATCCTCTGCAGTCACCGGGTCTCCTCGTCGCACGCATCCGTCGGTGCCACCGCCAGAACCACCTTCGTCAGCTCCGACAACGCGTGCGCCAGATGCGGATCGGCGATCGCGTACCGGACCTGCCGGCCCTCGTACGTCGCGATCACCAGCCCGCACCCGCGCAGGCACGCGAGATGATTCGAGACATTCGACCGGCTCAACTCCAGCTCCGAAGCCAGCTGCGCCGGGTACACGACCCCGTCCAGCAGCGCCACGAGAATCCGGCAGCGAGTCGGATCCGCCAGCGCGCGGCCGAGCCGGGCGAGCGCCAGTTCGCGAGTCTCAGAGGTCAGCACAGCCGAAACAGTACAGCACTCGCTGAATCAAATACACTGGCGAAGTGGACAACCTCCTCGGCGACTTCCTCCGCGCCCGGCGCGAGCGGGTCTCCCCTGCCGACGTCGGGCTGCCGGACACCGGACGCCGCCGCGTACAAGGACTGCGCCGCGAGGAACTCGCGCTCCTGGCGGGAATCAGCAGCGACTACTACATCCGGCTGGAACAGGGGCGCGACCAGAACCCGTCCGCGCAGGTGCTCGACGCGCTGGCCCGGGCCCTCGGCCTGGACGAAGCCTCCCGCCGGCACCTGCACCAGCTGGCGGCCCCGGCCCGACCCGGCCAAGCCGAGCCGAGGGTGCCCGCGAGCATCGTCGAACTGATCTCCACTTGGACGACAAACCCGGCGTACGTCCAAGACCGGCTCACCAACGTCCTCGCCGCAAACCCCGTCGCCGCAGCGGTTTCGCCGAACTACGCAGTCGGCCGGAACCTGCTCCGCGCGATCTTCCTCGACCCGGCCGAACGAGACCTGCGCCGCGACTGGGGCCAGATGGCGGCCGACGGCGTCGCCGGCCTGCGCGCCGCACTCGGCCCCGACATCGCCGATCCCGTCGCGGCCGAACTCATCGCCGGCCTCGCCGCCGGCAGCGAACAGTTCCGGGATCTCTGGGCCCGGCACGACGTCAAACCGCGCACCGGGCACGTCGTCCGCTTCCGCCACCCGGCTGTCGGAGAACTCGATCTGCACAGCGACAAACTCGATATCCCCGGCCCGGTGAGCTTGCAGCTGGTGGTCTTCCACGCGACACCCGGGACGCGCGACGCCGACGCACTCGCCGCACTGGCAGACCTGGTTCCCGCGCGATAGCACCAGAAACCGGGCCGGAGCACGTAATGCCCCAGCCCGGCTCCCGTCAGTCGGCCGCTTCGAACTCGCGCACCGCGTCCAGTGCGGCGCCCATCGCGGCGTTGCCCTCGCGTTCGATCATGATCTCGACCAGCACCGGCCGCCGGGTGCGTTCGGCTTCCTTGCGCGCCCATTCGAGCGACGACCGGATCTCGCCCGGGTCCTCGACGCGCGTGCCGGCGCAGCCGTAGGCCTCCATGATCTTCACGTTGTCCGTGCCGCGGTCGTCGTAGTGGATGTCGACCTGGTAGTTCATCTCGTACGGCAGCTCGGACTGGCGGATCAGGCCCAGGTACTCGTTGTTCAGCATGACGAGCACGAACCCGACGTCGTACTGCGCGGCGACCGCCAGCTCCTCCACCAGGAACTGGAACGAGTAGTCGCCGACCACGCCGACGACCTCCGCGTCCGGCCGGGCCTTCTTGACGCCGATCGCGGCCGGGATCTCCCAGCCGAGCGGGCCGGCCTGTCCGCACACCTGGTAGTGCCGCGGCAGGTGCGCGCGCTGGAACTGCCCGGACCAGATCTGGTACAGCCCGATCGCGGTGACGAAGTACGTCTCCGGCCCGTAGAACTCGTTGAGTTCCTTGAACACCCGCGGCGCCTTGATCGGCGTGCAGTCGAAGTCTTCCTTGCGCGGCAGCTCGGCCTTGAGGTCGCCGAGCCGCTTGACCCACGCGCGGTCCCGCGCCGGAGCGGTGCGCGCGTCGAGCGCCGCCAGCAGCGCTTCCAGGAACTCGCGCGTGTGCGAGACGACGCCGAGGTCCGGACCGAACACCTTGCCCAGCTGCGTCGGCTCGATGTCGACGTGGATGAACTTCCGGTCGCCGCGGTACACCGACAGCTCGCCGGTGTGCCGGTCGCCGAACCGCGCGCCCAGCGCCAGCACCAGGTCGGATTCCAGGAACGCCGCGTTGGCCCAGCGCTGCGACGTCTGGATGCCCGCCATGCCGGCGAACAGCTCGTGGTCCTCGGGGAAACTGCCCTTGCCCATCAGCGTGACGCCGACCGGGACGCCGAGCCGTTCCGCGAGCCGCCGCAACGGGTCGCTCGCCTCGCCGAGCACGACGCCGCCGCCGGCCAGGATCAGCGGGCGTTCGGCGGCGAGCAGCATGTCCAGCGCCCGCTCGACCCGCGCCGGCGACGGTTTGACCGTGCTGACCGGCAGCGCCGAATCGATCGACGAATCCCACTCGATCATCTGCTTCTGCACGTCGATCGGGAGGTCGATGAGCACCGGGCCGGGCCGTCCGGACCGCGCGATCCGGAACGCCTCGCGGAAGATCCACGGCAGCTGCGCGGCTTCCTTCACCTGGACCGCCCACTTCGTGACCGGCCGCGCGATCTCGACGATGTCGACCGCCTGGAACGCTTCCTGGTGCAGCTTCGTCGTCGCGGCCTGCCCGGTGATGCAGAGGATCGGCACGGAATCCGCGTGCGCGGTGTAGAGGCCGGTGATCATGTTGGTGCCGGCCGGGCCGGACGTGCCGATCGCGACGCCGACGTTGCCGGTCGTGCGCGCCCAGCCGTCGGCCATGTGCGTCGCGCCTTCTTCGTGGCGGACCACGAGATGGTCGATGCCGCGGCCCTGCATCGCCTCGTACAGCGGCAGGATCGCCGCGCCGGGGCAGCCGAAGGCGACGTCGATCCCTTCGTCGACCAGCACGTCGACGACTGCCTGCATAGCGGGGACCTGGGCCATGGTCAAACCTCCTCGGACGAGCGGCCGGACAGTTCTTCGACGACCTTCAGCAGCGCGGAGTGGTCCAGCGAGCCGTAGCCCATCGCCCGCCCGGCCGCGACCACCAGCGCGACCAGGCCGGTCAGCGGGAGCGCCACGTCGGACTGGCGCGCCGCGGCGAGCGCGATGCCCATGTCCTTGTGGTGCAGGTCGATCCGGAAGCCCGGCTCGAACTGCCGCGCGACCATCGACTTCCGTTTCAGTTCCAGGATCCGGCTGCCGGCGAGCCCGCCCGCCAGCACGTCGAGCCCGGTGCCCGCGTCCACTCCGGACGCTTCCAGCAGCACGATCGCCTCGGCGACCAGCCCGTAGATCCCGCCGACCACCAGCTGGTTGGCCGCCTTCACGACCTGTCCCGCGCCGTGTGGGCCGACGTGCGTGACGGTCTTGCCCAGGGTGTCGAAAACCGGCTTCGCCGCGGCGAAATCGGCCTCGTCGCCGCCGACCATAATGGACAGTGCGGCCTGCTCGGCACCCGCCTGGCCGCCGGACACCGGCGCGTCCAGCACGCGGATCCCCTTGGCCGCACCGGCTTTCGCGACCTCGATCGAGGTTTCCGGCCGGATGGTGCTCATGTCGGCCAGCAGCGTGCCGGGCGCGATCGCGTCGAGCACTCCGCCGGGGGCGAGCACGACCTGCTCGACCTGCGGGTGGTTCGGCAGCATGGTGATCACGACTTCGGCCCCGGACACCGCGTCGGCGACGTCCTCGGCCGCGCGGCCGCCCGCGGCTTCCAGTTTGGCCAGCGCGTCGGCGTTGAGGTCGAACCCGCTCACCTCGTGTCCGGCGGCGGCCAGGTGCGCGGCCATCGGCGTGCCCATCACGCCCAGTCCGATGAACCCGATCTTGCTCATCAGTTTCCCCTTCGCTCGTACGGCAGCCAGGCCAGCGAGTCCACAGTGGAACCGTCCGGTTTGTATTCGATGCCCACCGGTCCGGCGTAGCCCGCCTCCTGCAGCTTTTCCAGATGTCCTTCGAGATCCAGCTCCCCCGTGCCCGGCTGGTGCCGGCCCGGCGCGTCGGCGATCTGCACGTGCCCGGTGCGCGGGGTGTGGCGGGCGATCACGGTGTCGAGGTCGTCGCCGTTGACCGCCAGGTGGTAGAGGTCCGCGAGCAGCCGGACGTTGTCCAGGCCCAGCTCGTCGAGCACCGCGACCGCGTCGGCCGCGGTCTTCAGCGGGTACGCCGGGGTGCCGGACAGCGGTTCGAGCACCAGCTGCGCGCCGATGCCCTCGGCCGCCTTCGCCGCGGTCGCGAGGTGAGTGCGGGCCAGCTCGTCCTGTTCGGACGGTTCGATCCCGTCGATCCGGTTGCCGTACAGCGCGTTGAAGCTGCGGCAGCCGAGCCGTTCGGCGAGCCCCAGCGCGACCGTCAGGCTCGTCGCGAACTCCGTCTCGCGGCCCACCCACGACACGAGCCCGCGCTCGCCCGCGGCCATGTCGCCCGCGTAGAAGTTCAGCCCGGTCAACTGGACGCCCGCCTGCTCGACCGACCGCGCGAACCGGTCGACGTCGGCCCCGGACGGGTCGGCGCTGTCGAACGGCCACCAGTACTCCACCTTGGTGAAGCCCGCTGCCCGAGCGGCCTGCGCGCGCTCGAGCAGCGGGAGTTCGGTGAACAGGATCGACAGGTTGGCGGTGTAGGGCAGCGAGTGCCGCTCCCCGGCGGGACCGGTCATGAGTACCTCGGCTCCTCACATCTCGATCAGCTAATTTCGCTTTGTGGAAGTTTTCTTCCGTAGTTCGAGAATAGCTGGACGCGGAGGCTTCGGTCAACGGGCAGCGGGCAGGTTTCCCCGGGGCGTGCGGGCGGCAAGATCCACAGCAGCGTCGCTCGACTCCGACGCGCGCGGGTGACAGAGCGGGGATTCTGAACCCCATCGTCCACAGTGGTCAGAGTTTAATCCACTGTAGACAGTCGTGCGGTTTTCGTTTCAGCCGACCGGAATCGCCGCGGCCGTACGATTGAGCAACTCGATCGCGGCGTGGACGTGGCGCAGGGCGGGCGCCTGGACGCCGGTCAGGTCCGCGAGTTCCACGACCGCGCCGATGATCGCGTCGATCTCCAGTGGTTTGCCCGCTTCCAGGTCCTGCAGCATGGACGTCTTGTGGTGGCCGACCCGCCACGCGCCGTCGATCCGCTTCTCCACGGAGACCTGCGGATCCGCGCCCGCCGCACGGGCGATCGCGAGAGTCTCGGTCATCATCGCCGCGACGAGCGCACGGGTTTCGTCGTGCTCGCATATCTGCGCCATGGTCGCGCGGGTGAGCGCGGACAGCGGATTGAACGCGACGTTGCCCATCAGCTTGACCCAGATGTCGTCGCGCAGCCTCGGTTCGACCGGAGCCTTGAGCCCGCCCGCGACCATCGCATCGGCGAGATTCCGGCAGCGGACGGAAACCTCTCCGGACGGTTCGCCGAGGGAAAACCGCGTGCCCTCGAGATGCCGGATGACACCCGGCTCCTCGATGACGGTCGAGCAGTAGACGACACAGCCGATCGCCCGCTCGACCGCGAGCACCCGGCTGGTCGCCCCGCCGGGATCGACCGCTTCGACGCGATGCCCGGCCAGCGGATGACCGGCCAGCCCGTGGAAATACCACCACGGAATGCCGTTCTGCGCCGCGACGAGCGCGGTGTTCTGCTGAAGCAGCGGCTCCAGGAGGTCGCCGCAGTCCGGGTACGAATGTGCTTTGAGGCCAAGGAAAACGTAGTCGACCGGTCCGATCTCGCGCGGGTCGGACGTGACGTGCGGACGCGCCGTGAAGTCGCCGCGCGGACTCAGGACCCGCACGCCGTCCGCCGCCATCGCCGCGAGGTGCGCCCCGCGGGCGACGAGGTGGACATCGGTGCCGCCGCGATGGAGTGCCGCGCCGACATATGCGCCAATCGCCCCTGCGCCCAGAACCGCCACCCGCATGGTTGCCTCCCGGTCCGGATCCTGCCGACGTTAGATTGCATACAGTATCCCGCCTGGTGTCGGCGAGGCCAGGGTCTGGTCATCGGAAGCGGCGATGACAAACGACGGTGCGGCACTGCGGCACTGCGGCACTGCGGCACTGCGGCACTGCGGCACTGCGGCACTGCGGCACTGCGGCACTGCGGCACTGCGGCACTGCGGCACTGCGGCACTGCGGCACTGCGGCACTGCGGCACTGCGGAGGCAGGATCGGGTCCGTCGACGCTACGGAGCAAGGATGCCCGCACTCCGCGTGACGAGACGGGGCGGTGGTTCTGCACGCCGGTGCGCGTGCCGAGTTTCGAGCACGGGTCGGTCCGGGAGTCTTCTCTGCTTTACGTCCCAGGATCCCCGAAACGACGGGCCTGCTGCCCGATCCCTCACCAAGCCGCGGCGGTCAGACCTCGCGCACCGACTCCGCCACGAACCCGGACAGCACCAGCCGCGCAGTGCACCTGCTGTGGGCCGAGGCGGTCGGCGCTGCCCGCCGCACCACCACCTCGTACCGTCGCCCGCCAGCGTCGACCAGCACGCTCCGAGTGTCGCCCCGGGATTCCTCCGTCACCGCCAGAACCGCGTCGAGACCGCGCAGACCGGTGCGGCCGCGGATCTCGATCTCGGCGAACTGCGACCACGCGCTCTCCGCGGAGGTGCGGCCACGCAGGTTCTCCAGCCGGACGTTGCCGCCGAGCGCCTCCTTCGCCGCCAGTTCAGCGTCGGGCACTGCGAGGCTGCCGTGGAGATAACCGTCGGGTACGGTCAGGAGGTTGCCAGCCCAGCGGTCCCCGCCGACGTGGCTGACCTCCCACACCCGCCCGGGGTGGTTCTGCGCCAGGCTGGTCGCCAGCGGACGGCCGAAAACGGCGCAGCACATGTCCTTGCTGCCATGCGTGCACACGAGAAAGAGCGGACCGGACACCGGCTCGCCGTGCCCGCTGCGTCCGGCGGCGACCGCTTCGAGGTCGAGGTGGGAGAGTTCGTCCAGGTCAGCGAGGTCGAGCCGTTCGGTCCAGCGGTTCCCGGGCTGTCCGCTGGCGACGTACACCGCACGCGGAGCACCTGGCGTCCGCGCGTGCCGACCCGGCTTCCGGATCAGCAAGGGGCGCAGACCGGCGGCGCGCGCGGCATCGAGGCGTTCGGCGGGAAATACGGTGGCCAGGACGTCTTCGAGAGCGTCCGGGCCCCACGACCCAGGCTGCTCGACCAGCAGCCAGGACGTCATCCGCGCGGCGGTCCCGGCAGGCTCGCCGCCGAGTTCGCGAGTCAGCGCGGCGCATCCGGGCGCAGCGTTCCGGCCCGGGAAGCAGATTCCCGGCCCCGAATGCTGCACGTCGGGCTTAGGCATGCCTAAGTATAGCTGAACGCCCGCCGCGCCCTTCCGAGGCGACCGTCCCCGGGGCGCGGCATCACTCGATCGAGCCATCTCCGCTGAGCGTCCGGGACCGATGTGACCTCGGCGCAAGCCCAGACTGAGGCCGTGAACGGTGAGGTCGCCCATAGCACCCGTGCCATCGCTGAGAGACGCTGCGACGCCAGGCACAACAGCACGCCCGATCGCCAGGGCACGCCCAGCGATACTCCGATCAAGCCCGAGCCACCAGCCCTTGCGCGACCAGTTCTTTCACCAGCGCCCGCACCGTCGCCGAGGGCAAGTCCGGCGCGGCGTCGGCGAGCACCTTGAACGGCTGCGGACCGCACCCGAGCAACGCCGCGAGCACCGGTCGAGCGGCCTCGGCGAACACCAGCCGCTTCCCCGCCCCGACCAGCGCCACTGTGCCCTCGCCGTCCACCAGCGAGGCACGCGGGACGAGCAACCGAACCTCGAAATCGTCGTCCGGCGGCAGCAGTTCCGCGGTCGCCGCCCACGGCAGGCCGACGCGGGTCTGGGCCGGAGCCTGCGCGTCGCGGTCGGCGAGGAAGCGGTCAACCAAGTCACCTGCGGTCAGCTCGGCGAGCCGGCGGCGCAGCTCTTCGGCCCGCTCGGCCCGCGCGTCCGGACCGGCGAATCGGGGCAGGTCCGCGCGGAACAACTCGTCGGACCGCAGCTGGTCGGCCAGCCACGCGACGAGATCGACACCGGTGGCGGCATTGAACCCGATCGTCAGGTGCAGCGACTCTTCGCCGACGGCCGACACGTCGTGCCAGTGCCCGCGCGGCAGGTAGAGCACGTCGCCGTCCTCCAGCAGGAAGTCGTCGTGCGGCTCGCCTTCCGGGCGTTCCGGCAGTTCGACGTCCCGCTGCAGCGGCGAAGGCCGGGTCACCCCGTGCAGGCGCCACCGCTTGCGCCCGGAGAGCTGGATGATGAACGCGTCGTGGTCGTCCCAGTGCACGTCGAAGCCGTGCGTGGTGCCCCAGCCCGCGTACAGGTTGACCTGGATCCGCTCGCGCAAGTCGTGTTCGAGCCTGCCCGCAAGTTCGCCGACCTCGTCGACCAGTTCGTTGACCGAATCGAGCACGAGCGTCGCGCCGGCGCGCAGGTGTTCGGCGAACGGGGCCGACAGCACGCGCGGGACCTGGCCGTTGCGCCGGGTCGACACCATTTCGGTGTAGGTGTGCGCGGGGACGACGTCGCCGTCGAGCGCGAGCCGCAGCCGGGGGAACTCCAGCCGGTGCTGGCGCAGCACCCGGTCCAGCTCCGGCCACGGGAGCAGGGACGCGAACCGGCCCTTCTCCCCCGGGAACCGCCGAGGCGCCTTGCCGAGGACTTCTCCGAAGAACTGGCCGGCCTCGAGCGGTGCCACGAGGCCGGCCAGTCCGGGAATCTCCTTCACGGAGCGGGACAACGGCTAGTCGTTGCCGTCGTTGTCGGCGACGGCGCCGTTGGCCTTGCCGCGGTCCACCGCGGCGGTCAGCGGTTCCACGCTCAGCAGCAGGCCGCTGGCGGCCGCGTCGGTGTCGGTTGTCATGCGTTCTTGAGCCATCCGGACCTCGCAACGTCGACGACTGGGCGCGCCTCACGCTACGGGACATCGCCGGGGCGGACATCGGTCATTTGAGTAATCTTCGCCGGGCCCATGATCACGCTCGGCGGAACCGCCAGGTCACAGATTCTGCCGGTAATCCTGCTCGAGACCGTCCCGCAGCAGCCGCTCGTTCACCCCGTCCCGCACCAGTTTCGCGTCGGTGCCCGCGGTCTCGTTCAGCTTGAGATGATCGGTCCAGATCGTCGACGACCGCGGCAGGTCGGCGGGATCGACGTGCCGGGCGGGATCCCACAATCCGGCCTCGCACACCGCGGCGTTCGGTGCCAGCCGGACGGTCTCGATTTCCACCTTCAGCACCGCTTTCGGGGTCCGATTGCGCTCGGTCATCGACTCGCGCAGCTCGAGTTCTGTACTGATCACCGCCTTGCCCGTGATCTCCAACGTACGAGTGTCACCGGGAGCGATGACCACTACTGCGACGTCGGGGCGTTCGGCGACGTTGTGGAACGTGTCGGTGCGCCGGTTGCCGGGCCGATCAGCGAGCACGACCGTCGTCGGCCCGAGCATCCGGACCACCCCGGGAGGATCTCCCTTGGGACTGGCGTCCGCGCGCCCGGCGCCGTCCCGCGACGTGATCACCGCGAAGGGCGCGGCTGCCAGGAAAGCCGCCGCGGCGGGCCCGAGGACCGAGCCTTCCTCGACGACGTCGGCGTCCTCCGGTGCGGATGGACCCCACAGGTTGGAGCGGATCGCCGCTTTGCCGCAGTGGAGGAACGCCTCCTCTACGCGGAGACCGCCTTCGGAGATTGTTCCGTTGATCCGCAAGGTTTCGCGCCACCCGGGGACGAGCACCAGCAGCGCCGCGCCGTTGCCGTCTGCGGCGTCCGCCGGAATCGACAGCCGCAGCCGCCGCTCAGTCTCCGCTTTCGCGAATCCGGGAGTCCCGCCGACCATTTCGGCGCGCTGGCGGCCCTCAGTGTCGACGTAACCGAGGACGGCGGCGGGGCAGCGGCCGAGCAACGTGCGGCAATGCGGGTCGAGATGGTCGATCGACTTCATCATGACCGGCAGCGGCCGTTCGCCGACGACGCGTTCCAGGTCCGGCACCGCACGGATGATCCCCATGGAGTTAGGGTAGCCTAACAAGCCGGGCGGGGTGGCGGCCGTCCTGCTCGCCGCTGACGCTCGCGGTGCCGCGGGATTCTCTCCGCTGCCGGACGATTGCGGCGCTGGGCGTCGCGGGGCTCACTCCGCCGTCGGGCGCGGGCGGCACCGAATTCGTTTCGCTGCCAGGAGTGCGTGGTTCCGGATCTGCTCCGTCGCGCGTGCCCGGCACCGCGGGATTCGCTCCACGGCAAGGCGCGTGCGGTGCCGGGCAGCGACTGGTTCGCGCCGCAGCCACGAGCGCACGCACCGGACTTGCTCTGCCGTCTAGCGCTCGCAGTGCGGGGATTGGTGGAACCACCCCGCTACCCGGCAACGCCGGGCAACGCCGGGCAACGCCGGGCAACGCCGGGCAACGCCGGATTCACTCCGCCGCCGGAGCGCGCGCGGCCATGCTTTCCCAACAGGGCGTTCCCCAGCAGGCCCGAGCCGCACCAGAAACCGCTCCTCTCACTCCCTCCCAGCACCCAGATCACCGCCGCGCCGCCCCACCTCCGAGGGAAGATCGCCGACACAATCCAGAAGCCCGGGATTTTGCATACCAAAACCTGTATCCTGAAAACTGAGTTCCTCGAATCCCGCCGCAGATCCCACCCGAGGTGCACCGTGACCGAGTCCGTTTCTCCCCTGCCCGAACGCGGGCCTACCGGCCGCCGGACGGCCAAGGGGTCGCTCGCCGGCAAGAGCGCCAACCGGGTGGAGCGGCCCGCGCCGTTGCGGCAGGTCGTGTACGACGCGCTCGCCGAGCTGATCATCAACCGCACGCTCGAACCCGGGCAGCACCTCGTCGAGGCCGACCTGGCCGAGTACCTGGGCGTCAGCCGCCAGCCGGTGCGCGAGGCGCTGCAACGGCTGCAGAGCGAGGGCTGGGTCGACCTCCGTCCGGCGCAGGGAGCGTTCGTGCACCTGCCCACCGACGAGGAAGCCGACCAGCTGCTCGGAGTCCGAGCCGTGCTGGAGACCCACTCCGCGCGGCTGGCCGCGGCGTGCGCGACCGACAAGGACATCAAGCGCCTGTGGGAACTGCAGGACGTCGGCATGAAAGCCCTCGCCGCGGACGACAGCGAACGGCTCGTCGCAGCCAACGCCGACCTGCATTCGTACATCACCGAACTGACCGGCAACGCGGTCCTGACCGAGCTGATCGGCCTGGTCGACCGCCGGGTGCGCTGGTACTACACGCCGATCGCCCGGCCCCGCGGGCGCGACGCGTGGCAGGAGCACGCCGCGCTGATCGAGGCGATCGCGGCGCACAACGTCGAAAAGGCGGAGAAAATCATGGCGCAGCACACCGAACGCACGCGCCAGGCGTTCCACGAACGGCCGGACGCGGCGGAGTAACGCAGAAAAGTCCGGGAGCGACGGGGCGGATGCCAGCCGTCCCGTCGCTCCCGGACTCGCGGAGGAAACTCAGCTGCCCGCCGCCGGAGCGGTGCTGGCGATCTGGCTGCCGGCCTTCTCCGTCGTGCTGCGGCCGGAACGTCCGGGCTGGCGCAGGAACAACGTCATCACCGCGGACAGCAACGCGATGCACCCGGCCAGCACATATGCGCCGGTGTAACCCCACGCGGCGATCACCCCGGCCGCCAGCCCGCCGCCGCCGACACCGCCGACCAGTTTCGCGCTGTAGACGATGCCGTAGTTGGTCGCGTTGTGGTTCTCGCCGAAGTAGTCCGGCACCAACGCGGCGAACAGCGGATAGAACGCGCCGCTGCCGAATCCGGTCAGCACCGCGAACACCATGAACCAGAACAAACTGTGCGTCTTGCCCGACCACAGCACCCCGAATTGCGCGAGCGCCGCGATCACCAGCACCCAGAACAGCGTCGCTTTGCGCCCGATGCGGTCGGACGCCCAGCCGACGATTCCGCGGCCGACCCCGTTCACAATGGCCAGGACTCCCGCCGAGGAAGCCGCTACGAAGGCGCCGAACTGGCTTTCCTTGGCGAAATCGACCTGGAAATTGATCCCGAACAGCGAGACCCCGCCGATCACCACGAGGGTCGCCCACATCAGCGGCAGCATCCCGGTGCGGATCGCTTCCATCGGCGCGAACTGGCGCACCGCGGGCGGGTTCTTCGCCAGGCTCTTCGCCTTCCCCGCCGCGCTTCCCTTCAGCCAGGCGATCGGGTCGACCTCGGCCGGCCACCAGTTCTTCGGCGGGTCCTTGAACAGGAAACCGCACAGCCCGACCACCACGAGCATGTAGAGGCCGATCGCGTCGAGCGTGATCGTCACGTTCTCATGGCCGAGGAAAGCGCTGAACAGGTAAATAAACGGAACCGAACCGTAGGCGAATCCGCCGTTCACGAAACCGGTGCGGGCGCCGCGTTTCTCCGGATACCATTTCCCGACCATGTTGATGCACGTCGCGTACACCAGCCCGGCGCCGATTCCGCCCAGCACCGAGTACCCGACGAACGCCACCGCCAGATTTCCGCTGTGCGCGATGGAGAAGTAGCCGATCCCGGAGCACACCGCGCCAGCCAGCATCGCCGTCTTCGCCGACACGATGTTCTTCTCCCGCAGCCGCCCGGCCGGGAACGCGACCCCGGCCTGGAACACGGCCCAGATGCTGGCCAGCCAGAACGCGTCCGACAACGACCAGCCGTATTTCTCTTCGAGCGTTCCCTCGACGGCTCCCCAGCCGTATTCGAAAACGCTCACCGCCATCATGGCCACCCACGGCAGCCAGACCATCCAGCTGCGGGACCGTCCCATCAGGTCCCGGGGGCTCTCCCCGATCCGGTACGTCCGCCCGTTTTCGTCGACGATCTCCTGGTATGTCGGTTGGGCTGCGGTCATGAGAATTCTCTTTCGTCACCGTTGACTTCGGTTCCCGTGCCGGGCTGTCTCCGTTCTTCCCCCGAGCCGGGACGCGACCGCGCGCCCCGGCGTCCCTTCCTCGCCGCACTCCGCTGACCAGCGGTTAGGTGTCGGGCAACGTACGCCTCCCTCCGGACTTGATCAAGGCAGCAGCCCCGCCGAACGCGCCCACCGGTACTTCGCGCCGAGCACCGCGACCGGCTTTTCGGTCGTGTACGGATAAGCGACGACGCCATGGGCGTACAGGTGCTCGCTGGCCGCCTCGACCTCGACGTCTCCGGACAGCGAAGCCACCACCGGCTTGTGGATCCCTTTCCGCCGGAACTCCTCCACGACGTCCACGACCAGTTCCGCGAACACCATCGGCGGCGTGACGATCGTGTGCCAGTAACCGAGAACCAACGAGTGAATACGATCGTCGGACAGGCCGAGCGCGATGGTGTTCCGATACGTCGACGGCGGTTCGCCGCCGGTGATGTCCACCGGGTTGCCCGCCGCGCCGAACGGCGGGATGTATTCGCGGAACGCGGCGTCGAGATCGTCCGGGATCCGCATCAGCGCGAGCCCGTTGTCCACACAGGCGTCCGAGAGCAGCACCCCGGAACCGCCCGCGCCGGTGATGATCACGACGTTTTCGCCCTTCGGCGTGGGCAGTTTCGGCACGCCTCGCGCGTATTCGAGCAGGTCGTTGAGCCCGGGTGCGCGAATGACGCCGCTCTGGCGGAGGATGTCGTCGTAGACCCGGTCGTTCCCGGCGAGCGCACCAGTGTGCGATCCGGCCGCCTTCGCCCCTTCCGACGTCCGCCCGGCTTTCAGCACCACCACCGGCTTCTTGGCCGACACTCGTTTCGCGGTCTCGGCGAACGCACGACCATCCTTGAGATCTTCCAGGTGCATGGCGACGAGTTCGGTGTTGTCGTCGTGCTCGAAAAACGTCAGAAGATCGTCTTCGTCGATATCCGCCTTGTTTCCGACGCCGACAATCGCCGACACACCCATTCCGGCCGACCGGCTGAATCCCAGGATCGCCATCCCGATTCCGCCGCTCTGCGAGGACAGCGCGACGCCGCCTTTGACGTCGTACGGGGTGCAGAACGTCGCCGACAGGTTCTCCGGCGTGTAGTAGTAGCCGTAGATATTCGGGCCGAGAATCCGCACGCCGTGCTCGCGCGCGATGGCCAGAACTTCGTTCTGCAGCTCGATGTTTCCAGTCTCGCCGAAGCCCGAGGGGATCAGGATCGCCCCGGCGACGCCCTTCGCGCCCACTTCTTCCAGCGCCGCCGGCACGAACTTGGCCGGGATGGCGAAGACGGCGACATCCACGTCGCCGGGCACGTCCGCGATGCTCGGATAGGCCTTCCGGTCGAGGATTTCCGCGGCCTTCGGATTGATCGGATAGATCTCGCCCGCGTAACCGCCGTTCACGAGATTCTTCATTACCGAATTGCCGATCTTGCCGTCCTCCGCGGACGCGCCGATCACCGCGACCGCGGCCGGTTTCATGATCCGGTTCATCGCGACCAGGATCTCGTCCTGGCTGAACCGGACCGGTTCCGCGGCCGCCGCCGGATCGACGAGAATCCGCACGTCCACCGCAGTAGCCCCGTCGCCGGTGGCGAGCACCGGATTGAGGTCGACCTCGGCCAACTGCGGGAAGTCGGTGACCAGCCGCGACAGCCGGTGCACGACGTCCGCCAGCGCCGCCTTGTCCACCGCCTCGCCGCCGCGTACTCCATTGAGGATCTCAGCAGCGGCGATACCGTCCACCATGGACAGTGCTTCGTCGGTACTGGTGGGCGCCAGCCGGAAGGTGACGTCCTTCAACACCTCGACCAGGGCTCCGCCGAGTCCAAACGCGACAATCTTGCCGAAGCTCGGGTCGGTGACCGCGCCGATGATCACCTCCTGCCCGCTGGTCAGCATCTGCTGCACTTGGACGCCGACGATGCGCGCCGATGCGTCGTAAGCCTTGGCATTAGCCAAAATCGTGGCGTAACCGTCGGTGACTTCCTGCTCGCTGCGGAGGCCGACGAGTACGCCGCCAGCCTCGGTTTTGTGCAGGATGTCCGGTGAGACGATCTTCAGCACTACCGGAAGACCGATTTCCTTCGCCTGCGCCACCGCTTCGTCTGCGGAGTTGGCGAGCCGTTCCTGCGGCGTCGGAATGCCGTACGCCTCGCAGACCGCACGGCCTTCCGGCGCGGTCAGCGAGGAACGGCCTTCCTCGGCTGCTCGGGCCAGGATTTCCTCGACCGCCGCGCGGCCAGTTTCCGTGGTCATCCTCAGATCACGCCCGCCGTGCGCAGCTGCTCGACATCCGCCGCGCTGTAGCCCAGTTCGCCGAGCACTTCACCGTTGTGTTCGCCCAGCAACGGGGAGCGCTCAACGTCCACCGGAGAATCCGACAGCTTCAACGGGCAGCCGACGGTTTTGAACGCCCCGCGTTCCGGATGCGGCACCTCGACCACCGACCCCAGCTCGGCCAGCGTCTCGTCCTCGATCAGCTCCTTAGTGGACAGAATCGGTCCACAAGGGATGCTGCGGGCGTTGAGCAGCTCCATGACCTCCCATTTGGTGCGCTGCTCGGTCCATTCCTCGACCATCGCGAACACCTTGTCCAGTTTGGACAGCCGAGCCTCTGGAGTCGCCCAGTCCGGATCCTCGGCCAGTTCCGGCCGGCCGATCAGCTCGGTCAGCGGAGCCCAGCCGACCGGCTGGACGATGACGTAGATGTAGTCGTTGGGCCCGCCCGGCGCGCAGCGCACCGCCCAGCCCGGCTGACCGCCGCCGGACGCGTTGCCCGAGCGCGGCACCTCGTCGCCGAACCGCTCGTTGGGGTACTCCCCCAGCGACCCGTGCGCCAGCCGCTGCTGGTCGCGCAGCTTGACCCGGCACAGGTTGAGCACCGCGTCCTGCATCGCGACCTGCACCCGCTGCCCGCGCCCGGTGCTCGTGCGCTGATACAGCGCGGCGAGGATCGCCGCGACCAGGTGGATGCCGGTGCCCGAATCGCCGATCTGCGCGCCGGTGGCGGTCGGCGGTCCCTGCTCGAAGCCGGTCGTGCTCATCGAGCCGCCCATTGCCTGCGCGATCACCTCGTAGGCCTTGAAATTCGCGTACCGGCCGGGTCCGAACCCTTTGATGGACGCGTAGATCAGCCGCTCGTTGATCTCGTGGAGCCGCTCCCAGGAGAACCCGAAGCGGTCCACCACGCCAGGTCCGAAGTTCTCCACCAGAACGTCCACTGAGGACACAAGCTTGGTGAAGACTTCCTTGCCCTGCTCGCTTTTCATGTTGAGCGTGATGCTGCGCTTGTTCGCGTTCAGCATCGTGAAGTACAGACTGTCCACTCCGGGCAGATCGCGAAGCTGGCCCCGGGTGATGTCGCCGCGGCCGGGGGTCTCGAGCTTCACGACGTCCGCGCCGAGCCAGGCGAGGATCTGGGTCGACGACGGTCCTGATTGGACGTGGGTCATGTCGAGGACGCGGACGCCCTCCAGTGCCTTTCCCATCTTCGGCTCCTCCCGACTACTTGTACATCGTCTGGTTCATGGTTCCGGGGGCGTAGGCGTCCGGGTCGACCCAGACGTTGATCAGCGACGGCTTGCCGGATTCCCGCGCGCGGCGCAGCGCCGGGGCGATGTCCGCCGGGTCGCGGACCTCCTCGCCGTAGCCGCCGAGCATCCGGGCGAACTGGTCGTAGGCAACGTCGCCGAGGGTGTTGCCGACGCGTTCGCGGGCCAGGCCGTATTTCTGCGCCTGGCCGTAGCGGATCTGGTTCATCGACGAGTTGTTCCCGACGATCCCGACGAACGGCAGGTCGAATCGCACCAGCGTCTCGAAATCCCAGCCGGTGAGGGAAAACGCGCCGTCACCGAAGAGTGCCACGACTTCCTGATCCGGGCGCGCGTGCTTCGCTGCCAGCACAAAAGGAATACCGACGCCGAGTGTCCCCAACGGACCGGGATCCATCCAGTGTCCGGGGGCCTTCGGCTGCACGACCTGACCGGAGAACGTGACGATGTCGCCGCCATCGCCGATGTAGATCGAATCCTCGGTGAGGAACTCGTTGATCTCGTGCACCAGCCGGTACGGATGGATCGGATTCGCGTCGGAATGCTGCTGCGGCAACCGCTTCAGCTTGGCTTTCTCCTCGACCGCGCGCAGTTCCTCCAGCCACGGCTTGCGCGCGACCGCCCCGTTGTCGACCCGGCCCGACGCAGCTTCCGCGACCGCGGCGAGGATCTGTCCCGCGTCGCCGACAATGCCGAGGTCGATGTCTCGGTTCTTCCCGACGGTGCGGTAGTCGAGGTCGATCTGCACCACCGTCGCGTCCGGGGAAAGCCTTTTGCCGTAACCCATCCGGAAGTCGAACGGAGTGCCGACAATGACGATCACGTCGGCGTTGTCGAACGCGTAGCGACGGGAAAGCTGGAAATGGTGCGGATCGCCCGGCGGCAGAGTTCCCCGGCCGGCACCGTTCATGTACGCCGGGATGTTCAGCGTGCGGACGAGTTCGGTCGCGGGCTCGGTCGCGCGAGTCGTCCAGACCTGGCTGCCAAGCAGAATCGCGGGTTTCTTGGCGTGCACCAAAAGATCTGCGAGCTTTTCGACGTCCGCCGGGTCGCCCGCGTTGCGAGTGGAAGCACGATAACGACCGGACAGCGGGATCCGTGCGTTCGCCAACGGCACCCGGGCGTCGAGAACGTCCCGCGGAATCTCCAAAAAGGACGGTCCGGGCGCGCCCGCGAAGGCTTCCCGGAACGCCATCGAGACCAGATCAGCGGCGCGCGCGGTGTGCGGGACGGTCGCGGCGAACTTGGTGATCGGAGTCATCATGTCCACGTGCGGGAGGTCCTGCAGCGAACCCATTTTGTGCTGGCTCAACGCGCCTTGGCCGCCGATCAGCAGCATCGGGCTCTCCGCGCGCAACGCGTTCGCGACGCCGGTGACCGCGTCGGTCGTCCCCGGCCCCGCCGTGACCACCGCACACCCGGGGCGGCCGGTGATCCGCGCGTACCCGTCGGCCGCGTGCGCCGCGACCTGCTCGTGCCGGACGTCGATGACGCTGATGCCCTCGTCCACGCAGCCGTCGTAGATGTCGATGATGTGGCCGCCGCAGAGAGTGAAGATGGTGTCGACGCCTTCGGCCTTGAGGGCTTTCGCGACCAAGTGGCCGCCGGAGATCGTGTCGGCCGTCTCGCGATCGCCGTTGGCACCGGGCCTGGCCTGGCTGGCGGGTCGGCTCGTGCTGGCTTTTGCTCCGGCGCTCTCACTGGCCTGGGCGGGCCGACTCTTGTTCCCACTGGCGTTCGCTCCGGCGCTCTCGCTGGCCTGCGTGCCGGGGTTCCGGCTGGCCTGCGTGCTGGAGTTCTCCGCGATTGGGCTGCTGGCGTTCACGCCGACGTCCTCGCTGGCCTGCGCGCCGAGGTTGTCGCTCGACTGCGCGCTGGCGTTTTCCTCGATGGGGCCGCCGGCGCTCTCGCTGGTCTTCTCGCCGGTCCGCCCGCTGGCGTTCTTGTCGGTCTGCTGGCCTGCTTGCCGGCCGGTCGTGGTTGGCGACATGCGCAACTCCTCCTGTCCGCGCCGGACCTCTCTGATCCGCGCGCTCGTCCCGGTCTGCTCGTTGCCCTCTCCGCGGCCCGCCGGATCTGTCGCCGCAGGTCAGCGGCTCGTCGCCGGAAGACTGTAGATTGCATACCGTATGAGGTAGGCATTAGACTTACTCTTCGAGCCGCCCGCTGTCCAGGGGCATCCGCAGGTTTGTCCGACTGGCTTGCGGATCGCTCGGCCGCACGATTCGGCGGGAGGTTCGCTGGCCGGTTCACCGGGTCGGCCTGCCGCACGACATGGCGGCAGAGCGGCTCGTCGGCCCGTGCCGACCGGTGGCCTGACCCGCTCCACCCGCCGGTTGCATCGGGCGATGCGGATCGGGCCGTCGCTCTGGGCCAGCACCTCGGCCGAGGCCCTCCCCCAACACCTCCGCCGAGCGAACTGACAAGCGCCAAGCAACTACCACGCAACGCCGTCACTCACCGACCGCGAACCCGAGTCCCCCGCCCCGCAAGGAAGGAATCCCGATGGATCTCTTGGAACACCAAGCGCGCGACCTCTTCGCCGCGCACGGCGTGCCGGTCCCCCGCGGCCGCGTCGCCGAGACTCCCGAGGAAGCACGGGCCGCGGCCGTCGACATCGGCGGGCCGGTCGTCGTCAAGGCGCAGGTCAAAACTGGCGGCCGCGGCAAGGCGGGCGGGGTGAAACTCGCGTCCCGGCCGGACGACGCCGAGCAGATCGCCGACGACATCCTCGGCATGGACATCAAAGGCCACCGCGTCCATCGCGTTCTCGTCACCGAAGCGAGCGACATCGCCGACGAGTACTACGTCTCCTACCTTCTCGACCGCGCCGACCGGACCTTTCTCGCCATGGCCTCGGCCGCAGGCGGGATGGACATCGAGGAAGTTGCCGCGACTCGGCCCGAAGCGCTGGTCAAGGTGCCGATCGACGTCCGCGTCGGGGTCGATCTGGTGAAGGCGCGCAGGATCGCCGCGGCGGCACAGCTTCCGGTCGAAGCAGCCAGCGTCCTGGTCCGGCTGTGGGACGTGTTCACCGCCGAGGACGCCACGCTCGTCGAGGTGAATCCGCTTGCCCGCACGCGCAGCGGGGAGATCGTCGCGCTCGACGGGAAGGTCACGCTTGACGACAACGCCGCGTTCCGGCATCCCGAGCACCGAGCGTTCGCGGACGCGGAGGCCGGGGATCCGCTGGAGCAGCAGGCTGCCGAGCAAGGGCTCAATTACGTGAAGCTGGACGGCGACATCGGCGTGATCGGCAATGGAGCCGGGCTGGTGATGTCCACTCTGGATGTAGTGGCTGCCGCGGCGCAGGAGGCGGGGGCGGTCGGGCCGGCGAATTTCCTCGACATCGGAGGCGGCGCGTCGGCGGAGGTGATGTCGGCTGGGCTCGGGGTGATTCTCGGGGATCCCGCGGTGCGGAGCGTGTTCGTGAACGTCTTCGGCGGGATCACGGCGTGCGACGCGGTGGCGGACGGCATCGTGAAAGCGTTGGCCTTGCTGGGTGATCGCGCGACGAAGCCGTTGGTCGTCCGGCTCGACGGGAACAACGTCGCGGAAGGAAGGCGGATCCTCGCCGAGGCAGCGCATCCGCTGGTCACGGTGGTCGAGACGATGGACGACGCCGCGCGCGAAGCGGCCAAGCTCGCGACCGAAACGGAGGGCTGACCGATGGCGATCTTCCTGGACGACACCAGCCGGGTCCTCGTTTCCGGCATCACCGGTGCGGAGGGCACCAAACACACCCGCCGGATGCTGGCCGCAGGAACGAACGTCGTGGGCGGGGTGAATCCGCGCAAGGCCGGGCAGACTGTTTCCCTTGACGGGCACGAACTTCCGGTGTTCGGCGGCGTCGCCGAGGCGATGGCGGAGACCGGTGCGGACGTAGTGGTTTTGTTCGTGCCGCCGCCGTTCGTGAAGGACGCGGTAGTCGAAGCGGTCGACGCGGGCATCGGTCTCGCAGTGGTGATCACCGAGGGCGTGCCGGTGCACGATTCCGCCGCGTTTTGGGCGCACGCGCGCGACAGCCGTACCAGGATCATCGGGCCGAACTGTCCCGGTCTCATCTCCCCCGGGCTGTCGAACGCCGGGATCATTCCCGCCGACATCACCGGACCCGGGCGGATCGGGCTGGTGTCGAAGTCCGGGACGCTCACCTACCAGCTCATGCACGAACTCCGCGACATCGGTTTCTCCAGCTGCATCGGCATCGGCGGCGACCCGGTCATCGGCACGACGCACATCGACGCGGTCGAGGCGTTCGAGAAGGACCCGGACACCGACGTGATCGTGCTGATCGGCGAAATCGGCGGCGACGCGGAGGAGCGCGCGGCCGCCTACGTGCAAGAAAACGTGCGGAAGCCGGTTGTCGGGTACGTCGCGGGGTTCACCGCTCCGGAAGGCAAAACGATGGGGCACGCGGGTGCGATCGTGTCGGGCTCGTCGGGGACCGCGGCGGCCAAGAAGGCGGCGCTCGAAGCTGCCGGGATCCGGGTGGGCCGTACGCCGAGCGAGACAGCCCGGTTGGTTCGCGAGGTGCTCGCCGAAACCAGCTGACGCAGTACAGGCGTAGTACTACAACCGGAGTGATTCAGCGTCGAATCCAGGAGGACGGATGGATCTGCGGCAGCTGGAAACCGTTGTGGCCGTGGCTGAGGAGGGCGGGTTCACGGCTGCCGCGCGTCGGTTGCACACGGTGCAGTCGACAGTGTCCACTGTGGTCCGTGCGCTCGAACGCGATCTCGGCACCGCGCTTTTCGAACGCACCACCCATCGGGTCGAGTTGACGCCTGCGGGCAAGGCGTTTCTCCCGGCCGCGCGGGCTGCGCTGGAGGCGGCCAGCCAGGCTCGGGCGACGGTCGACCGGGCGCGTTGGCAGGTCACCGGGGAGGTTCGGATCGGTGTCATGCCCGGGGCGTGGCCGGAACCGCATCGGGCGCTGAGTGCGTTGCGCCGGGACCATCCCGGGGTGCGCGTGCTGGTGCGGACCGCGCCGCCGCACCAACTGCGCGAGGCGGTGGTGATGTCCACTGTGGACATAGTGGTCGCGGTCGCCGGCTGCGCCCCGAGCGACGGGCTGGTGAGCCGTCCGGTGCGGAGGGAGGAAATGGTGCTCGTCACCGCGGCGGGCGACGGAGCCGCGGATCGGCCGGTTTCCGCCGCCGAAGCCGCCGGTACCGCGGTCGTGGATTTCGCGCCGGGCTGGGCGATCCGGGAGGCCACCGACCGGACGTTCCAGTCGGCCCGGGTGCGCCGGACGGTCGTGCACGAGGTCACCGACGCGCCCGCCGCGGCCGAACTGGTCCGGCACGACCTCGGCGGCTGCGTGTTGCCGGTGTCGGTCGCCGCGCAGTTCCCCGACCTGACGGGCCGCAGGTTCACGCGCGGCGGCCCGACGTGGAACATCACCGCGACGCACGCCGGAGACCCCCGCCCGGCGGTGGCGGCGGTGCTGCGGCACCTGACCTGACCCTCGCGCCGGTTCGCCCGCAGCGGCTGCACGTCGAACCATCACCCAGCCGCTGCCGACGACCCACGCTCAGCGGTCTTCCGGCACCTGACCCGACTCTCCCGGCGGCACGACGTCGACCATCGCTCCGGCCCCTGCCGACGACCCACGCCCGGCGGCAATGCGACACCTCACCCGACCGGTGCCTCAGCCCGGCGGAGTGACATCGACCATCCGCCCGGACCCTGTGACGACCCACGCCCGGCGGTGCTGCGGCACCTGACCTGATCCACGGCACCGGTTGTCGCTGAACCGAAGGTCGTGTGGTTCCAGGTCGGCTGGATCGCAGGGAGTGCTGTTCAAGCTCAGGCGTCGTCAACCGAGCGGTCTGTCACCACGGACTCGACGCCCGACCAACCCAGACTCAGCCCGACGCCCAATCCGCCCGGATGTGCTTCAGATGCGCCCTGACCTGCCCCTCCAACCGGCCCCAATCGCGAGCCGCGATCGTCGCCAGCATCTCCCGGTGTTCCCTCGCCGAATCCGCCAAGCGCCCGTGCTCGGCCAGTTTTTCCAAGCCGTACAACCGCGTCTGGTCGCGCAGGTTGGCGATGGCGTCCGTCAGCCGTCCGTTTCCGGCGAGGGACAGCAAGTCCAGGTGGAACCGGCGGTCGGCCTCCAGGAAGCGCGCGACGTCGCCCTCCCCGGCGGCGGATTCGATCTCGGCGGCCAGGGCGTCCAGCCGGTCGAGGTCGGCGGGGCTTGCGGCCGCGGCGGCGGACAGCGTGGCCGGGACTTCCAGCAGCAGCCGCATCTCGTAGATTTCGTCCAGGTCGCGTTCGGTCATCGCGACGACGCGGTAGCCGCGGTTGCGGACCGGTTCCAGGAGGCCCTGGTTGACCAGCGTCAGCAACGCCTCGCGCACCGGGCTGCTCGACACGCCCAGGCGCGTCGCTAGCGCGGCGGCCGAGTAGATGTCGCCGGGGCGCAGTTCGCCGGACACCATCGCCTGCCGCACCACTTCGAGCACTTGTTCGCGCAGGTTCGTGCGCTGCAGCTGCGTCAACGGGGCGCTCCTCCGGTTTCGCGGGCTTGACTTCGTCCGCTTCCGTCCCGCATCGTACCTTAGTAACCGGTAGCCGGTTACTAAGGAGTAACTAATGTCTGAGGTCCGGGGTTACTGCACGTTGTGCCGGTCGCGCTGCGGTGCGGTCTACACGGTCGAGAACGGCGCGCTGCGCGGAGTCCGGCCGGATCCCGCGCATCCGACCGGGGCCGCGTTGTGTCCGAAGGGCCGGGCGGCGCCCGAGCTGGTGCACTCCCCCGAACGGCTGCGCCGGCCGTTGCGCCGCACGACGCCGAAGTCCGATCCGGATCCGCGGTGGCGCGAGATCAGCTGGGACGAAGCGCTTTCCGAGATCGCCGGGCGGCTCGGCGACATCCGCGCGGCCAGCGGGGCCGAGGCGGTCGCGTTTTCGGTGACCTCCCCCAGCGGCACGCCGATGTCCGACTCGATCGACTGGGTCGAGCGGTTCATCCGGCTCTTCGGCAGCCCCAACACGCTCTACTCGACCGAGATTTGCAACTGGCACAAGGATTTCGCGCACGCGTTCACGTTCGGGTCAGGATTGCCCGCGCCGGATTACGCGGGTACGGAATTCGCGGTGTTGTGGGGGCACAATCCGGCCAAGGCGTGGCTGGCGCAGTCTGCGGCGTTGGCGGGGGCGCGCACGCCGAAGCTGGCGGTTGTCGATCCGCGGCGGACTGCCAGCGCGGTGCAGGCTGAGCATTGGCTCCGGGTCCGGCCTGGCACCGACGGCGCGCTCGCGCTCGGCGTCGCACGGGCATTGCTCGAGCGCCGTGGGCAGGACGAGGCGTTCGTGCGGTCGTGGACGAATGCGCCATTGCTGGTCCGATCCGACAACGGCCGGTTTTTGCGGGCGGCGGAAATCGATCCCGCGGCGGCCGGGTTTGCGGTGTGGGACGAGGTCAGCGGCCAAGCCGCGCCGTACGACACAGATTATCCAGCAAGCGGGCCGGAAAGGTTTGCTCTGCACGGAAAGCGCCGCGTGCGCACGTTGGCCGGTTGGGTCGATTGCGTGCCCGCGTTCGAGCACTACGCGCAGGCCTGTGCGGCATGGCCGCTCGACCGGACCGAGGCGGTGACGACTGTCGAGGCCACGGCGATCGAAGCATTCGCGGCAGACCTCGCCGAGGCGAAGTCCGTGACGTACGCGGCATGGTCGGGCGTCGGGCAGCACGCGAACGCCACGCAGACCGAGCGCGCGATCGCCACTCTCTACGCGCTCACCGGCAGCTATGACTCCCCCGGTGGCAACGTCGTCCTGCCGAAACTGCCGGTCGCACCGGTCACGTCGCCGGATCAGCTCGCGCCTGAGCAGCGCGCGAAAGCGCTTGGCCTGCAGGAGTTTCCGCTCGGACCACCGGCGCAAGGCTGGGTGACCGCGCGCGACTTCTGCCGGGCAGTCCTCGACGAAAAGCCTTATCCGGTCCGCGCGCTGGTGTCTTTCGGCGGGAATCTTCTGCTGTCCCAGCCGGATCCGCGCCGTACCGCGGAAGCGTTGCGGCGGTTGGAATTCGCGGTGCACCTTGACTTGTTCGAGAATCCGACTGCACGGTTCGCCGATCTTCTGCTGCCGGTCCAGACGCCCTGGGAGCACGAGGCGGTCAAGGCGGGTTTCGAGATCACCCAGTCCGCGCAGGAACACGTGCAGCTGCGGCCGCGGATGGCTGATCCGATCGGCGAGTCGCGTTCGGACACTGAGGTGGTGTTCGAACTGGCCGAGCGGCTCGGGCTCGGCGCGGAGTTCTTCGACGGCCGCGTCGAGGACGGCTGGGATCACCAACTGGCCCCGCTCGGCCTCACCGCGGCACAGTTGCGCGGCCAGCCGGGTGGTGTCGATCTGCCGTTGCAGACCGAGTACCGCAAGTACTCCCAATGTGCGGAAAACGGTGCGGCTACTGGGTTCGCGACGCCGACTCGACGGGTCGAGCTGTATTCCGAGCGGCTCGCCGAACATGGCCAGCCCGCGGTCCCGGACGCCGAGCCGCCGGTGCCCGATCCTCGACGCCCGCTGGTGCTGACGTGTGCGAAGAACGGGTACTTCTGCCACAGCCAGCATCGCGGGATTTCGTCGCTGCGCAAGCGTTCTCCGGAACCGGCCGTCGACCTGAGCGCGGAACTCGCCGCGGAGCGCGGGATCGAGGGCGGGCAGTGGGTCCGCATCACGACCGCCTCCGCGGAGGTCCGGATGCGGGCGCGGATCGATCCCGCGCTGCATCGCGACGTGGTCGTGGCGGAGTACGGCTGGTGGCAACCGGCGCCTGACCTCGCGCTGCCCGGTTCGGACCCGCTCGAAGAGGGCGGGACCAACTACAACCTGCTCGTCGGCGACGACGCCCACGACCCGGTCAGCGGCTCGGTCCCGTTGCGCTCGACGTTCTGCGACGTCCAGCCCGACGAAGCGGAGCCGTGGACCGGGCAGCGGGAGTTCGTGGTCGAGCGCGCGGTGTTCGAGACCGAGGACATCCGGTCGGTGCACCTCAAGCCGGTGGACGGCCGGTCGGTGCCGGGGTTCCGCGCCGGGCAGCACATCACGGTCGCCTGGCCGGACGCACCTGGGCTGACCCGCAGTTATTCGCTGACGAGCCCGGCGAACGCGCCGGACGACGGGTACGCGATCGCGGTGCGGCGGGTGTCGGGCGGGCAGTTCTCGCCTGCGGTGCACGACCGGGTTCAGCCGGGGACGCGGCTGCTGGTCACGGCTCCGTCCGGCGGGTTCGCGGTGCCGACTGTCCATTCGCGACCGATCGTGCTGCTGGCCGCCGGGATCGGGATCACGCCGTTCCTGAGCTATCTGGAGAGCCTCGACCCGGCGTCCGCGCCGGAGATCGTGCTGCACCACGGCAGCCGCGACCGGTCGCGGCACGCGTTCCGCGAGCGCATCGCCGCGTTGGCGCGCCGGCTGCCCACTGTCCGGATCTTGGACCACTACAGCCGTCCTGGTCCGGAGGAGCGCTGCGACTTCACCGGCCGGGTCACCGCCGGGCGCGTCGACGCCGACCTGATCCGGCGGCGGGCCCGGTTCTACCTGTGCGGTCCGGAAAGCATGCTGGACGAGCTGACCGGCGAACTGGTGGAGCGGGGCGTGCCGCGCTTCGACATCTTCACCGAGAAGTTCCACGCCGCGCCCGCCCCGGTCCGGATCCCGGACGGCGCCACCGCCACCGTGCGGTTCGCGCGGTCCGGCCGCGAGGTCACCTGGCGAGCGGGCGACGGGGATCTGCTGCGGTTCGCCGAGGCTTCCGGGGTCGCGCTGCCCAGCGGATGCCGGCTCGGGCAGTGCGAAAGCTGCGCCGTGCCGGTGCTGGACGGAACCGTCGCGCACCTGGTCGCCGTCGCCGACGATCTGCCCGCTGACCAGTGCCTCGCCTGCCAGGCCGTACCCACTACGGATGTAGTGCTCGACGCGTGAGTCTGGTCACCCCCTAACCTCGCAAACCCCATCGGGGGTGCGAAATCCGGCGCCCGGACGGCATCATCGGCGGATGCCTCTCGACCAGACATCGCGCGAAGTGTACGAGCACATCGTCCGGAAGAACCCGGCCGAGCCGGAGTTCCACCAGGCCGTGTTCGAAGTGTTCGAAGCGATCCGGCCCGCCCTCCAGCGGGACCCGGGGCTGCGCGACGCGGCGATGCTGGAGCGGCTGTGCGAGCCGGAGCGGCAGGCGATGTTCCGAGTGGTCTGGACCGACGACGCGGGCGCGGTGCACGTCAACCGCGGCTTCCGGGTCGGGTTCAGCTCGGCGCTCGGGCCGTACAAGGGCGGGCTGCGCTTCCGCGGCGACGTCACGCTCGGCACGGTCAAGTTCCTCGCCTTCGAGCAGATCTTCAAGAACGCGCTCACCGGCCTCGGCATCGGCGCGGGCAAGGGCGGGTCCGACTTCGACCCGGCGGGCCGCAGCGACGGCGAGATCATGCGCTTCTGCCAGGCGTTCATGACCGAACTGGTCCGGCACATCGGCCCGGACACCGACGTCCCGGCCGGCGACATCGGCGTCGGCGGGCGCGAGATCGGCTACCTGTTCGGCCAGTACAAGCGGCTCACCAACCGCTACGACGCGGGCACGATCACCGGCAAGAACCCGTTGCTGGGCGGCATTCCGGCGCGTCCGGAGGCCACCGGCTACGGGACGGTGTACTTCCTCGAAGCGATGCTCGGCGCCCGCGACGACTCGTTCTCCGGCCGCACGGCGGTGGTGTCCGGTTCGGGCAACGTCGCCTATCACGCGATCGCGAAACTCCAGGAACTCGGCGCGAAGCCGATCGCGTGCTCGGATTCCGGCGGGTACGTCCACGATCCGCGCGGGATCGACCTGGAAGTGCTGCACGATCTGAAGGTCGCGCGGCGGGCGCGGCTTTCCGAGTACGTCGACCACGTGCCGTCGGCGAAGTACGTCACCGACGGCACGCCGTGGGATGTCCCGTGCGACCTCGCGCTGCCGTGCGCGACGCAGAACGAGCTGGACGAACAGTCCGCGTTGCGGCTGGTGAAGAACAACGTGCGCGCGGTCGCCGAGGGCGCGAACATGCCGTGCACGCCGGGTTCGCTGCAGATCTTCCGCGAGGCCGGGGTCGCGGTCGGACCCGGCAAGGCCGCGAACGCCGGCGGGGTCGCGGTGTCGGCGCTGGAGATGCAGCAGAACGCGGCGCGCGAGCGCTGGACGTTCGAGCGCACCGACCGGACGCTGCGCGAGATCATGACCGACATCCACCGGACGTGCCTCGAAACCGCCGACGAGCACGGGGTGGCCGGGGATTACGTCAGCGGGGCCAATATCGCGGGCTTCCGCAAGGTGGTCGCCGCGATGGACGTCTGCGGCTACATCTGAGCCGAGCCGCTCCGTGCGGACAGTCTCCGCTCGGCAGAATGTTGTATGCAGTATTTAGTCGCAGGTGTGCCGGTCGACTGAGTGGTGCCTGCGGTCCACCGTGGACAGGATTCTCCCCGGTCGCGGTCGCGGTCGCGGTCGCGGTCCGGTCCCCGGTTTCGGCACCGGGACAGTCGCGTCCCGGTGCCGGATTCGCCGGGCGGCGGGACACACGGGCAGCCGTTCGTCGCGGGCGCGAGGACGGACGCGCCCGGCGGGCGATTACCGCACGGAGGAGAAAGTCACCACGAGATAAAGGAAAAGCAGCAGTCCGGCGCCGCCGAGCACAGCGGCGACCGCGCTCTGCACCCAGGTGACCAGGCCGGTGGCAGTGCGCTGCCGGCAGCCGGTGAGGCGCGCGTGGGCCTGGCCGGCTCTGTCCAGCAGTCCTCCCACGACCAGAACCGCGCCCAGGACAAGCAAGATGACAAGCAACGTCGGCATGACCGGGTGCCTCCTTCGGTGGCACGCGTTCCCCTGATTCAGACAGCGAGAATCCCCCGGCTCGCCGTCCGGTGACTACAGGAGAAGGTCTTCCGGTCCAGGGACTTGCGACCCGGCGCCCGCGGGCGAACGACCGCCGCGGCGAGACTTTCCCGAGCTGGATCCGCATCCGGAAAAGCGTTTCCCGGCAAGAGTGGGGGTCCCGGTACTTGACGCGCGCCCGGCGGAACGCTTCGGTACGGGGATGACCGCGTATGTGGAGCGTCCGCCGGTGCCGGGACTGGCGGGAGTCGTGCGCACGGTGTGGATCCAGCGCACCGGCGACGCGCCGTACGTGCAGCGGCATCTGCCGACCGGCGGCGTCGAGATCCACTTCCCGGTCGGCGGGCGCCCGCACCTGCTCGGTCCGTTGACCGGGCCGCGGATCGAGGTCATCCCGGCGCACACGACCATCGTCGGAGTGCGGTTCCGGCCCGGGGCCGCGCCTCCGCTGCCCGCGGGGCTCGACGAGCTGGCCGACCAGCACCTCGGGCTGGCCGAGTTGTGGGGCCGGACCGCGGACCGGCTCGTGGAGGCCGTCGCGCTCGCCGCGACCCCCGAGCAGGGGCTGGCCGCGCTGCAGGCGCATCTCGTGCGCGAGTTCCGCCGGACTGGCCTGGATCCGCTCGTCGGGGAAGCGGTGCAGGTGCTGATGCCGTGGGATCCGGTCGGCGTCGACGCGGTCGCGGCGCACTTGGCGCTCTCGGCGAGCCAGTTGCGGCGGCGGTGTCTGCAGGCGGTCGGGATGAGTCCGAAGGTGCTGCAGCGGACGTTGCGGTTCCAAGGGTTTCTCGCGCTGGCCCAGTCCGGCGCGATCGCGACCGGCCGCCGGGGCGCGGACGGGATGGCGAGCCTCGCGGTCGACGCGGGTTATGCCGACCAGGCGCATCTCAGCCGTGAGTGTCTTCGGCTGACTGGGGTCACGCCGCGGCAATTGCTCGGGGGCGATCTCGATCGGTGTGCGTGCGGGCATGATCATTCCGCTTCGTACGCGCCGTTCCTCGCCACCCGGAGGCGTTCGCCAGTCTCCGTGCGGTGACGATGCGGTTCAGCGGGTTTCTTGTGCCCGCCCGATCCGGCGCAATCGCGACTGGGCGGGAGGCAGGGACCGCGAGACCGGCTGCTCCGGCCAAGCCGACGTCAGCCGCGAATGTCTTCGGCCCGCTGGGGCCGCGCCAAGACAACCGCTCGGCTCGACCCCGTCCGGGGCACGCGGGCACGGTCATCGCTTCCCTGCGCACCGTTCCTCGCCACCCGGAGGCGTTCGCCGGTGCGGGACGGTGGCTCCGCGGGGTCGGGACCGAAGGTGCGCCAGCGGCCCGGCCGTTCCGAGGGTTTCTCGCGCGATCCAGCGCAATCGCGGCGGGGCGGGATGGCGAGACCGGCTAGGCAGACCGAGCCCACGTCGGCCGCGAGTGTCTTCGGCCGACCGGGATCACGCCGAGACGGCTCCTCCGTGGGCAACCCCGGCCGGTGCACGGGAGGGCATGATCCTTCCGCTTCCCCGCCATCCGGATGCGTTCGCCGGTCCGGAACGGTCGAGCCCCGAAGGAGCACCAGCGGACCAAGCGGTTCCAGGACTTCTGGCGGTGGTCCAGTCCGGTGCGCGGGCAGCCACGACGGTCCCCGCCAGTCCGGCTGTGAACGTCTCTCGTGCGCGTTTTGTTCAAGAACGGAGATCCAGAACTCCGTAACGTCTCCTCCGTGATCGACCTGAACGCACTCGACGTCCTCTCCCCCGGTTACGAGGCCAGCCCGAAAGCGAAACTGACGGTTCGCTGCCATTCGGTTTCGGACGTCGTTCAGGTTCTCGCCTACGCGGCCGAGACCGGCGACCGCATCGTGCCGCGCGGTGGCGGGCATTGTTTCGTGGACCGGTGCCCGGCCGACGGGATTGTGGTGGATCTGTCCGGGATGGACCGGATCGCCGTCGACGACCATGGTGTCGCGACCATCGGCGCGGGTGCGCGGCTGGGGGCGGTGTACGCGGCGCTGCACGAGTCCGGTCGGACGATTCCCGCCGGGTGCGGCGACACTGTCGGCATCGCAGGACTGACGCTGGGCGGAGGGATTGGGCTTCTCGGCCGTCAGTACGGGCTGACCTGCGATCGGCTCGTCGGCGCGCAGGTGGTGCTCGCCGACCGGAGCGTCGTGGAGTGCGACGAACACCGGGAATCCGAACTGTTCTGGGCGTTGCGCGGCGCGGGCGGAGGGCAGTTCGGCATCGTTACGGAGCTGCGGTTCGCGACTGTGCCGGAGCCGTCGGTCTGCCGGATCGAAGGGCGTTGGGCGGAGCCGGAAAGCGTCGTTAAGGCGTGGCAGGACTGGGCACCCAACGCACCCGACGGACTGACCGTGAATCTCACTGTCCAAGGCGGACAGGCGACGCTCTTCGGTGCCTCGACGATGCCGCCGGAGACGACCCGGGCGTTGCTCAGGGAGTTCACCGCGCGGGCCGGTGTTCTGTATGCAATAGACATCCGACTGGATGTTCCCTACAGCATGGTGAAGTCCACATTCCGCGCGGAAGACCCGGCCGAGGGGAGCCGGAGCCGGTCGGAGTTTTTCGCGCGCACGATGTCGGAGCGCACCGCGGGCGAACTGCTCAAGGGGCTAGAAGGCAACCGGCGGCTGGCGTTCACGGCGATGGGCGGGGCGTACAACCGGGTCGCCGAGGAGGAGACCGCGTTCGCCCACCGGGGCGAGCGGTTTCTGCTGGAGGAGATCGGCGACCCGGGCGATCCGTGGGTGGACGAGGCGTGGAACGCGGCGCACGCGGAGGGGTCCGGCCGGGTTTACCCGAACTTTCCCGACCTCGCGCTCGAGGATCCGGCCGAGGCGTATCACGCGGGCAACTACCCCAGGCTCGCCGCGTTCAAGAAAAACTGCGACCCGCACCGGGTCTTCGACTTTCCCCAGGCTCTGTGAGCGACTACTAAGGAGCGTCATGACCAAAGTGTTCAGTGCCCTCTCCGTCTCGGTCGACGGGTACATCAGCGGCCGCCTCCCCGAGGGGGCCGACGAAGTCGGGAGCGGGCTCGGCGACGCGAGTGCGCTGTTCGACTGGTACTTCACCGGCGACACGCCCAGCAAAATCTTCGACGGCTTCAACCTCTCCGAGCCCAGCGCCCAGGTTTTCGACTCGCTCGCGGCGCGCGTCGGGGCGACCGTCGTCGGACACAAGACCTACGACCACTCAAGCCACTTCGGCGGTAGTGGTCCGCATCCGACGGCTCCGTTGTTCGTGGTCAGCCACCAGCCGGTGCCGGAGTTGAGCGAGGCGCAGACCCAGGCGGCCAGCGTCGAAGAGGCCGTCGCCGGCGCGCGGGCGGTGGCGGGCGACAAGGACGTCGCGCTCATGGGCGGCGTTCTGGTCACCGAAGCGATCAAGGCCGGGCTGGTCGACGACTTCGTTCTGCACCAGGTGCCGATCCTGCTGGGCGGCGGGCGGAGCTTCTTCGGCGAACTCCCCGAGCATGTCCGGCTCAGGCTGGTCGAGGCCGTCCCCGCGCCCGGTGTCACCCATCTTCACTACGAGATTCTCCGCTGAAAGGAACCCCCATGCTGAACCCCGATGTCCGCCGCGTCCTCGACGGCACTCCGATCGCCCACCTCGCCACCGTGCTCCCGGACGGATCGCCGCACGTCGTCCCGTTGTGGATCGGCACGCACGGCGACCGGATCGTCTTCCTGACCGGCCCGGACAGCCGCAAGGCCCGCAACCTCCGCCACGACCCGCGCGTGGCGATTTCCCTTACCCCGCCGGACAATCCGTTCGAGCCGATCATCATCCGCGGCCGGGTGGCCGAATGGATCGAGGGCGACGCGGCGTGGGAGATCATCGACGAGGTGGCCAAGAAATACATCGGCCAGCCGTACACCCGCGAGCAGGTACGCGTCGTGGGCCTGATCGAGGCGGAGAGGCAGTCGGTGGGGATGTAGTCGGAAAGGCGGCGGGCCCGGCCGACGCCGTTGGCGCGGCGGGCGCACCTCGGTCTGCAAGCGCACCAGCTGATCGACCGCGCCCGCTGATCACCCGCCGACGAGCGGACGCGTGCCGGGCGGCAGTTGCGCAACGCCGCCGCCCAGGTACCGCACCACCGCGTCCTGCAGCGCTCGCACGGCGCGCGGCTGCTCGACATCCCGCCGGTACGCCAGCCGGACCACCCGGCTGAGCCCGGGCTCGGTGAACTGCGTGCGGCGGAACCGGTCCCCGACCACGGTGCTCGGCACCACCGCCAGGCCCAGCCCGGCCTGGACCAACTCCAGCACCGCGTCCATCTCGCCGCCTTCGATCGCGAAGAGCGGGTCGAAACCCTCGGCACGACACGCGGCCACGGTCGCCTCGCGCAGGTCGTAGCCCTGCCGGAACATCACCAGCGGCCGGTCCCGCAGCGCGGCGATCGGCATCCGGCCGCGCACCGGCGCGGGCGCGTCCTTCGGCGAGATCACCACCAGGTCCTCGACGAACAGCGCGCGGCTCTCCAGCCGGGAATCGTCGTGGACTCGGCTGTCCACGATCATCGCCAGGTCCAGGCCGCCTTCCGACAGCGCGGTCTGCAGGTCGCGGGAGCCGCTTTCGTGCAGCACCAGCTCGATCCCCGGGTAGTCCCGGCGGAACGCGGCGAGCATCGCGGGCAGCAGGCCGGTGCACAGGCTCGGGGTCGCGCCGAGCCGCACCCGGCCGCGGCCCAGTTCGTCCAGCTCGCGGATCGCCCGATACGCGGTCTCCGTCTCGGCGAGGATCCGGCGCGCGATCGGCAGCAGCGTCTCCCCCGCCTCGGTGAGCGTGACGTTCCCGCGGATGCGGTGGAACAGCCCCGCGCCGACATCCCGTTCCAGCGCGCGGATCTGCTGCGACAGTGAGGGCTGCGCCACACGCATTTGTTCGGCGGCCCGGGTGAAATGCCGCGTCTCGGCCACTGCCAGGAAATACGCCAGCTGCTGGAACTGCATGACCACCATCATAGGCGCTGCCTATCTCGTCGAGAGAAATCAGGTGTTTGCCCTCTCGTCAGCGCCGACCTACCGTCGATTCCGTGGCACTCGCACCCGCTCCGCCCCGCCGTCGCCCGGCGCTCGTGACGTTCTGGCGTTCGACCATCGGCAAGAAGGTCGTCATGGCCGTCACCGGCCTGATGTTCGTCGCGTTCCTGTTCGTGCACATGGCCGGGAACCTCAAGGTTTTCCTGGGAGCACAGCATTTCGACGACTACGCGGCCTGGTTGCGCACCATCGGCGAGCCGGTGCTGCAGAACGCCTGGTACCTCTCGATCCAACGGGTCGTGCTGCTGATCGCGTTGGTGCTGCACGTGCTCGCGGCGGTGCAACTGTCCAAACGGGACCGTCAGGCGCGCCCGGTCAAGTACGCGCACGGCCAGCGGCGCAAGGCCAGCTTCGCGACGCACACCATGCGCTGGGGCGGCGCGACGCTCGCGCTTTACCTCGTGTGGCACATCCTGGATCTCACGGTCGGCGTGGCCAACCAGGACTTCCGCGACGGCCAGCCGTACCACAACATCGTCGCGGACTTCCAGGTCTGGTGGGTCAATCTGATCTACATCGTCGCGCTGCTGATGCTCGGCCTGCACATCAACCACGGCTTCTGGAGCGCGGCGCAGACCCTCGGGATCACCAGCAAAGCGCGGGACAGGGCATTGAAAACCGTGGGATCCGTGCTCGCCGTCGTGATCACCGGCGGTTTCCTGATCGTGCCGATCGCCGTCATGGCGGGATGGGTGGCCTGACATGAGCGACTACACACTGGGCGAGCCGATCGCCGACACTCGGGCGCCGGGCGGCCCGATCGAGAACCGCTGGGACAGCCGCCGCTTCGGCGCGAAACTGGTCAACCCGGCCAACCGGCGGCGGCACCGGGTGATCGTGGTCGGCACCGGCCTCGCCGGGGCGTCCGCCGGTGCGACGCTCGCCGAACAGGGCTACCACGTGGTCCAGTTCTGCTTCCAGGACTCGCCGCGGCGCGCGCACTCGGTCGCCGCGCAGGGCGGCATCAACGCCGCGAAGAACTACCGCAACGACGGCGATTCGGTCTACCGGCTCTTCTACGACACGGTGAAGGGCGGCGACTTCCGGTCCCGCGAGTCCAATGTGTACCGGCTGGCGCAGGTGTCCACGCAGATCATCGACCAGGCGGTGGCGCAAGGCGTGCCGTTCGCCCGCGAGTACGGCGGGCTGCTCGACACCCGCTCGTTCGGCGGTGTGCAGGTGCAGCGCACGTTCTACGCGCGCGGCCAGACCGGACAGCAACTGCTGCTCGGCGCGTACCAGGCGCTGTCGCGGCAGATCGACGCCGGCGGCGTGGAGATGCATCCGCGAACGGAGATGCTGGACCTGATCGTGTCCGACGGCAAGGCACGCGGGATTGTCGCGCGCGACCTGGTGACCGGCGAGGTGACCACGCATCTCGCGGACGCCGTCGTGCTGGCGACCGGCGGCTACGGAAACGCCTTTTACTTGTCCACCAACGCAAAGGGTTCGAACGCCACCGCGATCTGGCGCGCCCACAAGCGTGGCGCGTACTTCGCCAACCCCTGCTTCACGCAGATCCACCCGACCTGCATCCCGCGATCCGGCGAGCACCAGTCGAAGCTGACGCTGATGAGCGAATCGCTGCGCAACGACGGCCGGATCTGGGTTCCGAAGCAGCCGCGCGACCCGCGGCCTCCACAGGAAATCCCGGAGGACGAACGGGATTACTACCTCGAACGGATGTACCCGAGCTTCGGCAACCTGGTCCCGCGCGACATCGCTTCGCGGGCGGCCAAAAACGTCTGCGACGCCGGATTCGGCGTCGGTCCCGGCGGACTCGGCGTGTACCTCGACTTCGCAGACGCGATCGAGCGGATGGGCCGCCCGGCGGTGGAAGCCAAGTACGGCAACCTTTTCGACATGTACGAACGGATCACCGCGGAGAACCCGTACGAGGTCCCGATGCGGATCTACCCGGCGATCCACTACACGATGGGCGGTCTGTGGGTCGACTACGATCTGCAGAGCACGGTGCCCGGCCTGTTCGTGATCGGCGAGGCCAACTTCTCCGACCACGGCGCGAACCGGCTCGGCGCGTCCGCGCTGATGCAGGGCCTAGCCGACGGCTACTTCGTGCTCCCGGCCACCCTCAACGACTACATCGCCCGCGGCGGCTTCCCCGCGCTCGACCCGGCCGATCCGTCGGTCGCCCAAGCGGAAAGCGCGGTACGCGACCGGCTGGAACGGCTGCTGTCGGTGCGCGGCACCCGCAGCGTGGACTCGTTCCACCGCGAACTGGGCCACCTGATGTGGGACCACTGCGGGATGTCCCGCTCCGCTGAGGGCCTGCGGAAGGCGCTCGACCGCATCCCGGAGCTGCGGGCGGAATTCTGGCGGGACGTCCGCGTCCCCGGCACCGGCGCGGAGCTGAACCAGGAACTGGAGAAGGCCGGTCGCGTCGCCGACTTCCTCGAACTCGCCGAACTGCTCCTGCTCGACGCCCTGGTGCGCGAGGAATCGTGCGGCGGCCACTTCCGCGAGGAACACCAGACCGAGGACGGCGAGGCCCAGCGCGACGACGAGCGGTTCTCCTACGCCTCAGCCTGGGAGTACGGCGAGAAACCGGTGCTGCACCGGGAAATCCTGAACTTCGAGCACGTCCACCCCACCCAGCGGAGCTACACGTGAAACTCACCCTGCGGGTCTGGCGCCAGTCCGGCCCGGACGACGACGGCAGGCTGGTCGACTACCCGGTCGACGACGCCAGCCCGGACATGTCCTTCCTGGAACTCCTCGACGTCCTCAACCAGCACCTCATCGAGGACGGCGCGCAGCCGATCGCCTTCGACCACGACTGCCGCGAGGGCATCTGCGGCTCGTGCGGCGTCGTGATCAACGGGCGGGCGCACGGCCCCGAGCGCACCACGACCTGCCAGCTGCACCTGCGATCCTTCCGCGACGGCGACGTGCTGGACGTGGAACCGTGGCGCGCCAAGGGTTTCCCGGTGATCAAGGATCTAGTGGTCGACCGGTCCGCGTTCGACCGGATCATCGAGGCGGGCGGCTACGTCACCGCCCCGACCGGCAGCGCTCCCGAAGCGCACGCGACGCCGGTGCCCAAGCCGCACGCGGATCTCGCCTTCGACAACGCGACCTGCATCGGCTGCGGCGCGTGCGTGGCGGCCTGCCCGAACGGGTCGGCGATGCTGTTCACCTCGGCGAAGGTGGCGCACCTGAATTCCCTGCCGCAAGGCCAGCCGGAACGCGCCCAGCGCGTGCTGGACATGGTGGAAACCATGGACGCGGCGGACTTCGGCGGCTGCACGAACACCGGCGAATGCGTCGCCTCGTGTCCCAAGGGGATCCCGCTGACGAGCATCGCGAACCTCAACCGGGAGTTCCTGAAAGCCAGCCGCTCGCGACGATAGCCGGCCGCGCCCGCTGTCTCCCGTCCGGAAGTCCTCCGGCGGGAGACAGCAGCGGCGCGGGCAGGGTCAGGACTTCTTGCCCCGGCGCGTGTCGTCGTCGATGTCGATCTGCTCCTTGCGGACCTTGCCCTGGACGGTCTGTTCCTCGGTCACCTGCTCAGTGCCGAGCCGCACTCGCTCCACCGGCACGGTCTCCTTCTGCACCACCGGCTTCTCGGCGTGCAGCACGACGTCCTGCTCCGCCTCGCCGATTTCGGCCTTGCCCGCCGCCTTGGCGTCGGTGATCGGCTCCCGCTCGACGCGCACTTCCTCGTGCGTGACCGGCACGGTCACCTGCTCGTCCTCGGTCACCACGTACTTGCGCAGCCGGACGTGGCCGGTTTCGACCTCTTCGGTGCCGACCCGCAGCCGTTCCTCGGAACGCACCACGTCGCCGGTGCCGGTCGCGTCGTGCCGTCCGCCCTTGGCCGCGGAAGTGTCCCGCGCGGTCGGCTGCCGCGTGCCCGCGGTGCCGCCTGCCGCCGATTCGCGGCCCCGGCCCGCAGCGCCGCCCGCGGCACCGCCTGCCATGCCGCCGGCCGCCATGTCGCGCCCGCGGTTCCCGGTGTTTTCGCCGTTCCCGGCCCGCGGAGCCGGCAAGCCGTAGTACTTGTACAGCTCGACGCTTTCCTTCTCGGAAAGATGGCCTTCGGCGTCGATGCGCGGCGCGTCGGACACCTGGTCCTTGGCCACCTGGACGTGCAGGCCGTCGTTCTCCATGCCCGCGCCCGACAGCGGCACGAAGCTCTCCTTCTGGCCGAACAGCCCGGTCTTCACCGTCACCCACTCCGGCCGGCGCGTGTCGTCGGCGAGATAAACCGTGCCCACCTTGCCGATCTTGCTGCCGGAATTGTCCATCACGGTGCTGTCGACGAGATCCTGCGGCTGGATTGCGCGTACCATGGATCCACTCCATTTCCCCGGATCGGAATTCGTCCTTCGGCTTCCACTGTCCAGCCGGGAAAAGTGCAGCGCAAGCGCCGTACCCCTCAGCTGAGCGACCCCGTTTCGTGTCAGTTTGCGGGCCCGGATCAGCGGGTACTTCCGTCGTAAGTGGACCGTTCGGCAACACGGTCCGCAGCGATTAGCGAAAATCGTTCATCTGTCCGTTCAGAAAGACCGCGGCCGCATTCCGGGGCCTCCGCCCGGGCCCCTTGTTCAGGCCGAGGAGCGCTGCGGAAATCCGGGTGCGACAGGCCGGGCGGCTCCGCTAGGCTCCCGCCCATGGGTGCCGCTTTCGCCGCGTACGCAGTGACTCGCCTCCGCAACGCCTGAGCGCCGGAAGCACAACCGCTCCGCCGCGCTCTCCCCCGTTGTCCGTCCGGGCTGCCTTTCCGGGTGCCCGGGTCGCTTCCTCATGCGCGGAGTCCGCACCCCATGTCTGCCCTCTCTTACGGCGGACGGCACGAACTCGGCCAGAACTTCCTGGCCGACCCCGCCGTCATCGCCGCTGTCTGCAGTGCCGCCAACCGCACGACCGGTCCCCTCGTGGAACTCGCCGCCGGCGACGGCGCTCTCACCATCCCCCTCAGCCGCACCGGCCGTCCGCTGACCGCGGTCGAACTCGATCCCCGCCGCGCCCGCCGTCTGGCTCAGCGAACCGGCGAGAACGTCGAAGTCGTCCACGGCGATCTGCTCCGGCACCGGCTGCCCGACGTTCCGCACACCGTCGTCGGCAACCTTCCCTTCCACCTCACCACCGCGACCCTGCGCCGATTGTTCCGCCAGCAGCACTGGGAACTCGCGGTGCTGCTGGTGCAATGGGAAGTCGCCCGCCGCCGGGCCGGGATCGGCGGCGCGTCCCAGATGACCGCCGCCTGGTGGCCGTGGTTCGACTTCGCCGTGCCCGCCCGGGTCCCGGCGCACGCGTTCCGGCCCCGTCCGGCCGTGGACGGCGGGATTCTCGTGATCACCCGCCGCCCGGATCCGCTCGTCGCCGAACAGGCGGATTACCAGGAGTTCGTCCGCAGGGTCTTCACCGGACGCGGTCGCGGGCTGGCCGGGATCCTGCCCCGCACCGGCCGGCTCAGCGTCCGCGCGGCACACACCTGGCTCGCCCGGCAGCGGCTGTCCCCGCAAGCACTCCCCCGCGAACTGACCGCCGAACAGTGGGCCTCGCTCTGGAACCTGGCGCGGTGACCCTGCATCGCTCCGTCCGATGCAGGGCAGCGAAAAGCTCTGCTTTCGCGGGCCACGGCGCCTGGAGATAGTGAACGGAAGCGACGAAAGGCGGTTCCGGGAATGAACCACAGCGACTGGGCGCACGAAGCCGCGCAGCTGCGGCCCCGCACAGCGGCCTTCGTGGACGGTGACTGGCTCGAAGCCAAGTCCGGCAAGACTTTCGCCGACGTCAATCCGGCCACCGGGCACCCAGTCGCGCACGTGGCCGAAGGCGGCCGGGACGAGATCGACGCGGCGGTCGCGGCCGCGCGGCGCGCGTTCGAGGACGGCCGCTGGTCCCGGCTCGCCGCGGCCGAACGCAAGAAGCGCCTGCTGAGGCTGGCCGACCTGATCCGTTCGCACGGACGGGAACTGGCGCTCTGCGACACCCTCGACGTCGGCCGTCCGATCTCGGACACATTCGGCCAGGACGTGCCCGCGACCGCCGAGTGTTTCGCCTGGTATGCCGAGGCTCTCGACAAGCGCTACGACGAGGTCGCGCCCACGCCTCCCGGCAACTTCGCCGCGATCCGGCGCGTGCCGCTCGGGGTGGTGGGCGCGGTCGTGCCGTGGAACTTCCCGCTCGACATCGCCGGGTGGAAGCTCGCCCCGGCGCTGGCCGCGGGCAACAGCGTGGTGCTCAAACCCGCCGAACAGTCCCCGCTGTCCGCGCTGCGGCTGGCGGAATTGGCGGTGGAGGCGGGAATTCCGGACGGGGTGCTCAACGTCGTTCCGGGCTTCGGCGAGACGGCGGGCAAGGCGCTCGGACGGCATCCGGACGTCGACGTCCTCGCCTTCACCGGGTCGACGCCGGTGGGCGGGCTGTTCCTGCGCTACGCCGGGGAGTCGAACCTCAAGCAGGTCTGGCTCGAATGCGGCGGCAAGAGCCCGGTCGCGGTGTTCGCCGACGCGGACCTCGACGCCGCGGCGGACCTGGTCGCGTTCGGTTTCTGCGCGAACGCCGGCCAGGTCTGCTCGGCCACGACCCGCCTGCTCGTCCAAGAGCCGGTGGCCGACGAGTTTCTCGCCCTGCTGCGGGAGAAGGTCGCCAGGTGGGTACCTGGAAATCCGCTGGACCCGGCCACGAAACTGGGTCCGATGATCGACGAGGACGCGGCGGTCCGGGTGCTGGCCGCCGTCGAGGCCAGCAGCGGAACCGTCGTCGCGGGCGGCACCCGGCGGGGTGCGTTCCTGGACCCGACCATCGTCACCGACCTGGCCTCCGACGACCCGCTCGTCACCGAAGAGCTGTTCGGGCCAGTACTCACGGCACAAACCTTCGAGTCCGAAGTCGAAGGCATTTGCCTGGCGAACGACACTCCGTACGGCCTCGCCGCCTCGGTCTGGACCCGCGATCTGGCCCGCGCACACCGCGTCTCGGACGGAATCCACGCCGGGACAGTCTCGGTGAACACCGTGGACGCACTCAGCACCGCGACCCCGTTCGGCGGCTTCAAGCAGTCCGGATTCGGCCGGGACCTCTCGCTGCATTCGTTCGACAAGTACACCGGCCTCAAGACGGTCTGGACGGCCTACGCCTGACCGAGGTCCCGCCCGGTTTCCGCGGCCAGATACCCCAGCAGCAGCTTCCGGGTCCTGGCCGCGGACAAACTGGTGTTGCGCCCGGCGAGATGCAGGCCGTAGGCGTCCTCCAGCGCGACCGCGTTCGCCGCGATGTCCGCCGCCGGCGAGCGCAACTGGAACGCCCCGGTGTCCCGGCCGTGCGCGAGTGCGGCCGAATACAGCGACACTTCGCGGTCCCACAACGCCGTCATCAGCACGGCGTGCGCCGGGTTGCGCGCCGCGTGGACGTGCATTTCGTACAACACCCGACTCAGCGGATCTCCCGCTTCGGCGGGCAGCCCCGCGTCGACCAGCCGCACGAGCCGCCGCACCGGATCGTCCTCCGCCTCCGCCGCGCGCACTCGCGCCCAGTAGAACCGGTCGACCGCGTCGCGGTGCAGCTCGAACAGCAGGTCGTCGAGGTCCGGGTAGTAGTAGCTGACGGAACCGGCCGACAGCCCGGCCTCCTCGGCGACGTCGCGCACGCGAAGGCCCGCCAGCCCCCGCGTCCGGATCGCGCGGGCGGCCGCCGCCACCAGCTCGTCGCGCCGCTTCGCCTGGTCCTTGGGTCGTGCCACGTCCAGGATTATTGATGACGTGCATCGAAAAACCCAGCACGGGTTCGCCAGAACCCACCCCGTAAGGGCCTTGCTACCCGGACCGGGATCGCTCATTCTTTGCGATAGACCGCAAAGAACGAGGAGACCCGCATGGCCCACCCCCTCTCTCGCCTGACCGAAGACGAGGTCGCCGGCAACCGCGCGCTGCTGGTCGAGGCCGGAATCGCGACCGAGAACACCCGGTTCGCGCTCGTCTCGCTGCTCGAACCGGCGAAGGCGGCGGTGCTGGCCTGGCAGCCGGGCGACCCGGTCGAGCGCCGCGTCCGCTCGCTGCTCCTGGACCGGCGGACCGGCGCGGTGCGCGAGGTAGTTGTGTCGCTGACGAGCGGCGAGGTCGTGGCCGAGCGGGCGGTGGACGTCGAGGCCGAGGGGCAGCCGCCGATCCTGCACGAGGAGTTCGACCTGGTCGAGAAGATCCTCTGGGAGGACGAGGCGTGGAACGCGGCGATGCGCCGCCGCGGCATCGATGAGCCCCGTTCGGTCCGGATCTCCGCGCTGAGCGCCGGATGCTTCGACATTCCGGGCGAAACCGGGCTGCGGCTCGTGCGCTGCCTGGCGTTCCTGCAGCTCAACAAGGACGACAACCTGTGGGCGCACCCGATCGACGGCGTCGTCGCCTACGTCGACCTGATCGCCGGCCGGGTACACGACCTCATCGACGACGGGCCGGTCGACATCCCGCGCACCGCCTACGACTATCACCTTGACGGCCCGGCCCGTGACACCCAGAAGCCCATCGTGATCACCCAACCCGAGGGTCCGAGTTTCACCGTCGACGGCGACGTCGTCACGTGGGAGAAGTGGCAGTTCCGGATCGGCTTCAACGCGGTCGAAGGCCTTACCCTGCACCAAATCGGCTTCCAGGACGGCGAACGGCTGCGTCCGGTCGTCTACCGCGCCTCGGTCGCGGAGATGGTCGTGCCCTACGGCGATCCCAGCCCGGTCCGGTTCTGGCAGAACTATTTCGACGCCGGCGAGTATTCGCTGGGCAAGGAAGCCAACTCTCTCACCCTGGGCTGCGACTGCCTCGGCGAGATCCGCTATTTCGACGCCGTCCTGCACGACGACGACGGCCAGCCGCACACCATCGCGAACGCGATCTGCATGCACGAGGAAGACGCCGGGGTGCTGTGGAAGCACACTGACCACTACAACGGGAGTGTTTCGACGCGTCGGCAGCGGCGGCTGGTCATCTCGTTCTTCGTCACGGTCGGCAATTACGACTACGGCTTCTACTGGTACCTCTACCTCGACGGCACGATCGAACTCGAGTGCAAGGCCACCGGCATCGTCTTCGCGTCGGCCTTCCCGGCCAACGATCCGGAGTATCCGTGGGCCGCCGAGATCGCCCCGGGCGTCGGCGCGCCGTTCCACCAGCACCTGTTCTCCGCACGGCTGGACATGATGGTCGACGGGCTCGCCAACGCCGTGGACGAGATCGACGTGCAGCGCGTGCCGATCGGACCGGACAACCCGTACGGCAACGCCTTCACCCGCAAGATCACCAGGCTGGCCAAGGAATCCGACGCCGCCCGGCTCGCCGACGGCAACCTCGGCCGGACCTGGCGGATCAGCAATCCGGAGTCCCGCAACGCGCTCGGCAAACCCGTCGGCTACACCCTGCATCCCGAAGGCCTGCCGCCGCTGCTGGCCGACGACGCGTCGTCCATCGCCCGTCGCGCCGCTTTCACTCGCAAGCACCTGTGGGTCACAGCGTATGCCGAGGACGAGCGCTTCCCGGCAGGCGAGTACGTCAACCAGAACGACGGCAAGACCGGCATCGACACCTGGATCCAGGCCGATCGCGACCTCGACGGCACCGACCTCGTCGTCTGGCACACCTTCGGGCTCACGCATTTCCCGCGCACCGAGGACTGGCCGATCATGCCCGTCGACCACACCGGATTCACGCTCAAACCCAGCGGATTCTTCGACGCCAACCCGGCGCTGGACACGCCCGCGCCGAAACCGCAGCATCCGGATTGCTGCCGCTGAGGCAGGATGTCGGCATGAGCGAGCCTTCCTTCACCCTCGTGCAGCTGCGCTATTTCGAGGCGGCGGCGCGGCATTTGAGCATGACAGCCGCGTCGAAGGAACTGATGGTGTCGCAGTCGGCTGTTTCGACGGCGATCGCGCAGCTGGAGAAGGAAATGGGCGTGCAGTTCCTGCTGCGCCACCACGCCCGCGGGCTCAGCTTGACCACGGCCGGCGAGGAGTTCTACAAGCGAGTGCTGGACTTCCTCGCGCACGGCGCGGAGCTGGTCGAAACCGCGCGGCAATCCGGCACCGATCTGGTCGGCACGCTCACCGTCGGCTGCTTCACCACGCTCGCGCCGTTCCGGCTGCCGAGCTTGCTGGCGGAGTTCGAAACCCGGCATCCTCGTGTCCACGTGTCGTTGCGCGAGGGCGAGCACAAGGCGCTCAAGGGTGCTCTGCGGGCTGGTGAGACCGAGCTGGCCATGCTGTACGGGTACGACCTCGACGACGACATCGACCGCGAGGTGGTCGGGACCGCGGCGCCGTACGCTCTCGTTTCCTCGGAGCATCGGCTCGCTCGGCGGAAGAGCCGCAAGGTGTCGCTGCAGGAGCTGGCCGAGGAGCCGATGGTGCTGCTCGATCTGCCGCACAGCCGGGAGTACCTGCAGTCGATCCTCAGCGACGCTGGGGTGGCGCCGCGGGTTCGGCATCGGACCAGCGGGTACGAGACCGTGCGGGCGTTGGTGGCTTCCGGGCACGGGTTCGCGTTGCTCAACCAGCGTCCGCCGGATGACACGACTTATGCGGGGGCGAGTGTCGTGCCGCTGACACTGACCGACGAGGTTCCGTCGCTGGAGATCGTCATCGCCACCATGCGCGGGGTTCGGCTTACCCGGCGAGCGCAGGAATTCCGGGAGCTGTGCCGCGTGATGTACTCCGACCCGGAAGCTGCCTGAGCCGCCGTCAGAACAGCCGTTCCAGCGCACGGCGCGCGCGGGCCGGAGCTTGGCGGTCGCCGTGCAGCTGCAGGAAATGGTTGAGCGCCAACATGATCGCGACAATCTCGTAGAGCAGCTGGTCGATGTCCGTGTCCGCGGGCAGCTCATCCAGGCTCACCGCACGCCAGATGTTGACGCGCAGCTCGCGCTGCCAGAACGCGCTCATCCTGACGACAGCATCGCGCACCGGTCCGTCCCGGCCGTCGAACTCCGCCGCCGCTGCGGTGAAGAAGCAGCCGCCGGGCAGCAGTTCGCGTTCCAGGTAGGAGATCCACGCCTCGCAGGCCGCGCGGAGATACGGCAGGCCGCGCGGCACGCCGCGGGCGCGTTCGGGCACCTCGCGGACGAACATCGCGGTCGCGGCCTCGATGACGGCGAGCTGGAGGCTCTCCTTGGTGCCGAAATGCCCGAGCACGCCCGCTTTGCTCATCCCCAGCGCGGCGGCGAGCCGCCCGATGGTCAGTCCCTCCAAGCCTTCCTCGGAGGCGAGCACCAGGCCGAGGTCGAGGATGCGCTGCCGGGTGAGGCGGGATTCCGCCACGGACTTCCGGGGGCTCATGCGCCCACTATAGATTACGAACGATCGGTCGCTATAGTGCGACCAGACCCTTGAGGAGGGACAGATGCCCGGCTCCCGCGTCACCGCACTCGGCCACCACCGGCCCGCCCGCGTGCTGACCAACACCGATCTGGAAGGCATGGTCGACACGACCGACGAGTGGATCCGCCGCCGCACCGGCATCGCCGCCCGGCACATCGCGGACGGCTCGGTCGCCGATCTGGCCACCGAGGCCGCGGCGAAGGCACTGGCCGCGGCCGGTCTCGAACCGGGCGACGTCGGCCTGGTCACCGTCGCCACCTGCAGCGCGATCGACCGCTGCCCGTCGATCGCCGCCCAGGTCGCGGGCCGCCTTGGCATCCCGGCTCCGGTCTGTTTCGACCTCAACAACGGCTGTGCCGGCTTCTGCACCGCGCTGGCCACCGCCGACCACGCCATCCAGGCCGGGGCCGCCCGGCACGCGCTGGTCGTCGGCGCGGAGAAGATGTCGGACGTCACCGACTGGACCGACCGCGGCACCTGCGTCCTGCTCGGCGACGGCGCCGGGGCGGCCGTCCTCAGCGCGGCCGACACCGCGGCGGTCGGACCGGTCGTCTGGGGCTCCGACCCGGCACGCAGGGACCTGGTCCGGCTCGTGGACGAATGGCAGCCGGCGTTCGCCCAGGACGGACAGTCGGTGTTCCGCTGGGCGACCCAGGAACTGCCCGCCGTCGCGGCTGAAGCCTGCCATCGCGCGGGCATCGCCACCACCGACCTCGCCGGAGTCGTCACCCACCAGGCCAACCTGCGGATCATCGAGGCGCTGACCGGCCGCCTCGACCTGCGCGAGGACGTGGTGATCGGCCGGGACGTGGTCGATTCGGGAAACACCTCGGCGGCGTCCGTCCCGCTCGCACTGTCCACAATGGTCTCGCGCGGCGAGCTGCCGCCGGGCGAGCCGGTGCTGCTCTTCGCCTTCGGCGGCGGGCTCTCGTGGGCGGGGCAGGTCGTGACCTGTCCATGAAAGACCTGGTCTGCCCGCACGCCGCCGCGCGCAGCCCGGGGACCGGGGATCCGCTGCGGCCGAACGACTCCGGTCCTGTCCGCTGACGTCGTTTCGGGACGACGTCCTGCGCTCGCTGGACGGGCTCGCGCGGTTCACGCTCGTCGGGCATTCGCTCGGCGCGTTCGTCGCGGCCGTCGCATCCACGGCGGCGGCCCCGGACCGCCTTCGCGCTCCTCAGCCCGAGTGGTGGACCGGCCTCGCTTCGATCAGCGCCCCGAACGCAGGCTGTCCGCGGTCTCGGACTGGCTCTGGTACCCGCGCTGAATCGCGACGTGGTCAGCCACGAACTTCGCGTCGTGCCACACACCCCAGATAAAGCTCGACCCACGCCGAGCCAGCCACGGCAGGCCGATGAAGTACACACCCGGCTCGACCGACACGCCGCGGCGATGCTTCGGCCGTCCGTTCTCGTCGAAAGCGTCGACCTGCAGCCAGCTGTAGTCGACCGCGAAGCCGGTAGCCCAGACGATCGACGTCACTCCGGCCGCGGCCAAATCCAGTTCCAGCAGCGGATCGGTGACACAAGCCGGGTCCGGGCCCAGCTCGCGGGCGGACGGTTCCTCGGGCAGGTCGAGTCCGTTGCGAGCCACGTAGGCGTCGGCTTCGTCAAGCAGGGCAAGGTAATTCTCGTCGCCCGCCGCGATGTTCTTCGCCAGGTCCGTCGCGAAGCTGAGCTTGCCGTCGGCATACGCGCCGGTCATGCCGACGAGCGTGATGCCGAGTCCGGCCAGCGCGCGGAAGTCCACGGTGTGCCCGCCGCGGGCGCCGCTGACCGCGATGGTCACGTGTTCCGCGCCGGCGGGCGGCGTTTCGGCGTCCCACTTGCCCAGAACGCCCAGCCACCAGCAAAAGTCGCGGTCGCGGTAGCTGCGCGGCGGGCGATCGTGCGGGCCGACCGACAGGTACACCTCACGCCCGGCGCGGCGCAGTTCCTCGGCGATCTGGACGCCCGACGAACCCGCGCCGACGACCAGCACCGCGCCTTCGGGGAGTTGATCCGGGTTTCGGTAGCCGCTGGAGTGCATCTGCACCGGAGCGGCGTCGGCGGGCACGATCGGCGGGATGACCGGGCGCTGGAACGGGCCGGTCGCGGCGATGACGAACCGGGCGTCGATCGTTCCTTCCGAGGTCTCGACGCGGAACCCGGGCCTGCCCTCGTGCCGCTGCACGGACGTCACTTCGACCCCGGTGCGGATCGGCGCGGCGATCTTTTCCGCGTATGCCTCGAAATAGGCCGCGACCTGCTCCTTTGACGCGAACTCGCCGGGGGCAACGTCGGGGAACTCCAGGCCGGGGAACCGGTCGTGCCACGCGGGGCCGTTCGCGACGAGCGAGTCCCAGCGTTCCGAGCGCCAGCGTTCGGCGATCCGGTTCCGTTCCAGGACGAGATGCGGCACGCCGCACTCGCTCAGGTGCTCGCTCATCGCCAGGCCGGCCTGCCCCCCGCCCACGACGAGGGCCTCCACCTGTTCGCTCGACATCCCAGACCTCCGCTCCGGCTTCAGCGCGGTTCAGCGCCGTCTCCGGATCCTCACTGCCCGCACTGCCCGTGTCCAACAGATGTTTCCGGCACTCAAGATCTGATTTTCCGATGCAGGGTGCATCATAAATTCCGATGCATTGGTCCGGAAAGATCTACTGGACAGAACCTCGGGCTCGCGGTCAGGCTGAGGCGTCCGACGACCGCCGCAGGGAAGGCCACGCAGTGACTGTCCACCGTCGCATCCGCCCGTTCAACACGCGGGACACCTACCCCGAGCAGAACCTCGACAACGACCTGTGCCAGGCCGTCGTCGCCAACGGCACGGTCTACGTGCGCGGCCAGATCGGGCAGGACCTCGACACGAGCGAATCGGTCGGGATCGGCGACGTCGCCGCGCAGGCCGAGCAGGCGATGGCGAACATCGACATGCTGCTCGAAGAAGCAGGCAGCCGCATGGAACACCTGGTCAAGCTGACGATCTACCTGGTCGACCCGCGCTACCGCGAGGCCGTCTACCGCACCGTCGGGCGCTGGACCAAGGGCGTTCACCCGATCTCGACCGGCGTGGTCGTGTCCGCGCTCGCCCGGCCGGAATGGCTGTGCGAGATCGACGCCATCGCGGTGATCCCGGAGGAGGAGAAGTGACCTTTTCGATCGTCGCCCGCGACACTTCCGGCGGCACCGTCCGGTTCGGGATCGCGGCCAGTTCGTCCAGTCCGGCAGTCGTCGCCCGCGTCGCGCACCTGCGCCCGGGTCTCGGCGCGGCCGCCTCGCAGAACATCACCGACCCGCGGCTCGGCGGACGACTGCTGGACCGGCTCGCCGAACACGGTGATCCGGAGAAGGCGCTCGCCGAGATCACGTCGACTGCGGAACACATCGAGTACCGGCAGCTGACCGTGCTCGGTCCCACCGGGCCCGGTTTCGCTTACAGCGGCTCGAAAACCCTCGGCACGCACGCCTCGGCAACCGCGGACGGCGTGGTCGTGGCGGGCAACATGCTGGCTGGCGACCACATCCCTCAGTCCATGGTGGACGCTTTCCTCGACTCGACCGGCGAGCTGGAACAGCGCCTCGTCGCGGCGATGCGCGCCGGGCTCGCGGCGGGCGGCGAGGAAGGTCCGGTGCGGTCCGCCGGGCTCGTCGCGGTGTCCGCCGCGGAATGGCCGGTCACGGATCTGCGCGTGGATTGGGCAGACGAGCCGATCGACCAGCTCGCCGAACTCCTCGACGTCTGGCTCCCCCAGCGCGACGATTACGTCACCCGCGGCCTGAACCCCGCGTCCGCGCCGTCCTACGGCGTTCCGGGAGACGAGTGATGGCCGCCAGCAAGACGGCAGTCCGCGCCGCGGTCGACCGGCACGCCGACGAGCTGATCCAGCTGTCCGAGCGGCTGCACGCCGATCCGGAAACCGCCTGGGAAGAACATCGCGCGGCGGCTGCGGTACCGGAGTTGCTCGACCGGGCCGGGTTCGCCGTCACGTCGAAGCACCTCGGCCTGGACACCGCGTTCCACGCCAGCTTCGGCTCCGGCCCCAAGCGGATCGCGCTATGTGCCGAATACGACGCGCTGCCCGGCCTCGGCCACGCCTGCGGGCACAACCTCATCGCGGCCAGCTCCATCGGTGCCGCACTGGGACTCGCCGTGGTCGCCGACGACCTCGGGATCACCGTCGAGGTTTACGGCACCCCGGCGGAAGAGGGCGGCGGCGGCAAGATCGAGCTGCTGGAACGCGGTGCTTTCGCGGGTGTGGACCTCGCGATGATGGTGCATCCGGCACCGGTGGACGTCGCCGAAGCGCGGCCGTTCGCCGTCAGCCATTCGAAGATCTCCTACACCGGGAAGTCCGCGCACGCCGCCGCTTATCCCGAAGCCGGGGTCAACGCCGCCGACGCGTTCACCGTCGCCCAGGTCGCGATCGGCCTTCTGCGGCAACAGCTTCCGGCCTCGGCGCGGGTGCACGGCATCGTCACGCACGCCGGAGACGCTCCCAATGCGATCCCGGAACACGCGTCCGGCCGGTGGTATGTGCGAGCCGAAACGCTGGCGGAACTGTCCGAATTGGAGCCACGCGTGATGCGGGCCTTCGAGGCCGGTGCGCTGGCCACTGGCTGCGAGCTGAGCGTGGAGCCGGAAAGCAAGCCCTACGCCGAATTCCGCGCCGACGAGACCGCTTTGGCCGCCTATCGCGCCAACGCCCTCGAACTCGGCCGTGAATTCGCGCCGGACGGCACGGCGTCGCGGATGAACCGCGCGTCCACCGACATGGGCAACGTCTCGCAGGTCGTGCCCGCCATCCATCCCTACATCGGCATCGGGTCGCTGCCCGCGATCAACCACCAGCGCGAATTCGCCGCGCACTGCGTCGGCGGCACCGCGGAACGGGCCCTGCTCGACGGCGCGATCGCGCTGGCGTGGACCGGCGTCGACCGTACTTTTTAACCTCCTGCCCCGGGAAGGACACCGATGTCCCACACCCGCTCCGAGCACGACATGCTCGGCGAAATCAGCGTGCCCGGCGACGTCTATTACGGCGCGCACACCGCCCGCGCGCTGGTCAATTTCCCTATCACGGGCGAAACCCTCGCCGACCGGCCGCACCTCGTCGCCGCGCTGGCCACCGTCAAGGAGGCCGCCGCACGCGCCAACGCGGAAGTCGGTGCCCTCTCCCCAGAACAGGCCGCGGCCATCCAGCAGGCATGTGCGGAGATCCGGGACGGCAGGCTGCACGACCAGTTCGTCGTCGACCTCATCCAGGGCGGAGCCGGGACCTCGACGAACATGAACGCCAACGAGGTCGTCGCCAACCGCGCCCTGGAACTCCTCGGCCACGCCCGCGGCGACTACGCGCACCTGCACCCGCTCGACCACGTCAACCTCGGCCAGAGCACCAACGACGTCTACCCCACCGCGGTCAAACTCGCGCTCGACCGGCACCTCGCGGAACTCCTCGCTGCGCTCGCCGGACTGCGGGAAGCGTTCGCGCACAAGGCACTCGAGTTCGCCGACGTCCTCAAGATGGGCCGCACCCAGCTTCAGGACGCCGTCCCGATGACACTGGGTCAAGAGTTCGGCGCGTTCGCCGCCACGCTCGCCGAGGACGAACAACGGCTCGCCGAAGCCCGGCTGCTGCTGCATGAACTGAACCTCGGCGGAACAGCGATCGGGACCGGCCTCAACGCGCGTCCAGGGTACCGGGAGCGGGCTGTCGCGCACCTGCGCGAGCTGACCGGGATCACGACGCTCGTCTCCGCGCCCGACCTGATCGAGGCGACGCAAGACGTCGGCGTGTTCGTGCAGCTGTCCGGCGTGCTGAAACGCGTGGCGGTCAAACTGTCCAAGATCTGCAACGATCTTCGGCTGCTCTCGTCCGGCCCGCAGGCCGGGTTCGGCGAGATCACGCTTCCCGCGCGGCAGGCCGGGTCGTCGATCATGCCGGGCAAGGTCAACCCGGTCATCCCGGAAGCGGTCAACCAGATCGCCTTCGAAATCATCGGCAACGACGTCACGATCACGCTCGCCGCCGAGGGCGGACAGCTGCAGCTCAACGCCTTCGAACCGATCATCGCGCGGGCCCTGACCGCCGGCCTCGACCACCTCACCGCCGGTGCGCGAGTGCTCGCCGAACAGTGCGTACGCGGCATCACCGCGCGCAAAGCACACCTGGCCGACCTCGTCGCTATCTCGACCGGGCTGGTCACGGCATTGAGTCCCGCGCTCGGCTACGAAACCGCGTGCACACTCGCCCTGGAAGCACACCAGACCGGCCGACCGGCGCTGGAACTGGTGCGGGAACGGCAGCTGCTCACCGACGAGCAGGTCGTCTCGCTGACCACCCCGCAGGCTCTCACCGGCGGGCCGTCCCGCACGTAAACGCTGGGTTTCGCCGCCGTCAGACCCTCGTGTCGGCACAGCTCAGCGCCTCTGCATAACCCGAACAGATGCATTGCTTTGCTTATTACTTCTTGTTAGATGCCGTGGGCCGCTCTTAGCGTCCTCCCGAAGAACCGGTCCAAGGAGGCCACTCATGACCGCACCCGACGCCTCTCCGGCGCCAGACCTGGTCGAACAGAGCGCCGATCCCGCCATGCTGCGGCGCAGCGTCGCCGCCGGTGCCGTCGGCGTCTTCGTGCACTGGTTCGACTGGGCCGCCTACGCCTACCTCGCCGGCACCATCGCGTCCGTCTTCTTCCCGGCGGGCAACTCCACCGCCGGGCTGCTCGCGGTGTTCGGCGTCTTCGCGGTGTCGTTCGGGATCCGGCCGATCGGCGCGCTGATCTTCGGACCGCTCGGCGACAAGATCGGCCGCAAGCGGACGCTGTCGGTGGTCATCTTCGTGATGTCCGGCGCGACCCTGGTGATCGGCCTGCTGCCGGGCTACTCCACGATCGGCATCGCGGCCCCGATCGTGCTGGTGCTGCTGCGCCTGGTGCAGGGTCTCGCCGCGGGCGGCGAGTTCGGCAGCGCGGCGAGCTTCCTCGCCGAGTACGCGCCGCGGCGGCGTCGCGGATTCGGCGTCAGCTGGCTGGAAGTCGGTTCGCTGCTGGGCTTCCTCGCCGGTTCGTTCGTCTTCCTGCTGCTGTCGCTCGGCCTGACGAACGCGCAACTGGCCTCGTGGGGCTGGCGCGTCCCGTTCCTGATCGCCGCGCCGCTCGGCATCATCGGGTTCGTCATCCGCAGCAAGATCGAGGACACCCCCGAGTACCGCGCCCTCGAAGCGACCGACAACGTGCCCCGCAGCCCGGTCCGGGAACTGTTCCGCCACAACAAGAAGCAGCTGCTCCAGGCCGCCGGCCTGATGACCATGATGCACGTGCCGTTCTACGCCGTGCTCACCTATCTGGTCACCTACGAGACCGACTACCTCGGCCACTCGTCCGGCAGCGCGGCGGCACTGTCCACGGTGATCTCGCTCGTCGGCTTGTTCCTCGTGCCCTTCTTCGGCCGCCTTTCCGACCGCATCGGCCGGCGGCCCATCCTGATCGGCGCGGGCGTCGCATTGTTCGTCCTCGCCACTCCCGCGTACCTGCTGATGCGCACCGGCCTCGTCGGCACCTGGATCGGCGGGCTCGCCCTCGGGGCGATCCTGGCGGCGATTCTCGGCACCTACGCGGTGTGGTCCGCGGAGATCTTCCCGACCCGCACCCGCCAAAGCGGCCTCTCGATCGCGTACAACATCACCGCCGCGCTGTTCGCCGGCACTGTGCCGTACCTGATGACGGTCCTGATTTCCGCTACGGGCAGCACCCTCGTGCCCGGCCCGTACCTGATGGCCGCGGCGGCCGTCGGTCTCATCGCCGCTTTCTCGATGCGCGAGACCGTCGGAACTCCGTTGCTGCACAAGGAAGACCTGGAGAACACCGAAGCCTGACTCCTCCCCCCTCGATTCACCAAAGGCGGTGAAGCGTGTCCGAACCCACCTTCGTCAACAGCGAATCCGGAAACCTGCGGCGGAATCTGCGCCGGATCGACTCGATCTTCCTCGCGATCGCGGCCATCATCTCGGTGGACACCATCGGCCAGATCGCGACTTCCGGGGCGGAGGCGGTCACCTGGACCGCCGTGCTCCTGGTGCTGTTCCTGTTCCCGTACGGGCTGGTCATGGCCGAACTGGGCAGCGCGTTCCCGGCGGAGGGCGGGCCGTTCGTCTGGCTGCGGCTCGCGTTCGGGAAGCTGCCCGCCGCGCTCGGCACGCTGCTGTACTGGATCACCAACCCGGTGTGGCTGGGCGGATCGATCACCTTCCTCGCCGCGGCGACCTGGCAGCAGTACCTCGTTCCCGCCTCCCCGGGCGGGTTCGCGGACTACGCGTTCAAGCTCGTCTTCATCTGGCTGGCGATCCTCGGCGCGGTGGTGAGCCTGCGGTACGGCAAGTGGTTCATCGCCGCCGGGGCGCTGCTGAAGGTCGGCCTGGTAGTGCTCTTCGCGGTCACCGCGGCGATCTACGCGGCTCGCCATGGCGTCCACGGCTCGCTGGCCTTCTCGCCGACTATCGGCGGATTCCTTGCCGTAGTGCCGGTTCTGATGTTCGCTTTGGTCGGTTTCGAGGCTCCCAACGGCGCCGCTGAGGAGATGCACAACCCGCGTCGCGATATCCCGGTCACCGTCGGCGTTTCCGGCCTGGTTTCGGCGTTGTGCTATCTGGTGCCGGTCTTCGGCATCGTGCTCGTGATGCCCGCGGACAAGATCAACGGACTCGGCGGTTTCCTCGACGCGGTGCGCCAGGTGTTCTCCGTCTACGGCGGTGCTTCGGGCGCGATGCTGACGCTCGCCGCCATCGTGTTCGTCTTCGTCCTGCTGAACCAGGGCTGCTCGTGGATGATCGCGTCCGACCGCATCCAGGCGATGGCCGCCGTCGACGGCGCGTTTCCGCGGTGGTTCGGGGCGTTCCATCCGAAGCTGAACACTCCGTTGCGGGTCAATTTGCTGTCCGGCGTGGTCGCGACTGCGTTCACGGTGGTGGCGACGATCGTGCAGAGCAGTTCGGCGTCGGCGGTGTTCGCGGTCGTGCTCAACATCGCGGTCAGCACGTTGCTGCTGTCGTATCTGCTGATCTTCCCGACGATCCTGGTGCTGCGGCGGAAGTACCCCGACGTCGACCGCCCGTTCCGGGTGACGGGCGGTCGACGTCGGGGTACTTC
>NZ_PQIA01000140.1 GCF_003385235.1 Amycolatopsis circi | reverse complement strand
GATGGCGGCGATTTGGCCGTTGATTGTGGACGGTTTGTTGACGTTGGCGACGGTGGAGTTGTGGCGGGGCCAGCGGGGGAGCGGTCGATGGCTGGGGTGGGCGGCGTTTCTGTTCGGGATCTCGCTGTCGCTTTGTGCGAATGTCGGCGCGGCTCCGTCGCTGAGTGTGTTCGGGGGTGACGGTGGCGGCTTGTCCTCCGCTTGCTCTTTTGTTTGCTGTGGAGTTGCTCAACCGTGCCCTGCGTCGGCACCGGCCGATGCCGGTCGACTTGGCGCAGGGCATCGAGTCGGGCCGGCGGGCGGATGAAATCGAGGCGGTCGCGGAGTCAGTGCCGGCTGGGGCTCTGGTGGGTGATGCGTTGACGGCTGAGCAGCGGATGTGGCTGCACTATGAGCAGGAGATGGCATCGGGTCGGCGACCATCGGGTGCGGAGCTGGACCGTGTGGCCGGGACCCATAACTACGGGCGGCGAGTGCTGCGTCAGTGGCGGACTGCGGGCCGTCTCGCCTCGTTCGCCCAAACGCCGGAGGTCCAGAACGGAGAGGTAAGGTCCGCCGTTGCCGGTGGCCCCTGAGGGTGGTGTGCGGTGGGTGATGGGTCGCCCCGCGAAGGATCGAGAACCTGGCGGTGCCGGATCGTCGACGGGTGGGCCTCTCGACTTGATCACGAACCCGCTGGTTAAGAGTCCACGGTTTGACCTGTCGGGTGGTGTCGAGTGATGTCGGACAAGACCTTTTCGTCTGGTCGCAAGGTGCTTGCGGTGTCGTGGTGTGTCGGCTGCTGTTGTCGTGTGGTGGAGGTCTCGGGCTCGCCTCGGGCTCGCGAATGTCGGATGGTGCCGCGCGGTCCAACCTGGGTATTGCGACGCGTGCTCGGGTGGTTGCCGTGACGCGGCCGGGTACTCGGCGTGATCCGGTCGTCTCGGCGGTGACCATCATGGTCGGTGTCGTGGTCGGGCTGACGTTCCTGTTCGGCTTCGGGAATGTGTCGGTGCTTGCTCTTCGTCTGGGTGTGCCGGTCTGGGTGGCGCCGTTGGTTGCGCCTGCGGTTGATGTGACGGTGGTGGCGTTGCTGGTCGCGGTTCGGTGGTTGTCGGCGTGCGGGGCTTCTGGTGCGACTATGCGGTCTGCGCGGCGGTTGCTGGTCGGGGCGAGTGTCGTCACGTTGGCGTTGAACGTGGCCGAGCCGTTGGCTGCTGGTGAGGTTGGCAGGGCGTTGTTTGATGCGGTGGGGCCGGTTGTTGCTGATTGGCTGGTCTGAGGTCGGTCCGGGGCTTCTGCAAGCTCTTGTCGGCGTGCGTGGGGCAGTCGATCGGCGTCCCGATATGTCAGTGGCCGATCAGCATGAGTTCGCCCCGGAGAACCCCGTTGAGAGAACACACGGGCTTGATGCCGCTCTGGTGGAGCGGGCGCGACAGATTGACGCGGAGCATCGTGCGCGGCATCAGCGTCCGGTTTCGGCGGAGGTGCTGAGGAAGAAGTTGGGGGTCGGGGCGAAACGCTCGCGCATGTTGATGCGGGTGGTCCGCGCGGAATGGCGCGCCGGGCCCGGCTCGGCTCCGGCAGCGGTTGCCTGAGCTGAGCCTGTCTCCGCCTCTCGCCCTGTCAGGTCAGCCGGTTCTGCTTGGCTGCGGCTTCCGCCTGGACCGCGTTCGCGAATCGGGCGTCGAGTCGTTCGTTGAGTTTCTTGATCTTGTCCTTGTCCTCGTCGTCGGAGTACGAGCCGCAGAGCAGGTGGCAGCCGTGTATCTCGTCGAGCAGGGCGTGCGGGATTGGAGGTCGTGTTAGTCGGGTGTTCCTGACCTGCGGGAACAGCACCGCTGACCCCCTCACTGCCAGTCTGGTTCATATAGGCCTCTGACCTGCGGCTTTAGAGAAGCCGCTGGACGGACGGTGCAGTTGGCTGCCATCGAGTGCGATTCAACGCTGATCGCTGCCGTTGGGGGCGTGGCGCTGCTCCAGTTTTGCTCCAGGTCTGTTCGCGTGAATGCGTTCAGCGCGTTCGTTGTCGGGCGAAGGGCCTGCCAGCATGCTCGGCGACGCGATATGATTTATGTAACATGTTGATGTCGCGGTGCGTGGTTGGGAAGCGGCGCTCCATCCGGCCAGGGGGGCGAGGTCGACTGGCACTGATGAGGACCCGATGACCCGGCCGGGAAGACAGCTTCACCATCGACCTGGCGCGCTCGTAACGAGGGACCCCCGGCACGAGAGGGGAAGGCGAGCAGGAGCTCGTCCGCGACGTTCGACATCAACTTTGCGACCACCCGCACGTGCGGGAAGACACCGGGTCGTCCTCAGACCTCGATAGGGACAGCGGACCACCCCGCTCGCGCGGGGAGAACCGGGCCGCTGACCCGAGGCGGGTCGCGACCTACGGACCACCCCCGCTCGCGCGGGGAGAACACTTCTTGACCTGGAAGTCAATCTGGCGAACGGTGGATTTCCATTCACTTGTGTTGAGCAGCGTGGCCTGCGGGGGTAACCCCGTGTACAGCCGTCAGCCGCCCGCTCCGCAGCAACCGCTCGGCCAGCCGCGACCGCCTTACCCACGGCAACAGCCGCCGACAGCACCAGGGAGACACTGAACGCGCCTGGCACACCGGGCCTGGATCTCAGCAAAGTTGTCTAGTCCGCGGACGACGACGGAAGCCGACGATCTCGTTTCCGAGGCGTTCATCCGGGTGCTGCAGGCGCTCCTCGCGGGCGGCGGTCCGGACTCGGGCGTCCGCGCGTATCTGCTCACTGTGCTGCGGAACACGGCCTACGACAGGACTCGCTCCGAACGCCGCGTCGCACCGTCCGACGACATCACGGGTGTGGCGGATCGCGCGCTCGTGAGCGTTCCCTTCGACGACACGGCGACGGCGGCCGTCGACAAGTCGTTGGCGACAAAGGCATTCGCCGGGCTGCCGACTCGATGGCGGGATGTTCGCTGGCTGACCGAGATCGCCGGGCAGCCACCGGCACAGGCCGCGCCGCGACTCGGGCTCACGCCCGACGGGGCATCAGCGTTGGCGTACCGAGCCAGGGAAACACTCCGCCAGGGATGCCTGCAAGCCCACGCCCCCACCACCCCGGCGCAACGATGCGCGCCCGCGCTCAGGGTTCTCGGCGCGTGGACCCGAAACGGGCTCTCGGAACGCCAAGCCCGAGCGGTCGAAGACCACCTCCGGGTCTGCGATTTCTGCCTGACGCTGTCGGCCGAACTCGTCGAGATCAACAACTCTTTCCGCGCCGGGAAGGCGTCTGCGCGGGGCGTGAACCACCGCCCGCCCGAAGGCCGCCGACAGCGCCTCGCGACCGGAACCGGGCAGTTCGCCGCGAAAATGGCTAGCTGACAAGGTAAGGGGACGCGGCTGACGGAATTCCAAGTGACGCGGCAGGCAGATCCGGGAGAAGCGATTGAGGGCATCTCGACGGGTTTCCGCGCTCCGCCGACTCTTCACACCGGAGGAGCACCTCCGGCGCTGCTGCGTCTATGCCGCCCGAATGGCGGACGCAACGCTTTCACCTGCGCCGACACTTGACATCGACACACGTGTCGATAACATGACACACCTGTAACAGGGTGGGCAATGGGGCCCGCCTGTCGAAGGGAGACCACCGTGCGCAGCGTCCAACGACCTATTTCCCGGTTCGTGGCGGTGGTGTCGGCCGCGGTTCTCGCGCTGGCCGGTGCCGCGGCCGTCGCGAGCGCGGCCGACAGCTGGCCGCTGACCCCGAAGGCGGTGCCCGGGCTGCCCGGCGCGCCAGCGGCGGCCGACCTGCCGGGCGTGAGCTCGGCGAGCGGAGCGCAGTGCCGAGACTATTTCTTCCCGGTCACGGAGCCGGGAAGTTCCGCCGTGCTCAAGGAATTCGGTCAGCTGTGCACCTCCGACCCGACGCTGCTGGGCAAGCAGCCGGTGCAGATCCTGATCCACGGCGGGACCTACGACCACACTTACTACGACTGGCCGTACCAGCCGGACCGCTACAACTACGTCCGCTACATGACCCAGCGCGGCTTCACGACCCTGAACCTTGATCGAATCGGGTACGGCCACAGCGATCATCCGCTCGGCGCGAGCATGAACTTCGACGTCGCCGCGAACACTACGCATCAGATCGTGCAGTACCTGCGCCAAGGCGGTCTGGGCGCGCAGTTCGGCACTGTCACCCTGAACGGCTACTCGATGGGCGGCCTCACCTCGCAGGTCGAGGCGGGCACCTTCCACGACGTCGACGCGCTGATGGTGCACGCCGTCGGGCACGGACTGCTGACCCCGGCTTCGGCCGCGCGGCTGGGCACTTTCGCCTATCCAGCGCTGCTGGACCCCAAGTTCTCCGGGCAGCCGTGGGCGGTCGACCCCGCGTATCTCACCAGCATTCCGGGCCGCCGCACCATTTTCTACGGTCCCGCGTCCACTTTCGACCCACAGCAGCTGACCGTCGAGGACGCGACGAAGGACACCATGTCGGCGACCGAACTCGCGGACATCACCCTGCGCACCTACACCGACCAGACCAAGAACATCGACGCGCCGATCCTGTGGTCGCCCGGCCAGTACGACAAGATCTGGTGCGGCACCACCGACGACTGCAACACCGATCCGATGTCCGCGAACGAGCCGGGCTACTACCGGCCGGGCGTGTTCACCAAGTACATCGTGCAGAACACCGGCCACGCCACGCTGCTCGGCTACGGCGGCGTCGACTACATGAACGAGATCGTCCGCTGGCTCGGCGCGCACGGCATCCACGGCGTGCAGTGAGCCCGCGGGTAAGCTGCGGATCATGTCCACGGCAGAGCGGGGTAAGGGAAAACGCAGCGAGTTGCGCCGCACGCTGGTGACGTCGGAACTGCTCGACACCGCGACCCGGCTGTTCGCGGAAAAGGGCTACGAGGCGACCAGTCTGCTGGACATCGCGAACGCGCTGAACATTTCGCGGCCCGCGCTGTATCACTACGTGAGCAAGAAGGAAGACCTGCTCGCGATGCTCGTCGAACAGGTCACGAACGGTTTCGCCGAGGTGCTCGCCCAGTTCAAGGCGCGCGACGACCTCGCGCCGTCGGAGAAGATCGCCGACGTCGTCGGGCTGATCGTGCGGCAGCGCGCCGAGCATTCCGATCAGTTCCGCATTCTCGACCGCTCCGAGTCGATCCTGCCGGAACCGCTCGCGGGCGAGCATCTCGAGGCGAAACGCACTGTCCTGCGCGAATTCACCGCACTGGTGGAGGCGGGCATCGAAACCGGGGAGTTCCGCCCGGTCGACGCGCGCACCGCCGCCTTGTCCCTGCTGGGCATGTGCAACTGGGTCGCCTGGTGGTTCCGGTCCGGCTCGGACGTCGAAGCGGTCGTCGCGACGATCACCGGACTGGCGACGTCGATGCTCGCCGCCGGCGACAACACCGGGCGCGGACGGCAGGACGCCAAGACGATCGACCAGATCCGCGCGCTCCTGGACCGCCTCGAAGGCTGACCGGGATCCTGCTTCGGCCGTGCGGCGCACCAGCGCCGCACGGCCTTTTTCGTGTCCCGGGCAAGACCGGTCCGGTGGTGACGTCTGCGTCGAATTTTCGACACTGCTATTGAATTTTCGCTCGGACCGGCTTACCGTCATCCGCATGACGTTGCCTCCACCTGCACCACCGACGACCCCGTACGACGAGGTCAGCGTGCTTGCCTACCGGCGTGCCGGGTTCTGGGCGGGGCGGTCGCTGCCGGCGGAACTGCTCGACTCCGCCCGCCGGCACGGGACGCGGACCGCGCTGCTGGCCGAGGGCCGCGCGTGGACCTACGACGAACTGTTCGACGAAGCCCAGCGGTTCGCGGCCGGGCTGCTTCGCTCCGGCGCGGCCCGGCCGGGCGAGCCGGTGATGTTCCAGATGGGGAACGTCGCCGAGACGGTCGTCGCCTACTTGGGCTGCCTGTTCGCCGCCGCGCCGCCGGTGTGCACGCTGCCGCAGCACGGAACGCGCGAGATCGGCCTGCTCGCCGCGCACGTCGGCGCCCGCACGCTCCTCGTGCAGGCCGACTTCCGCGACGGGCGGTTGCGCGCTCAGGCCGAACAGCTTCTCGCCGAGGGCTCGGTCGCCGAGGTGGTGACGTGCCGCGGCGAACCGGTCGGCACGGCGCCGGCCTATGACCGGCTGGTGGGCGAACCGGTTCGGGAACCGTTGCCCTATCTCGAATCCGACCTGCTCCGGCCCGCGGTCTTCCAGCTCTCCGGCGGCACGACGGGCCTGCCGAAGGTCGCGCCGCGGCTGCACGAGGAATACGCCTACAACGCCCGCGCCTGGGCCGCCGCGATGGCGATGGACGAACGCTCCCGCGTGCTGTATCCGTTGCCGCTCATGCACAACGCCGGTATTTCGCTCGCGCTCCAGCCGTCGATCTTCACGGGCGCGACGCTCGTGCTCGCGCCCTCGGCGGACGTCGACACCGTCCTCGACCTCGTCGCCGAGCACCGCCCGGACGTGCTGCCGCTCGTCCCGCCCGCGCTCGCGGTCCGGCTGCTCGAATCGCCACGCGCTCAGCAGACCGACTTCTCCGGCCTGCGCGATTTCGTCGTCGGCGGACAGCGGCTGCCGGTCGAGGTCGCCGAGCGGCTGCGCGACGAGCTGGGCATCCGGATCCGCCAGATGTTCGGCATGGCGGAAGGGATGTTCCTGGTCACGCCCGCCGGCGCGGACGAGGCGGTGCGCCACCACACGGTCGGCGCGCCGATCTCCGCGGCCGACGAGATCCGGATCCTCGACCCGGTGTCCGAGGACGAGGTGCCGGACGGCGAGGTCGGCGAGTTCGCCGCGCGCGGGCCGTACACGATCCGCGGCTACTACCGCGCCGACGAGCACAACCGGACCGCGTTCACGCCCGACGGCTTCTATCGCACCGGTGACCTGGCCCGGCGCCACGTCACCGCCGAGGGCGTCAGCTACTCGATCGACGGCCGGATCAAGGACGTGATCAACCGCGGCGTCGAGAAGATCTTCGCCGAGGAAGTGGAGGAGGTCATCGTCGCGCATCCGGACGTGGTCACCGCCGCGCTCGTCGCGATGCCCGATCAGGTGCTGGGCGAGCGGGCCTGCGCGTATCTCGTGCTGGAGGACGGCGCGCCGCCGCTGACGGTCGAAACGCTGGGCGCGCACCTGCTTGCCCGCGGGCTGGCGAAATACAAACTGCCCGAGCGCGTCGAGGTCGTGCCCGCGCTTCCGCTGACGAACGTCGGCAAGGTCGCGAAGAACCGGCTGCGCGAGGACGTCCAGACGAAACTGGCCGAAGGGAGCGCCCGATGACCCGGCGGGTGAACGTGCTCGGCGGCGGCCCTGGCGGGCTGTACGCCGCGCGGCTGCTGAAACTGCGCGACCCGGCCCTGGAGGTGGTCGTCCACGAGCGGATGGACGGCGCGCAAGGGACGTTCGGATTCGGCGTCGGCCTGACCGAGGCCACCATGCGCAATCTCGAACAGGCCGATCCGGAAACCGCGGAGCGGGTCCGGGGGGTCAGCTACGTCGGCCACGAACTGCGGTTCGCCGCTGAGGACCGGTCCGTCTGCCTGCACGGCGCGCGGAACCTCGCGGTCGGCCGCGCCGCGCTGCTGCGAGTCCTGACCGAGGCGGCGACCGCGGTCGGGGTCGAGTACCGGGCCGGGTCCCACGCGGACCTTGGCTCGGTGAGCGGCGACGTCGTCATCGCGGCGGACGGCGTCGGAAGCGGGACGCGCGCCAAGCTCAGCTCCGAACTGGGCGTCCGCACGAGCCTGGGGCGGACGCGGTACGTCTGGTGCGGCGCGCCGTTCGCCGCTTCGTCCGCGTTCTTCGCGTCAGCGCGGCGTGGCCGCCAGCTGTTCGTCACGCACGCGTACCCGTATGCCGAGGACCGCAGCACGTTCCTGATCGAAGTGGACGACGAGACCTGGACCGACGCCGGGCTGGGCGAGTTCGACGCGGCGACCGCGCCCGGAGAAACGGACCAGCAGAGCGTGCGGCTGCTCGAAAGCGTGCTCTCGGGCCAACTGCGCGGCGGGGCACTGCTCGCGAACCGCACGCGGTGGAGCCGGTTCGTCAACCTCGGTCTCGACCGCTGGCACACCGGGAACGTCGCGCTGCTCGGCGACGCCGCGCACACCGCGCACTACACGCTCGGCTCGGGTACCAAGCTGGCGCTGGAAGACGCGATCGCGCTGGCGGGCGCGCTGGCCGGGGAAAGCTCGGTGACGGCCGCCTTCGCCGCGTACGAGCAGGCGCGCCGGCCGGCGGTCGAGCGGTTCAAGCAGCTCGCCGGCCGCAGCCAGCGGTGGTGGGATTCCTACCGCTGGCGGGCGGACTGGCCGGCCGAACGGCTGGGCCTGTCCTACATGACCCGCTCCGGCAACCTGACCATGGCCGACTACGCCGCCTCCGAACCCGAGGTCGTGCGCACCGCGCTGGAGTGGCTGGGCACCGCGCCGTCCGGCGACCCGGCGGAGTGGGTCCTGGCGCAACCGTTGCGCGGCAACGGAATCCAGCTACCCGCGCGGGCGGTGCCGCGGGCGGACCTCGGCCAGCCGGTCGAGGAGGTCGCGTGGACCGAGCCGGACGTGTGGGGCGAGGCCGCCGACCAAACCGTCGCCCGGCTCGCCGCCGGCGCCGGGCCGCTGCTGGTGACCGGGAAACCCGGGGAGTTCTGGGCCCGCGTCGACCTCGCCGAGCGGCTCCGGCTGCAGACCCAGCGGAGCGTCGGGGTGGACCTGCCGCGGTCCGCACGGGCCTTCGCGGCCACCTCGGTCGGTGCCGGCCGGGCCGATTTCGTGACTGTCTCCCAGGAGGATTCGTGACCACCAATTCCCGGCGCGTCGGGCTGATCGTGCCGAGCTCGAACGTGACCGTCGAGACCGAGCTGCCGCGGCTGCTGCAGCGCGTGGACGGCGTCGAGTTTTCGTTCCACGCCAGCCGGATGCGGATGCACGCCGTCACGCCCGAGCAGCTGCGCGCGATGAACGCGCAGCGCGAGCGGTGCGTGCTGGAGATCGGCGACGCGCAAACGGACGTGCTGCTCTACGCCTGCCTCGTCGCGGTGATGGCCATGGGCGCCGGCGAGCACCGCGACGCCGAGCTACGGATCGCGGAACAGCTCGCGCTCGGCGGATCGGACACGAAGGTGCTGTCCAGCGCCGGCGCACTGATGCGGGCGCTGACCGACCTCGCAGCGAAGCGGGTCGCGCTGGTCATGCCGTACACCGAACCGGTCGCGCGCACGGTCGTCGAGTACCTCGAAGCTGAGGGGTTCACGATCACGGGCTGGCGCGCGCTCGGTGTCGCGGACAACACCGAGGTCGGCTGCATCCCCGGCGAGACCGTGCTGGCCGCGGCCCGCGAACTCGACTTGAGCGACAGCGATGCGCTGGTGATCTCGTGCTGCGTCCAGATGCCGTCGCTCGACCTCGTCCAGCCCGCGGAAGAGGAGTTCGGGCTGCCGGTGCTGTCGGCGGCCACCGCGGGCGCGTACTCGATCCTGCGCGGTCTCGGGCTGCCCGTCGATCTTCCCGGCGCGGGTTCGCTGCTGCGTGCCGACGCCAACGTCCAGGTCTGACAAGGAGTTTCCATGACTGAGAAGCCAGTGCACCGCGTGCGCGGGGTCGACCACGCCGCGTTCCCGACCTTCGACCCGGCCGCCACCGTCCGGTTCTACCGCGACGTGCTCAAGTTTCCGATCGTCCACTCGATCTGCGCGGCCGGCTGGGGCCCGGAACGGCACCCGGACTTCATCCATTTCTTCTTCGACATCGGCGGCGGCGACCGGCTGGCGTTCTTCTACTATTTCGGCTGGGAACCGGCGGGCGACCAGACCGCGCCCGGCGACGCCTGGGCCCGGCTGCCGCACGGCACGCCGAAGTTCTTCGCCGACAGCAGGCATCTCGCGATCAACGTCGAGGACGAGGAAGACCTGCTGGAGTACCGCCGCCGCTTGGACGAATCGGAGTGGCCGGTGGAAATGCAGGTCATGCACGAGACCATCGAGTCCATTTACACGCACGACCCGAACGGCTACATGGTCGAGATCACCCGCGCGCTGCGCCCGGTCACGCCGCAGGAGGACCTCGACGCGGAGCTGACCCTGCAGGCGCTGTGCGACGTCGTGTCCGGCGAGGCGCTGTCGATGGACCAGCTGCTGACCCGCAAGGCCGAGCTGATCGTCGAGCGGGCGGCGTCGTGGGAGCCGGCGGGGAAGGAGCTGGTCTGACATGGCCCGCTTCTACGTTCTCGACGTGCCCGAAAACGTCGGAGTGGTCGATGTCGCGCGACAAGACGACCACAACACCGTCGACCGGATCGGGCCGTATTTCCGCATTACCGCACCGGAAACCATCGTGATCGACCGGCGCTCGACCGGCTGCCGGCACGCGGTCTGGTACAGCGCGGTGTCCGGGCTGGAAGGTTCCGTGATCACTCAGCACGACAAGAACGCATTGCGGGTCGAAAGGCGCGCCGATGGCTGAGAACGGACTCGGCGCCGGCCGGTATCTCGCCCCGGCGGAACTGCCCGAAGCGACGACCACGACCGCGCACCAGCTCGCCACGAGCGACGGCGCGACCGTGAACGGTCTGCTGAGGACAGTCCCGGGCGCGACCACCGTGGCCGTGCTGATGCATCCGCGGCAGGACTTCTCGCATCACGTGCTGGTGCCGGAGCTGCTGAGCCAGGGATACGCGGTATGGACCCAGGGCACCCGGACAGTCGGCAACGACCTGACCTTGCTGCACGAGCAAGCCCTGCTCGACCTGGCCGCCGGGAACGTTTTCCTGCGGGACAAGGGTTTCTCGCGGGTAGTCCTCATCGGACACTCCGGCGGCGCCGCGCTGGCCGCGTTCTACCTCCAGCAGGCCGCCCGCCCGCCCGCCGAGCGGCTGCGCCGGACCCCCAGCGGGAAACCGGTTCCGCTGGGGGAAGCCGAAATGCCGGTCGCGGACGGGTTCCTGATGATGGCCCCGCACCCCGGCCAGGGCGCGCTGCTGCTGCGGCTGATCGACCCGTCGGTCGTCGACGAGCGGGACCCGCGTTCGGCCGCGCCGGACCTGGACCCGTACCTTCCGGCCAACGGCTTCGCCGAACCGCCCGGCTCGTCCGCGTACTCGGAAGAATTCATCGTGGCCTACCGGAAAGCGCAGTACGGCCGGATAGCCCGGATCGACGCGGTGGCCCGCGAACTCGCCGAGCAGTCCGCCACCGCCCGGCGCAAATACGGCGAAACCCGAGATGCCGCCGACCGCCGGACCGCGTTGGCTACCGGCGTCCTGACCGTCTACCGCACCGATGCGGATCTGCGCTCGGTCGACCTGTCCCTGGACCCGAACGACCGCCCCTATGGCTCGCTGTTCGGCCGCCGCCCGGACCTCACCAACTACGGAGTCCTCGGCTTCGGCCGGCTGACGACCCCGGATTCGTGGCTGTCGACCTGGTCGGCGATTTCGGGCAACGCGGACCTGGCCGCCTGCCTGCCCGACGTCACGGTGCCGACGCTGCTCGTGGAACTGACCGGCGACCAGGCGTGCTTCCCGGCCGACGCCCAGCGGTTCCACGACCTCAGCGGCGCCGCGGACAGCACGCACGTGCGGGTGCCAGGCCGCCACTTCGGCGCTCCGCTACAGGAAGGGATGACCTCCGGGGCGACCCTGGCCGGCACGGAAATGGGGGAATGGCTGCGCGCCCGCTTCCCTGCCGGGGCGCTCGCACCGGCCTGACCTCCGATTTCTCCAAGCCGCAGTCGATCGATGCCACCAGGCGCGGTGACTCCCGGACTATGTCTGCAACAGGGCGACGAAATCATGCCGGACTCGGTGCCCACGGCCCCCGCCTCGGGTACCGCAAAGACGGTATCGGGGGCCTGTCGACTTTTGTCAGCGTTGTTCGGTGTTGCGGATAATGCGCTCGGTGGGTGTGCCGCTGCGCCGCCACCCTCGACGACACCCGTACCTGCCCGCGGCCCGGGTGCGGCCGCCGCTGCAACCTGGCCGGCGACCGGTTGCAGCCCGTCTGCGACGTCGCGACACGCGCGTGAATGCCTACCGGCCGTAGCGGTCGTGCCGGGCGTGGGTAGCCTCGCCCGGCATGACCCAGGCACAACCGCTCTCGCCGCAAGAGCACTACGCGCGCCGAGGGAAAATGATCGCCGGAGCCGGAATGATCATCCGCGACCCGCACGACCGCGTCCTGCTGGTCCACACCACCTACGGCAACCGGCTCTGGGAAATCCCCGGCGGCGGCCTCGAACCCGGCGAACACCCCGAGATCGCCGCCGCCCGCGAAGTCGCCGAAGAAATCGGCTTCGACCTCGCCCCCGGCCCGCTGCTCGCCGTCGACCTCGTCCCCGACACCCTGCCCGACGGCCAGGCCGCCCTGCTCGCCAACTGGCTCTTCGACGGCGGCGTCCTCGACGATCCCGCCAGCATCCGGCCCGACTTCGCCGAGATCGACGAGGGCCGTTTCTGCGATCCCGCCGAATACCGCCAGTTGTTGCCCGAGCACATGGCCCGCCGTGTCGACGCCTGCCTCGACGCCCACGCCAACGGCACCACCCTCTACTTGCAACAGGGGCACGCCGCGTCAAACCTGCCCTCATAAGCGGCCGCAGCGAACACCTCGGCACAACGGCTGTCCTGCCGTCGTTATTCACGGACCAAACTCCGGAAGTTTTCTCGCAGGCGATGGCGGCGTCGCTACAGTCCTACGTGCGTGGTCGGCCTGAAAAGTCGCATAGAGATCAGGATCCCATCGTGCAGTCCATCGTGCTTGCTAAGGAAGCTGGACTGCCCGCCAGCTACCGGGGTGCTGTCCTGGTATCCGTCGACTGGGATGACTTCGGCTTCCGGGCCATGTATCAACTGCATATCCAGCGCAGCGCAGACGATTCGACCCGCATCGGGTCCGGGATGGCACCCTGCATCTCGCGCAGCCGCAGCCGGGTGGACGTGCATGCGCGCCGGTCCGGCATCGAGCGTGTTTCCAACGGGCTTCCGCACCGCGCGCATGCGCGTCACCGCAGGCTTGGCCGCAACCAGTGCTGCGACAAGGCCTGCCGCGTCCCCGGGACCGGACGTCCGCTCCCAGCGCGGGACGCCGCGCGGCGGTGTCGCGCCGCCTGAAGCCATCGGTCGAATCCGCCGAGCATCGGATTCAGTGCAGATCGCCGGACAATACCTCGGCTACGGTGCCGGAATCACTGGCAGGCTAAGGAATCCGCGGCAATGTCCATGACAGCGCGAATTGTGGCTTTGTCGCCAACTGGATAGGTCCAGTCCACTGACACTGGTCCACCGGGGTGAAACAGAAGCAGCCGCCGGTCTTTTCGGCCTCCTCGTTGTCACAAAGCAACTGTTGTCGGCGATGAACCGACTGCACGATGGTGTTCTGCCGCGTCGTCTGGTGTCGTGCAGGGCCTGTAGACCTCGGGTCCGAGTGTTTCCGGCGCGGTTCGTGCTGCACTCAGTTCGTTCGAGGGGAAGAATATGAGGCACAGATCTGCGTTGGCGGTTTCCGCCGTGACTTTGGGGGCGCTGGTGGTCGCTGTACCGCACGCGGCGTCCGCCGCGCCGCACAGGGTGGCGCCGCCGAACACGGTGTGGACTCCGCCGTCCACAGTGAACAAAACCCCGACCGGCGGGCAGCCGCCGACCGCGGCGTGGCAACCGGGCTACCGGCCGGGCGCGGCCGGGGCTGCGGTGTCGTCGTGCGGGGCGCAGGAAACCGGGTTGCTGCCGCAGTATCCGCTGGAGCGGTTCAAAATCTCGGACCGGATGGAAGCGCTGGTCAACACCCACGACGGGAACCTGACCCTCACGCAACGGCAGCTGACGGTCAAGGGCACCGGGGAAAACCTGTCCCTGTCGCAGGTGTACAACAACCAGCGTCCGGGCACCGGCAGCTTCGGCACCGGCTGGACGCTCAGCCACGGCCAAGACGTCGGCCTGACCTTCACCGGCGCGGACGTCGTGCTGCACGGCGATTCCGGTTACTGCGCCACGTTTACGCACCAGGCCGACGGCAGCTACACCCCGGCTCCCGGCGTGCACGCCGAACTCACCAAAGCTCCCGGCGGAAAATACCTGCTGACGTTCAACGGCTCCAACGAAACCTGGACGTTCAGCCCCGCGGGCTGGCTGACCTCGGAGGCCGACCGCAACGGCAACACCGTCACCCCGCGCTACAACTCCGACGGCACCACCGCCTCGATCACCGACACCCACGGCCGGGTCACGACCTTCGGCTACGCCAACGGGCTGGTCTCGGCGATCACCGACCCGACCGGCACCACGGCGGCGACCTACCGCTACAACACCGCGTCCCAGCTGACCGACTTCACCGACCGCTCCGGCGCCTCGATGCACCTGACCTGGACGCCGACGGGCGATCTCGCCTCGATCCAGGACCCCAACGGCACCGCCTACAGCTTCGCCTACGACGCCTCGCACCGGGTCACCGAGGTGAAGTTCGCCCGTCAGGCCGGGCAGGTCAAAACCACGTTCGGCTACGGCAGCGGGCAGACCACCGAAACCGACCCCAACGCGCACTCCGCGACCTACAAATACGACAGCCATGGCAGGCAGACCTCGGCCACCGACGCTCTCGGGCACACCCGCGCGCAGACCTGGACCGCCAACAGCGACGTCCAGACCTCCGTCGACGGGCTGAACAACACCACCACCAACAGCTACGACCCGCTCAACAACCTCATCGGCACCCAGCTGCCCACGACCGCGAAGACCAGCGTCGGTTACGCGGACGCCGCGCATCCACACCTCCCGACGACAGTCACCGACCCAGCCGGGGACAAGATCTCCCGCAGCTACGACAACGCCGGGAACGTCACGAAGATCCATTCCGACGGGTTGAACGCCGACCTGCAGACCCTGACCTATACCCAGCCGTTCGGGCAAGTGTCGACCAGCGTCGACGGCAACGGCCATGTCACCCGCTACGACTACGACAACGCCGGAAACCTCGCCGCCGTCACCCCGCCCACCCCGCTGGGCACCACCCGCTACACCTATGACTCGCTGTCGCGGGTCGCGTCGGTGACCGACGGGCGCGGGATCAGGCTGGACTACGGCTACGACAAACTCGACCGCGTCGTATCGGTCACCCGCCACCGCGACGGTGTCGTGCTGCAGGCCGCGGCCTACGACAACAACGGCAGTCTCACTCGCCGCGACACCGCGACCGCCACTCACGCTTTCGCCTACGACACCGGCGGGCAACTGTTGTCCGACACCCGCAGCGACGACGCCAGCCCCGACGAGCACCTCGCCTACGGCTACGACTCCTCCGGCAACCTCACCGCCGCCGCTGACCCCGGCGGCCAGACGACGTACGGCTACGACGCGGCGAACCGGCTCACCTCGCTGGCCGATCCGTTCGGGCAGACGACGACGTTCGGCTACGACAACGCCGACCGCCGCACCAGCACCACCTGGCCCGGAGCCGGAACCCAGACCAACGGCTACGACAACTCCGGCCGCCAAACCAGCCTGACGGTCAAAAACGCCGCAGGCACCCAGCTGCTGCAGACCACCTACAGCTACACCCGCTCGAACGGCGCGGACTCCGACCAGATGCAGTCCAAAACCGACGCCACCGGCACCACCACCTACGCCTACGACGCACTGCAACGGTTGAAGACCGCGGGTGCGACCAGCTACAGCTACGACAACGCCGGCAACATGACCAACCTCGGCGCTTCGAGCTTCGCCTACAACGCCGCCGACCAGCTCGTCAACGACGGCCGCACCCGCAGCTACGACACCGCGGGCAACCTCACCGGCTCGACCAACCCCTCCGAAACCAACGTCTACAGCGACACCGGCCAGTTCGTCTCCGGCAGCGACGCCGCGGGCAACAGCTTCACCGCCAGCTACGACACCCTTGACCAAACCCAACCGCACCAGCTCGCCTACACCACCAGCGGCGGAACCACGACCGACCGGTTCACCACTACCGCGCTGGGCATGACCCAGGCCGTGCACAACGGTGCCCGCACCAGCCTCGTCCGCGACCCGAAGGGCGCGATCGTCACCGAGAAAACCGGGACCGGAGCGCGCTACAACGTGGTCACCGACTACCAGGGCAGTGTCGTCGCCCTGATCTCCACTACGGGCACCGTCGCGGCGACGTACCGCTACGACCCCTACGGCGGCAACACCGCCACCGGACCCAACGCCGCCGACAACCCGTTCCACTACCTCGGCCAATACCAGTACGGCGTCGACATGCTCCTGGGCTACCGCTGGTACTTCCCCGGCTGGGGCCGATTCCTCACCCCCGACCCCACCGCACAAGAAACCAACCACTACGCCTACGCCCACAACGACCCCATCAACAACAGCGACCCCACCGGCGCATTGTCGTTTGCTGACTTCACCGGCGCAGCTGGTGCCACTGTGGGAAGCGCGATCGGCATCGGAGCTGTAGCGGCGGGATGCACCCTCGCGGCTCCTGCGTGCATCGCGATCGGCATCGGAGTCGGTGCAGTGTGGGGCGCTGTTGGCGGCGGGATCGGAACAGCGGCAGGCGGTGGGCGCGGCGAAGACGTAAAGAACAACTTTTTCCTCGGCGCCGTCGGCGGGATTGGTTACCTACTGACCTGAAAGAGGCAATTTGTGATAGCTCGAACACTGTTGGTGCTGACCTTGGCGGCAGGAGTCGCGACGATTATTGTCTGGCTAACCGGGCGGTCATACTTTGAAATCCCGCTAGCAGTGTTCATCGTTCTCGGCGCAAGCATTCTCGTCCGGCGTTTAAGCGATAAGCGAGACCGGTCCCGTAAGCGCGACGATTAGAGTCTTTCATGCCTGGTTGTAAGCCGTAGAACTGCGTTTCACGGCTTACAATCAGGCGTCCCAATCGTCAAGGCCGCTACTGGTGCGGTGTCGACATGCCCCTGTGCTGCCGCTGGTACTGCTCCGGTTGGGGTCGATTCCCCGCCCCGACCCCGTCGGACAGGAAACAGTCACTACGCCTACGTCCACAACGGCCCCATCAACAACAGCGACCCCACCGAGGCCTCGTTGCTGGGAGGCATCGGCAAGCTAATCGTCGCCACTGGCGCGACTATCGTCGGGGGCATCGCAATCGCCGCTGGTTGCACAGTCGGAAATGTGACCGCCGTCGGCTGTGCAGTCGGAATCGGTGGGGGCGTGGCCGCGTTGGGCGCAGGCATAGTAGCGATCAGTGATGCCCAGAAATAATTCAAGTCAAAAGATTAAACCTCCGGCAAGGAGAACAATGAAGAAGAAAAGCATCGTTGTGATGATCGGGAGCATCGGTGCATTTCTTGCGATCTTCGCCTCTCTCTTCGTCTTCTTGCAGAATAACCCAGAATCCAGCGAACAAGTCAAACTGATAGGAATCATTCTCTTCTTTGCCGGTATTGCAATAGTTTTGCTTGCCTCGTTGATATTGGCAAAAAAGAAGAAATAGTGCAGTGATGGCCAAAGCGCGCCGCGCCGGCAAAGTGTTCATCGACTGGCGCCAGAACCACCCGGCGAAAACCACCGTCTCGCCGTAACTCACTGCGTGGTCGCGAAGACCCGACCGTGGCCACGCCGGTACGAGCGAGGTCGTCGACGGTGAGCCGGATGATCCGGCTGAGCGGTTGTGCGTAGAGCAGCACGATCACGCCGGCGACCCGGGACCGCAGCGGCAGGTCGTGGCCGGAGAACAACCGGCCCAGCATCGCGATCCGCTCCGGTTCGGGATCTCGGGAACACCGCTTCCCAGTCCAGGCGACTGAAGTCAGGCCCACTATGGACATCGTTCGGCAACTGTCGCGAGTTCGCATCTGCTGCAATTGGCGGCAGTCTACTGGCAGGCTCTTGTATTCGACTGTCGTGTATTCAAGCGGGGTTGCCCTTCCGCAATGTACGAGCACTGGGGGGCTTCAAGCCCCGAGAAGGTGTGCTTCCACACGGTGCCCCAGCGTGGTCCAGGGCTGGCTGGGCAGCCAGGACTGCTGGTAACGCTCGGCCTGTGTGCGTAGCCACTGTCCGTACAGGTAGTTCATCCGCGCCGCCCCGCGTTGTTCGCGTGGGGGCAACGCGAGAAAACGGCGGTTGCTCGGCCTGGTCGCCAGAGTCGTCCGCAGCGTGCGTTCTTCGGATTCGATCAGGTAGACCGCGCGGCAGCCGAGGTGCGCGTATCGATGTAGGAGGTCGGGCTGCACTCCCTCTCCCTCGATGATGACATGACCGCCGCGTTTGCTGAGCCGGTCCAGTTCGGCCGCCAGAGTGGACTGAATTTGGGCGGTCGAGGCCAGCAACGCGTCCAGAAGTTCCGCGTCGGGACGAAGCCAGCTATGCGCTGGACGTGCGGTGACATCGCGGGTGCGCAGGTTGTCGACGTGGATCACCTCGGCGATGTCGTGCCTGGCTGCCAGGTGCTCGGCCACGGTTGTCTTGCCGACGCTGGAGCTGCCACCGATCGCGTAAAGGGTCATGCCGTCGATTGTCTTCGCTGGCGACTGGCCGTTCGCGGGTATCGCAACTGACGTCGGGCTGCGTGCCGGTCTTGGCACGTTCGAGCGTTTGCTGGGGGACCCGGGAAGCAGTAGCGATCGGGGCATATCCGCTGCTGGCTGGCTCTTGCGCTTGTGTGTTCCGAAGTCGTGCCGGTGAGCCTGCTTCGCTGGGGCCGTACCTCTTGGACACGAGCCGGTCTCCATCCAGGCTTGTTTTGGAAGATGCGCACCTTCGCGAGTTCGCATCCGATGCAATAGGCGATCCGGAGTATATTCGCCCGATTTTTCCGGACACTAATGGCGACCCCGGAACAGCCAGCGGGCGGGGGAACCACTCTCGTGATCAGCTCGGCCGATTTCAGCCGGGCGTAGTGGCGTTCGGGTGCTTCGGCCTTGAAGTCGTCCGTCAAGCGACGGTGCCTGTCAGCCCCTGCGGACGATGGGTCGGATGCGATCATCGCCACGAGCGCCAGTGCAACGACAGCAGCCTTCTCCCTGCCCGCGACCGGACAGGACCGCACTGAAAATGCGGTTAGTGGCGTCGCTGAACGCGCCGGACTACCCGCATGCGATGGCCTACTGTGGGGCGCAGGTTGGTCTCCGATTGGGCTCCGTTGCTCCCAGAGCACCCGACAATGCCGTGACACCGCCCGACATCAATGCCCGTGAAAAATACCGCCCTGACCTGCGCGGATTAGCCCGGGGCGGCACAATGCGTCACTCGTTGACACCGCAAACCCGGGGATTAAAAGTCCGCAGATGCCGAGTTATTGTGCATGCTTCGTTGGGGCCGAGCAGTCATGCCGGTGGTGAAATGTGCTCTACGCAGAGCGGCGTCGCTGCCATCAGTGTGGTCGCGTCAGTGGGGATCACGGCAGTCACCCGCGCACACCCCGCCACCCAGCCGGCGGCGTAGCGCGGCTGCAACTCGTCGGTCAGCTCGTCCAGGAACCGCGCGACCTTTGCGAGGAAATTCTTGCCAGGGCCCTCGGAGTTCGCTGTCGCCGTCGTCCGCTTGCCTGAGCGTTGAACGGACGAGGCCCGACCACCAGGAGTAAAGCTCGCTCACCACTTCCTGCGGCACTCCGGCTGGCGCGACGTGCCCGACGAGGTGCCGCATTGAGCCGTGCGGGAGCAGGCGCAGCCTGCCGCCGCCCGGGTACGAGTCGTCCGGTTGATCAGTGTCGAGGAAGACCACCGCGCCGATCGCGGTCCCGAAGCTCGCAGGAGCCTCGGACTGCACCCACTGTCCAGCGCGGACTCCCGGCTCGTCGAACCATTTCGGGGCGCCGGTCCGACGCGTCGAGCCGGGCGACCTCCGCTGCGAGGCCCGGCTCGGTCTCGCGAGCGGATTTGCCGATTTTGAGTCCAGCGAACGGCGTGTTCACCTCCGCCTCTACGTCTCGCAAGACGGACTTCGGCAAGTCGGGGGCCAGTTGCCGAAGCTTCGCCTTCGAGACGTAGATCAGCTCACACATCCGTCCATTCCGCCGGGGCCGTGGAAGGCAAGCAAACAGGCGGTAGGGCCGCGACGGCGGGGAGGCCTTCCTTGCTCTTCGCCCGCCACGGTTGCGGTGCTTGTCCTACAGTTCGGGATGGTCGGAGCTTTTCCGGAACGGGGTGTCTCCGAGCGGCCTTTTTCCCGGAGTTAGTCGGTGACCGGATCTACAGCCGGGCACCGACCGGCAGCTCGTGCGGAGGAGGGCTTCTCATGATTCAGCGCACGCAGTCCCTGGACATCGGTCTTGACCGCCGACCAGACGTGCCCGTTCCGGACTCGTCTGGTCGGCGACCGCGTCCCTTGCCTCGGAGTACCGCAGCTGCGTGCTGCTCGGTTCTGTCCCGCGACGAGCGGGGCACGCTCGGGCGGCACGGCGAGGAAGCAGGCGACGCGCGAGATGGTGCGGTCTCGCCAGACCAGTTGGTGTACACGCCGGAGCAGTCGGCGCGGCGGTTGACCATTCCCGAGTCGTGGCTGCGTCGGGAGGCCGGGGAGCGCAAGATCCCGTGCACTTTTCTGGGGAAGCACTTGCGGTTCTCGGAAGCCGATCTCCGCGCGATCGTCGTCCAGCACGCGACCGCGCCTGGTACGCGGCGGAAGTCGCGGCGCTGATGCTGACTGCGCCCGAACTCGACTGGTTCTGAAGTTTCTCCTTCCCTGTACGAGGTTTCTGCGCGCAGACGCTGGCTCTCTGTCCGCAATGGAGCGTTGATGGGCAGCGCGGATGTCGTTGACCCCCATACCCTTGCGAAAGAGTTCACGATGGCCTGGTATGAGCAGACCGGAGACGGGAGTTTCCGGGTCCGTTACCGCGATGCGGGCGAAGTGCGGTCGATTCCCGGCTTTCCCGACGAGACCGCGGCGAAGAACTACATCTCCGACATGGACACCGACCGTCGTCGCGGCACGTGGACCGACCCGACGAGCGGGCGGACGCTGGTTGGCGAGTGGGCGATGCCGACCTGGATCGACTCGCTCGACGTCGATCTGCGCACCGAGGAGAACTACCGCAGTTTCCTGCGCGTCCACATCCTGCCTCGGTGGGGTGCCGTCCCGTTCGACGAGATCACCAACTCGGACGCACGGAAGTGGGAGAAAACGTTGCGTGCCAAGGGCTTGGCCAGGAGCACGGTCACCAGCATCATGAAGTGTTTCTCCCTGTTGCTGTCGGATGCGGTCGACGAGACGATGATCGACGCCAACCCCATCCGCGCGCGTCGGCGGGGACGACGGCGACGCGCCGAACCTCGGCGACGGCAGGTCTGGGCCGAGCCCGCGGACGTGCTCGCGATCGCCGATCAGATCGCGCTCCTCTACGGCCTGGCCGGGGCGGTTCTGGTCGTCACCGCCGCATGGACCGGCATGCGCTGGGGAGAACTCGTCGGGCTGCAACGCCACAACCTGATTCTCGGCGACACGACCGGGAAAATCGTCATTGATCCCGACTTCGGCGCGCTCCACGAACCCGGTTCCGGCCCGATGTACCTGGGTCCGCCCAAGACTGATGCCTCGGTGAGGGAGGTTTCGCTCCCGTCGTTCCTCGTAGCGTTGCTTCGGTGGTTCCTGACCACCCACGACCATCCGCACGTTTTCGTCACGCCGAAGGGAGAACTGCACCGGCGCAGCAACTTCGCCCGTCGTGCGTTCCGGCCCGCCGCCGACGGCAACTCCCGCGTCGCCAACCCGAGGATGCGGCTGCGGGCGATCAAGACGGCGCTGAAGTTCCACGGCCTGCGCCACAGCCACAAGACCTGGCTCATCGACGACGGCATCCCCGAAATCGCGCAAGCGCTGCGCCTCGGCCATGTCCTCGAGGACAAAGTCCAAGAGACCTACTCCCACGTCGCCGCAGCCGTCGAATGCCGACTGCTCGAAGGCCTCCAGGTCCGTTGGGAAAAGGCAGTCGCCGGAAGCACGACACCGTCCGACGATTGCGCCTGGAGAGTGGCGGCGGCCTAGGCGTGCCTCTTGGTCGCGGGCTTAGTCGTTGTCGGTGTGTCGTCGGTCGTGCAGGTGGCCAGCGCGTGAGCGACGGTCCGAACGCATTCGAACGATATGAAGCCAGGTATCGGCCGGACTCCTGTATTGAACGACGAGAGCCGGTCGCCGCACAGCGGCGGCGACCGGCTCCTTACAGTGTTGTTCGGTCAGATGGAGATGATGGTCCATTGCTGGTTGGGGTGGACGAGGTCCATCCATTGCTGGACGAGTGTGGCGTTTCCGGTTTGGTTTCCGGCTGCTTCGATGACTTTGCCGGAGGCGACGTTGCGGAGTGCGACGGCGCTGCCGGGGGCGGTGGTGATTTCCCATTGCTGGGCCGCGCCGTAGTGGCAGGTGTACTGGGCGATGTTCGCGCCGTTGTCCGCGCCCGCGGCGTAGAGGTCGAGGCACTTGCCGGAGTTGCGGTTCTTCAGGGCGTATTTGCTGCCGCCCAGGTCGACGACGTCCCAGATCTGTTTGGGTGCGGTCGGGAAGCAGTCCCAGAGTTCGGCTCCGGCGAAGTCGGCTTTGGCGCCGTCGCCGACTCCGGCGATCTGGATGCAGCGTCCGGACTGGACTCCCTTGAATTCGATGGCTTTGGCGGTGACGGTGACGAGGGAGTAGGCGATGGTGAGACTGCTTTCGCTGCTGTAGTCGATTCGTCCGCCGGCGAAGGTGTTGCGGCGGCCCTTGGTCAGGGGGAGTTCGTCGCTGGTCGGGAAGCCCAGGAAGGACTTCTCCGCGCCGAGCGAGAGCCACTTGAGCCGGATGTCGCCGTAGACGGCGTGGGCTCCGGTGGCGGGGGACCAGTAGATCGAGGCTCCGTTGCTGAGGGTGATGAATTCACCCTTGCTGTCGGCGGTTTTGGCGGTGTCGGCGACGGGGTAGCCGAGGATGCCGGTTTCCTTGCCGAATTCCGCGTATTTGGCTCCGATGGCTCCGTAGACGGCCATGGCTCCGCCCGCGGGGGTGTAGTAGATGGATCCGCCGTCGAAGCGCTGGACGACTCCGCCGTCGGAGCCGAACGGGGCGGCTTCGGTGACCGGGTTGCCTAGGGGGCCGCTTTCGTAGTTCAGGGCGGCGTATTTCTTGTGGATCTCCCCGGTCACGGTGCGAATGCCTGCGGCGGGGGTGTAGTAGATCGATCCGCGGGTGAAGTGATTGTAGACGGCTCCTCCGGGTGCGGCGGTTTCGTCGGTCGTCGGGTAGCCGAACGTCTCCCAGTTATAGAGCCAGGTGTGGCCGATGACGCCGTGGGTCTCGTGGGCACCGCTTTTCGGGCTCCACACGACGTAAAGGTCGAGCGGGTCATCAGGCCGGAGCACCTTGATCCGCTCCCCCTTGGTCCCGTCGTTGTCTGTCCACCTGCTCTGCCCCTTGATGTATTGCTGCAGCAGCGAGGGGCCGAAGAAGGTGAGCAGCTTGTCCAGTGCAGGCCCGTAGTAGACGTCCCCGACTCTCAGCGCGCTGCCTTCGTGCGTCAGGTACAGGCGGCCCCCCTCGTACGGGCGGTATCCGGTGTTGTCACTGCTGAGGACTGGATCGCCAGTCGGTTTCCCGAGCCGGGCCCGAATATCCTCGCTGTAATAGTCGTTGTACGTTCTGTCGAACGGTGTCGGAGCCTCGGGCGCGGCGATCCTCCACTCGACACTGTCGAGATGGTTGTCGACCTCGGCGCCCGGAAGGTAGAGGAAGGCACCGGGGGCGTTCACCGGGCTGATGCTCGCCCAGGAACCGTTCGAATGGACGCACCAGGTCGACTCCTGCCGGAACTTCGGTGTCCCGTCAGTCGGGGAGACGTCGGCATTCGCCCGTGTGCCGTTCGCGGGGGGCAGCCAGTGAAGATAGGAGTTGGGGTGGGTGGTGGACTCGAACGAGTAGCAGCTCGGGTCGCTCAGCCCGGGTTCGATCTTCCACGTGAATTCCGGGTGCCTGCCTGGCGACCACTTGGCCACAGCGGCGCCACCGAGATCGGCGAGATAGGAGTCGTTGTCGGGAGAGAAGTACGTTTGGATGGTTTGACTCTGGTGGTCGAGCTGACCCGTGGCGAGGAACTTGGCGCGGTCGAGAGGGGCGCCGGCGAGGGCGGCGTCGGCCGCGGCGACGAGGTCAGGGTGGACCCAGCTCTTGTCGGCCCGGGTCCGGATCTCGGTGATGGCCGTGATGTTCGCGTCGTCTGCCTTCTTCATCTCCTTGTCGGAGTCGCGCTGGGCGGCGGCTTGCGCGCCGGTGTCGACGTAGGCTTTCCAGTCGGCCGGGTTGGTGCTGAGGAACGCTTCGTAGGCGGCGATGTAGACGTCGGAGTCTTTGGGCGCGCGTTTGAGGACTTCGCGCAGGAAGTTCTGGTCGGGCAGTTTGGCCAGGTCGTCGTCGACGGTGATGCTGAGCTTCAGCGCGTAGGAGGCCGCGGTGACCCGTGCTTGGCGGGCTTTGGCCTCGGCCTTCTGTGCCTCGTTGCGGGTGGTGTCCTCGTCGATCAGTCGCTGGGTGTCCTTGGCGTGCTCGGCGATGATGCCGTCGGTGAGGAAACGCCACTGGTCCTCGGCGCTGCCTTTCAACGCGGCGAGGGCGGAGGCCTTGACAGCGATGTCGTTGCGGTCGTCGGCTTTGAGATCGAGCAGGACGATGAAGTCGTAGACGGTCTTGTCCAGGTCGGTGTCGGTGACGGCGACGCTGATCACCTTGGCGGCCCTGGCTTTCGCCTCGCGTTCTTTGCGCTGCGCTTCACTGCGGTCGGTGTTGATCTTCTGGTCGACGGCGTTGGCGGCGGCCATGCCGGTCTTGATGTAGGCGGTGGGCGCGTCGTCGCCGGCGGTGAGCGCGTCGATCGCGCGTGCGCGCACGGTCTGGTGCAACGGTGCGAGCGGGTGCGGCTTGTCCAGGTCGTCGGCGGCCCGGTACATCGCCGCGACGAAGTCGCGGTCGGACAGGATCAGCAGTTCGGGTCCGGCGACGATGCCCAGCAACGCGGCCGCGGTGCCTTTTTCCGACTCTGAGGACTGTCCGGCCGGTGCCGGGGCTTTGGCCGGTGCCGGGGTCAGGTCGCCGCCGACGGCGAGCCGAGTGTCCTGGTCGCCGTTCCCGGGCTTGGACCCGGGCGGGTTCGCCGCAGCCGCCGGCCTTTCAGCGGAGGCGTCGTGGCGGTGCGTGTCGGCGGCCGCGGTGACCGGAGCCGCCGCGGCGACGATGCCGACTGCGATAGCGATCGCGGCCGCGCGGGCAAGGCGCCGGTGCCGCGGTCTTGGGCGCGGAGCGGATAACGGATCGGATCGTGTCACAAGACTCCCCCTGCCGAAATGAAATGGCACACCAGGAATACGCGCATGAACGCGCGACAAGAAATGATTCGATGCGCGTGAATTAACGAGCACCGAGGCGTGTAATCACACCTTTACCGAGAGTGTGATCGGTCTAGACCATCGCCGCGTTACCGCCTGTGACGGTCGTCACATGTTTCCGTTTTGGGTGCTGTTTTGCTGCCATTCTTTCCATGCTCGGGTGAGTCCGAGGTCGAGGGGAAGCAAAGGGGGACTCGGTGTTTTCACGCGCTCTAGCCGCCGGTGTCGCGGTCGCGGCATTGCTGACAACCGCTGGTGCCACGGATTCCGTCGCGGATCCGCGAGCGGGCAGAGGAATTCCCGTTTACCGGATTTCGGCGATCGAGGATTCGGCCTGGTATCCGATGGTCAGGCAGGTTGCTCTGTATAACTCGGAGATATTAGTCCGAGTGGCGGCATGGAATGCGATTCGGTCGCCTGAGGGGGAGGCCGCGCTGAAGGCGTTCGTGCTGACCGGTTTCGCGGAGGCCCGGCAGCGGTCTCAGCAGAACGCGGCCCGCAACCGGGATTTCGCGCAGCGGGTGCTGGCCTCCTATACCGCCGCGTACTCGCCGGAGGTGCATGCTGAGGCAGACCGTGCGCTGCGCGGCACGGACGCGGACCGGGAACGATTCGCGCGCACTGGTTTCGCCGCGGCCAGGGCCCGGGACACGCAGGCTCGCGAGGCCGACGAGGCGCATCGGCAGGTGATCGCGCAGGCCGAGCGGGATTTCGTGGCGTCGCTGGCGCAGAACGACCCGGGGGAGCAGGTGCGGCTGGCGGCGCAGCACGCGCTGCGCGAGGGCAGCACGGATGCCGACGTCCGGGAGTTCTACGCGACCGACTGGATGGCCGCAGCGGAGCTGGACGTCGAGTTCTTCCGGCAGCGCAGCCAGGAAGCAGGGGCGCGCTACTACG